>NZ_CP027772.1:0-630642 GCF_003612895.1 Halobacteriovorax sp. BALOs_7 | reverse complement strand
CCCTTTCAATAGAAGATAGAAGTTAGATAGTTGAAATTGTCTCGTATAACCATAAGAGAGTGCGTACTGAGTAGCGTCGACTCTTGTTACTTCCCCAAAACCACTAAATTTGGGTTGAAGCTCAGTAGGTATTAAACTTTCATTACTTTCAAATTTAACATCAGAGATATTAACTTCAATAATTGATGACTTTTGAGGAGAGCGGTTTTTCTCAGTATGGCCAAATAGAGTTGCAGGCCGAAAGGACTTATTAAAGAAATAAACTGCTGTCACACCATAATTTAAGCTCGAAATATTTGACCTTATACCGTCGTCTGAGCCTTCTATCTTATAGCCTTTGTAATCTTGATAGAAGAGTTCATAGTAAACCCTTCCCCATGTCGAAGATAATTGGATATCTGTGGCATTTGATTCACCTTTTGACTTCGTTTTATCTTCTTCGCTAATTGGATTTTGTAAACTAACACCGATTGTGAAGTCTTTATGGGAAAGGCGAATCGAAGAATACGAAAGGCCTGTTGGTTGGTATTCGATAACTTCATCCGCAACCTCTAGAGTGTGATTAAGTGATGCAAAATCAAGTGAATACTCAACACTTTCAATGAGTTTTTTTGGAGGATGGATTTGATCCCCCCATATTGCCGTTATGATGGCCAAGGCAAAAACAATTCCAACCACTTCAATTCTTCCTTCTAATTATTGGCGTATTTTAAATAAGCAAAGAGATCAATCTTTTAATGTATCAAATTTTTCGTATTCAATTCTGTAAGTGTTTGTCGTCACTTCTTTCATAATATCCACAAAGTACTTATCTTTTACGATATCCTCTCTACTATAGAGATGCTGATCATAAACAGTGGTTGAATATGTTCCGTCATGTCCTGTTACTGTTAGCATGAGTCCAACTAGCTTATGCTCTGAATTCTCGTAATCAAATAAAGGGCTTGTTTCACTAATGGGATGAATAATAAGCCAGCTTAAACGAAAGAAAGGACTATAATCACGCTTAAGATCTAAATTGTAGATACGCCTAACTTTCTCACCTTCAGATGTGACTTCATTAAAGAGAGCAGAAAGGTGAACCTTTGCTTCAACAATATCATTACCTCTTGTATTCCCAATTCTTAAACACACAGATCTAATTCCATCATGCTTTGTAATAAGAACATTCTTTGAGAAGCGAATTCGCGCTTTTGGGCGACTAAGTTTTGCAAAGACAATACCAGTCATAACTGCAACTGCAATTATTCCAATAAATGACTCTACTAAGACGAGGAAATTTGCAAGTGTACCAGTAGGACTTAAGGCACCGTAGCCAATTGTGGACATGGTTTGAACACTGAAGTGAAAAGCCTTTTCAAAACTAGGTGTTTCTCCACCAATTGAGTTTGGGATAAGGGTAAAGAGCAGTCCAAAGAAAACGTTTCCGATAAAATATAGAATAAAAACAATAAGAACCAGCTTCAACCAACTTGTGTTGAGAAGATGAAAATAAAAGTCTTTTCGCATACTTCCTAGCTTTAGTTTTCTTATTTTTATTTTTTACTCCTTTTTTAAGCAGCGCTACCTTATTTAACTTAGACATGTGTCATTTAAGGATTATAACAGCTATATGCTCAATTTTAAAAAAACATAATGTAAATATTCTCTATTAAGCAATGTCGCTTTGAGTAAATTGATTATTAACTACTCAGGTACTAAAGAATATGAAAAGCTTTGAGTTTGCACAATATTAATTTCAAATGATAGTATTTAGAGTACCACCAACGATGAGATCATTATGAAAATAATTGTTTTTAGTGCCCACAATTTTGAAAAAGAATACTTACTACATTATGCAAATGAGCACATTATTACTTTTATTAGTGGCCCACTAAATTCTGATACGGTCACTCTTGCAAAAGGTCATGACGTCGTTAGTGTATTTACGAATGACAAAGTGAATAAAGATGTAATCGATCAACTAAGTGATTTTGGAATTAAACTTATCGCTCTAAGATGTGCAGGTTTTAATAATGTTGATCTTAGTCACGCAAAGTCAAAAGGTATCCCTGTAACGAGAGTTCCGGAATATTCACCACAGGCCATCGCCGAACATACAATGGCCATGATCTTAACTCTGAATAGAAAGACTCATAAAGCCTATAATCGAGTTAGAGAAAATAACTTTAATCTCGATGGCCTAGTTGGTTTTGACTTATATCAAAAAACTGTTGGTGTTATTGGAACAGGAAAAATAGGAAAAGCATTTTGTAAGATTGCTCTAGGATTTGGCTGTAAGGTTTTAGCATTTGACTTGAGTAAAGACAGTGAATTAGAAGAACTGGGAGTTAGCTATGTTGAATTCGATGAACTTCTAGCTTCTTCAAAAATCATTTCACTTCATATTCCTCTAAACAATAATACATACCATCTTATCAATGATTCTAGTATCTCTAAGATGCAAAATAGTGTCGTATTCATTAATACAAGCCGAGGCGGATTGGTTGATACAAAAGCATTAATAAAGGCCTTGAAAGACAAGAAGGTCTTGGCCGCAGGCCTAGATGTTTACGAGGAAGAAGAAAACCTATTCTTTGATGATCATTCAATGGATGTTTTACAAGATGATGATCTTGCAAGATTAATGACTTTTCCAAATACCCTTATTACGTCACATCAAGCTTTTTTAACTCACGAGGCCCTAACAAATATTGCTCAAACGACATTTGAAAGTATTAATTCTATTGAAAGTCAAAATTTTGAATACTCAATATAGAGCCTAAATTATTTCACTAAGAAGTATGCGCTCAAAATACTAATCAATATAGTGAGCCTAATAGCGACATCTCTCCAAACAGAATAGCTTTTAAGTAAATCAGAAAACTCTTCTGGAATTGGCATCGGCTTAACCGCACTAATATTGGCGCCACCAGTATTGCCCTTTGGAACCCATCCAAGAAGATATCCAGGAAAACATGCAAATATTCTTAAAGCTTGACCAAATATTTCCTTATTATTACTTTGCTTAACCCCTATCTTAAACATCCACCAATGAGTTTCAAGGTGAGGAAGAAGTGATTGTTGTCCCAATATATGGGCCCTTTCTAAGTTTTTAAAAGATTGGTCGTAAAACCTCTTATTATAAAGATCTTTTGCTTTATTTATTTCAACAAAGTAGGCTTTTTTTAATGCTCTATTCATTATCTTCTCTTCTGTATTTGATTCACCAATATATTATTTACTATCAAAGGTATGGTCAAATGGCCTAAATCCACAGGCAACGTATGTTAAGTGTGTCACTTCCTCAAGAGCATCTCGCCCATAAAGTAACTCTTCTCTTTTTGATCTTTTTGCAAACTCGTGTGACACTTCATTGAAAGCATCAAGCATCTCTTTTAGAGTTTCTTTCTTTAGATAAAGTGTTCCTCGCCCGCCGTGAGAAGTTCTCTTCTTTGCTTTAAATTCACTTTGCGCATAATCAAAGAAAGCACGGTCGATACTAAAGGAAACTTTTTCTCCAAGTTGCGCCGAAATACTAATATCAGTTCCCTTAAATAAAGGCCTAACCCTATTACCTGATCCAAATTCAATTAAATCGACTTTATCAAGAGCTCTTAGAATTGAATGACAATCTTTTTCTGATAATTGAAATATCCTCATAAGCTTTTGCCACTCATAATTATTTGCCATTAACTCTGTAAAAAAATGATAATGTGTTGGATGCTTTAAGAATAAGTCTTCTTGCTTCTTATTTAAGACTAAATTTGAATCAGAAATATCTTTTGAAATAGCAACCAGATCAGAAAAACTCATCCCAAGTATATCGCAGATTTGATCTAATTTACTCATTGAACAATCTTTTGAAGCCATTAACTTCTTTAGTCCAGACTCAGACATATCAAGCTCAAGGGCAAGTTCTTTATAATTCATTCCACGACTTTTAATAACTTCTTTTAAAGCAATAAATATTTCATCTCTCATGGTTATCTCCTCTATCTGTTAAACCGATAAAAGTAAGATACACAATACCGAACCATTAAATAAGAAACAATGCAAAAGTACCAATTTACGGTACCAAAACGATAAAAGCTTTACCAGACACAATATAAACCACTGGAATCACGTTGAGACTATTTTGTAAATAAAGTCTTATTATTTTACGACGTGTTTTAGAATCTCAATCCCCTCATTTATCTTTTGCATAAATGAATCCCTACTCGATACAACATAGAAATTAGGATGAGCCGACCATACTTCTTTTAATTTACGGTCTAACTCGATAGCTTGATTATTCGTTTCATTGCGATAAATATTATTTGAAGTAATATCCCCACCAGAACATGCCCCTGTTTCAAAAAAGATAACAGCATCATATCGTTCTAATTCGTCATGAAAATTTGATTTAACTTTATCAAAGAACTCATCTCCACCAGCAGGCCAATAAGCGAGCCCATCAAGAGTTCCCCTGTCACACAGAAGAATATGGTCTTTCTTTTGCTTTTCATAAATTGCCTCTAAGTTGACTTGATAATCGTAAATCATTTTTTGAATATCTTTAACAACTTCAGGACGTTTATCTCTTTCAACACCAGATTGAAAAATCGAAGAAGCAGCTTCTGGAACAATCGCAAGTTTTGCAGTGACTAACTCTCTTTTAAATAGATCTAGGGCCGTAGTTTTTCCACCACCTGGTCCGCCTGTAACGACAATTTTCAATTTAACTCTCCATGCTGAATTATTTAAACTCTACTAACCATTCTATCATAGCTTTATAGAGTATTTAGAAATTCCTCTAGTCGATCACATGCTTTTTTAAGTTGAGGACAATTCGCTTCAACAAAAGAATAATCTAGGCTATCTGAATCTTTAAGACTTGCTTCTTTATAAACATTCTCACCTTCATAATCTACGCTAGCGACTCTTACGGCCATCGCATCCTTAGGGAAGTAAAAATCACTACCAGGCAAAAGTGCAACATTATAGTTCTCAAAAATAAATTCTGATAATTCCACATCGTTGTGGATATTCTTACTTTTTAATTTCTCTTTAAAACTTCCAAAGTCTGGAAATAAGTAAAAAGCACCTTTTGGATGAGAACAAGATAGTCCCATTTTTTTGAAACGATCATGAAGGTAGTTTCCACAAACTTCATGAACCCTAGTACAAGTTCTTATATAATTATCAATATCATTATCTATTGAATAAGCCTTTACAGCAGCATACTGAATTGGAGCTGATACGGCACTAAATGTTTCACTAATCATTGCACTTAAGCATTTAATTACACTTTCCATTCCCTCAGGTGCATATAAGAATCCTAGTCGATAGCCACCGGCAGCGTGAGATTTAGATAGTCCGCTAGAGATTAGTGTTCCTTCAGGATATATTTGATGAAAGCTTGCAAACTTACTTCCTGAGAAATTAATTAATGAATAGATTTCATCAGCAATAACAATAACATTATGCTTACGACAAACTCTTGTTAACTCTTCAATCTCTTCTTTGTTATAAACGGCCCCAGTTGGATTACTAGGACTATTAAAGATCAGAATTTTTTGTTTTTCATCAATATGTCTCTGACATGCTTCTTCAAGTTCACTTGCCGTTAATTTATACGAATTATCGACACTCGTAATAACAGGATCAATTTCTCGACCTTTGATATTTAATTGTGGACCATAGCTAACCCATGAAGGGGCAGGTACGATTACAGGACCTTCTAAAACATATAATGCTTGAAAGATTAGCTCCTTACTCCCTGGCCCTACTAAAATTCTATTTTCATCCAAGTTGTATTCAAATTTTTGGTTATAGTAATTTGCAATTGATTCACAAAGCTTAGGTAGACCTCTGGTTGGTAGATAATCTTTTTGATGTGAGTTATTAGCGAGTTCAGATTGTATTTTTTCATGAACATGAAACGGTGATTGGCCAAATCCAAGATGACAAATATCAAGGCCATCTGCTTTGGCCTTTCTGGCACGCATATTAATTGCAAGAGTTGCGGATTCTTTTAATTTTAAGACATTTGGGTTTAGAATTGGCTGTGTTTTTCTTTTCATAATAAATTTTTAAATAAAATACAACGAGTGGCAATCAGAAACTTTTTCCGAAGATTATAAGAAAGGACATCCTTTTATTAATACCTTAGACGATGAAATATCAAAGAATATTTGATTTCTATCAAATTATTTCCGCATTATACGTAATATGATCTAAGTTAGAATTATATAAAGGTGGATTTCAATGAAAAGAATTATCATATTAACATTTTCTCTATTTCTCACAGCTTGCTCAAATTTTGACTCAGGCACAGCTCAGTTATCAAAAGAAGTTCGCGATAGCCAAGTCATTCAAAATACTGTCTATGTAGATAATCTTGCAATTGCAGCACAGCCAACAAAAGAAGACCTTAATAATGTAAAAAAAGAAGGATATGAAATAGTTGTAAACTTAAGAAACCCAAATGAGTTTAAAGACTACAATGAAGCAAAGTATGTTTCAGAATTAAACCTGAGATATTACAACGTTCCTTTCTTTAATAATAAGAAAGAAATCAATATGAGATCCTTAAAAATGGTTTCTAAGCTTATAAAGGATAATCCAAATAAGAAAATATATATTCACTGCTCAAGTGGAAATAGAGTTTCTGCATGGTACCTCACTCACCTACACTTAGAAGAAGGTTTAAGCCTTGATCAGGCAACAAAAATTGCACGAAGAACAGGGTTAACAAAACCAGCACTTGAGAAAAGAATTCTAAAATCAATCAGTAAGAACTAATAAAATTCTGTATCATCAGTATTAAAGACTAATAAATATATTTAGAAGGGATGTTAGTTAAATAGCATTCCTTTATTTCTTGATAAAAATCATATCTTTTTTCTTAATGTAGTCCCAATAGTAGCCGAAAAGAGGTTTATGGGAATACTAAAATTTAGAAAGCAACACTCAAAGAAAGTTGAAAATGAGAAGGTTAAAACTCTTATTCAGGAACAAATTGTTCAAGAGAGAACCCTTCAAGAAAACCTTGAACGTGTAAACACATTAGAAGTTGAAAATGACTTTCTAAAGAGAAAGATAGCACTTCTTGAAAATGAAAATTACAAGTTAAAAGAAGGCTTAACTAATATTCAAGGGAATATGGGTGACTCTGTTGAAAATAGTTATCAAGCGCTAGAAAAGCTCAATGAGGTTGACTCTTCAATGGATGAAATCCGCCAAGACTCTAAAGAGATCTTAGATGATATTATGAGCCTAGAAAGTAATATGGAATATACTTCAAAGTCCTCAACTGATATTGAAGAAGGGGTAAATGCAATCTTAGAAGCGATTGAAGGAATTTCTACAATAGCTTTTCAATCAAAGATGCTCTCATTTAATGCTTCCGTTGAAGCGGCCAGAGCAGGAGAAGCAGGAAAAGGATTTGCTGTTGTTGCAGAGGAAGTCCAAAAACTTGCAACTTCTACGACAGACTTACTAAATCATATTAAAGAGAAAACTGATTACTTCACAACAATATCTAAAACACTTCAAGATTCAGCACAAGAGTCCTTGAGAAAAACAAAAGATATTAATACTCGAATTGATAACTTCAATACTACTATTGCAGATACAACGGTGAAAAATAAAGATGCACTTAATGATATTAGTGCAACTAATGATGAGATCTTTATGAGCTTAGCAAAACTAGATCATGTCATTTGGAAAATTAATACTTATATTTCAATTATTGAAGAGAAACCTACATTCGACTTTGTTGACCACCATAACTGCCGTCTTGGTAAGTGGTATTACCAAGGAGAAGGTCAAGAAAGCTTCTCACACTTGAGTTGTTTTTCTCACATCGAAAGTGACCATGCCCACGTTCACAATGGCACAAAGCATATCTTCGACTATCTAAGTAATGTAAAAGAAAATATTGAGCATATTACAGATGGCATCAATGAGATGGAAAGAGCAAGTGAATGTGTTTTTGATGGGCTTGATCGAATCTTAGATGAGAAGAAGCGAAGTGCTTAAACTCGACTATAATACAGTAGTATATTTAAGATGATTTCTATTTCTTAGCATGAGATAATCCAAAAAAGACGAAAAAGGATGCTTATGGATTATCGAATTGAGACAGATAGTAATGGTGAAATTAAAGTTCAAACTAATCACTACTGGGGTGCTCAAACCCAACGCTCACTTCAAAATTTCAAAATTGGCTCAGACCATTTCCCTCGAGAAATGATCCGTGCCTTAGGTATTCTTAAAAAAGGTGCGGCCCTGGCCAATCTAGAGCTTAAGAAGATATCTAAAGATAAGGTTGATCTAATCATTCAAGCCGCTGATGAAGTAATTGCTGGCAAATTAGATGAGCACTTCCCTCTTGTCGTTTGGCAAACAGGCTCTGGAACTCAAACAAATATGAACGCCAATGAAGTTATTTCAAACCGCGCAATTGAATTAGCAGGTGGAGAGATGGGAAGTAAATCACCTATCCATCCAAATGATGACGTTAATAAATCACAGTCTTCAAATGACACATTTCCAACAGCTATGCATATTGCAGCTGTTGAGCAAATTGAAGATAAGCTTATTCCTAGTCTCGAAAGACTTATTTCATCATTTGATGAGAAAACAAAAGACTTTCAAGATATTGTTAAGATTGGAAGAACTCACCTAATGGATGCAACTCCCCTAACTTTAGGTCAGGAGTTCTCTGGTTATACAGCACAACTTAAAAGTGCAAAGAAAGACATTTTATACACTCTAAATAACTTAAGAGAATTGGCCCTTGGTGGAACAGCTGTAGGAACAGGTCTAAACACTCACCCAGACTATGCAGACTTAGTCGCTAAAAAGATTTCAGAAATTTCTGGTAAGAAGTTTATTACGGCAGCTAATAAATTCGAATCACTAGCAGCACATGATGCAATTGTTGCAGGATCTGGTGCAATGAAAAGACTTGCGACGGCCCTGATGAAAATTGCTAATGATATACGTTGGCTTGCAAGTGGACCACGCTGTGGAATTGGAGAAATATCTATTCCTGCAAATGAGCCGGGCTCTTCAATTATGCCAGGTAAAGTGAACCCTACTCAATGCGAGGCCATAACGATGGTATGTGTCCAAGTACTAGGAAATGATGCGGCCATTGGCTTTGCTGGATCTCAAGGAAACTTTGAACTCAATGTCTATAAACCAGTCATGATTCATAATTTTCTTCATTCGCTAAATCTTCTTGCTGATTCAATGGAATCTTTTAACGATAACTGTGTTATTGGAATCGAGCCAAATAAAGAGAATATAGAAAAACATCTAAATAATTCTCTAATGCTAGTTACAGCTCTCAATCAACATATTGGCTATGATAACGCAGCAAAGATCGCTAAAAATGCTCATAAGAAAGGACTCACACTAAAAGAGTCGGGAGTTGAACTGGAGTTAGTAAGTGCTGATGACTTTGATAAGTTTATTGTGCCATCAAAGATGACACAACCATAGGAGTTTTACTTTTAACTAATCAAAGCGTGAAAATAAGATTGTAGCAATATTTGGCTCGGCCATTTGAGATGCCTGAACTTGATAAATACCACCTTGTGTTTCAACAAAACACATAAATGAGCTTCCTTCAGACAGAGATCGAATATTTGAAAATTCCTGCTGAGAAATATAGTCTTCACTACATCCCTTCTCTTTCATTGCCACTTCAACAAATGATGCACATGAATTATTCATTGAACTATCATAGTCGTATAAAGTGTGAATATATGTATCAAATTCGCAATCTGCGAAAGTGTTAATAGATAAAAATAAAGAAGTTATTAAGATTAGTTTTTTCATGTGCTTCTTATACATGAAAATAATAAAAAAATGAGCTTTTATGTAAGCCTTACATACAAAAATAGAGAAAGTTATTCAAGAGGTTATTTATGGACTAATAGAGCGTGACTTTTATCACGCCCTATTATTAAGTTGTTACTGTTTATTGTAGTAGTATATTGGTGATCCACCAGCTTCACGACATGTCTTATAATTTGTAAAAGTGTCTTTTACACTTAGAATAAGCTTTCCGTCATTGTACTCGTAATCAAAGATTGAACCATTAGATTCTACACCAAAATGTTGCTTCTTAAGTATTCCTTCCCATATTCCAAGGTTACAATCTACGTAAGACATTTCTAGTCCACCTTGATACTGACCTGGACCAACATATTTAAAATCTCCTGAATTGATTTGAGTACAGTTTAGAAGATATGGTGCCCACTTTGCACTCTTAGCAATTGCAGTCATTTCAGCTTTTTCTTCTTTAACTTCAAGAGTTACATTGTATCTCATGAATGCACCTCCAAGTTTAAGAGTCTCACCTGTCGTACATTCAATACGATCAAGAAGATAAGTCCCCTGTGGAATCATTGCAAAGCTAGATGCCGTAAATAATAAGGCCAAAAGTGTTTTCATAAAAACTCCGAATTGTTAAAAATGTTTTATCTTATATTGAATACTTAATTTAAAATTTTGTCCTACTTCAGGAATATAAGAGCCATGTCTACGATATGACTTATCAGTTAAGTTATCAAGTCTTGTTGTTAGCGTCATCCCTTCAAGGGCACCTTTTCTAAATTCTTTCGAGGCAAAGATATTATGAAGTGTATAGCCTGCTGTCGCAGTTGTACGCTCAAGAGTATTTGGATTGACTCGATCTTGTCTCATTGCCATTACAGCATCGTATCCAACTTTAATTCCATATTGATCAAGATGATAATTAATACCAAATGAATATGTATTGGCCGGCATATTTGAAAGCCAAATCTCTCTGGACTCATCCCAACCGACATTTCTGGAGTAATTTGCACGAACCTCTAATTGGTCATATAGATAACCGATTTCCACTTCTTGCCCATACAATGAAACTCGATCACGATTTACAAATTGCGTTGTTCCGTTTTTACCGTCCACAATTGCGTAATCAGTGATCTCTTGATCAATATAATCTTTCGCAACAGATTTATAGCCACTCGCCTTAAAAGTGAGTAAATCATAATCTGAAAATAATTGTTTTTTAAATTCGACACCAAACTCTATTGTTTCAGATGTTTCAGGTTTTAGGTTTAAATTGGAAACAAAGTAATTATCAGAGATAAAGAAACCATCTCCTGGACGATGAAGCCCTGTAGCATAAACCTCTTGAACATCAGGACTATTAAAACCTTGAGAAAGACTACTAAAGAGATTCAATCCACCTACTTCATAATTAATTAAAACTTTTGATGATAGATTACTATCTTTAACATCACGATAATCAAATTTCTTAGACTCTAGCTCATAGTCACTGAAACGAATCCCTGGAGCAATTGTCACCCCACCAACTTTATAATTAACTTCTCCAAAGGCAGCAAGTTCTGTTATTTGTCCATCTGGATAATCTGAGACATTCTCATTTGAGCTCTTACCAGTCACATTATCAATCGTTGCATCAGAGCCAATAAAGAAAGAAAGTTCATCATTGATTTTAAACTTCTTCTTTGCTCTTGCTCCAATCGTTTCGATATTTCTTTCTTCAGTGCGATTATCACTATCACGCTCTTGTTTATTGAATTGCTCAGAATAATAAACTAATCCATTTATATCAGTAGATATATAATTTAGAGTTGCAGCATGCCTTTTGATATTTGTCTTACCCTGTAGACTTGTAAGGGAGCTTGGTGGATCTAGAGTTGCATTTAGAGGCGAATCATCCTCTAGCTCATAGAGCTCTCCAGATACTTTTAATCTCCTTGCCTTTCCTAAATCAAAAGAAAACTTAGACAAGAAATTTAAACTTTCAAACTCTGAATTTCTAAGCGTCGATCCATCACTTAATTTGATATCTTTTGCATCTTTTACATTGGCACTTAAGAGATAGTCTCCCTTATCAATAAGACCAAATGTCTTAATGGCCTGCCCATTTAAATTAGAGGCTTCTTCATAAGAGTACTTTAAAATACTTCCAGCTTTCTCCCCTCTGGCCAAATAGTCTCGCCCATCCTTTGTGACAAAAGACATTCCTCCACCAAGGCTAATCCCTTGAGAATAATCTGTATTCGACTTGAAGATATCTACTTTTTTAATACTGTCTGGATCAATAGCAAGATGTGAATAATTGTGGTTTGAAAAGAAGAAGGTTTGACTGACACCGTCCACATTAACAAATATCTTATTTGCTTCAAGCCCTCTAATTTGAGGAGTCTCACCTATTGAGCGCGGTCCACCTTTTGTTGTGGCACTTGCTGTTTTCTTTAAGACATCATCTAAACTTTGTGCAACCTCTTCTTCTAAATCATCAGAGCTTACTTCATCCTGTAAGCCTAGAGTTTTAGATTGAACTTCTTGGGCACTTTCAATTTCATCGGTAATATAAATCGACTCAAGACGATTTACGTCTTGTGCAAAAATAGCTGAATTTGAGAGAAGGCCTAATAAAACTATCGAAAATACAAGAGTGTATTGGCCATCAAACTTTTTTATCATGGAAGCAAACTACCATAAATGAACCAATTTTTGGAATGCTTTTCAAGCACTTGCTAGATATTACAATATATTGATTTTACAATAATTCGTATTTAATTGGGATCGCAATTTTAAGAACTTCAGACTTCAAAAAGTCAGGCATCTCAGGCAGCTCGTTTAAGTCTTCTATGGTTTCAAGGGCCGACTTATCTAAGATGGCATGGCCGCTACCTTTTTTAATTCGAATATTTGAAAGATTCTTTGGGTATGAGACTTCAAAGTATATATCCACAACACCTTGTTTTTTAAGCATTTTTGCAATTTTAGGATAGCGCTTTCTTGCAAGAATTTCATCTCTGACTCTCTTTAGATATCTTGCCTTTTGCGTTTCTTGTCCACTGTTAACGACCTTTTTTGGATTAGGTGCATTTTCAAGACTATGCTCTTTTACAACCTTCCTTTTTTTAGAAACAACTTTCTTGGCCTTCTTTACAACTTTCTCTTCTACCTTTTGTTCAAGGCTATTCTTTATTTTAACTATACGCTTAACTTGAATTCTTTGAGATTGATTCTTTGAATAATGAAGATTTGCGCTATCTTCTTTACTTTGAGTAGAAGATGCAAAAAGCAGCAGGCCATGAAGACCTGCTGATATGATTGCTGTATATAAAAAAGTATTTTTGCGCATATGAACTATTATTATCACTAAAATAGTTAAGATTCTCAAATCCTTTATCTATAATGTAGATTTTTCATCACATTTTACGCTGATTTTTAACTTTGCATCTCTCTTAAAACCATTTGTAGGATTCCACCGTGTTCGTAGTAGTCTACTTCTGCTGCAGCATCAATTCTTAAAGTAACAGCAAACTCAACAACACTTCCATCTTCGCGTATCATCTCAACATTTAAGTCTTGTCCTGGCTTTACACCACCGTCGACACCGATGATATTAAAAGTTTCAAGACCTGTTATTTTATGGGACTCAATACTCTCTCCTTCTTTAAATTGAAGAGGAAGAACACCCATACAAACAAGGTTACTACGATGGATACGTTCATAACTCTCAGCTAAAACGGCCTTGATCCCTAGCAGATTAGTTCCTTTGGCCGCCCAGTCTCTTGAACTTCCAGAACCATATGCACTGCCGGCCACAACGATAAGAGGTACGTTTTCATTTTGATATTTAAGTGAAGCATCATAAATACTCATTTGCTTGCGACTAGGAAGATGAGTTGTCCAAGGCCCTTCTGTTCCAGGGGCCATTTGATTTTTAAGCCTAATATTTCCAAAAGTTCCGCGAACCATGACTTCATGATTTCCTCGACGAGAACCAAAACTATTAAAGTCCTTCTGCTTTACACCTTGTTCAATTAGGTATTGTCCTGCAGGTGAATCTTTTCCAATTGAGCCAGCTGGCGAAATATGATCCGTTGTAATCGAGTCTCCTAAAAGACACATGATCTTTGCTCCTTCAATATCTCTAAGAGGGGCAGGATCTTTTGGAAGGTCGACAAAGAAGCTAGGTTCACGCACATAAGTAGAATCTTTATCCCATTCAAAGAGATCACCTTTTGGAGAGGCCATACTCTTCCACTTATCATCCCCTGCAAAGATTCTGCCGTATTCATACTCATATTGCTCAGTTGATACAGAAGAAGAGATTAATTCATGTACTTCTTCAGGTGTTGGCCAAATATCTTTAAGAAAAATATCTTTTCCATTCTCATCTTGTCCAATTGCTTCTTTAGAAAGATCGCATAAGAAAGTACCAGATAAAGCGTATGCCACACAAAGAGGTGGAGAAGCTAAGTAGCTGGCCTTAATTTGACTATGGACTCGCCCTTCAAAATTTCGATTCCCTGATAAAACAGAAACAACGGCCAAATTATTCTCATTAATATCTTTAGATACCTCTTCTGGAAGAGGACCTGAGTTTCCAATACATGTCGTACAACCATAACCAACAAGATTAAAACCAAGTTGCTCTAAATATGGGAGAAGGCCTGACTTCTTCAAATAATTTGTCACAACTCGAGAACCTGGTGCAAGAGAAGTCTTAACCCAAGGCTTTGTCTTTAATCCTGCTTCAACTGCCTTTTTTGCGACAAGGCCTGCGGCCAACATGACAGACGGGTTAGAAGTATTTGTACAACTAGTGATTGCCGCAATTGCAACATCACCGTGCTTAATTGTCTTGCCTTCGTTTTTGTTAACTTTGAAATTATCATCAAATGATTTTCTAGCATCAGAAAGATTCACTCGCTGTTGAGGAAGCTTAGGGCCAGCAAGACTTGGAACAACTTTACTTAAATCGAGATCAAGGATTTCACTAAATTTTGGCTCCACATCACCATCTTCTCTAAATAGTCCCTGCTCTTTTGTGTATTTTTCAACAAGCTCAACCTTCTCTCCACGCCCAGTCATTCTAAGATATTCAAGTGTGACTTGATCCACTGGAAAAAGCGTTGCTGTAGCACCAAACTCTGGCGACATATTAGAAAGTGTAGCGCGATCGGCAATACTTAAACTAGATAGCCCATCACCAAAGAATTCAACAAACTTACCAACAACACCATGAGCTCTTAGTTTTTCAGTAAGAGTTAGAACAAGGTCTGTTGCTGTTGCTCCTGTTGGTAAGCTACCGATTGTTCTAACACCAATAACAATTGGCTTTGGTAAGAACATTGGCTGACCAAGCATTGCTGCTTCAGCTTCGATTCCACCAACACCCCAACCAAGAACACCAAGTCCATTAATCATTGGCGTGTGAGAGTCTGTACCAACAAGAGTGTCTGGTAGTGCCCATCCATTTTTCTTTTGAACAACATGACCAAGGTGCTCAAGGTTAACTTGGTGACAAATCCCCATTCCTGGAGGCACAACTCGAAAATCTTTGAAGGCCTGCTGGGCCCAATTTAAAAGGGCATAGCGTTCTGCATTTCTTTCATATTCTAATTCTAAGTTTTTTTCATATGAATCAGCATGGCCAAAGTTATCAACTTGTACTGAGTGATCAATTACAAGATCAACTCCAACATATGGATTCACGGCCTTTGGATCTCCTCCATTTCTAGCCATTGCACTTCTCATTGCAGCAAGGTCAACGACAGCTGGTACACCAGTGAAGTCTTGCATTAAAACTCTTGCAGGCATAAATGCTAACGAAGAATCCTTATCATTTGGCCATGTAGCAAGGGCCTCAACATCAGAGTCCTTAACATCTTTCCCATCAACTCTTCTTGCAATATTTTCTAAAAGAATTTTTACCGTATGCGGTAGTTTATTTAAATCAACATTGTGCTTCTCACATAGATCCTTAAGGCTAATATACTTAAGTTCTTCATCTGCAACTTTAAGTAACTTTGTTACTTCATTCATAAATCACTCCTAATCGTTTAGGTTAATAATTATTTTTCTAATTTCACATTCTCTTTCTTTTCGAATTATTTTAACATAGATAAAGATAATTTTTTTCTTAAGGAGACAAATATGAGCGATGAATTAGCACCACATAACGTAACTGTTGAGGAATTTAAGGGAAATAAGATTTTAAAGATCTACAAAGTTGATGAAGAAGGTAATGAACTTGAGAAATATGGTACTGTTGTTAGTTTTGGCCTAACAAAAGCTAAGTATATTCTTGAGAATATTGATCATATAAAGAAGTTTGTTGAAACCTATTCAAAAGATTAATTTTTCACTTGATTTAAGTTTTTAATCAATCGTTCTTTTCTCATGGCCACTTTCGTCTGATAAGTTTTAATAAAGTTTTTTGCTTGCTCGAAATTAGTGGCCTTCCCCACTTGAATAATTCCGGCCATCCCCATGACAAAATGAAATTTACAATTATAGATATGGATACCTTCTTTTTCAAACTTTACAGTAATTGACTTCCCTTTTTCAGCTTGCCACTTTCTTTCACCATCTGGAGAGAAAATAGATTGAGGCTGGTGAGCAAAACTCTCCATTGGCTTAAAAGTTACAGTATCGCCTTTGTTAATTTGTAAATAACTGGGTTCGAAGAACATTGTCTCCCTCCCCTTCACCTCGTATGCTTTAACGAGATAATTCTTCGAGTAAGTATTTAATTGGAAAAGTAATACTATTGTAAGAATGGATATTTTCATAAGAAGAGAAACCTGACCGAAAATATTCGGTCAGGATTTTTTTAGTTATTTATATTTTAGATCGAAACGGTCTGCTTGCATGACTTTTGTCCAAGCCTTTACGAAGTCTTTTACAAACTTTCGTTTACCATCGTTAGAAGCATAAACTTCTGCAACAGCTCTTAGCTCTGCATGAGAACCAAAGACTAAGTCAACAGGAGTTGCTGTGTATTTAAGTTCGTTTGTCTTACGATCACGACCTTCATAAATTCCAGGCATACTCGACTTAACCCACTTATTATCCATTGTTAGAAGATTTACAAAGAAATCATTTGATAATCTTCCTGGACGTTTCGTGAAAACTCCATGCTTTGAACCGTCAGCATTTGCATCGAGAACTCTCATCCCGCCGACTAGAACTGTCATCTCAGGAACAGTTAGACCAAGCATATTTGCTTTATCGATTAGCATATAGATTGGAGTTCTTCCTGACTCTTCAGTGTAGTAGTTACGGAAAGCATCTGCTTTTGGCTCAAGGAATTTAAAAGATGTAATATCAGTCTGTTCTTGAGTCGCATCCCCTCTTCCTGACTTGAAAGGAACTTTGACTTTTACACCAGCATCACGAGCTGCTTTTTCAATAGCTGCTGCACCACCAAGCACAATAGTGTCTGCCAGAGAAGCTCCATATCTTTTACTAATCTTTTCAAGCTTAGGAAGTGCTTTTTCAAGAAGTTTAGGATTATTTACTTCCCAACTTTTTTGAGGAGCAAGAGCAATTCGTGCACCATTTGCACCACCTCGCATATCTGTAGAGCGGAAAGTTGAAGCTGAGGCCCAAGCAACTTTTACAAGCTCAGATACACTTAATCCCGACTTTAGTGCAGCTTTCTTTATACTATTAGCTGTTGCACTTGAGATCTTCTTTCCTTTTGGAGTTGGATCTTGCCACTGAAATGACATCTTAGGAACTTCCTTACCAATATAGCGAGCCTTTGGCCCCATATCACGGTGAGTAAGTTTGAACCAAGCCTTTGCAAATGCAAACTCAAACTTCTTTGGATCATCTAAGAAGGCCTTTGAAATTTTTGCATAAGCTGGATCTTTCTTAAGTGCGATATCTGTAGTGAACATAATTGGAGCATGACGCTTACCTTTAATATGAGCATCAGGAACCATCTCCGCTGCGCCCTCATCTGTTGGAATCCACTGATGAGCACCTGCTGGTGATTTCGTCAGCTTCCACTCAAATGCCCATAAATTATCGAGATAACCTGTTGTCCACTGAGTTGGAGTTGCATTCCATGCACCTTCAAGACCCGAAGTAATTGTATCTTCAGAGTGTCCTTTTCCACATTTATTCTTCCAACCAATACCTTGGTTTTCAATTGGTGCTCCTGCTGGGTCTGGCCCTAAACAGTCTTGTGGTTTATGGGCACCGTGTGCCTTACCAAAAGTGTGTCCACCGGCGATAAGAGCAACTGTTTCTTCATCATCCATTCACATTCTTCCAAATGTTTCACGGATATCCTTTGCCGCAAGTAGTGGATCAGGCTTACCATTTGGTCCTTCAGGGTTTACATAGATTAGACCCATTTGAACTGCTGCAAGTGGTTTTTCTAACTTGCGATCACCTTTATATCTCTTGTCTCCAGCAAGCCATTGAGTCTCTGGTCCCCAGTAAACAAGGTCAGCTTCCCAATCATCAGTACGTCCACCGGCGAATCCAATTGTTTTGAATCCCATATCTTCAAGTGAAACGTTACCTGCTAGAACCATTAAATCGGCCCATGAGATTTTATTTCCATATTTCTTTTTAATTGGCCAAAGCAGTCTTCTTGCCTTGTCTAGAGATACGTTATCTGGCCAGCTATTAAGTGGTTCAAAACGTTGTTGACCACCGCCGCCACCTCCGCGGCCATCGTGACTTCTGTATGTACCAACACTGTGCCATGCCATACGAATAAAGAAAGGCCCATAGTGACCGTAATCAGCTGGCCACCAATCTTGTGATGTCGTTAGTGTTTTTCTGATGTCTTTTTTTACTGCAGAAAGATCTAATTTCTTAAACTCTTTTGCATAGTTGAAGTTACTTCCTAAAGGACTAGACTCTGGTGAGTGTTGTCTCAGTGGAGAGAGATCGATTCGGTTTGGCCACCAAAATGAATTTGGTTTTGCTTCACCTTTTGCAAATTGCTGTTGCATCCCGTCCCCTGAGTTTGATGCACAACTCAGAAGTGCGAAAGTGGCAATCAGCAAAGGAAGTTTTCTTTTCATGCTTAAAGCTCCTTTGAAAAATAAAAAACCATAATTTCGTTGAAACTATTATTGCGAATGAGTCTTTTTAAATACATTCTATTTTGTCTATTTAATGATAGATTTTAACTATAAGAAAAGTTAAGTTATTCAATAGATATAAAGATCTTTAATAAATACAGTAACTTAGAACTAGTTCTAAATTACTGTATTTGATTTATTGAGGATTTATTTTCCGCTTTGGCTTTGTAATTTTGCAAGGTTTTTACTCACCTTGTCAGCATCTAGCATCGGATCGACATCGCGATCAAGTGCCACAATTTTTAAATTAGGATCAATAATAAAGGTCCATCTTTTTGACATATTAAAGACGGCCATCTTTGCACCAAACTTCTTCGTTACTTCCCCACTTTCATCAGAAAGTAAATCAAAAGTAAGGGCATGCTCTTCATGAAACTCTGCTTGATCCTTTACCGAATCAACGCTTATACCGTAGACTTCGGCTCCTAGCTTTCGAATAGATTTAATACTATCGCGAAAGGCACAAGCCTGTTTAGTACATCCAGGTGTTCCAGCTTTTGGATAAAAGTAAAGAACTGTCCACTTGCCTTTACGTGAGGCCATAGTAAAGTCTTTCCCTTTATGATTTTTAACTGTGAAGTCAGGAACTTTTTGACCTAGCTCAACATCCTTGGCCTGAGCGCTAAAGAACATAATTAAGGTTAGTAAAGGTATCTGAATAAATCTTTTCATTATAACTCCAGTGTATAAATAATAATTAAACTTTAACCTATAAAACTATATACGCAAAAATAATACAATTGGATCATATTTAAATTATTTCTAATATTCCTCTTCCTTCTTCACTCAAACTTGGCAAAACATAAGTTCTTCTTAAGATTTAAGAATGCTATAATCTTCTCTATGATAGGAAGCTTCACTGAAAGACAAATAGAATATCACTCGAAATTTGGAACAATCTATATTTGTGCTAATCCAAATGGAATTTCCTATATGGGCTGGGAAGACCAAGAACTCGACCCTCCACATCTAGATGATGATCAGCGAATTATCAAATATCTCCACGATGCAGAAGGCGAAATTGAAGAGTATCTTGCAGGTAGCCGCAAGAAATTCACGCTGCCAATAACTCTAACAAGAGGAACTTCTTTTCAAAAGAAAGTCTGGTCCGAGCTTCTAAATATTCCCTATGGTAAGACTACGACCTATTCAGATATTGCCCAAAAAGTCGGCTCACCTGATGCCGTCCAAGCTGTAGGAAGTGCTAACGGAAAAAATCCGCTATGCATCCTGATTCCTTGTCACCGCGTCATAAATAAGTCCGGTGAACTTTCAGGCTATGCTGGAGGAGCTCAAGTGAAAGAGGCCCTCCTCAATCTCGAGGGAGCTTTTGTATAGACGATGCTAGGCTCCAAATGTTAAATTATTTGTCATGACAAATGACAAGAATCAAAAGAAAAACATGCGTCCAAAACAGGACATTCCGACAATTTTATCTCGCGTTGAAAGACCTAAGAAGGCAGTCGTAACTGCAGGTATGCCATACGCAAACGGGCCAGTTCATATTGGTCACTTAGCAGGTGCACACGTTCCAGCTGATATTTATGCAAGGTGGACAAAACTTCTTATCGGTCAAGACAATGTTCTCTTTGTTTGCGGTACTGATGATCATGGATCAACAAGTGAAGTAGCAGCAAAGAAGCTAGGAAAAACAACACAAGAATTTATTGGTGAAGTTCATGCTAAGCAGTCCAAAACAATGGAGCGCTATTCTATTGGACTTGATACATATACAGGAACATCTCGTGAAGAAAATTACGAGGCCCATAAAGAACTATGCCAAGACTTTTTAAGAAAGATGCATGGTAATGGGATGCTTGATAAGAAGACAAGTGAGCAATGGTTTGATCCTGAATTAAATATGTTCCTTCCTGATCGCTATGTTCAAGGTGAATGTCCAAATAGTGAATGTTCAAATACAAAAGCATATAGTGACGAATGTGATGTTTGTGGGAAAAATTATGATCCACATGAATTAAAGAACCCTGTTTCAACAGTAAGTGATGCAACTCCTGTTCTTAAAGAAACTGATCACTGGTATTTAAATATGTGGAAAGTGACTGACCAACTTATAGAATGGTTAGATACAAAGCAAAAGACATGGAGAAAACCAGTTCTTCAAGAAGTATTTGGAACAGTTTATCCAAGTGTGATCTTTTCTAATAAATCAGAAGCAGATTACAAAGAAATTAAGGGAGATCTTCCAAAGCACAAGAGCCGTTACGCTCCAGGAAAGAAAGTTGTTGTTCAATTTGAAAACCTAGCTGACCTTGAAACAGGTAAGAAACAATTAACTGATAAAGGTATTGAGTGTGAACTTAATGATGCTTGGGCACATAGAGCGATTACTCGTGATGTTTCATGGGGAATCCCTGTTCCAACTGACCTTGATGAAGGGATGGAAGGAAAAACTCTCTACGTTTGGCCAGAGTCTTTAATTGCACCGATTTCTTTTACAAAAGTAGCTCTTAAGAAAAAAGGACTCGATCCGCAAACTTATAAGGATTTTTGGACAGACCCTGATGCCAATATTTATCAATTCCTTGGAACTGATAATGTTTTCTTCTACGTTCTCATGCAAGGTGCGATGTGGTTTGGTGCTCAAGAAGACCCAATGAGACAAGCGATTAAAGGGGAATTCCAACAAACAGATATCTTCTCTAATTTTCACCTACAAATTAATGGTGAAAAAATGAGTAAGTCGAAAGGAAACTTCTATACTGGTGATCAATTAATTGATGAGATGGGATACTCGGCAGACCAAGTTCGCTACTTCCTTTCAACTCTAAGTCTTTCAGAGAAAGCTTCTAACTTTGATTTTGAAGTTTTCAATGCCAAGAATGCATTCCTTGCAGGTCCAATGAATGCCTCTTTTGAAAAACCAATCTCAGCTTGTCACAAGCAATTTGGTGGCGTGGTTCCTAAGGGAGAGCTTATTGGTAAGACAGAAAAAGAGACTCTTAAGATCGTTCAACAATATACGAAGTTTATGGCAAAGGGAGAATACCCAAAGGCCCTTGGTGCACTAGAGAATTATGCTCGTATTATTAACGGACTATTTAATCAGTATAAACCTCACGATGATCGCTTTGATGAGAAAGAGCGTACTGATGCTCTTTATTCAAGCTTTTATATCCTAAGAAATATTCTTATTATGCTCTCACCATTTGCACCTGAGACAATGGAGAAGTTAAGAAAGTCGCTAAACCTTCCTGAAAGTGTTTATTCGATTGATGAGCTTGCAAAAGAATTCCCTAAAAATCATAAAATTGGGGAACAAGACGTATACTTTCCAGCAGTTGAAACTGAGTAAAGATAAAAGAAAAGGCCTCAAACGAGGCCTTTTTTTAATCAAGATCTTCTAGCTGACCTTTTATTTTATTCTTTAATTGATCAAAATTAATATCTTCAATTTCAACAATCATTCCTTCTTTTCTTCTTTGCGCTTCTACATCATCAAGATCATCTTCATCAGCAACTCCGATAACTTGTTCTAATGCAATAGACATATCTCTATGAACAAAAGGATCTAATTCATCAAGGCCTGCGGCCATTGCAGAACCAGCAGCTGTTCCAGTCGGCGCACCAAAGAAGAATCCTCCAGCAGCAGCGACACCTCCATCAAGACTAACACCTGTTCCAATATAATAAGCAGCTGTTGCTTTTGCTCCGATAATTAACCCTAGATAAGCTGAAACAGCTAAAATAGCGACGTCAGCACCGGCAGCATAAAGAGCGTGGCGGCCATTCATATCGGCCATTTTCTTAATGTCACTTCTTGCAAAGGTACGATAATCAGAAAATAGATTTCGACATTTTAGCTCTTCCCTATTTCCATGACATTCTTCAAAGATATAGCGATCGTTTACGATTTCAGTGGCCTTGATATACTTGAAAGCAGTTTCTTCGGCCTTAATAAAAGTCGCAGCATAGTTGATTTGTGAAAGGAGTAGAACTCCTGTTAAAATAGTTTTCTTTAGTTTCGGGGATAGATTTTTCATGACCTAATATTATCAAGATTATGAATAATTATATCCAATCCTGTAACTTCTTTAGGCCATGAAAAATCTTTAAACACCCAATTATCTCATGAAATTCTGGCTACTTAGATAATTTAAAAGATAGTTTCTCACTTGGAATAACAACTTGATCATGCACCAGTATAAGTTTCTGAGACATGGCCATCAACTAGAAAGATTTCTCGTTCGGCCATTTTAGAAAAGCCGCGATCATGGGTTACCAAAGCAATAGTTGTTCCCTTTTGCTCATTAGTTTCTTTTAAAATATTCATTACCACTTCTGCATTAGTGGAATCGAGATTTCCAGTAGGCTCATCTGCAAAGATATAGCGAGGCTCCATGATTAATGCCCTTGCGATTGCAACCCTTTGTTGTTCCCCTCCAGACATTTGACTCGGCAATTTATTTGCGACATAGCCAATATTTAATTGCTCTAAAAGAAACCGAGCTCGTTTTTGGTACTCTTTTAATAAGCCTAAATTTCGGGGAGGTAGTAGGATATTTTCTAAAGCAGTCAACTCCGGCAATAGATAGTGAAATTGAAAAATAAAACCAATATGTCGACTTCTAAATTCATGAACAGAATCAACACTCATATGTGTTACATTCTTATTATCAATATAAATATGTCCTGAGGTTGGGTCATCTAGTGAGCTTATAATATATAATAATGTCGATTTTCCACTTCCAGAACGGCCTGCAATTGAAACAAACTCCCCGTCTTTAATCTCCATGCTAATATCATGGAGGATGCGTTGTGGAGGTTCACCAAACTCTTTAACAATATTGTCTGCTCGAATCATCACTCTCCCCTAATGATATCAATTGGAGTCATACGGCTTGCGGATAAGGCCGGTAAAAAACTTGCTATCAAAGAAGCGATAAGGGCCGCAAAGAATGAGATAGCATATGTCGATGGTGCATAATCAATTAATAAATGATTATTTCCACCAATATCAATATTAAGTTCAATACTTTCAACTAATCTACTGACAACATAACCTAAAATCATTCCCAAAATTCCACCACTTATTCCTAAGAAGATTCCTTGGTACATGATGAGCTCTAAAATTTTCTTAGGCGCATAGCCGATAGAACGTAATATTGCGATCTCTTTTCTCTTTTGGTTAATCATAATTGTTAGTACGTTATAAACACCAAAAGCAGCAACGATAAGTACTGCTATCGTAATAAAATAGCGAACCATATCCTGCATCATAATCATCTCCATAAACATGGGATTTGCCTCTCGCCAATCCTCAACTTTATCATGACTTAATAGAGACCATTGATCGGCCAATTCTCCAGACTTATCCATATTAAAGAGGGCCACTGCGACCTCAGAGATACGTCCAGGTGTTTTATTTAACTTTTGAACATCTTCTATATGAGCAAAAGCAATGGACTTATCAACATTTTCATCTCCAAATGAAAGAAGCCCTACAACCTTAAACGAACTTCTTTGATCCAGAGATCCTGTAACCACTTCAACAAATTGTCCGACACGTACACCTATTTCTTCAGCGGCCTTTACGCCAAGAATAATCTTATTCCCACCACTGGATAAAGAGGAGAAGTCTCCCTCTCTCATATAATCAGCTATTTTACTTACTCTAATTTGACGTTTTGCCTCAGTACCAACAAGGGCCAGATTATGAGTAAGGTCTCCTCTTTTAATCATGACCTGGATATTTAATCGCGGGCAATAGTCATAAACTTCAGGATGGTTTGAAAGACGATTTGCCCAACCTTGATAATTTTCTAATTTTGCTTCGCTTCGTTTTCCATAAGGAGGAGTAATCCAGCTCACCGTTTGATTAGCATAAAACCATTCATCCACAAGTTTACGATCGATAATATCCTCTCTTCCCGAGATGAGAATATGAGCCGTATTATTTAGTAGAGAATTAATAATATATTTGCGAAACCCTAGTTGTATTCCAGAGATTGAAACATAGAGCATGGTTCCAAAACTTATTCCTAATAGAATTAGAAACGTTTGCTTCTTCTTTGAAAAAAGTTGCTTCATCGCAAGAAAGAGCATCACTACCTCTTTATGAAAATAAGATCATCTAAATTGATATCACCTGAGACGACCTCAACCCACATGCCATCACTATTTCCAGTTGTGACATCCACTTTTTCTCGTTTCTTATTTCTCATGCGAAGAACTTTTCCATCGCTTATGGCCTTAACTGGAATGAGGAGTACATCCTTTTTCTTTCCTACTTCAATAACAACATCTGCTGTCATCCCAGGTAGAATACTCTTTTCAAGGCCTTCAACTTCAATACGTGTTATAAACTCTCCCTCTCTAGGATAGATTGTTTTCACATAGCCTTCATACTTAAGCTGAGACTGACTTTCAAAAACAAGTCTTGCTCTTTGTTTTGGTAAAACTCTTAAAGCAGCATCTTGCTCAAGTGATACTTCTACGTATTTTTGATTTAAATTTTTAAGTGTAAGAACTGTAAATTGAGGAAGTACAATTTCTCTTTCTTTATTTGCAACAAGAGTAACTGTTCCATCAAAAGGAGCTTTAAAAAGGACCCGACCTTCAAAGCTTATAAGACGATCTCCCTTCTTTACGCTTTGCCCCTCTTTAACGTAGAGCTTTTCAACTATTGATAACACTCCAATCTTTACGTTAAATTCCTGTTCTGACTCCACTCTACCAAGTCCATATATCGCCTCAACCACATCACCCTTTTTAGGAGAAATTAATTCAAAGTTTTTTTTGAAATAAAAGACTCTAGCACCGATGGCCACTGCAATAAGAACGATTATAACTAATGCGATATAAACCTTTTTCAAGACATCCTCCGATTAATATCTAAAAATTTTCGCATATCTCATTATATAAGACCAAAGAAAAGCTAGTGATAAATATCAGTTTAATAAGTCAATAACATATGGCCTAAGATAAAGTTATAGTTTGTTATATTAATTAATTTGTCTTACCTAAAACAATAATTATAAAATGAAGAAAAGCTTACTATTAGGACTCAAGATGGCCGATAATATAAAAACTGCGACTTCTAGCCTTAAAGAAGTCCTTCGAATTATGGACCTATGCCTAGGTTCATTTACGGCCATTTTATCATTTTCAATTTTTATCTATAATCTTACTAATGGTCTCGATCTAATCGGTCCCCTATTCATTTTATTCTTTCTCATTTACAATCTTGTTCTATCTCAAATCAGTATAAGAACGACTAAATCCCAATCAGTAGAAGTCTTTAGGCACTTTACGACACTAACCTTTCTATGTCCTTTAAGTCTTGTTTTGGTAAAAGAGCCCTTTTCACCATTTTGGTTTCTATATTTAATCATGATTGTTTCAAGTAGCTCGATCTTCTTTGAAGTATCACGTGGCCATCTATACAGTATCTACGCGACTATTTATGGCATCCTAAGTTATGTGATTGCTTCACTTATTTTGATTCCTGATAAGCCAGTAACTGAAATAGCTCTTCATGTTTGGGTCATGGGAATGCTAAGTTTTCTTCTTCATCAAATATTAAAACTTGTTGATCGAAGTTATCGCCGAGAACAACATAAGTCCCAGGAACTATTTGAAACCCTGAAAGATCTTGAAGAAGCGCAACAAAGCTTAATCTATAGCTCAAGACTTAATGCAATTGGTGAAATGGCCGGTGGGATTGCCCATGAAATTAACAATCCTCTTACGATTATTTCCGGAAGTGTCTTTAAGCTAAAAAAAGAAATGCAAAGTAATTCTTTAAGTGATGAGGAATTAAAAAAGAATCTTGATCGAATCTCAGATACAGTGAAAAGAATTACTCAAATTGTCACAAGTTTGAGGATTGTCTCAAGAGACTCTTCTAATGGAGAAAAATTAATAGAGGTGGCAATTCGAGATATTCTTCAAGATGCTCTATCAATTTGTAGTGAAAGGTTTAAGGCCCATGGGATTGATTTAAAGCTTAGTCTTGATGATGAAGAATTTGATACTCTCGTAAAGGTTGATCGAGTTCAGCTATCACAAGTATTTCTAAATTTACTAAGTAATTCCTATGATGCCATTGAAGGACAGGAAGATTCATGGATTCGAATAAAAGCTTTTGAAGAAGGAAAAATGTTGGTTATTAAATTAACAGATTCTGGAAAAGGTATCTCACAAGAACATCACGAGAAGATATTTGATCCCTTTTATACAACTAAGGAAGTTGGTAAAGGAACAGGATTGGGACTATCAATATCAAAGAGTATTCTAGAAAAAAACCAAGGAGAATTAACCCTCGATACACACGCTAAAAATACAACCCTAATAGTGAAAGTCCCAAAAGCTTAAAGCCTTGGAAGCGTAACTGCTAGAAACATGAGATAAAAGAGTCTCCGATACTTCCAAGAACAATTTCTCCACTTTCGTCGAGAATATTTCCATATGAATTCCCACCATCGCAATGGTCTTCCATAGAGATAACTATTGTATAGATATTTCCTGTTTGAGTTGCCTCTAATTGCTTAAGAACTAGTGCATCTGCACAATATTCATAATCAAATTCTTTAAATGCTGGATACTTTGAGAACTCTTCTTTTGTTAATTTTGGTAAACTCTCAGAATGAACTTCTATATACTCATCACGATCATAGCTTGAGGCCAGATCCACGTTATTTAACTCAGGACATGCCACAACCTGACCAGCAGCGACACTTGAAACAATCATTAATAATAGAACAACAACACTTTTCGCTTTCAACATTTTCAACCTCGTAATTTTTAATTCGAGGCATTTTTATCCAAGACTAAACAAAATCACAATTATATTAAAAATATGAAAGACATATAATAATTAGATATCACACTCATACATCAATGGCCCTTCTTGGCCAAGAGTTGTCGAAGCTGGCCCACGGGAGGTTGTAACCTCATCGGCATCATCATATTGCATGAATGATCCAATAAAGGCAGTGAACAATATTAACAAGAATAATGGTGTCGCAAATTTCATATTAAGCATAATTACTTTATCGACACAATTGGTTGAGTTCTTTAGTCCAGATTCACTAAGTGCCCGTCTTTACTAGGAGATTGGGTAATTTCCCAGCGATTTTTGTCCGGATCAATGAGTAGGAAACTCTTTTCTCCCCAAGGATGATCCTTTGGCTCTCCACTCACTTCAAAGCTAAACTCAGACTTTAAGTTCATAAGCTGCTCATAGAATTGGTCCACATTTTCAACCGTAACTCCGTAAGAGACTTGAGCAGGATTATCAATGAGTTCAAAATAGTCTTTGGCCTTGCCCACTGGCCTAAAAAAGGCCACGCGACTCTTGTCTGGTAGAACAAAGTCAGCGAAGTCTTCATTTGCAAAATGGGCCTCAACTTCGAAGACGGCCGTAAAAAACCTTGAAATATTAATAACATCTGATGATGTTATCACTAAGTGAGAAAGTGCTTTTATCATAATCGATCCTATTTTATTTAATGCTATTACATTTTTATTGACTTAGATAGGTTTCCAGCATAAATCTTCTTATCAGTTTTCTGATCCAGTTTTAGTGGCCATCCTTCCTGCCACTTTTTTCGGTGCCTTTTTTGATAAAGCGCCTTGTGAGAACATTTAAAATGAAAGAGCTTGATAGGCTTGTCGATTCTCTAGCAAAGAATCGATACTATGTGAGTGATACACTCATTAATAACGAACTAGTGCGTGCTTTAAAAGATGAAGCACTTAGTCGTTTTGAAGTTGGTGAATTTGATCAAGCAAGAGTTGGCAGACAACTCACAAAACGACTCGATCAGCATATCCGAAGAGATAAAATCTCATGGATCTCTTCTGATACAAATGAGCAGACTAATGCCTTGAAAGAATATTTTAGCTTTCTTAACCAATTAAAAGATTATTTAAACCCTCTCTTCTATCTCGGGATTAGAAATTATGAGGGCCACTTTGCCTTCTACGATACTGGTGCCTTCTATAAGAAGCATGTTGATCAGCATCGAGGAAGAGGTTTGAGGCGTCTAAGTGTTATTCTCTATCTAAATGATATGAATGATGGAGATGGTGGAGAGGTTGTTCTCTATGATTTTAATCATCACGAAAATGTTCTTGATACAATTCGGCCAAAAGAAGGTCGACTTTTAATTTTTATCTCTGAAGACTTACCCCATGAAGTTCTGACTGCTCATATGCCAAGACTTTCTCTAACGGGGTGGATGAGGGCATAAAAGATCAAGAAATTTTAAACCTTATTAATATTAATATGAAATAAAGATTTCATAATAAGAATTATTTCAAAGGAGCCTAAAATGAAAACTAATGAAGGAAATGCAGATCGCATTCTTCGCATCGTAGCTGGTTTAGTCTTATTATCGCTAGTTTTTGTGGGTCCCAAGAGTAACTGGGGCTATATTGGTCTAATTCCTCTCATAACAGGGGTTTTAGGAGTATGCCCAGCTTATAAAATCCTTGGTCTCTCTACTAGAAAGGCCCATCCCACAAAGTAGATATGTGTTATACTCTATTATAGAGTGAGGACATATCTGTGAACGAAAGAGAATTAATCAAATCAGAGCTAGGCTTTGATCAAGTATCCTTATACATTGATGATCGTAGTTATTACTTCTTTTTTATGAAGCATAAGAAAGAGAACTACATGGTTCTTTTAAAAAATGAAATTGAAAAAAAATCACATGAAATGCTTAGAAATTTTTCCAGTGATTTTCCTGAACTGCCAACCTTTCTAAAAGAAACGCAATCTCTAATGCTCTTTGATATTCCAAACGGAAAATTAACAAGACTTGTTGAAGAAAAAATCGATAAGGAAATTTCGGGCCAGGCAAAAAAACTACAACAACGTCTTAATGAATTTGTTCTTCAATATGGCTACTACTGGAACTGGGAATTAAATTACTTTTTTGTAACGAATAATCAACTTATGTATATTGACTTAGAAACTTTAGAGATTGGCACAAAAAGTCGAATACTTGATATGCCAATCTATAGTGAACTAAGTCTTGAACAAAGAGTTAGACTCAAAATTAAAAGAGAGAATAAACAACTAAGTAATCACGCCCGCTTTACCAAGTGGCTTAAATAACAGCTTCTCAGTCCTAATTCCTATCCCTTAATTCCACAGCGTGAAAATGCTTCTGGTAGAGAAAGTAAATTTAAGCCTATCTCTTCATCCATTTTTCTTTCAATTCTTTGTGTTATTGGAAAGAAATAAATTTCAGTAGTAACTGCAACCTTTGCTCTAAATAAATGGCCACCTTTACAAGAGAAGTCTTCATCACCTAATACTGTGTGAATATGAAAGAATGGCCTTCCATCAAGATATGATAAGTTTCCATCCAAACTTAATAATTCGAAATCTCCATTGAATTCTTTTCTGTCGTACGTTTTTGTCTCAAGGTGATAAAAACCTAACTCAACTTCTTTTAATGCCCCAATACCTTTGAGCATTCCCGCTGACAGCTCTTCGGCCACTGCAAACTCTTCGAGAGCAGAAAATAAATCTTCGTCTTTATATAAACGAATTAAATAACATTCCTCTTGCTTGATATATTTCATGTTAAACTCCTGAATTTACACAAATTATACAATGAGAAGAGCCTCCAGTCCCCCCGCACTGCACCCTGAAAATCTTCTAGCCTTGATGGACGCTAGCATTAAGCAATGCTAAACATAATACATGTATAAGATGCGTAAAATTCTCTTATTTTTCACAATTATTTCAGGACAAATAATTTTTGCATCAGAATGTTTTAGTGAGCACTTAAAAGAAGCTATTGAACAAAATCGCCAGCGTAGAGGCCTCTATGCATCAATATCAAATAATAAAAGTAAGTCCATTTCAAATAAATTAATATTTGCTGAAAAAATCGCCCACTTTTATTCAAAAGGCCTAAATAAGAAACTTAGGTCCTATCGTGAAGCAGGTATTCCAATTCTCTGTCTTGATTTCATTGAAATGAGTAAGTCACCGACCTATCTAGGTAAACAAGCTCCTCCAACTCTTATGTACAATGAAATAGATAGCATAGGAGCTAAAGACCTTAAAAAGAATCTAAAAGAGATGCTAAGTGAAGACAGATTTCACCATATTACTGACTTTATCGAAGAAGAACTCTCAAATGAGATCAAATATGGGCCATATAATTGCCTCTTTAAACACGTCCTTGAATCTCTTGGGCGTACATCATATCTAACTCCTTACTATATAGAACATGCCAAGAGCCTTGGCCTTAAGTCACCTCAAAAGCTTCTAAAGAATTATCTTAAGATGAATATCTCAGCATTAAGCTTTGCAAGATATCTCGACAAAAAGGCTAGCTCTCTTCAAGAAAAAGGAATTGGTATTTTATGTAGAGATGTTCCTCATATTCCGTTAAGATTAGACTATGAGATGGAACTTTCTAAATACTAAAATTGGTGTGGCCTTTGGCGGTGGAGCTGCTAAAGGAATTGCCCACATCGGTGTACTTAAAGCTTTTGAAGAAAAAAATATCAAGATATCGTACGTATCTGGTACAAGTGTTGGCGCAATTGTCGCTTCCTACTATGCGTTTGGAAAGAATTATGAAGACTTCCAAGAGCTTGCAAAGAAACTAAATTATAAAGATTCAATAAGCTGGACTATTCCAAAGAAAGGCTTCTTTAGTACAAAGTCAATCAGGGAAATGATCATCAAGGACCTGGGAGATGTAAATATTGAAGATGCACAGATCCCTCTTGCAATTTGTACAACTGATATTTCAACAGGTGAGCAAGTAATCTTTCACAGAGGAAATTTAGCCGATGCAATTTGTGCTTCAGTATGTGTGCCAGGGGCCTTCATTCCTCAAGTAATAGAAGGAAGAACCCTCGTCGATGGAGGAATCACGGAGAATGTTCCCGTCTCACCTCTTTATAAAATGGGTGCTGGAATTATCGTTGCGGTTGATTTAAATGGTGTACAAAAATACCAAGAACCAGATGATACATTTGCCATAATTAGCAATGCTATGGATATTGCAATTGACTTAAGAACAAGAGAACAAATTCAAGATGCAGATATCATCCTATCCCTGGATCTTAGTAAGTATAATCGTCTTAATAACTCAAAGTGTATTGAAGAGCTCATAAACGAAGGCTATAGGCCAATGATCGACTCACTTTCAAGTCTTTCATGGTATCGCAATGCTAATTATCTCGAGTTTCTCAAAAAGCTGATCATTGAGTTTCTACCGTTTAGGATACCGCGCGTTATTTCTAATATTTATAAAAAGAAACTTTCTCAAATTTTTATTAAATAATTAAATTATGAGAATGATTTTTTATTTTTCATAATTTTATCGTTATCATTAAGATATAAATTAAAATGGAGTTTAATTTGTTTAATCACGAAAAAATGATTTCACTTCTAACAGAGAAGCTTTCTCTTTGGTATGAAGCCGTTATCAAAAACATTCCCAATCTTGTTGTTGCCTTTGTCGTTCTTATTTTCTTCTTCTATCTAGGGGGAGTGATTCGAAAGGGAGTTAATAAAGTACTTCCAAAAATTTCTTATAAGAGATCTGTAAATAACTTAGTAAGTTCAATTGTAAATATCGTTGTCATTTTAATTGGTGTCTTTACAGCTCTTGAAATAATGGGGCTTGAAAAGACTGTTACTTCAATTCTTGCCGGTGCTGGGGTTATTGGTATTGCTCTTGGTTTTGCCTTTCAAGAAATTGCTGCAAACTTCGTAGCAGGTCTTCTTATCGCTTACCGCGAACCTTACCAATTAGGAGATATCATTGAAATCGATACTATTATCGGACAAGTTACAAATATAGAATTTAGAATTACATGTGTAACAACTTTCCAAGGCCTAGAGGTCTTTATTCCTAATAAAGATATGTTCACTAAGCCTTTTATCAATTACACAAGTACACCAAGAAGACGAGTTGATCTAGCTGTTGGTGTTTCATATCGCGATGATCTCGATAAGGTCGAGCAAGTTACAAAAGATGCCCTATCTTCAATCAATGGCCGTATTGATGATATTCCGGTTGAAGTCTTCTTTGAAGAATTTGGCGATAGTTCAATTAATTTAAGTGCTAGAGTTTGGGTTCACTACAATAATGGGAATGCATATTTTCAGGCACGTCATGAAGCTGTAAAAACTATTAAGAAATTTTATGATGAAAATGGAATTACCATCCCATTTCCTATTAGAACACTTGAGTTTGGAAATTCTTTGGACGTTACTAAAGGCTAATTACACATCTGTTGCCAGCCTTCAACTTCGGCCAGAACTTTCTTATGATCTTCTCGGCATCCCTCTATTGGTACGTATGAGTAATAGAGGGAGCCATTACTAATTTTCTCCATTACATCACGACCTTCACCTGGAACAAAGGCAGGACATCCAAAGCTTCGCCCCATAACCTTTCCTCGATTATAATAAGCTTCATGCATAACAACACCTTGTGACATGGCCTTATCATTAACTCCATCAACGAGCCCTTCCATTCTCATGCCATTATAGTTTCGCCCATTCACACTAAAAGTTGGCCAACCTCTTTGACCCTTAACCCTTTCGTCATGAGAAGCAGACATATAGAAGTTTGCAGTTTTAAAAAAGCCAGGACGTGTCATTGCCCATTGGTCATGCTTTTGTCTTGTTCGCGAGTTTTGAGGGATACGACAACGTCTCATCATCCCATTATGATTAGAAGACTTTATTACTTTTCCATCTTTGATTGTAGCGTCACTATACTTCACGCCACCAAGTGAGCCACTACCATGAGAAACTTTCTTATATTCCACTTCTCCTGTTTTCATATTCAACAGAAAGAAGCGCTTTTGAGTAGAGCTTTGTGAATAGTCTGCAATTGAAATATAATTCTTATTTTTAAAAGTATTTTTATGATTTCGATAATAAAGTAGAGCCTGCTTTAGTGCATCTTCAGGAACACCTTGATCTCTAAAGTCCTCAAAGAAATTACATTCTTCTCCACGATAAATATTATCTGTGACTTCAAAAACATCATCAATTGCATCAAGAATAATTTGAATCTCTGGTAAGACATCTTTTGGGGCACATTCAATGCTAATTTCTGGATCTGACTCGTAAGAAGTTGGAATAACCTCTTCTGCAAGTATCGATAATTGCATGAATAACAATGAAAATAAGAATAACCTCACATCTCCCCCTAGATTCCTTATCGGAGGAAATGATCGAAACTTAATAAAGAATGTTGACGTTTAAAGGACTACTCATAGCCTATATCGTCTTTAATAACCTCTTCCATCACCTTATTTTCTTGAGGTGTAAAGACATCAGTTAGGTTCTTTATCCATCTATTCTTCTTGATAATTGTAATTGCCATTGCCGCACCTAGAATATTTCCAACGACAAATGAGAAATAGATTCCAACTTGAGCTAATTGAGTATGTTTTGAAAGAAGATAAGCAACAGGAAATCTGATTACCCATAATGAAATGATGGCCACCATCATCGAGATCATTGGACTTCCCCCACCTCTCATGGCACCGGAACATACTTGTTGAACACCTATGAGTCCAAAAGTTAGAGCTATAACGCGAATAAATACTGCGCCTTCTTTAATGACGGCAAATTCTCCAGGGACAAAGATTTGCAATGTTTGCTCTGCAAAGATAAAGAATCCAATTCCAGCAATGGTTAGAACAATAAAGATGACCCATAATGCTTTACTGGTAACTTCTTTTGTTCTCTCTATCTTTCCTGCTCCAATATTTTGTCCTACTAAAGTTGATGTTGCCATGGCAAAGCCAAGACTAGGAATAATCATTAAAGTTAATACACGAATTCCAATTCCATATGCAGCGAGAACGACATCTCCAAAAGTAGCGATAAGGAAAGTCATAATTGTCATGGCCAGTGCACGTGAAGATTGTTCAGCAGAAGCAGGGAAACCTAGATTAATAATTTTCTTAGCAAGAGTGAAATCAAAATCAATCTTTTTAAAATTAATTTTTATTCCACCTTTTCCTTTTGCTAAAAGATATAAGGCGATAATAGCAGAAAGCCCCTGCGTGCAAATAGTTGCAAAAGCAGCTCCATCAACACCATATGCAGGAACGGGGCCCCATCCCATAATTAAAATCGGATCAATTATAAAGTTTAAGATGACAGAGAAGAGAACAATATAAAAAGGAGTCTTCACATCTCCAACACCACGATAAAGAGACTGGAACATCATATAAAGATAACTAAATATAAGACCTATGAATGATATTCTAAGATATGATGTTGTAATCTTTTGAATCTCTACCGTTGGTGTCATCGCCTCAATAACATAAGGAATAACTGCATAAGCAATCCCAGCAAGTAGAGCTGATGTAGCGAGTATAATAATTAAGGTATGAAGACATACCTTAGAAACCATCGGTGTATTTCTTTGGCCTGTGTACTGAGCAACTAAAATCGTTCCACTAACAGCAAAGCCTGCTCCCATAGAAATTAATAGAAATAAAATTGGAAATGAAAGTGAAAGTGAGGCTATAGCATTTGTCCCTAAGCGACCCACCCAAAATGTATCAGTCAACTGATAGGCCGTTTGTAAAAAATTTGCCATAACAATTGGAACTGACAACTTAAATAAAGATTTGATGACAGATCCTTGTGTAAGATCTCTTCCTTCCACAAATATCCTTTAGTTCGTGACTTAACTAAGTTTAGGCCACTTTTAATTCCTCCGTATCATCAACTTCTTCAATCAAATCTTCAATCTTTTTTTTTATAAAACACTCTTGAGCTTTTTCTAATTCTTCTTTTAGTTTAGTTACTAAAAGAATTTTATCCCCTTTTTCAAATACAGTGGCACCATCTGGAATAATAAAAGCGCCATGCCTCTTAATGAAGAGTACAACTGAGCCAGTTGGTAGACCAAGATCAACAACACGATTATCAACAGCAAAGTCAGTCTCTCTAATTTCAAGTTGAACGATACCGTGCTTTGTTTGCTCAAGTAGCTCTAAGTCCACAGGGAAATTCGCTTCATCTTCTTGCTCAACGATAAGCCCAAGCTTTCTTGCCATTATCTTCAACGTTGAGCCTTGAATTAAGGCAGAAATAATAACAACGAAGAAAACAATATCAAAAATAGTGTGAGCACGCTCCCCCATGTGAGTTGCCGCAAAGCTTGCAAAAACAATTGGCGTTGCACCCTTAAGTCCTGCCCATGAAACAAAGATCTTTTCATTTAAGTTAAAACGACTTTTTACAAGACAAAGAAATACACTAATTGGCCTGGCCGCAAAAGTTAGGAAGACAGCAATTAACAAACCAGTTGGAGCAATACTTGGTAGTCGGCTTGGAAATACAAGAAGTCCAAGCATAACAAATAGTCCGATTTGTGACAGCCAAGTCATTCCATCAAAGAAGAGTGTTAGCAAGTTTTTATGTAGGATCTTCTTGTTTCCAATAATCATCCCAAATACATAGACGGCCAAGAAACCATTTCCACCTAGCTTTGTAGTTACAGAATAACCTAAGAAGAGAGCAGCTATTGTTAATGGAGGGTATAGGCCATTGTAGTCTAGTTTTATTACATTATTAATTAGGATAAATGCACGAGCAATAACCCATCCACCAGCAAGTCCAATGGCCGGATTTGAAAAAAGTAGAAAGGCGGTATCCTTTACATCTCCAATCCCCTGCTCAATAAAGCCCAGAAGAACGGAAACAAGAAAGTAGGCCATCGGGTCGTTACTTCCTGATTCAAATCTTAAAATATTTTTAACATCACCTACTTGGGTATTTGGATCTTTAAAAGCTGAAAAGACTGCAGCTGCATCGGTTGCTGATAGAATGGCACCGATAAGAAGCGACTCTAATATTCCAATATCAGTGATAAGATGAGTGAAGCCACCAACTAAGAGTGTTGTAAAGACAACCCCAAGAGAGGACAAGGCCACACCGCGACCAAAGTCGCGCTTTATTTTATTAAATGGAGTTTCAAATCCACCAGTGAAAATTATTAAACAAAGAGCAACAAGACTTAATGAATGAGTTAGTTCAAAATTGCTAAAATTGATGCCTCCGATTCCATCTGAACCAGCAAGCATTCCAATAATAAGAAAGAGGATTAGAACAGGTAGACCAAATCGACTTGAGGACTTACTCAAAACCACGCTTAGTAGTAAAAGAATTGAAGACCCCAAAAGGAAATTATTTAAAAACTGCTCCATCAAAGCATCTTATCGGTTTATTGGCACAAAACTTTAGTAAAAACATCGGGTTATTTTGTTAATTATTAATATTTTCATACTCACTATACCGATTGATATTTAAAATTCTCTAATTTTTCTAATAAACAACCAAATAAGAAAAAGTAAACAAAGAGAGATTAGGATCTAAGCTGTGAATTTTATGTAACTTAGTATATTAAATTCCCCTAGACAAAAAGGGCAAAAGCAACTTAAGTTTGAAAAGTCTTATATGACACAAATACCTAAGTGTTTGGAGCTCAAAGAGAGTCTTGATCGCTACCTTTCACCTGGATTTAAATATATCATTAAATACAATGCCTATATCTCAATGTTATTTCTCTCAAAAGAATTAACAAGCGTGTGCGATGAGATCAGTGGTAATAAATTAATCGAGTTTCAATGGAAAATTTAGAATTAGTTGAAGAATATTGCTTAAAGAAATCAAATACTCCAAGTGAGCTATGTGTTCAACTTGGAGATTATACAAAGGATAAGCATCCTCTTGGCCACATGATCTCTGGTGAATTAGTTGCTTCACTTTTGGGCTTCTTCATTAATCTTAATGAGTATAAGAATATTCTCGATATTGGTACTTTTACTGGTTACTCAGCTCTTTCGATGGCCGAGTTCTTACCAGAAGACGGTAAAGTGATAACTATTGATAAGAATAAAAAAATAAATACTTTTGCAAAATCTTATTGGGATAAAAGTCCACATGGTAAAAAAATTGAAGCTTTATTTGGTGATGCAAACCAGGTGCTAGAAAGTTTAACTGATCAAAGCTTTGATTTAGTTTTTATCGATGCAGATAAAGGAAGCTATAAGAATTATCTTGAATTTGCCCTTAAGCTACTTTCTACAAAGGGCGTTATCGTGGTTGATAATGTTTTACGAGCAGGACGTGTTGCAACTGATGATATGCCAAGTGAGGATAAGTCAGTAAATGCAATCGCTGAGTTCAATGACTACGTTGAATCTCGAGATGATCTTTTTAAAACAATGCTTCCAATAAGAGATGGACTTTATTTAATTCAAAGAAAGTAATTATTCATCAATGGTAAGACTCATATAGAATTTCTTCTCATTCATTTCGCCAGGTAATTGAAATGGAATCGTCACTGTACGAGGCCCTGTAATTCGACTTTCATCAACCTTCTCACCACATATGACTTCAGGAGTTGCTCTTTCAACTGTTAAGCCTGTGATCTTATTGATATCGGCCTTAGCTTGTCCTAATACCATATTTACGAACTCACCAGCAGAATCACAGATATCATCTGAAATCTCGCTTCTTTGTTCAGAGAACATATGGTTATAAATTGCTAGGTAGCTGTTTTTAGGAAAGCAGATTGCTAATTCCCCTGTTATCCTTTCGCTCTTTATCGTTATAAGACCTACAATTTCCAATGCCTCAGAAAACTCAATATTTGGATTTACCTCTCCAGCTAGTAGAGGAATATTTAACTGCTTCTTAAATACTTCTAGCAACGCATTCAAAAATGGCTCGATCAACTCCATTAAAACTATCTCCGTCTTATCAACTAATTTGATTTTAATTGGTTAAAGCATTTACTACAAATGAAGACCCATTTTGCCCTCATGTTTGATTCATTTAATAGACTTTTTTAGTTAACTACTTAACTATCTGATATTTCATCAAGGCAATCATCACTGACAAATAATGGTTATCTAAACACTGAGATACTTGGCAGTTTTCATCGTATTTTGGAAGTTAAAAACAAAGTTAACTCATTAACTACCCTGCATCACATTGTATAGGGTTAGGTCAAAGTAAATTTGAGTTAATTATATTAGACAGTTTTAAGACCAATGATTATAAAAATAAATATAGAATACTTACATAAATAAAGGATTTTACATGTTTAAAATAGTTTACGCTTTTCTAATTTCTACAATCTTATCTTCGAGCGCATTTGCGCAATTCACTTCGGAAGATGAGCTGACATTTATCACTTCAGGTGGAAATACAAATAATAAGACTTATGAATTTGCCACTCGAAATTCTTATAAATGGCCAAAGAATAAGTTCACACTTAATGGATCATACTCACGTGGAGAATCCGATGGTGTTTTAGATGATGATAATTGGACCGCTCTTTTAAGATTTGATCACGACCTAAATTCTCGCCTTGATATCTTTGTTGCAGACTTTTTTGAGTCTGATCAATTCAAAGGTTTTTGGGCCAGAAATAACATCGATATTGGTCTTCAATATAAATTAGTCGATGAAGAGAAACTAAAGGTCTTAATTGAAGCAGGTTATCGTTATACTCGCGAAAACTTTGTTCAAGACGAACCAGATAATCATGAGCATAAACTGCGTTTATATTCTGAAGTTAGCTATATCTACACTAAAGGAATTGAAGCAAAGTACTGGGTAGAATATATTCCAAGTTTAGAAAATAGTGAAAACTATATTGTAAAAATGGAACCATCACTACTAACACTAATCAATAAAACATTTACATTAAAATCAGCTGTACTATGGGAATATGAGAATGAGCCAGTAGAAGGTCGCGATCAGCATGACTATAAGACAACACTTAGTCTGATTGCAAAGTTCTAGGAGAGATGATGAACGAATTATTAAATGAAGCAAATATTGAAAAGGTAACAAAGCTAATGGCCGAATATGGGTTTATCCTTGTTAAGGTCATCATTGTACTTGTCGTTGGTTTAAAACTTATAAGCTATATTGAGAAGTTTTTCCAAAAGGTTTTAACTAAAAAGAAAGTTGATGTTTCAATTAGAAAGTTTATCGTAACAATCATTAGCATTACCTTAAAGGTAGGTCTTTTAATCTCAGTCGTAGGTATGGTTGGTATTAAGACGACAAGCTTTGTTGCTCTACTCGGTGCCGCTGGTCTTGCTGTCGGTATGTCTCTTAAAGATGCTCTAGGAAATCTTGCTGGTGGCGTTCTCATCCTTTTCTTTAAGCCCTTTAGAGTTGGTGACTTTATCGAAGGCCAAGGTTATTCGGGGAAAGTTAGAGAGATTGGATTATTTTGTACGAGTCTAAACACACCAGATAATAAGCGAGTAATCCTTCCAAATGGTGGCCTATCATCAGGAAGTATTGTTAACTACTCTGCTGAAGATGTGCGAAGAGTGGATCTTGTTTTTGGGATTGGCTATGATGACGACATTAAGAAGGCCAAGGAAATACTTAATAAATTAGTTAATGATCACCCTCTAACTCTAGATGATCCTGCACCAGTAGTTGCTGTCCTAGCACTTGCAGATAGCTCTATTAACTTTGCGGTTAGACCTTGGGTTAAATCAGCTGATTATTGGACTGTTCACTTTGAGCTACACGAACAAGTTAAATTAACTTTTGATAGCGAAGGAATTTCAATACCATTTCCTCAAAGAGATGTTCACTTATATCAAGAAAGTAAGTAAAAATATAAGCAAGGTTTTAGGGAGAGATCCCTAGAACCTTTGTTCAAAGCCGATTCCCAAGTAATGCTGAAGGTCTAAACGATCGTCGACAAAAGATTGTCCATAAAGTTCATATAAACGATTATAATAATCATCTTCAACACCCATTCCAACTTTAAAAAACACTCTCGACTTATCTCTTTCATAGAGGTTTGCTCTCGCCTCGACTCCATAGTTTTCATTAACTTCATTCAATTGAGTTATTTGAGCATCGTAATAAAAGCGCGTCTCAACAATTGGAAACTTCGACTTGTCATCATTGTTGATTTTAATTTTTAAATCTCCACCGATTGAAATAAAGTTCTCATTTCCACCGATATAAGAGACTTGCCCTCCGGTATAAACCTCAGAAGAAAGGGAGACTTTGTTATCAGGGTCTGTTAGATCAATGATTTTACCTATTCTTATATTTGCTTTAGGAGACATCACTCGTTCCATATGCTCAACATTCTCATACTGAACAGTCCCATTTTCTTGAGTTAACTCATGCCATCCTCTTTGAGTCGATGCTGCAAGACCTTTATCATCAAATGTTGTAATACCAACACCAACTTCAACAAAAGTAGATTTATCATCACCAATGCGACGATAAACCTTGATATCTAAATCATCTCGATTCAAAGCTTCTTGATTCCAAGTACCGTCCTCATTCTGATAACAATGTCTTTGATACATCAGTCCACCAATTTCAACTATTCCACAAGGCTTAGAAACTAGCTTTGTATAGACTTTAGAACTGTAACTAATAGATAACTCTCCATTTTCATATTTGAACCTGGCCGAAGGTTTTGCTCCAAAGGTTAAGCCTCGGTCATCTCCTTCAAACGTATCCCTCTTTTCATACTCAGTTACACCAACAAACATTAGTGCACCATGCAGAGGATTATCATTACTAGTGTTTAACTCAAATTCTGCAGATTGAAGTTCTCCAAGACCTAGAAAACTATCCTTCTTTAATTCAATCTTTGGAATTTCCATATCAACAACAAAGTCTGGACTCTCTTCATTGATTGAGATTCTTGAATCTCCACAATCGTAATCTTTAGCATTATTAATGGTTTCAAAATCCGAAAGAGCTGAAGAGAGAACTTCTTCAGGAGCAGCATCCCCCATTCGATATGTATTCTTAATCAGCTTAAGTCGCTCCTCAAGCTTCTGGCGATCCTCACTTGGGACTTGAATGAATTTTTCCAAAATCATATCGCGATAGCGAAAACGTGGGTATTCCTTTAAAAAATTTCCATTTTTAAAGATGAACTTATCTTCATTTCGATCATATTCAATTTGTATCTTTTCATGGCGATAAATAACACCAGACTCATTTGCAAATGAAGACAGGCCAAAAAGTAATAAGAATGACGTTAGAGACACAATTTTCATAACTTACTTATCGGTCACATCTTGGCCAAAACCTTATATTTCTTATAATATCCTTTTAAATCCGTATACTTAGCTAGTTAAAGTCTGGTATAAACATTTGGTGAAAAAGAAAATCCAAGTTCTATTTGAAGATGAGCACTATATTGCGGCCACGAAACCAAGTGATCTGCTAGTACATCCTTTTAAGGCGAGAAGCCAGGATCGTCGCAGCCTTCTTAGATCACTCAAGAAGCAGACCGATCTCTACCTCTTTCCAATTCACAGACTCGACAAGCCAGTATCTGGAGTCGTTCTCTTTGCAAAGAGTAAGGAAGCGACTCGGCTGATGAAAGAACAATGGAATAGTGAGAATGTTTCAAAACACTATATTGCAATGGTAAAGGGAGTTACTGAGACTGAAGGTGTCTATGACTTCCCCATTAAAACAGACAAGGGACTACAAGAGGCCAAGACTTCATTTAAAACTCTTACATCAAATGATGAGTATAGCTTAGTTGATATTGAGATATTCACAGGTCGCCAGCATCAGATTCGAAAACACTTTTCAAGAAGAATGCACAATCTTGTAGGTGATACGAAATACGGACATTCTTCGATTAATAATATCTTTAGAAAGGATTATAAATTCTATCGAATCTTTCTCCATTCTTATCAGCTTAGATTTATCCATCCCTTCACAAAAGAAGAAGTCATAATCTCATCTCCAGTAACTGAGGATTGTATACATATTGCTAATGATTTATTTCAATTCGATCTTACTAATATAGGAAATGAAGCCAAAGAAAATTGACCATATCGCTGGATCACTTAACTTCTCTTCTTCAATACCTTCAACTGCCTCTAATATTGTTTGAGACTTTTCAAGGTTTCTAAGTAATAAGTAAAGTCCTTCTGATAAAATTTGAATTTGGACACGCTCATGATTCTTATAGAGAAGAGTGTATTCTTTATTTTGAATTTCATTGAATGATTTATCAACGTCACCTTTTCGCATTTGCCAAAGCTGTGAAAGTTCAACATCACTTTCAAATAAGAAATATGAATTAGGAACTAGCTTTAACCTTTGTTCAAAGATGGCCTCTCCATATTTTTGAGGATCAAAACTTAGTAAGCAATCTTTTTGATGAAAGAGATGCCAAAAGGCACGTTCAAATTCAGCGAGATCCTTTATAAAACTAACATCATTGGCCTTCTCTGCGAGAAATTCAGGAAAGTCATCCCCATAATGAAGGAGATTGGTAAAACTTGAAGGATTTGCCTCCACGTATTCATATGAATAACTTAGAAAGTCTTCGTCACCTAAAACAAACCAACAAGCTTCGTAATTATCACCTAGGACTTCCTGTAAGCGAGCACGATAATCATTTTGATAGACTTCCATCACTTGAGAACTCGATAACTCTCCTATTGGTATCATCTCTTCGAGAATATCTTTTGAAATATCCTTTGTAATAACACCTTTTAAAAAGTCATTTTGAAATTTACTGTTGTTCATAAATCTCCTTTGACTTTAAAAGCTCTTTTTCAAGAGTTGGAAAATCAGGGATATCTTCATCCCACTCTAAAAGGATTGGTACATTAAATTTATGACAATACTTTTTAAATAATTTCCATACATCTTGATGTACTGGATGAGAGTGAGTATCAAAGAGATGAGTGCCTAAATCAGAAAAGCCGGCCAGATGAATTTGGGAAACATTCTTCGAATCAATCGTTTCGAAAAAATCTTGCGCTTCAAACTTTTGGTTAATGGCATTCACGTAAACGTTATTGAAGTCTAAGAGTATTTTACAACCTGTCTTATTAGCAAGATTATTTAAAAACTCGGCTTCACTCATCGTTGAATTTTTAAGAGTAAAATACGCCGAGAGATTCTCAAAAGTCATCTCTCTTCCATAGAAGTCCTGGGCCTTCATCACCTTATCAGCAATGCGATCGAGATTATCTTGTGTATATGAAAATGGTAGTAAGTTATGAAGATTTGAATGAGCATGCCCCGTCCAACACATATGATCACTTGTGACAAAGGGCTCAAATTGGTCATAGAGCTCCTTGGCCTTTTTCATATAATCAAGGTTTAGGTCTTCATCTGCGGCAATTGAAAGAGAGACCCCATGAAATGCAATGGGATAATCCGCTCTCACTTTTTCAAGCATCTTATATGGGCGACCTTTTGTTTCCATATAATTTTCCAATAAGGCCTCGAACCACTCGACTTCGGAGTGGTTCAAGTTCTCTTCTTTTTCTAAGAATGGAAAATGAGTATGTCTAAGACCGACACCATATTTATGCATAATATAACCTTAGTTTATCTTTGAGCTACTTTTCCACCTTTAGCTTCACACTCTTCTTTAGTCAGTTTAATTAAACCTTTACCTTTACAAGAGTTTTGACCACCACACTTAGTCTCAGCTTGGCATCCATTCTTCCCATTACATGCATCAACTTTTCCGTGACAAGCCCCTTGACCCTTACAAGAGTTAACCCCGTAACACATTACTTCGTTAGCAGATACCTCAGGCATCTTCTTTTCTGTTCCAGTACAAGAAATCATAAGACCAGCAACAGCAGCACCCATTAGTAGTGATTTTTTTGAATTCATTTTTTTTCTCCTTATTAGAATATAAAATTATATTCTCTATTCCTTGTTCGAAATTATTTATTGTTTTGTTACATTTTTTTATTCTTAAATTTTAAAAATAAAACTCCAACTCCTGTTATCACTGCAACCGGTAGATAATGTGATACTAAGAGGTGTTCAGTTGAAAATGAGCATGCAAAATAAAGTATGATAATTGGAATCATAGCACTTGTTAGAAAGCTCAGTGTTAGCATTGAGCGCTCAAAAGCAATAAAGCCTTTCTTAAGCATATAATAATTCTGCGCAAAGCCTATTACCATTAAAATACTAAGCTCCAGTAAACAATGTGGACGATGATGTTCCTCTACTGGAAAGTTTGTTGGAAAGAAGTAATTTATCCCCAGTAATAAAAATAAAAGTAAGAACGGGATAAATGAAATAAGGTTCTTTTTTTCACTTAATAGCCCAGGTATCGAATTAGCAAAAACGAGATAGCCCCCTACAAGCAGAGCAATATTGGCAACGATGACCTGCAAAAGAAATTGTATATTTGAAATGTACTTTAGCTGAATTGGAGAACTTAGATAAATCGCTACGACACTAATAATAATTTGTGATCCCATCCAAACAAGAGTGCGAATCCATGGAGCCGGTAGTGGTTTAATTGGCTTCAAGTCATCAACTAATGAATTTATTAATTTATTATCATTCATAATATTCCCACTTCTACTTTACGACTTTCTTAAGTTTTGCCATAGCGCGAGATATTCTCGTTCTAGCAGCTGACTCAGTGATCCCTAAAGTTTCGGCCACCTCTTTTGTTTGATGGCCCTCAATTTTTGCCATGAGCAATGGCCGCTTCAACTCCTCAGTTAAATACTTGTTTATGAGTACTGATAATTGTTCGTTAATAATCAATTTTTCAATACTATCTATTCCTGTATTCGTAAGATCTTGAGGATTTGTGACATCTTCCTGAAACTCTTCTTCTCTTTCTTTTAATTTTGAGTACTTACGGATATAGTCAATAATTCTTCGTTCAATGATACAATTTACCCATGGCGTCACCGGTCGTTCGGGTGAGTACGTCGGTAGTGAATGATGAATACTCATTAGTATTTCTTGGCATATATCATCTCGATGAGACTCGTTAAAAACTTTCACTGAGACGATCTTTTTCACAATATGTGAAATGGCCTCAAGAAAGATGCGGTAAGCCTCCTGATCACCATTTTGTGACAATATAATGAGTTTTTTTAAATCATTCACAAGGCAATTCTAACATAGTATATTTAAGGGCGTACATCTACTTTGCATCAAAACACTAGAGGAGAAAAGTTGAAGATATATCATATTGTTTGGTCAATGATCGCCATTTTGGCCTTCTTATTCATACTTACACCTTACTATCGTAAGAAAGAAGAAAGAAAGAATCAGAATGAGCGCGAATATTTTACTTTAATTAAGAAGGAACTCGACCAAGAAGATATTTCAGATGAGTTAATCGATGCTGCTAAGAAAGTGCATACTTCTAATTATATTGATACTGAAGAAAAGTTACTAGCAATAATAAAAGAAGATAAGGATTCAATGAGATCATTATGAGCGATGAGAATAATCAAAACTTATTAGAAAGACTGACAAGTGAAATTGATGACGCAAGATGGGACATCTTAAAACCTCACCATGAAAGAGAGGCCCTCTTTATGATTAATGATGAACTTGAACTACCAGCTGTCGGATACACAATGGCATCTGATCAAGTTGAGTATATTAAAAAGTGGTTGGCTGATGGCCAAATGTATCGCCCAACTGACGAGCAAATTGAACTTTGGGAAAAGAATAATACAGAGTTTAAATATTTAATTGTTCAACCATATGTTCTAGTTAAGATAAAAAAAGAAGGACTGGTCTAATGAAATACTTGATGACTTTATTGCTATTAGTTTCATGTGCAAAAGAATTCATTATTCAAGAGTCATCAAGTATCGACAACTTCACTTGTCCGGCCATTGAAAATTGCCTCTCTTCTTTAGAAAAAGACTCGTCTCCAAATTATATTATGCCGTTCAAAATGATAGGGGCCAGCGCTAAAGAAAATATGGATATTATTGAAAAAGTTATCCGCAAGATCGGTGATTTTAAAATTGAAAGAAATAGTGAATACCTAAAAGTTACTAATGATAATGTTCATCTTGAATTTATCGCCAATGGAGCAAAGAAGCGCATTGAAGTTCGCTCTCAAGTGAAAAAACAGAGCTTCTTCTCTTACGACCAAGGCCGTAAACAAGTAGAAAATATCCGTTTTAACTTCTATCAAGGCAATTACTAACACAATCCTTCCCAGTTAAAGCAATCCTTAAGATATGTTAAAATTTCTTCAATGAAGAGATTTATTCTACCTATATTCTTACTAATTTCATCAAGTACTTTCGCCGCAATTGATATTGGTGATGGTTCTGATGGAGCTTGCTCCCTTGGTGGTGCAATTAGTGTTACATCAACTGTATCGGGAACAGCATTCAATTGTACCTCTCTAGTAACAACTGGAGCTATTACAGTCTCTGATGGAAACCCACTAATTATTAAGGTTCAAGGTGATGCGACCATTGATCATACAATAACTCTCTTAGGTACAGCTGGTGGTGCAGCCGCTGGTGGCGGAGTTGTTGCTGGAGCTGAAGGTGGCGATGCTACAAATGCGGTATGTGGTGGTTTTAGTTTTGCTGATATCGGAGGAAGTGGTGGTGCCGGAGGCTCACACGTTAACCTCGGTGGAAATGGTGGCGTAGGTCAGGCATCAGGGCCAACAGATGGGCTTGATACAATGAGTGCCCCTGGATCAACAACCACAACTTATGACTCGGCCCTTTCACTTGAGACACAGATTCGAGGTGGCTCCGGTGGAGGAAACGGTGGAGATGGTTGTGAAAGTAGTGGTACTTTTACTGAACCAGGTGGAACACCAGGTGGTGCAGGAGGTGGTGCACTTCATCTTGCCGCCGGCGGTGATATTTATATCAATGCACAAATTGATGTAAGAGGTGGAAATGGTCAACCAGGAACAAGTTCAGCAAACGGCCAATCTGGTGGCTCAGGTGCAGGAGCAGGTGGAGTCATCTTCTTACAATCATCTTTAAATATTGAACTAAACTCTGCCCTACTTGCAAATGGTGGAACAGGTGGTGCCGCAGGAGGTGCCCTTGCTGGAGCAGGTGGAGATGGTGGAGATGGAATTATTCGACTCGATGATCTCGATGGAACAATAACGGGAGTCGGTGGCTCATATTCACCAAGTCCTACAATCATTACTCACGGAGCAACAAGTTTAGAAACACTTTCTTCAGGAATTGAACCAGGGTGTGCCGTAAGAGAAGACATGACACCGAAGAATCAAACGATCCTCGGTGCCTTATTACTTTTAATCTTAATGATTGGATTAAATATCAAAGAGACTAAGAAAGCTAATTGAAGCTGGAGACTCATTATCCCCAATATCATCAGTATTAGCATTACCTAGCTGACCATGGGCCCCATAACCAATACATTTCACAAGACCTTCATCTGTTGATAAGAAACAGTGATGATGGAAACCACCAGATACTTGAGAAACACTTAGTCCTAGATCAATGGCCGGCAATTGGGCAAGTCCATCTACAATATTAGAAGTGTCTTGTTGTCCAAGTTTCCCCATTGCACCACTACCCCAACACTTAGCTTCTCCAGCTTTAGAGATAGCACATGTTGATGTATTTGAAGCAACAACTGAGGCGGCTTCAAAACCTAAATCAAGAGCTGAATGAGACTCTGTTGTCTCATCGTCACCAATTGACTCACCAGGGTTTGAACCAAGTTGCCCAAAGTTATTATTACCAAAACAAAATACTGTTGAATCAGACTGTAGAGCACAAGAGTGAATCCCTCCCGTTGTTACAGCGATAACTCCTTTTGGAGTATATGTTGGCTCCACTGGCGTTAAGACATTATTTAAATGGCCAAGACCAAGTTGTCCGTGAGAATTACGTCCCCAACATTTTAATGTTCCACCAGATAGAATTGCACATGCATGGAAACTCATCGATGAAATATCCATTTGAATGGCCTTACCACCTAAGTCGACTAGACTACCAGTAGATACAGGTTCATCATCTCCGATCGCTTCAGTGTCACCTGTGCCAAGTTGGCCAAATGTATTCATTCCCCAACAACGAACATCACCAGTCGTTAGAAGAGCACAATTATGATAAGTTCCACCATATAGCTTTCTAACAATTCCACCAATATCAGTATATCCATAAGAAGACAGAGGCTCATCATCGCCTAACTTTTCAGTAGAGCTCATCCCTAGCTGCCCATAGGCACTATCTCCAAAACACTTAACTTTATTTGACTCTGTTAAGACACAAGTGTGAAGATTACCAGCAATGACCTGAAGAGCTTTTTCTCCACTTAAATCAATTGGAGCAATCGAATCAATTGATTCATCATCACCAATTCTTTCTGTATTACCTTGCCCTAATTGGCCATAAGTATTATCTCCCCAGCATTTAACTTCACCAGAAGCTAATAATGCACAAGAGTGGTTACCACCAGCAACGATTTGAATTACTTGTTTTGTTACAAGAGGCTTTTCACAATATTGTACTGCCGCTGTAGAAAAAGGTCCTCTCTCATCATTTAAAGAGACAATATTAGTTTCTGCATCATATGAATACTGAACCTCTCCACCATCAACAAATGTACGAATTGTATTAGTATCAATATTTGATACTTTTAAATTAAAGTCATTAATAGGATCAATACGAGTCATGGCAAGTGTACCTAACTTTGATAGTCCATCACCATAATCACCTGTTGCCATATCAACAGTGAAGCCACCACCGAATTCAACAAACTCTTTATAACCATAACCAATTTCGTTTTCTCCACCAAATGGCATTGTTGAAGCGTTATTATAAATTACTCCACCAGTAACAAGTGGGCGGTCATTATAAAGAGCACTTAATTTATCATAAACACTCTTTGGCGTTACAACTTGAGTTTCACCATCAAAACATTCAACTAAACGTGAACGATCCTCTCCCCCTTGTGGGTCAGCGACAGGAGTTACACCATCTGGATAAATTGCACAAATATCTTGTTCATCAGCAACAAAGGCAATAACAAGTGCGGCATCTGGCCTAAAGAATCCTTGTTCCTGAATTGCTGCAAAATAGTCGGCATCAAGAGCACGATTAAGAGAAGCTAAACCAGCTTCACCACCATCGGTTGCATAATCTCCAGCTGGATTTTGCATCTTTGTTTTTAAATGAGTCTTGATCTCTTCAATTGTTAAAGAACGATTAGATAGAATCGTTGGCTCAGTACCTTTTGTATAAAGTTTTCCAAAATGAGATGAGGTTGAACCGTGTCCTAGCATAACTGCAATATTAATATCCGCAGCAGCAGGTATAACATCTAAGAAGGCATCGAATCCCTCAGCAATGTCGGCCCTTTCTTCGATAATAGAACCAGATGTATCTGGAATGATAAGAATATCAATATTTCTCGTTATATCCTCTTCTTTAGGTGCATAAATATCCTGATAGCAGGCAACATCTAGGTTTGGTAATGTTGGTAGATCTGCCCCTGGTACATCAACTAAGTCATCAAGACTTTCTGGTACACAAGAAGATGTGATAAATGAAATCCCAAGTATAAAGACCAACGTCTTCAACAAATATAAATGTGAATGTGGCCTTTTCTTATTACCCCTCAAAATAGCCCTCACTAGTTAAGTTTAACTTGGTCTTATTATAAGTGGCTGTTCGGTGAGGTTCTGAAATGGCCTAAGAATTTCTAGATTTCAGTTACTTAGGTGTAAATATGAAGATTTATGCCCTTATAAACTGACCAGTATTATGGCCATTCAATAAATTACATTTCCTAGAAGTTGTATTGAAGATTAAAGGCCATACTTTGCTGATTGGATTCGATGTCGCTATTGCTAAAGTCTTCATAGCTAAAAGATGCCTGATACATATCACTTATTTGGTAAGAAACTTCAAAGTTTAGGCCAGAATAATTTAGAATAAAGTAATTTAGCTCAGCTGAAACCTTACCTATTTTGTAATTAAGAGATGGAGCGAGGTTAAGGTAAAACTCTGCATTTGATTCAATAGAATTGTCGCTTAGAACACTTAGTTCATTTCGATATTCAACTTGAGTGACGACTCCATACTTAAGCCCAGCGACAGAGTTTAAAGGGCTTAATACTTGTGCCCCTAGACGTGTACGATTAAAAGCTAGATCTTCAAAAACAACTCCACTTGAATGCTTGAGAGAAAACTTAGCATCATAGTCCTTAATCTTTGTTTTATAACCACCAATGATAGAAATTAGATTCATGTCATCGACTTCTAGTTTCTTTGAATTACTAATAATATCGTAAGTTAATAATTCGGGACTAAACCCTACAAACCAATGGGTATCTCTTTCACTCTTTTCTAGCTTAGGCTTTGATTTAGAGATTCTATTTTCTTTAATCTCTTTTTTAATATCGATTCGACGTTTCTTTGAGTAAATGACATCACCTTTTTCTATTGCTTTAACTCTCCAGTAAAAGCTTTCTTCAAGCTGATTTTTAAATCGATAAGACGTCGCCTTCCCCAAACTAACTTCTTTAATATTTCTAAAAAAGCGATCTTTAGAGAATTCGATATAGAACCTATCACCTCTTACTTGTTCAAATTGAAGTTCAATGACATCGTCTTTCTTAAATCTCTTACCATGTCTAGGTGATAATAAATTAATGCCTTGAGCACCACCAAACTTCTTTGTAACAATTAAGTCTTCTTTAGACGAGAATTCACTCTCTTGGTTCCAATAATCAATAGCAGATACACGCCATTGAAAATGTCCAACTGAATAATCCTTCCATTCATAGCGATTTATTTTCACCTTCTCATCGACGACAATGTCATCTCCATCAAGGATTTGTACACGATATTCTTTTACATCATTAACAGCTTCCCACTTAAGTACAATATCGTCTTTTGCATGAGCAACAGGAATAAGCCAATTCAAAACTCTTCCAACAAATGGCCCTAACTGATTCATCTCAACACGCTTTTCTATCTTTTTAATCTTCGGTGCTGGCGGTGGCGGTGGAGGAACAATTATAATCTTTACTGGAGGAACAAATTTTCCAGACTCATTTTTCACTCGCCAATAATGAACACCAAGCTCTTTAATAAGTAATTTTGTATTGGCCTCAGTTGTTTCAATCTCTTGAACAATATTTTTAAAGCTACGATCTTTTGAAATCTCTACCTGAAAAGAGCGCTCTCCTGGAGCAGCTTTATTTGCCCAAGTTAGGTCAATCATATCTCCTGGCTTTTTAACGACTACCTTTCGTCCATTTTCAAGAGCGGAGTTATCATTATCAAATGTTACACTAAACTCATTCTCATCAGATGCTGATACTTTTTCGCCATTAAAGTAATACTCTAGGGACCATTCATAATCGCCACTTTCTTCAATAGGAATCTTATAAGACTGACCGGCCACTAGGTGTCTCTTTCCATTTAAAACGAGATAAGTCTCAAGTCCCTCAGGAAGATCTGCTGTTTCCCAATTAAACTCAACGAGATCTTTCTGGTAGAAATAATATTCTTCACCATTAAACGGTCTTTTAAGAACAATCTTCTCAGGTGCCTTAATAACTTCAATTAAATGACTTTTTGATTTTAAAGCAAATGGGTGTTCAATGGACTTATTACGATAGCTTAATTTATAAGAGCCAACTTCATCGAAATTAATTTTTAAAACGCCATCATCATAATCGACATCTTCAATAATTTCATCATTAATGAAAAAATCGATTGAATCAAAAGACTGTGTATAAATTGTCTTTTCTTGCCCAACAAGTAATCTTGATTCATTTTCTAAATTCTCAAATATTGGAATCTCTTCAAATATTATTTCAAATGACTTCTCAGTCGAAACCTCTTTATCATTGGAAACCTGCCAGTAATAAATCCCCTGCCCTAAGTCCTTTATTACGATTTGATTATTTGTTACGTCAAAGACTTCCCCATTTTCAAATGCAGACTTAGTTTTTGAAAGATGTAGTTTTTCTACATCTTCATTGAAATTGAATTTCACTTGATTATTTTCAACAAGGTAGAAAAGCTTACCATCAGTAGGAGTAAACTCGCTTGGCCAACTTTTCTTTACCGTATAAGAGTCATTCGTTAAAAGTACACGAACACCTTTTTCAATTGTTTCCTCACGATTTCCAAGGCGAACCTTGGCCTGTCCTTCTAATACTGAAAGTTCTTTATTCTTACCATCTGTTGAAATCTTAATCTTTGAACTATCTGACTTGATTTCATAAATCTGATCACCTACTTTTACAACAAATGCTTCACTAGAATTACTTAATGTAGCAAAGACTACACCTTGCTCAATATTAAGATTAATTCCATCAGTATCTTGCGTAATTTTAAAAAGACTTTCTTCAGAAACTTTCAGTCGATTTCCAGAACTAAATTCAAGCTCAGCTGTGGAGTCCTTGTCCGTAAAGATTCGGTCATTATGATATAAGGCTTCATTACTTCCAAGATCATGCCATGAGAAATTATCGAAACTTCTGCGACGGACATCATTTCGAAGTTCAAAGACTTGGCCTAAAGTAATGCGCTCTCCACCAATTATCGGTGGATAATATGAAGTATTAAAAACTTGATTGCCAGCAAAGGCGGCAACACAAATACATACTAAGATAACGAATGTATCTAATAGTGAATTAACTCGTCCCACTATCCTCTTTCCATACTGGTACTCTTTTCTCATTCTTGCGCATGACGCAAATCGTTAATATCATTGTATCTAAATATTTAAGAGACTTCTACGTAGGTAAATAATGGGCAAGAAACCGATCTTTCCGATCAAGTTTAAACTGATTACTTTAAATACTGCATTGCTGATTGTTGTTATTGCTTTTCTGACAAAGTATGCGACGCACTTATTTGAAAAAGATAAGAAAGCATATCTCTACGAGAACTCGCTCTTTAACGTTACGAGTGTAGCAAAAGAATTCAATTATACTCTTAATCGAATTACTTCTGATCTTCAAAACTTATCACTTATTAAAAACAAAAAGCTTAAATCAAAAGCAATTAGTGAAACAAAGTATATTCTAGCCTACCTTGAAAAAGGCGAATTCATCATTAATCGCGACTTTGATAAAGATGAGAACCAATTCAAATTGGCCATACCAAAGAATCAAAGGAATGATTCAATTGCATCATTTACTTTTGAAGATGAAAAATTTGTTATTCTCACTAAAAAGTTTAAAGACAATCTTGCTTCCATAGTTATTAAGGCCAATATTTTAAATAACCTACTCTCACAAAACCGCACCTATAATACTCTCGTCTTTCAAAATGGAAAACTAGTCCTAGGAAATGATCTTATTGGGCTAAGTGAGTATGATAAGAATGAATTCAAAGGAAATAATATTGTTAAAAAGGTTCGATTCAACAATGATGACTACCTTATATCAACAGCACAAACAAAGGCCTTTGAGCTTTCTGTTGTTTCCACTATCTCTGAATCAGATGCTCTTTCAGTAACAAAGTTTTTAACTCAAAGAGCTTTATATTTTGCCATTTTCATTATCGCACTTTCTACAATTATTATCGTCTTATTATCGAGAACAATTTCAAAGCCTATTGAAAAACTTTACAGACGTGCACTAAGTATTGGACAAGGAGACTTTGAGTCAACAGTAGAAATTAAAACAAAAGATGAACTAGGAACTCTCGGTGATTCATTCAACCAGATGTCTCGCGATATTTTAGACTATATTGAAAAGATGAAGGAGAAGGCCCGTTTAGACGAGGAAGTAAAAGTTGCAAAACTTGTCCAAGAAGAGTTCTTTCCACCTAAGGACATTGAAACCAACGCTGTCCGTATAAGCTCTTATGCAGCACCAGCAAGTGAATGTGGTGGTGACTGGTGGGGACATCATGAATTTGGTGACTTTATCATAACAATTATTGCAGATGCTACAGGACATGGCCTACCAGCAGCGCTTCTAACATCGGCCATTAATTCGGCTTTTAATAGTATTAAAATAAGACTAGAAGAAGAGACATCTCTTATTTCTCCAGCTGAAATCACCCAGTACTTAAATAAGGTCATCGATCTTTCAAATAATAAAATTCTTCTCACAGCATTTGTTTCGGTCTACAACACCAAGACAAGAGAGTATTCATATACAAACGCCAGTCACTTGGAAGTATTAAAAGTTCCAAAAAGGAATGAGATCACTAAAGCAGATATTATTCCACTAATTGATGCTAAAGGACCTCGACTTGGTGAAAGTAACGAATCTTCATACTCTTATGAAACAATTAAACTAGAGGCCGGTGAGCTTCTTGTTTATATGACGGATGGAATTACTGAAGCTGAAAATAGTGAGGGTAAACAATGGGGACTTAGAAAACTTCTTAAGATCCTTATGACCTATGGACAAAACACAAGTAAAGAAATTCGTGATACAATAGTTTCTGTTGTATACGACCACAGAGGGTCTGACTCATTTGATGATGATCTAACGTTAATTTGTCTTGAAGTAAAGTGATGTAATTATGGGAATAAAGTTAAATATCCAACATTCAGAATTTGAAGAAATTGAAAATCTCAATCTCCACTCTCCAAATCAAAATATTGCAATTGGAGATGAACTTCAAAAGGCCAGTGATATTTTTATCAGCCGCTATGACACTCTTATTAACTTAAAATATCTAGTTGATAATGGTGCAAATCATATTATTGCAAACTCCCCTAGCCTCAAAGATGAAATTAAATCTGTCGTGGACTTTATAAATGATGAACAAAAAAATAATCTCGAAAGTCGTATCGCTCCTAAGGTGCAAAATAAAGTAACTATTGAAAGTGAAGATGGATTTGATAAAAGCCTTCAACAGCTTCTTCAAGATATTGACTTCGAAGGTTATCACGAGAGCATCTCAAGTAAACTAAATCTAGTTACCAACGAGTTCTACACAAATGATATATTTCATAGGACAAGTACCCAAAAAAAGGGAGAAATACGCCTTTCTCAAGATGATTGCAAGATTATTATCCACTACAAGAGTTATACTAAAGTGAAGAAATCCTCAATTGTTTCATCCCTTTACCGAGCAGCTAAAGAGAAGAAACCAAGGCAAGAGGGCCGTGGAGCAGGACTAGGACTATACTTCATCTTGCAAAATTGTGATCGCTTGCAAGTTGTTCAAAACCCTGAATCAACAGACTTCTATGTCTATATTGAGAAGAACAAAAGATACAAAGATATTAGTAAAAGAATACCTTCAATAAACTTATATAATTTAAAGGAATAAAACTATGAGTAACTTAAGTGTTGAAGTCAAAACAGAAAATGACACAACCATTGTTAATCTAACAGGAAGAATTGACGAGGATGCTGATCTAAAGCCTATTCTCGATTTGAAAGATAAGAAGTTACATATCAACTTTAATAATGTTGAAATGATAAACTCATGTGGAATTAGAGAATGGATCAATATGCTAGGTGAATTATCTGGCAAGATCACCTACTCTCATTGTCCACAAAGTGTCATCGAACAAATTAATATGGTCCACGGCTTTATCAAGCCTGGTATTGATGTTGAGAGCTTCTATGCTCCATATTACGAAGAATCAACTGACGAAGTAAAAATGATTCTAATTAATACTAGTGACGTTGTTGATAATAAAGCACCTGTTATGAAAAATGATGCAGGAGAAGAACTTGAGTTTGATGCTATCGAAGCGCAATACTTTCAATTCATTAAACAGATGAGCTAATATGAGCAACTACAATCTCTACGATTCAATTTTTGAACCTATCTGTGTTGTAAACAAGAGCAATGAAATTGTTTATTATAATCACTACTTTGCTTCATTCTTTAAGAAGTCACCACGAATTTTAAAGAAAGGACCAAAACTTAGAAGCTTATTTACAGGGTTTGAAATTGAAAGTTTTCTCTATGATATTCAAGGTGTAAAAGTCGGTCCAGAAGTAGAGATCTATCTTGACGATCAAACTTTTTACCACGTTATTATTAAAGCGATTGAGGCAAATGATGAAAAGATTGTCTGCTTTAATGATATAAGTATTGAAAAGAATCTTTATACAAAATATCGATATCAAATTGAAGAACTCAAAGAGATACATAACCAAATTATTCAAGCCGATAAACTAAGTACTATCGGAGAGATTACTGCTACGATCTCACATGAGATCTCAAATCCTCTTACGATCGCATCAGGAAACCTTGAATTAGTGGATGCTTTAATTAGTAATGAGAATATTGAATCAAAGGATCTAATCACTGGAAGTATTCACGATACTAAAGACTCTATCGATCGTATTACAAAAATTATAAAAGGCCTAAAGAGCTTCCTACACAATAAAGATAGTAATAAGAAATTCATTTCTGTTGAAAAAGTAGTTGAAAGATCTCTTAGTCTTTTGAAAGTTCCACTCGAACAAGATGGAATTAAAGTTGAATTTGACTGCAAATCGTCTTCAATTATTTTGGCCAACCCAATTGAAATGGAGCAAGTTATTATTAACTTAGTAACTAATGCAATCCACGCCCTTGTAGACGCTAAAGTAGCCTCTCCTACTATTACAATAACAATTACAAAAGATGATGTTTGCCACATTATCAATGTTATTGATAATGGGCCGGGAATTAATGCAGAAAATAAAGATCAAATATTTGAGTCTTTCTTTACTACAAAAGAAGTTGGAGAAGGTACAGGGCTTGGCCTTGCTATTTCTTCTAAAATTATCGATTCATATTCAGGTAGTTTAAAGCTTGTGGATTCTGATAGCGGATGTAATTTTGAAATCACTCTTCCAAAAATGGAGACGACTTCATTTACAGATAGTGAACTTAGTATCAATTTAGATTTCAAAAGAGTTCTAGTAATTGATAATGAACCACAAATATTAAACTTATTTGCAAAGTATTTTAAAGATGGGCCAGTAAATCTTATCTTTGCTTCCGATGCAATTGAAGCTCAAAGACTTCTATTGGGTACAAATGTAGATGCCATCATCACAGACTATGATATGCCTGAGAAGAATGGTGTTGAGTTTGCAAAAGAGCTAGCTAGTCAAGGAGATGAGACACCTGTGTTTATAATGTCAGGTGTAGCTCAAAAGAACTTGATAGCAGGTTATCAGGAAATAAAAGGGTTCCTTGAGAAGCCTTTTGAAAAAGAAGATATTCTAGATTTACTTGGAATTAAGAGTGAGGAGAATAACTAATGGCAATGTCTCCGGCAAGTCCACCATTAGCAAAAAAACCTTCTGTTCTCATTGTTGATGATGAGGAAAAGATCTGCTTTCTTATCAAAACATTTTTAGAACAAACTGGTGCATTTAAAAATATTGTTACTGCTGATACGGTAAGTGTGGCACTTTTAAAACTTAGAAATGAAGACTTTGATCTTGTTATTATTGATTATAAATTACCTGATAAGGATGGAACTTATTTTATCGATGTTGCAAGTAAATCAATGAAGTATCAGAAAATGAAGTATCTTCTTATTTCAGGATTTTTAGATAATCGCTCAATGGTTAGTGTTATTAATTCTGGTGTAACAAATGTTTTAGTAAAGCCATTTTCAAGAGATGATCTCATCGATAAGGTCTACTCTCTCCTAAAGATTAAATAGGCTCGACTTCATTTAAAAACTCATCTTTTGTTAAAAGATAAGACTTATAATGATTACTATATGTATTCACCTCTTCTGGTGTGAGCTTTCTTTTGGCAACAGCAGGAGTACCTATAATAAAGCTCTCAGGGGGATAAACTTTTCCAGGAGGAACAACACTTCCCCCTGCTACAATAGAGTTTTTTCCAATGACAGCACCATCAAGAACAGTGGCCCCCATTCCAATAAGACAGCCTTCTTCAATTGTACACGCGTGCAGAGTTACACTATGGCCCACACTAACATTCTCTTTGATAATTAACGGAATATCTTCAACAACATGAAGCATTGTCAGATCTTGAATATTACAATTATCACCTATGTGTATTTCGTTCACATCACCACGAGCAACAACTTGAAACCATAGAGAAACATTCTTTCCAAGAAAGACCTTTCCTATGACATCTGCTGAGTCGGCGACAAAACATCCCTCACCAAGACTTGGTTCAATTCCTTTATAACGATATAGCGTCATCTATCTCCACCCAATTACTTCATAACCTTTTTCTGCAAGACAGCGATTAACAAAGCGCTGTTTTACTTCATCTTCACTTAGACCTGCTGATGCGGCACCACTCGCTCCGCCAATAGCTGCGCCCTGAGCGGCTCCTCGTCCAGCATTTCCACCAAAGACAGCACTTGCTACAGCACCAACGATAGCACCCCATGCAGCACCTTTTCCACCTTCACGAATCATCTGCCTTCCACGCTCACTTTCTAAAAACTCATCGGCCTTATCCATGCAAAGAGAGATATCTCGATCAGCTTGTTCCTTTCCATATTTTTGATAGGCCTTATTTGGGTAGAGTTTAGGTTTAGAAGCGCAGGCAACTAAGACAATTAAAAGCGATAGTGAAAATATCTTCATGATTGCTCCCAAAAAAAAAGCCGCTTAAAGCGGCCTTATTTAGATTTGAATTTTATTCTTCTTTAACTCCACCCCATGGAATCTTTGAAAGATAGGCTGCTAAATCAGCAATATCCTCTGGGGAAAGTTTTTTAACAATAGTTAACATTTGCTGGTTAACACGTACTCCGTTTTTCATATCAAGAAGTTGCTTCTCAATATACCATTCCATTTGTCCACCAATACGAGGTGCCTTATTAGCGGCTTTCCCTGAACCATCTTTAGCGTGACATGCAATACATTGCTTATAAAGCTTATCTGCTCTTTCAAGTTGTGGAGTATCTAAAGGGATAATTGTCTTTTCTTCGATTACTTCATCAGTGATAACTGGTGGAGCTGTAACTTCAGCGTGTATTTTTGCAAGTTCTTCAACTTCTTTTAAGTGAGCAATATGAGCTTTTTCAGCTGCTTCAAAATTATATTTCTCATTGTTGACTTCAACGCTCTGGTAACTTGATAAGTTCATAACAAGAACTAGCCCTACTAAAGTGAGGGAAAATAGCACTAAACGATACATCGTTTCTCCATTCCAAAAATTAATCTACTTTTAATGGCTTAAGTATAATTGTCCTGACTGATTTTGGCAATCGTAAAGGTATCAAGCTCAAATCTTACTACCTTGCGCGTCATCAATAACGCACGGCTAATACATGGACGTTCTACATTATAGGGTTTATAATTCGGCCACAAAAACTTAAGTAAATTCAGGAGCTTTTAATGCAGTACAACTTTGGTGAGATTGAACCAAAATGGCAAAAGTTTTGGGAAGACAACAAAACTTTTAGAACCGACTCAACAGACAAAACGAAACCTAAATACTATGTATTGGATATGTTTCCTTATCCATCAGGTGCAGGACTTCACGTTGGTCACGTTGAAGGATACACAGCAACAGATATCTTAGCTCGTTTTAAAAGAATGAATGGGCACAATGTTCTTCACCCAATGGGTTGGGATTCATTTGGACTTCCTGCTGAGAACTACGCCATCAAAACGGGAACTCACCCAAATGTAATAACAAAAGAAAATATTGGAAACTTCACAAGACAACTAAAGGCTTGTGGATTCTCATATGATTGGGATCGTGAGATCGCAACTTCAAGTATTGATTACTATAAGTGGACTCAATGGATCTTTACTCAACTTTATAATAAAGGCCTAGCTTTTGAAGATGAGATTTCTGTTAACTGGTGTCCTGAACTTAAGACAGTTCTAGCTAACGAAGAAGTAATCGATGGAAAATCTGAAGTTGGTGGCCACCCAGTTGTTAGAAAACCAATGAAGCAGTGGATGTTAAAGATTACTGAATACGCAGACCGTCTTCTCGAAGATCTTGATGATCTTGATTGGCCAGAGTCTCTAAAAGAGTTACAAAGAAATTGGATTGGTCGCTCTGAAGGTGCACAGGTTTCTTTTGAAGTAAAAGGTGCAGATTCGAAAATTGATGTTTTCACAACTCGTCCAGATACTCTTTTTGGTGCAACGTACATGGTCCTAGCTCCTGAACACGACCTAGTTGCAAAAATTACCACTGAAGATCAAAAAGCAGATATTGAAGCCTATATCAAAGAAGCGGCCCTTAAGTCTGATCTTGATCGAACGGATCTAAATAAGAATAAGTCCGGTGTTTTCACTGGCGCTTATGCAATCAACCCTCTTAATGGAAAAGAGATTCCAATTTGGATTGCTGATTATGTCCTAATCTCGTACGGAACAGGAGCGATCATGGCCGTTCCAGCTCATGACGAAAGAGACTGGGAATTTGCTAAGAAATACGACCTTGAAATCCTTCCAGTCCTTGAAGGTGGAGACGTTAATGAAGCGGCCTTCACTGGAGATGGTACCCATATTAATTCAGACTTCCTAGATGGGCTAAATAAAGAAGATGCGATTTCAAAAGTTATCGCTCACCTTGAAGAAAAAAATATCGGAAAGAAAGAAATTAACTACAAGCTTCGCGACTGGTTATTTTCTCGTCAAAGATACTGGGGAGAACCATTCCCAATTTTAAAATTTGAAGATGGAACTGTAAGATGTCTTGATGAAGATGAGCTTCCAGTTGGTCTTCCTGAAGTTGAAAAGTATGAACCATCGGGAACTGGTGAGTCACCACTAGCTCGCATTGATGATTGGTTATACTTAACTGATCCAAAGACAGGCAAGAAAGCAAGACGTGAAACAAATACAATGCCTCAGTGGGCAGGGTCTTGTTGGTACTACCTACGCTTCATTGATCCAAAGAACTCTGAAGTTGCATGGGATAAGCAATTAGAAGAATACTGGATGCCAGTCGATCTGTATGTTGGTGGAGTTGAGCACGCTGTTCTTCACCTACTCTACGCTCGCTTCTGGCACAAGGTTCTATTTGATCTTGGACTTGTTTCCACAAAAGAGCCATTCCAGAAACTTTTCAACCAAGGTCTTATCCTAGATGAGCATGGTGAGAAGATGAGTAAGTCAAAAGGAAATACTGTAAACCCAGATGATATCATCAAAGAATACGGTGCAGATGCTCTTAGACTTTATGAAATGTTCATGGGGCCACTTGAAAAAGTTAAGCCGTGGCAAACAAAAGGTGTAAAAGGAGTATTTAACTTCCTTAGAAAATCATTCACTTTCTATGGAAACCCAGAAAATACTTACGAAGGTGAAGAGAAGAATCAAGATGTTCTAAAGCACCTACACAAGACAATTAAAAAAGTTACTGAAGATGTAGAAAACCTTCGCTTTAACACAGCGATCTCAGCAATGATGGTAATGAATAACGAAGTTATTAAACTTGGTCAGGTTTCAGTTGAGACGGCCAAAGCATTTACAAGACTTCTTTCTCCATTTGCTCCACACGCTGCTGAAGAGATGTGGGCAAATTTAGGTGAAACAACTTCTTGTTCACTTGCTCCGTGGCCGACCTTTGATCCTGAGCTTGCTAAAGATGACCTAATCACAATGGCCATCCAAGTAAATGGTAAAACGAGATCTACAATTGATGTACCTGCTGATATCTCAAAAGAAGACTTTCTTGCACAGGCCAAGGCCGATGAGAAAGTAGCAAAGTTTATCACGGGAACAATTGTTAAAGAGATCTACGTTCCGGGAAGAATTTGTAACATTGTAGTTAAAGGATAAACTATGAAAAATACATTCTATGCAACAACAGCTATCGACTACCCAAATGGGCGTCCTCATATCGGACATGCTTATGAGAAGATTGTAACTGACTCATACGCACGTTGGAATAGACTCCTTGGAAAAGATGTTTACTTCCTAACTGGAACAGATGAAAACGGACAAAAGCTTATTGAGTCGGCCAAGGATGCAGGTCTTGATACACTTGAATTCGTTAATAAGAATGTCGAAGTTTTTAAAGACCTTTGTACAAGAGCAAATATTAGTCATGACGACTTCATCAGAACAACTGAGAAGCGTCATGAAGATTCATGTGTTGAACTTTGGAAGAAACTTGAAGAGAAGGGATTAATTTACCACGGGCACTACTCTGGTAATTACTGTCTTTCTTGTGAGTCTTTCTACACTGAAGCACAAGCACCTGATGGGAACTGCCCTGAGCACCACAAGCCACTTGAACTCAAAGAAGAAGAAGGCTTCTTCTTTAAACTGAGTGAATACCAAAAATGGATTATCGATCACCTAAAAGCGAACCCTGATTTTATTGTTCCAGGTGCACGCTATAAAGAAATTCTTTCTCGCCTTGAAAATGACGATCTAAGAGACCTTGCTATTTCTCGTCCAAGCCAAGGATGGGGTGTAAAGGTTCCAGGTAATGATAACTTTGTTATGTATACTTGGTTTGATGCTCTTATCAATTACTACTCTGCTCTTGATTCAGATCAAAAAGAAAAGTTCTGGCCAGCAGATATGCACGTTATTGGTAAAGATATCCTTTGGTTCCATTCAGTAATTTGGCCATGTATGCTAAAGGCCGCAGACCTTCCTCTTCCAAAACAAGTATATGTTCACGGAATGGTACTTGCTGAAGATGGAAAGAAAATGAGTAAGTCTCTTGGTAATGTTGTTGATCCATTTGAGATGCTTGAAAAATATCCAACGGATACTTTCCGCTACTATATGCTAAAAAATATTTCATCATCTGGTGATGGAAAATTCTCTGAACAAGAATTAGTTGATAAGCACAATACTGAGCTTGCAAATGACTATGGAAATCTTTTAATGAGAGTTATCAAACTAGGTCTAAAGAGCTTTCCTGATAAAGTCTACACGCCAGAAGGTGTGGCCCAAGAAATCGATGCTCTTCCATATTTTGAGCGTGCTAAGGAGTTCATGGATAAGCGTGAGCACAACAAGGCCATTGATGCGATTTGGGACCTTATCGTTAGCCTTAATCAATACGTAAATGATAAAGAGCCTTGGAAGCATAAGAAAGATGAAGCGGCATTTGCTCCAATCGCTTATAACTGTTTCTACGGTATGGCAGCAGCATCATATATGCTTCAGGCCTTCCTTCCAGAGTGTACGAAAACAGCTCTTGAATATATTGGTTCAAGTGCTCTTGGAACTGAACTTATGGAATTTGGGGCCGCAACTTATACGCCTCAGCCACCGGAAGCTTTATTTCCAAAAGTAGAACTTAAATAACAGCGGCATCTTAGCGAAGCTAAGATTTGACGCTGTTATAGCTCCCCTACACTTTAGCTAGAAAACAATTTCAACAAGCCTGCGTTTATGCAGGCTTAGTTGCCTCAGGAGCAATGGGAAAGTCAAAGTATATGAAAAAAGAAAATCAGCAAATAAAATATAAATAAAGTTACGGAGTGCACTCGTTCACAACATCATCATCAGAGTAGAAGAGCACGCGCCCAATTTTAGAATCTGTCTCAATAATATTCCTGATATCGTCAGTGATATTTATAAGCGGAGAAATTTTATCATTTTCAACTGTTGCTCTAATTGTTCCAAAGTTATTTAAGATAAGCTCATTATCCACAACATCATAGGTCTGAGTAAAAGAAGTTGAATATATACTTTGATCAATATTTGAAGGAAAAGGATATTCGCTATAACTTAAGTCATAGGTTTTAGTTTGGCGATATAATGTAATAAGAACTTGGGCAACAAAACGATCTCCAGCAACATCCTCTGTAATTAAACCTGTAAAGGACATGGCCTTATGCTTACGAGTATTAGCTGAGCATTTGCCAACAGACTCCATATGAAAAGCTTCTTCAACAGAAAGATTCTCTAGTGGATTTAACTTTGTTCCTACAACATAGTCATTTTCACCGCATGAAAATAAAATTAGTACCAGTAGACTTAAAGAAATAACACTCTTCAAAAAAACGCTCCATAATTTAGTTTACTAAATTGTAGAACGTTTAAATCATTAATAAAAGATGTTTATTAAGAACGTCTTAAGAAAGCATCAACTCTCTAAAATGCCTATTCTAATAACAAGGAACTTCAATATTAAAGTCACCCCATTTCTTTATTCGATATCTCTTCATGTCAAATCGGCCAGAGCCTGGAACATTTCTCGTATGTTCACCATCAATAATCACATTTCTATTTCTATCCCGTGCATGTAAATAGAGCACTCCATTCTTCGTTTGAAAAAACCTTATGGTTTCACCTGGTTTAAGCGTATAAAAGCCTTTCGCTTCCCAGCTATCGGTTTTGTGATTCTTATAATCAAATGCAATTAAAGTCTCTTTTGATGAACAATTATTTTTAATCAAAACATTAATGATACTTTCATGCTTCATTTCTTTTGAAACCCATTTTTCGATAAAGTCATTATCTTCACTAAATGTTCCGGAGAAAATGGCCTGTGCAATTTTCCCTCTTTCATCTGTTAGAAATGATCCGTAATTTACGCTCTTATATCTATCTTCTCCAGTTATCACACCATGTATATATGAGTTGCCATACTTTTCAGAGTAGACAAGAATTGGTGAACCACTTTGGCCACTTATTACATCACAATAAATATCAAGACGTTTGTCACTTGCTTGATCAATTTCACAATTTTCTTGGAAGTATTGTTGACCATCAGGCTTATCACCTGGATAACCTATCGTTAGAGTTTTTCCATCTGGTAAACTAGACCTACCCCAATAACCGGCAGTACCAACTCTATTTCCGGCACTTCTTCCCTGAGAGTCTAGACCTAGCTTCATAATAGCAATATCTTCATCTGGATAATGTGAAATATTTGAGTAATCTTTTGGATAATAAACTCTCTCAATTGGAAATCGACCGTACTTTGGTTTATTTTTATTTGTTAGACCAGGGTAGAAAAATGAGTTTTGTAAAAGATCTTCTGTCTCTGCTTTAAAGGCACAATGAGCGGCAGTTATAATATAGCTATCATTAATTAGAGTCCCTGAACACGTATTTACTGTCGCAACACCTGTACTTGGATTAACAATTTCAGTCCTAATTTGCCCAACTTTTTTAACAATTTCTTTATTTAAGCGACCAGTTGTTTGAGCGCGATCATCACTACCAATAATTTGATTAGAGCTTTCTACATTCACTTCTTTACTAGAAGCGACCTCGCTATTTTGGCATGAGATGAAATTAAATAAGATCAATGACGTATAAATTAACTGCTTTCCAGTAAACATTCGCTCCTCTCTATTCTAATAAATCAATATATTTATTTTAATAAAAAAGAGTGTTTCTATCCTTTTAATTGGAAGTTTTATAGAGGATGTTTATTTCATGTACAGCTTGAAATGCTTGTGTTTTCAGCAACTTAAAAGAAAAAAGGCTTCCTATGGAAGCCTTCTTATATTAATCATTATCGTATTGATTTGAGCAATTCATATAGATTGGTAAATGGTCGCTAATAACTTCTTTTAAGTAATTATAATAAGTCTTATCAAAAAGCTGTGAATCAATAACTCGATCGTAAAACTCTTTTTGACTCTCTTCCATGTCAAATCTTGGTACTAGCTTATTATTTTTTACCGTTAGCTTATTTTGAATTGAGCGAGTGTAATTATCCACAAGATTTTCAACCTTCTCGCGGCCACCTGCTTTAAGGCGGTACATTTCGACATCTCTTGTTTGAGATTGGTATTTTGCATTTGAGCGTACAAGGTAGCGTCGATTAATTAACTTTGAGAAGTCACCTTCAATAAAGTTAAAGATCTTTGCAGTATTGCTACCTTTGCAATTTCTTGTTTCATTAGGATCAAAAAGAAAGTGATCATAATTACTTTTTGTTCCATGAGTGATTGTTCCATCAGATAATGACTTACCTAAGGCCATTGAAGTTGCACCTTCAATTTTTAGCTCCAACCCTCTAAAGTCATTAAAGAAAGTTTCCCAGTAATCATTTGTACTCTCAAGATTAAAGTCACCAAGAATAATATAATCTTGCTCATAGTAACTCTTCTTTAAGTACTCAACTAGTTCGGCCATAAGTCTAACTTCAGCAAAGCGTGCAAATTTTAACTGAGTTACCCCTGGACCAATATCTTTATAATCTTCTACACCATAAACATTTCGTAGAATTTTCTTTTGAAGATCTTCATCTGAAGGCGTGTTGTGAATAACGTGAGTTGATAAAAGAGTGAAGTCAAATTCACCTGATTCAAACGTTGCAAGAAATGGCCTTCTTGAGAAAAGTCCATCGACATCACGGCCAAAAGTCTTTTCATCTAAGACTGGTAGACAGCCGTACTTTCCGTTTCTTCCATACTTATCACGACAATATTGTGTAGCCTTTAAATCAACAACACTACTACGATAGTAGAACCCTGTTAATTCTTTAACAGTCGAGTTCTCGCTTCCTTCCTGCTTTCCAGAAAGTACAAGAGACCAAGACGCATCAAGTTTTTGTAGCTCTTTTAAAACTTCAATATATCCAGGAAAATCAAATTGTTCACGAATAAGAGCAAGTTCATTTCTCGTTACACTTGCAGAAAGATCAGCTCCTTGCTCAGTCATCTGAGCAAGACGAGAAGTATAGTACTCAACGATACCTTCATTATGCCTCTTACTTAGGCCATTATTAGAAGTTAATTCAACTGCTGCAACAACATCCCAGTGGTCAATAATTTGAGCAACAAGTTGGTGGTCTTTGTATTCAGTTTGAGTAGCACCTGGCTTGAAAAGATTAAAGGCTGCAATTCTTACTTGATTATATTTAGATTTAACTTTTGAGCGGCTGTATTTACCAACAAATTTAGAGTAGATCTGGTATTCAGATTGACACTCTACTTCACCAACATTTCCATCAAGAAAGACCTTTAATTGGCGACAAGTTTCAATTTCCGATTCAGTTGCACCATCAAGCTCTGCATGAACAAGATTTGGCAATAAAAAAGTAGATAAAACTAATACCCTAAATAAGTTTACCATAATACTCTCCCCCGAGTGAGCTAGCATTGTACCCAAGTCATTTTCTTAATTCAAGCCTTGTGAAGCCTTGTAAGGCACCGAAACTAAAGTGTTTTTTATCATTTTTTTCGTCTTAGCACGTGCGTCAAGCTAAATATCTGAGTAAAAATAGCCGATAAAGATCTTAGATATATCTTGATGGGGGAATTGATGAAAGTATCAACGAGAATTTACACGCTTATTATGGCCCTAATGCTCACGAGCACTTCGGCTTACGCTTCTGTTTTTAGTCTAATTGAAGCGACTGGCGAGGGACTAAATCAACTACTTTTAAAAAGCGGTGTTTTAGACTCTGAAGTTAGAAGTGTCGTAACTAAAAATCTCGATCTTGCAATGAAAGACCTGTCTCATACAGGAAAAAAAGAGGACTTTAGCTTTAATACTTTAAAGATGATGGTTAAAGGCTCTCAAGATAAGGCCAGGCTACAAAAAGTTAGTGAAGTCTTTGCCAAAGAAAACCCAGAAGCAAAAGAGCTAAAAGAAGCTATTAATAGCTTTGTCTATCTGTCTCAAAGATATGGATACAAAAAAAGCGCTATTCTATCATGTGCACCATGTGTGAATAAGAATCTATCTGATAATGGCTTCGACTTTGTTCTTTCTGAAATGAAAGATGAAAGTTCGGCGAGAATCTTTAAAGTTATGTCTCGATATAACTCACCTGCAAAGGTTCAAAGACAATTATATTCTCAAGTAAAAAATGAAGGATGGTCTGCCCGTGTGCCAATGCTTAACCCTACAGATGAAGAGGCCCTATTATATTTCTTAACGGCCCAAAAGTATGGTTCGTCTGCACAAAAGGAGCTGATCTCAGCAATCAAAGAAGTATCAGTTAGTAATGGAAAGGTAGATCTTTTTAGTAACTTTAACGGACATAAGTTCTATTCATTTCTATCAAGTGGCTTTAATGATAACGAAATGACAGAATTAGCTCGTATTCTAAAAGCGACAGCAGAAGAGATGAAAGAGTCTAAAAAAGGTACTATGGATGCTTTCTATGATGTTCTTCAAAAAGAAGCTGATGAAGCAAGAACGCCAGCAGCTCGTCAAAAGAAGCTAGCGTTACTTGAATATTTACGCGATGATGCAAAATGTTTTAAAAAGTAATTTCTAAAATAACTCGACGCTACCTAAAGCTCCATTATCTTTAATTTGTAGGATTTTGAGGGCATTAAGGTAGCGTTGTAAACTTCCAATATTACTCTCTTCAATCGTATCTCTCATAACTTTATAAGCTAATCCTGTGAACTCTGGTGACTTGAATAATCCTTCAACATCAGCACTTGCCCATAGGTAGCGAGATAATGCATTCTCAACTTCTCCACTTGGAGAATATAGAATTCTATTTAGTTCAGAAAAGATTTGCTCAGGACTAAGTCCGTCAAAGCTAACGCCATGCTTATTCATAAATTGAATAATAGCGCGGTCACTTTCGAGGTTATTATAGATTCCAGAGATTGCCTTTTCTTTAACTTTAGCAATCATCTTTTCCACTTCAGCTACTTCCTTCTTACTCATCTTAGGAAGAGCCTCTAGTACTGAAACTTCAAGTCCACGATATAAATCACCTACTGTCTCGGCCATTAGAACTCTTTTAAGACCAAGTGTTTCTCTTGCAGTTCTTCTTGCCACTTCAGAAGTAAGCCTAGCTCTAGCTGTAAAGATCTTTCTCATTAAAACACCTTCACCGATTGCAGAGATTACTGGAACTCTTCTTCCAAAGAACCCACCAGTGTGAGGTGCCCCTTGAACTAAGAGATATGGAAAGTCTCTCTTTCTAAGAGGTATTTTAATAAAGATATCAGTAAGAGTATCTGCATTCTTAGAGATATATTCTACTAGCTCACCTTCTGGTAATCTTTGTAACTCATCATAAATTCTTAAAAACTCTCGACGGCTTTTTGCAAGGTTAGCTGTATTTTCATTCCATGCATGCACAATCCAGTTAGTCCCTTTTAGATACTTACCTTCTGCTGCTTTTCTTAAGCGAAGTCTTGCTCTAGCTGCTTTTGAAGAATTTCTAAACATCGACTTATTCAACCTTTTTACATAGCTACTCATGTAATGTCTCAATTCAAGAGGACTTCCGTTAAATAGTTTTGCAACAGTTTGTCCAAGAGCTCTATCCACATCAGCATAGCCTAGATCGACAACAACATCACTTGTGTAACGATAGATTCCACCATTAGATTTTGTAATGGCCTCTTCAACACTATTTACGATATTGCGAATACCTTTATTATAAGTAGACTTTGATAATCTTCCTGCTTTATAGCTTTCTTCAATTTTATTCATCTTCTTAAGTGTTGCTTCAACAAATTCTTCATCTAGATCTAAGTTCTTTAAGTTGTATGCAACTTCATCCATTGTCTTTGCAGAAAGCATATTCTTAAATACATCACGATATTTCTTAAGACCTAAAACAAGCTTAGCAAACTCAACTTCTGATTCATTTACGATAACTGAAGCATCTTTACCTGATTGCTTTAGTGATTCTTTAATTCCTAACTTTGAACGATTTCTAACGATTGATTTTAATGACTCTTTAAAAATCTTCGATCCTACAGATATACTTCTCGTTAGAATTGAGATCATTGAAATTGTACCAATTACTTCAAATGCAACGGCCATCCATCCTTTTGCTACATTTTCAGCAGCATTTGAATCAGTGAATCCAAGGTCGGCCATCTCACCAACATAGTCCTCACTACGATCTGCTCTACGCTTTGCTTTTGTTTCTAGTCTGATTGCATTTGCCTGCATTCCAAAACCAACAGTTCCAACTCCTGCAATAGCAATTCCACATAGTCCACCAGTTAAAACAGTACATGATCCAGCTGCTAGAACGGCCCCCATTCCAAGAAGGAATCCAAAAACACCATTAAACATTGCCCATTTTTCATCACTATTCCAGTCTCCCATACGATCCATTAGTTCTTTAGGTACTGCTGGGATTCCAAGAAGCTGATTAAGCTGATCTTGAACTTTAACTGTCGCATAAAAGTTTTCTTTTAAACTATCAACATCATCTTCTTCGATTTGACAGAAACGATTAAGCTTACGATATGTCTCTTGTTGACGCTCAAGTGCCGATCTTTTCAAAATATCTTTATAAACTGGAGTCTTTAGATCCATATTTAGTTTTAAAAAACTATGTACTAATTCGTAGTCATCAAAGATATCGATAGTATGTGGACGAGATTCAAATATAGCTTTTCTTTCCTCGTGAGACTTTGCTGCAAGAATTTCTTTAAAGAATGCTACTTTTTCAACATCTTCTTCTAAAAGACGATTATCGATATCTTCTTGTGTTTGATATAGTAAGCGACCTTCAACTGCCTTATGTGCAGCATCTTCAATTTGAGAACGCTCTATTGTAACTTTGTTTGATAGTCCTTCAATTGCTTCATATGCTTTCTTCCCTGAGTGTAATTCAGCAGTCATAATCTGAGTTGTATCTTTATTATATTCATCAAAGATATCATTCCATAATTTCTTATACTCATCTTTGTCTAGATTTCTCGTTAAGAAGTTTGGTGTTATCACCTTATCGGCCATAAGTACTTTAGCTGCCTCATCTAGGTTTTCGATATACTTCTTCATGTTATTGTTAAAACATCTATAATCATAATCAACACGCATCCCACGTGATGTTTTTCTCATTGTCTTAACTCGACCATTCTTAATACTCTCAAGTTCCTCTCTTGCAATTAAGTAACCTAAACGTACTTTTGCTAGTGGATTAAGCGCCTGCATTTGAGCAATAAGATAATCGTATTCATTAGTTATAAGTTCAGGAAATACTCTGGCAGTCGATCTTAGATAGTTAAAGATCTTGGCTAAAACCTGATAGCTTTCTTTTGTCTTTGACTGATCTAGACGTGAAACTGGAATATACTTACCATCAATCTTAAGAGTTTCAATATATTCAGCAACTCTTTTTAAGATATTAGTCTGTCTTGAAACACCTTTACATAGATTTCCTGGTTTTCTGTAGCAGTAACCAACCATCATCATATTATGGCGTGATCCTATTTCGAAGTTTTTATCATCTAAGAGCTCTACTGCTTTATCATGAAGAGTATTTAATCCCCAGTTTCTATATCCCTCATTTGCGTAAAGTGATGGGAAGTCTACAATGATTGTATTAGACTTTAGCTGAGACTTTACATTCTCACTTATGATGTCTTCAATTTTCTCAGTTCTGGCCTGGGCCATTTTCGAAGCGATATATGGAGATGCATTAATTGCTGATGGATAAATCTGCTCAACATACTTTTGATCTCCTTCAAAAATATCAACTTCAATTGTCTTATTTTCTGGAACAGATCCCGTAATATCCTTAAATAAAGCGATATCTTTAGTTGTAACATCTTTTGAAGTACGTGCTCTTCCCTTATGAGAATAAACCTTTTTCATATATACAGAAGATACTTCAGGCATCTTCATTTTCATAAATTTCTCATATGCTAGAGCTTCATCAAAACCAGCTTTTAGGCTTCTACGATAGAAGTCCTTAGCTTCCTTGCCTTTAGCTGCTCTTAAAAAATTCTCAATAGATGTAGATGAAACCATTGTTTCGGCCATTGGATTTAGCTGCTGAGCTTCTTTGACACTCATTAGTTCAAGATTCATCTCATCATAAGCAAGTCCAGAATTCTTGATTAGATTATCAAGGTATGTCTTAGCTACAGATTCATCTACTTTTAGCTCTAGTAGATGAGGCCAATCACCGTTAACCTTATTACGACAACTCTTTGGAATAACAACATGATTCTCTTTTGACTCAATCATGATGTCATAATTTCTAATTTGTGTTGCCATCATTTGAATTGTTAAAATACGAAGTGCTCTAAGATAGTTCTTACCACTTGGAGATTCATTAATAATTACGATATCTCTTTTAAAGTTTTGAAAAGTATCAAGTTCTAAAGTTACATCACTTCCTTCAAAATTTACTTTAAAAAAGATCTTATCTTTCATTTCTCCATTAACAAGAAAACTATATAGTTCTGTCTCTTCTTCAATGAAGTCTGTCGTCAACTTTGGTAGGATAGTATTGATATCAATACTACTCATATTGATAAAAGGAGTTAATGAAACCTTTACATCATGTAGACCTTTTACAAATGAATCGTTGTAAGCAAGAAGTAATTCTTCTTTATCAGCATAAGCTTCATTCGTTTCATTAATAAAGTCTTCTACCTTTGCTTTAAAAGACTTTGCTCTTTCAAAATATTGAATTGCTTTTCTTGCATATCCTTGAATATAACGTTTTTGGCTACGATTTGGAGAATCACCAACTTCGATTTCAGAAATTACTTTTGAGATATCAGTAAAAAGGCTCTTACCTCTTCCCTCATCTTCTTTTTTCTCTTCAGGTCTTTCTTCTTGAATATAATCCCTTACTCCACAAGAATTCTTCTTTAAAGAACCAAGAAACGTAATGAAGTCATTCTCTTCACCAGTCTCACCTTGTGACTCATTATCATTTTGCATTCTAAAGGCTTGCTCATAGGCCGATAGCTCTTCTTCAGAAAGTTCAGACGAGATATTCCCTCTCAGTTCTTTCTTTACCTGGGCAAGCTGCGCTTTAAGATCTTCTAAATCGATATAGTTAGCAATTTGTCTCGTATTTTCAATAGTTTGAGCAAATGCCATCTGAAATGAACAAAGAGAAATAATAAAGAATGTCACAAGTTTTTTAAATACCATGGGTATATAAGAGCAATATGAGTGCCAAAATCTCTTTAGTGAATCGACATGATTTCAAGTAGATACGATTGAAGAAGTGTTCAAACTCTGAACACTGTGTAGCTATATTGCTTCATTGAGTGCAAAGTACATCGTAAAGACATCTTCACGCCCATAGGCCATGTCAATTCGCATATTTAGATTTTGTTTTGGTAGAACCTTATAGCGAATCCCCCCTCCAATATGAGCAAGAGGATCAGAATCAAATAGGTCTGAAGAAATATCATTTCCAACACGAGAGCGGCCCCCAAAAACAAAGCCAACTCCAGCAAATCCTGCTAATCCAAAGCGAGAGGATAAAATACTTTTAAAATAATATTTATACTCTCCTTCAAAACGTAACATATTTGCACCTTCAAACACCTTACCTGTGTATCCTCTTGAGCCACGGGAACCAAAATTATAATTGTAATTAGGATTCGTATCACCAAGATTGAAGCTTGAGTCATATATCCATGAGAATAAATGCCCATTGTCTGTGAGAGAGAAGTATTGAGAAAAAGAAGCGTCGATCGTTGTTATATTATCATCTCCTCCTAGATCCTTGCGATAAAAACTAGTTCTTGTATTTAAGAAGAAACCATCTGTAGGAGAGAAAGTATTATCTCTAGTGTCATAGAATAAGTTAAACTTGAAGCCAGTATTTGAAGTACCTAGAGGAGTACTTCCTTCAGATGTAAAAATGACCTCATTCCAAACTGCTCCAAAGCCTATAAATAATTTCTTCCAAACCCTTCTATTTACGTTTACAAGAACGGCCCGAATTTCATTTGAAGTATCAATAAATCGATCTAATTGTACTTTAAACATCTCGCTTAGAATATCACCCTCAAAGTATCCCCCCGATATTCTCCATAAATCAGGGCCTAGAAATAATTGTGTACCAACGGCACCCATGGCCGAATCATTTGTTGTTACTTTTGTGAATCATTGCTCACTTTTTCAATGACCTTTTGTGCACGTTGCGATTCTTGAGCAAAAGTCATAGAATTGAGAATAAGTAAAAAGAAAATACAATACTGTAATTTCATGTGAGTAGACCTATGTTGAAAATAATATCTTTAATTCTTATGACGAGCACTTCTATCTATGGAAATGATATCAGTTTTTACAAAAGCATCTTTCCTAAGATTTCTAAAGTTAAGAAAATTAAAGTTGAAGATAAAATCAGTGAGAACCCTATTAATACGACTATTCAGGTCGCTTTTAATAAAGAGGGTAAAAAACTTGGTTTCATAAGAGAAGTAAATACAACAACAGGATGTAATAGCGCATGCCTTCCTGTTATTTTCACACTATTTTACAATACTAAGTATGAGTTTTTAAAATTAAAATCTAAAGCTGGTTTAACAAAGAAACTCCATAGGCCAATGACGGAAGATGATATTAATCGCCTTCACCTATTACTTGGAATCAATCCACCAATTTTCAAGACTGTTAAGCATCCAACAGATATGACAGATGCTCTAACAGGAGCAACAAAGCCACAATATGTTGATGCCGTCGTAAAAGAGGCTGCTTATTCCACTTTAAGAATTAACACTTACAATCAGGATACTATTTCTCAACTAAAGAAGCTGGCGTTATAAATTTAACTTAGCATTAAATAAAAAGGGAGCTGGAAGCTCCCTTTCTTTACTATTGACCTCTTAGGTCTTTTCTTAAAATTTTTCCAACATTTGATTTTGGAAGCTCATCTCTAAACTCAATGAACTTTGGTCTCTTGTAACCCGTTAAGTTCTCTTTACAGAATGCCATTAACTCTTCCTCAGTAAGAGACTGATCGTTTTTAACAACAAAGAGTTTAACAACCTCACCCGACTTTTCATTTGGTACACCAACAGCTGCACATTCAAATACTTTAGGATGAGTAACGATAATTTCTTCTACTTCATTTGGATAAACATTGAATCCTGAAACAAGAATCATATCTTTTTTACGATCAACAATTTTGAAGAAACCTTCTTCATTCATAACACCAATGTCACCTGTCTTAAAGTATCCATCAGTAGTCATAACTTTAGCTGTCTCTTCTGGACGTCCCCAGTAACCTTTCATAACTTGTGGACCTTTAATACAGATCTCCCCAACTTCACCTGCATTTAAAGTATTTCCATCGTCATCTTTAATACATGCATCAGTTGATGAAACAGGAAGACCAATCATTCCATTGTAATCTTTAAGGTCCATCGGATTAATACATGCTGCTGGAGAAGTTTCAGTTAGTCCATAAGCTTCGATTAGAGGAGTCTTAGTAACTTCCTTCCATCTTTCAGCAACTGCACGTTGAACGGCCATCCCACCACCAAGAGTTAACTTTAGGTGAGAGAAGTCGACTGTTTTAAAGTCTTCATTATTTAAAAGTCCGTTAAAAAGAGTATTTACTCCAGTAAGTGCAGTGAAGTCCCACTTCTTTAATTCTTTTACAAAACCAGGAATATCTCTTGGGTTAGTAATTAAAACATTTAATGCTCCAATCTTTGAGAATGTGAAGCAGTTAGCTGTTAATGAGAAGATATGATAAAGCGGAAGAGGTGTAATAATAATCTCTTTTCCTTCTTCAACTACTGGAGAAATCCACTCACCTGCTTGGCAAAGGTTTGCCACAATATTTCTGTGAGTTAGTTCTGCACCTTTTGAAACACCAGTCGTTCCACCTGTATATTGTAGGAAAGCTAGATCAGAATTAATGATCTCAGGTCTTTTGTACTTAGACTCGTCACCTTTATCAAGGGCCTCAAGAAATGACTTAGCACCTGGAAGATCCCAAGATGGAACCATTTTCTTAACATGCTTAATAACAAAATTAACTAGAAGTGATTTTGGAAATTTAAGCATATCACCAATTTGAGTTACAAGTACGTGCTCAATTGGAGTATTCTTAACAACTTCTGCAAGTACAGATGCTGAGTTTTCAAATATAATAATCACTTTTGATTGTGAATCAGTTAACTGATGCTCAAGTTCTCTTGCTGTATAAAGTGGGTTTACATTTACACAAACCATACCTGCGCGAAGAATACCAAATAGAGCAACTGGATATTGAAGAATATTTGGCATCATGATGGCAACGCGATCACCCTTTTGAAGACCAAGATCATTTTGTAGGTATGAAGCAAACTTCTTTGATAAGTGATCAATTTCACCATACGTAAGAGTTTTACCCATACAATGAAATGATGGCTTCGAAGCAAACTTCTTAAAACTCTCTTCTAATAAAGAAGGAATTGAAGCGTACGATTCAGGATTAATTTCTTCAGCTACACCATCTTGATAGTGTTTTAACCAAGGCTTTGTCACAGCAAAACTCCATTTGTTAATAATTAATAATTTTAAAGTACATTTTATTGTATTTTAATTTTTAGCTACTTACAATAAGCATTCTGTGCGCGCGTTGCATTATCTCATGCATATTCACAAAAGTTCTTGAAGTAATAAATTTTATTCGATATAAGAATGACCGTTTTGCAAAACACCACACACACATTAGGCCCCCTGAATTAGGGGCCTTATCTTTAAACCAAGCCTATGAATGACGGAAAGAAAGATTTCTATATAAATAAAGACGGAAACACTGTCTTTACTGAAGAGTTTCACTTACGTCGTGGCTACTGCTGTGAAAGTGGCTGCCTTCACTGCCCTTATGGTTTTAATGACAAGCATGATAGCGCTAAAAGTGACGTCCCTCACGAGCTTCGTCGCCAGACAGAGATCACAGAAGTCTCAGATGAAGAGATGGCCGAATACTATCTAAATAGCATCGAAAAAATTGAAGAAGCTGAATAAACTTTAGACAGATGTCTGAAAAAATCACAAACTCACCTAGCTAAACATTTGAAATTATAGACATTCATCTTGGCATCCTCTGTGCATTATAAATAGTGTTTAAAACTTGGAGGAAAAATGAAATTACTAAGCATTCTCGCACTTACACTAATTCTAGCTCAGTCTACAATGGCAGCAAAGCCAGAGATTAACTTTAAGTGTTCTTCAAAACGCAAGAATATTGAATTTCAAATTAAGAACAACCTTATTAAGACTGAAGGTCGTATGCCGGCCCAATCAATTACTGGTCGCACTAGCAAGGTTGGAAACTCTGTTACGAATCACTACTCGATGGGTGGTCAGAAGTTTCAAATTCACTTTGATGACATTACTGATTCAAACGAAATGAATACTTATATTTCAATTAGAACTGATAAAGGTCACGAGGTAACTTATCCACTAAATTGTGAGGCTTTATAAAAGATTAAACCTGCTTAACAACTAATACTTGTGAGTCTGTCGTTGCCTTCAAGATGGCAGACTCAATATCTTTTAATACGGCAGTCTGATATTTTGACAATGAGGTTCCATCGATCTCACACTCTCCATCTAAAACCACAACAGAACTAATTCCATTTAATGAAAGAACACTTTCATCATTGGCCTTTAAGATTTTTAAACGGGCATTAAAATATTTATTACTTGTAAGTAGTCCACTTTCCTCTAGGTTTTTATATTGGAAGTGCTCTGGGATATTCTTTTCAAGTTCAAAATTAATAACATCCATGGCCTTTTTCACATGAAGCTCTCTTGGATTTCCATCAAGTCCTACTCGATTCCAATCCCACACTCGATAAGTGACTCCAGAGTTTTGTTGAACCTCAACAAGAGTTACACCACTTCCAATAGCATGGATTGATCCAGCAGGAATATTAAAGAAGTCACCTTTTCTAACGTTATGAAAATTTAAAAGTTCATTAACGTCTTCATTATTTTCGATGGCCGTTTGTAATCTTTCTTTAGTGACACCGTCTTTTAAGCCGAGATAAATCCCAGCATCATCTTGTGCCTCTAAGATATACCAACACTCATCTTTTCCTAGAGCATCTTCATGGATGTGAGCATATTCATTATCGGGATGTACTTGAATAGATAAATTCTGAGCAGTGTCGATAAATTTAATAAGATAAGTTAATTCTTTGCCTTCCAGATCATCTTTTAAACTACGACCTGATTCACAATGAGAAAGACCATTTTCAAGAGTCGAGACTTCCCAAGTCTCACCTAATGGGCCATCAAAGGACTCGCCTTCTTGAAGCTTAAACTTTTTTAACTTTTCACCACCCCAAACAGTGGTCACTAAATGTGGAAGCTGCTTTAAAATCATATAGATATCCTACCAACACTACCTTAACTATGCTAGCTTTACCTTTATTAATAAGGTTTAAATATACGCGTCAGACTTTTTGTCGATATGATAAATCATGGCAAAAAAGCACTCAAACCGTATGGAAATTCCAATTATAACTCTTCCCAATATTGTGTTTTTTCCGGGGACATCCCTTCCTCTATATGTTGTAGATGAAATCTTTCAGGATATATTTGAAGAGGCAACTTGTGCTGGAAATCCGATTGGAATCTCCCTTGCAATGGAGAAGGATTTTGAAACATACTTCTCTTATCCTTGTGAAATTCTAGGTTACGGAAAACCTCTTATGATTGAGAGAGTCGATGGTAATACCTTAAAAGTATTAATGCGATGTACGGGAAAGTGCCAAGTTAATTATCCCACCCAATCTAGTCCCTACCCTGTCTACAATGTAACGGTATTAGAGGATGAGCATTCTATTATGGGAAATATTGACGACTTTTATCGCCTTGAAAATATTCTCTTTAGCTGGCTTGATGTTAATATCACTGATGATCGAGACCGCGACCACTTTATTGAGACTCTTAAAACCCCACACCAAATCATTAACTACGTTTCAACGTTTATAATAAAAAGTCGAATTCTCAGGCAGATGTTACTTGAACAAAAAAGCATTAATGATCAGATCAAAATCCTAAATTCATTAATTACTGATGAGCACAGCTTTCAAGAAGATCCTATCGTGGCCCAAGCATATAAAGAATTTATTAGTGAAAAACTTCAACTCAAACAGGCAAATTAAATTATCTTTCTTAAACTAGAACTAAAAGAATATTTAATAAGGCCATCGCACTTGCTGTAAAGAATGAGAGAGTAAAATTATCATCGATCTTAGTTGAAAGTAATTCAATAAAAGCGGTAGCTACTCCCGTAAAGAAAGCAAAGATGACAATTTTTAGACTTAGAGGAAAATAGAGCATCCCATATGTTGCCACAACTAAGAACGTCATAATAAAACACGCATACGATCCCTCAAATGTACGATCTTCTAAAACCTTTCTCTTTCCATAACGTATTCCTACAAATGAAGAGGCAGGATCAGCTAGAGAAAGAATAATCGTTGCCAATAAAGCAATCTGTTCATCAAAAGCAAGAAATGAAAGACCTATTCCCAACAGAAATAGTGGTGTTCCAGTAAAGCCGTTAACTTCAGAATCTCTTAAAACACTGCGACATGCATTCACAAATACCTGATTAAGACCGTCAAATTTCAGACGCAATATTTCGATCAAAGTGAAAAGAGCACTTGCTCCCAAAACAATATAAGAAAATAAAAGAGAATCAATATTTGTCAGAAGATAAATAAGGACTATTCCTAGTCCTGAAATGATGTGGACTAATTTTCTTAATATATGTGGTTCAAACTTACTTGGGAACCGATAAATACTTTCCATTCATTAAATATATAATTTTAGAAAAATAAAATAAAGACCTTTTCGAGGCTTTTTAATTTTGGCTATAATGAAGAAAACTTAAGTAGCGATACAAGGATGTATTTTGAACAACTTAAATAATACACATAATAATTCTAATTCTCACCTAGCAGATGCTGGTAAGTACTTAGGTGCATCAAATAACGGAAAGAAGATTTGGGCCATTGGTGGTGGTAAAGGTGGCGTAGGTAAAAGTCTTGTGACGTCAAACCTTTCAATTTGCCTTGCACTAATGGGGATGAAAGTCATTGCCATTGATATGGATCTCGGAGGAGCAAACCTCCACACTTGCCTTGGTGTCAGTGTTCCATCCAAAACTCTTAGTGACTATTTCACAAAACCAAATACAAAATTATCTGATTTAATCACACCGACTCCATTAGAAAACTTAAGCCTAATCAGTGGAGCACAAGATAATCTTGGTATGGCAAATCTAAAGGCCGCTCATAAGTCAAAGGTTCTTAACGACCTGCGTGAACTTGATGCAGACTATATTCTACTGGATCTTGGAGCTGGAACGACAAATAATACTCTCGACTTCTTCTTAGGGGCCGATGAAGGAATTCTTGTGACTCTGCCAGAGCCAACTTCAATTGAGAATACTTATCGTTTTATAAAATCTATTTACCATAGAAAACTTCAATCAGTTGATGACTTCTTAGAGCTTGGTCCATTGATTGATAAGGTAATGAATGGAAAAGTTGGCGAAAATCGCAAGCCATCAGAGATTATAGAAAAGGCCATGCAAATCAATGAGCAACAAGGCCTAAAGCTAAAAAGAGAGATAGAAAGTATCACTCCAAAGCTCATAATTAACCAAGCTAGAACCCAAGCAGACATTGATATTGGGTTTGCCATGAGAATTATCTCAAAAAAATATTTTGGTATTAATTTAGATTACGTTGGCTTCCTTGAATACGATGCGACTGTATGGCAAAGTGTTAAGAAGAAAAAGCCACTTATACTTGAGTTCCCGAACTCATCACTTGTTAAGAATTTTGAGCATGTAATCAATCGTATTCTTAACCTGACAAAGAAGATGGTATAAAAATGACAACTGAAAAGAATTACTATGAAGTATTAGAAGTAGCACCAAATGCTTCAGCAGATGAGATTTTCAAAGCCTACACAACCGCTAAAACTGCTTATAGTGGAGACAGTATTGCTCTCTATTCACTTCTATCTGAAGAAGAGGCCCATAAGGTTCTTGAGCTTATCGAAGAGGCTTATAATATTCTAAGTAATCCAACAAAGAGAAAGAAATATAATCAAGCTCGAGGAATTGTTGTGGAAGATGAAACAAACTTCATGGCCACATCAAAGCCAAAAGAAGAAAAAGAGACCGAAAGTCAGGTCATGAGTCAGATGAATAAGCTTGTGGCAAAGAAGCGCTACGGTCTTGAATACGAGCAAGATACAGAATTTGAAAAAGAAATTGAGCAATGTTCTGAATATACCGGCGAATTCTTAAAAAGAGTTAGAGAATACAAGAAAGTTGATATTGCTCGTCTTGCAGATATGACTAAGATTTCTAAAACTTACCTTCAATATATTGAAAATGAAGATGTTGAAAAAATGCCAGCGATAGTCTATGTCAGAGGATTTGTTTATCAATACGCTAAGGTTTTAAAATTAAACCCAGACCTTGTTGCCAACTCTTATCTGCAAAGAATTAAGGCCCTCAAAGAAGCAAAGTAATCTATGAGTGATCAGGCCAATTCTTTTGTTATAACTGTTACACAAGAAGACCATGATGAGTTTAGTCGTCTCGATCAAGTTCTCGCATCAAAATTAGAGCAATCAAGAAGCTTTCTTAAAGAACTATATAAGAAAGGCGCTATTACATCTGAAACAAAGATTGAGTTAAAGAAGATGCCTCCTGTTGGAACACAAGTTCATGTAGACGTTCCACCTCCTCGAGAATCAACTGCAAAAGCAGAAGATATTCCATTAAAGATTCTCTTTGAAGATGAGCATCTGGCAATCGTTGTAAAACCTGTTGGAATGGTTACCCACCCTGCCCCAGGAAATTATACAGGAACTCTTGTTAATGCGATCCTCCACCATTGCAAAGATATTCAAGGTGTCGGCGATGAAAAACGCCCAGGAATCGTTCATCGTCTCGATAAGGGAACAAGCGGTGTAATGGTTGTAGCAAAGACACAAAAGTGTCATGAAGGACTGGTTAATTTATTTCAGGCCCATGATATCGATCGCTACTATGAGGCAATCAGTATAAGTGCGAAGCTTCCGCCAGAAGGAAGGCTTGAATCAACAATCGGTCGCCATCCTAATAATCGCCTTAAGATGGCCGTTGATGTTCGCAATGGAAAAAAGGCCGTAACAAATTTTAAAGTACTAAAATATTACCAAAATCTAAGTCATGTGGAATTAAAGCTTGAAACTGGACGCACACATCAAATCCGCGTTCACTTAAGTCAGCTTTTAAACGGTCATATTCTAATGGACCCTCTTTATGGGGTACCAAAGAACGACTTAAAGAAAGTTGATACTCGTCTTAGAGCAATTATTAAGGATTACGAGCATCCATTCCTCCACGCAAAAATCTTAGGCTTTGTACATCCAATCACAAAAGAGAAGCTCTACTTTGAAGAGCCACCACCTCCAGTCTTCCAAGAAGTGCTGGATTTTTTGGAGTCTGAATCATAATGACCAATCGACTTTATCAAAAACAAATCGGTGAATATCTCTTTGAAACCTATGACGATAGACCTGAATTTGAATTTGATGAAGTAAAGCAGATTCACTCTTCGGTCATCGCAAAATCACCAACAAATGAAGAAATCGAAGCAGATGGCCTCATTAGTTCACTCACCTTAGTAACTCCTTTGGCCATTAAAACTGCCGACTGTCTTCCTATTGTCGTTATTGGTGAGTTGGGAGTAGCAAATCTTCATGCCGGATGGCGTGGGCTGGCCCAAGGTATCGTTATCAGTGATGAAATCAAGGCACTTAGGCCACATACTTTTCTCATTGGCCCTCATATAAGTGCTAAGAATTACGAAGTTAGTGAAGAATTTAAACAAAACTTTCCTAATTCAAATGCCTTTAAGGTGATAGAAGGCAGGCTGTGCTTTGATATGCAGCAAGAAGTCGAGGATCAAATTAGAAAAAACTTTATGAGTGCTCAAGTCATTTGTGCCAATATATGCACATTTGCAAATCTCAACTATAATAGTTTTAGAAGAAATCAAACAACTAAGAGAAATTACAATATTTTAAAAAGGAATTAAAATATGAATGACAGTTTTTTAAACAAATTAAGCTTTAATAAAAAGATCCTATTCTTTGTAACGGGTCTTGTTATGTTTGTCTTATCAATCTATCTGACAAACCACTTCTACCAAGTAAAATTCCCAACAGGTTTTGGGGCCGCATCAGCTTGTAATATCAATTCATTCTTAACTTGTGATGCTGCGACTCTTTCTCCTCTTTCAAATATTGCAGGAGTTCCAATTTCAATATTCGGTATCATTATCGGTGCCATGATTATGTTCTTTTACATGGTTAATAAGAAGCAAGCAGAAGGTGGACTCTTCATTCTTCTTCTACTTAATGGAATTGGTTGCCTCGTTCTCTTCATCTACTCTCTTGTAATGCTTGGAACTTTATGTCCATTCTGTACACTCTACTATATCGCCTCATGGACAGCTCTCTATATGATGTATAAGAACGATGCTTCTCGTGACTTTGATGTGAAATTCTTTGGAATAGCTATTCTATGTATGGTTATTAGTGGTGCTATTGCTTATAGCTTTACTAGCTCAAAAACAAAGAAGTCTTCAGCAAGAAGTGCTCAAATTGTAACAATGTTTAAAGCGCTAAAGAGTATGGGAAATCCAACGAACCCTTCTCCATATCGCCTAGCTTCAGCAACTGAAAAATTTGAAGATGCACCTATTCAATTATCTGTATTTTCAGACTTTCAATGTCCAGCATGTAACGCTCTAAACCTAGTACTGCCTAAGATTGAAGAGAAGTATCACGGTAAGATCAATATTCAATACTTCTTCTACCCACTTGACCACAACTGTAACGATGGAATGCAAGGACCACTTCACCAATTAGCATGTCAGGCTGCTTACCTAGCAAGTTGTTCAGGAGAAGAGAAGTTTAAGTCAGTTCATGATGAGATTTTTGAAAATCAACAAAACCTTTCTCAAACATGGATTGATGAAAGAGCAAAAGAGCTTGGTGTTACTGAATGTATGGCAAAGCCTGAAACTAAGCAGCTTGTTGTTGATATGATCAATCAGGCCAATACTTTCAATGTACAATCAACTCCAACTCAGTTAATTAATGGTGTAAAGATTGAAGGTGTTAGACCTTTAAGTGACTACACTGCGATCATGGATCACCTTTTAGAGAAAGCTAAAAACTAAGTATGAGTAAAAAGAAAAAAGAAAAAATTATTCCTAAATATACAGTGGGTCCAATTGAGACCCACTGTCATCTCGACTACCTTAAAGGCCAAGAGTTAATTGATACATTAGAAAAGTGCCAAGAATATGGTGTTGACCAAATTGTGACGATTGCTGTTTCTCCTAACAACTTAAGTAAGGTCAGAGAATTAACAAAGAATAATATTGTCTTTGGAACTCAAGGGATCCACCCACACGAGGCCAAAGAGATTACACCTGATACATACGAAGAAATAAAAGCAAATATCTCCCATGAGAAAATCGTTGCAGTTGGTGAAATTGGACTTGATTACTACTACGAATTCTCAGATCCCAAAATTCAAAAAGAAGCATTTGAAAAACAATTACAAATTGCTGTTGATAGTGACATGCCAGTTGTTATTCATACTCGTGAAGCAGATGAAGACACGAAGGCCATTTTAAAAAACTTTTCTCAAACCTTGAAAAGAAAGGGCGTAATTCACTCCTTTACGTCGAGTAAAGAATTAGCTGAGTTTTGTCTCTCAGAAGGTTTTAACATTGGATTTAATGGTATTGTAACTTTTAAGAACGCTCAGAATGTTAGAGATGTTCTAGATATTGTTCCACTAGAGAAACTTCTTCTTGAAACAGACTCTCCTTATTTAACTCCTGTCCCATTTAGAGGACGAGAGAATGCTCCATTCTACTTACCTTGTGTTGCTGACTACATTGCAAAACACAAAGACATAGATGCTCAAGAATTAATTGAAATTGCAAATAAGAATGCCAAAGAATTATTCTATAAATTGACTTAAGAAATCATTTGAAATTCCATTTGCACAACGAAGAATTTCATCCTCATCTTTTAAATGGAAGCACTTACTTTCGATACGATACTCTCTGTCACATAAAGAATCAGTAAACTCATCCTCAACACCGGCTACATCATTTATCCAACATGCGGCATGATAAGTTAATGCATATAAGGTGGCATACTTTCCTTCAGCACAAAAGCCGAGAGAAGCCGATACGATGGCAGCAATCTTTCTTTTACCGTTTACATCAACAAAGATTGGTCCCCCACTATCAACATAGCAAGTATCCGTTTCTTTATTTCTCATATCTAAATAATTAAATGAAGTTCCGTATACTGGAATTTGCGCCTTTCTCTTTTGTCCGTAGCTAACATCATCATGTATTTCTTCATAAGGAAGAAATCCCAACTCTCCAGTGTATCCATAACCAACAGCTGTTGTTAAATTTCCAGGACGAAGATAATTATAAACATCCACAGGATTTGTAAGCAACGAGTAGTAGCGAGGAATTCTAAGTGGGTTCCAAAGTTCTAAGATAGCAAGGTCTACAGTTCGCACATCTGCTAGGTTTTCAATTGGGCCACCTGGAAATTGAAATTTTACAGAAGGATGGATAAACGCTTTTTTAACTGAGTATTGTGCATTTAATTTATAATCTCTTGTATTAGATAAATCTTTACCGGCCCCCGTATACACCTTAATCGTATGGGCCTTTTTACTCTCTAAACAATGAGCTGCTGTAAGGATATGATTTTGAGAAAGTGCTACTCCAGTACAGAATGCTTTTCCTCTTCTAACGAGAGCCACTACACTTTCATAGTCTTTTGCACCAACTAGCTCTCCACCAACAATGGCAAAGCTAGATGCAGTAAAAATAAGATATGTTAAAACGACGCGAATAAGCATGACACTTCATAGCATATGGCCGAGTAAAAAGCTATGATATTAAAAGAGTTATGTTGTGACTTTAGTCACATCTGGAGAGCGAAATACTTGAAATAATGAGATAAGTTCCCGTTTTCTCTTATTCATGAAATTTTGATCTAGAATCGATGTGATTTCCTGATAGATCTCACGGTGCACATCACTGGCCTCATCAATTTCTGTATGGCCTTCTGACCTAAGAATATTAACAACATCAGTTTTTTGGTGATCACGCGCGACATTTGGGCCATCGTTAAAAATAAATGAGCGATCAAGGATATAGTTTAAATTCTTATCAACATTATTTGGAATGATATCATTATCAAAGCCTATAGAATCGAGAGTCACGAGTAGATCAACTTTTCGAAATCCACCTTCAATACTATTTAGGCGATTTGCTAAATTAACAACAGCATCTCCACCAAGTGAGTGACCAACTAAGACAATAGGCTCATTATCACCTCGTCTCATAATCTCCTCAAAGACTTGATCTTCATCTTGCCAACTAACAAATTCAGAATCAGAAAAGGACTTAGCGATATCCTCAAGTCCACCTTTTGAATTCAATGTTGAAAGGTGAAGCCCTTCTAGGAAATAGATAGCAGGCTTATTTATTGGTAATTTTTCATCTAAAGCATCTTTAAGTTCTTGGGCCTCACTAGGTCCATTACTCACTGGAGCACCAGCTGCTGACTTTGCAATCGTCGCCACAGCATCCACGGCCAGCTTCTTTCCGGCCGAGGCCAACGCAACAGCATCCTCAGATATCGATGCCTTAGCAGCAGTTTCAGCAATATCACCTACTTTCTTTGCCACTTCCTTAGCGGCCTTTTTTAACTCAGGAGCCTTTTCTTTGACGACGTTCTTAACACCCTTGTCGTAATCCGCTTTGGATTTATAGTGAATAAGTTTTGATGTGCTTTGATTATTGGTCTGCATTAGTAAAATTATACAGCGCTCACCACTTTATTGGGCAGTGAGCAAAAACGTCGCATATCCTTAGAAATATGTGCTTTCAGTAGGCAATCCCTCCTGATTGTGGCATATTACAGGGGAATTTTATTTTAATAATTAAGTACAGGAGTCAGGTATGTCTGGAAAAATCAGAATTGGTATCAATGGTATGGGCCGTATTGGTCGTACAGTTCTAAGAGAAATTTTTAATCGCAACATTGAAAACTTAGAAATCGTTGCTGTAAATTCTCCAGGTGATATCAACGACTACGTTCACTTAATTAAGTACGACTCAGTTTTTGGTCGATTTGATGGTGAAGTAAGTGTCGATGAAGCACATAAAATGCATGTTAATGGAAAAGAAATTTCTTTTCACAAATATAGAGACCCAAGTGAGATTCCTTGGACTCAAGACAAAGTTGATATCGTAATTGATGCTACAGGTGTTTTTAAGGATCAAAAGTCTCTAATGAAACATGTTACTGGATCTGTAAAAAAAGTAATCCTATGTTGTCCAGGTAAGGATGTTGATAACACAATCGTAATGGGTATCAATGAGAATACATACGATCCAGAAAAGCACACAGTTGTTTCAAATGCTTCTTGTACAACGAATTGCTTATCGCCAGTAGCAAAAGTTCTTAACGATAAATTTAGTGTCATCAATGGTCACATGACTACTGTTCACTCATATACTGGGGATCAAAATATTCTTGATGCTTCACACTCTGACCTTCGTCGTGCACGTGCAGCAGCTGTTTCAATGATTCCAACAACAACAGGTGCAGCAAAAGCTGTTGGTCTTGTTATTCCAGAACTAAAAGGAAAATTAGACGGTTTCGCAATCCGCGTTCCAACTCCAAATGTTTCTCTTGTTGATTTAACAGTAAATCTAGAATCAGAAGTGACAGAAGAAGAAGTAAACGCTGCTCTAAAAGAAGCGAGTGAAACTTCAATGAAAGGTATCCTAGGTTTTGAAACAGACCCACTTGTATCAGTAGACTATATGGGAATGAGAGAGTCTTCATGTGTTGATGCTTCACTAACGAAAGTTATTGATGGAAAGAGCGTTAAGGTTGTTACTTGGTATGACAACGAAGCTGGTTTCTCTAATCGTGTTATCGACCTTGCAAATTTCATCGGAAGCCAACTTTAAGAATTAGGAAAAACTATGGCATTACAATTTATTGACAGCATTGATGAGTCACAAATAAAAGACAAAAGAGTTCTAGTCCGTTTTGACTTCAATGTTCCATTGAATAAAGAAACGAAAGAGATTACTGATTCAACTCGAATTGATTATGCTCTTGAAACAATTAAGGTCATCCTAGAAAAAGGTGCTTCAAAATTAATTATGATGTCTCACCTAGGCCGTCCAAAAGGTGAAAGAAATGAAGAATTCTCTCTTGAGCCTGTTGCAACTTACCTTGCTGATAAGCTCGGAGAAGAAGTAACTCTTACTGAGTCTTGCCTAGATCGCGGAATTAAAACTCTACTTAGTCTTAATTCAAATAAGATTATTCTTCTTGAGAACCTACGTTTCCATAAAGAAGAAACTGAAAATGACCGTGAGTTTGCACGTAAACTTTCTGAATATGCAGATGTCTATGTCAATGATGCCTTTGGTGCTGCTCACAGAAAACACGCTTCAACTTATGGAATAAATGCTTTCTTTAAGAATCGTGCATATGCAGGACTTCTTATGAAAAAAGAAATCGAGGCCCTAACAAAGATCACAGAAAGACCAGAGACTCCTTTTGTAGCAGTCGTTGGTGGTGCAAAAGTTAGTGACAAGATTAAAATTATTGAAAGACTACTTTCTAACGTATCAAATCTTCTTATTGGTGGGGCCATGGCCTACCCTTTCCTAAAAGCAAAAGGAAATGAAGTAGGTATATCTCTTTGTTCAGATGAAGACGTAAGACTAGCAAAGAAGATTCTGTCACAAAAAACAGCACATAAAATCGTTCTACCAATTGACCATTTAGGATCAACTGAATTTGGTGGGAAGCCACAAGTAATCGATAAAGTTGGTATTCCAAACGATCTTATGGGACTTGATATCGGAGAGCAAACTTCAGCTAAATATTCACAAATACTTTCAGGTGCTAAGACAATTCTTTGGAATGGTCCAATGGGTATTTTCGAAAATGAAGACTATGCTGGTGGAACACTTTCCATTGCAAAAGCTTTAAGTGAATCAGATGCCTACACACTAGTTGGCGGTGGTGATTCTGTAAGCGCAGTTAATAAGTCAGGACTTGCTGATAAGATGAGCCATGTTTCAACTGGTGGCGGAGCTTCTCTTGAGTTTATTGAGAAAGGTAGCCTTCCAGGAATTAGTGCTCTAAAATTTGGTGTTGAATAACTAAGAAATAATAAGGGATGAAATATGACTGAGAGAACGAAGTATATCGTAGGAAACTGGAAGATGAATCAAAATACAGAAGACGTTATCGCCTTCTTTGATGCCATCGACAGCACTAAACTTCGTCACGAAGCATGGATTGCTCCACAAGCAATCCACATCCCTATTTGCCTTCAAAATACAGATGACTTCAAAATTGGTGCTCAAAATTGTGCCACTGAAAATAGTGGAGCTTTTACAGGTGAGATCTCACCTGCTTCACTAAAAGATATCGGTGCAGAGTTTGTCATTATTGGCCACAGTGAAAGACGCTCAATTTTTAAAGAAGATGATCAAACACTTAATAAGAAAACAAAGCTAGCTCTTGAAAATGACCTATTTGTTATCTTCTGCATTGGTGAAACACTAGAAGAAAGAGAAGCTGGAAAAGTTGAAGAAGTTCTTGCAACACAACTTGCCCAAGGTCTAGCTGGAGTTTCGAGCGAAAAAATAATTATTGCATATGAGCCAGTTTGGGCAATTGGAACTGGTGTAACTGCTAGTCCAGAGCAGGCACAAGAGGCCCATGCATTTATTCGCCAATATATTAATGAAAACCTCTCTCTTGATGGAGAGAAAACATCGATTCTCTACGGTGGATCTGTTAAGCCAGCAAATGTAGAAGACCTCCTATCTTGTAAAGATATTGATGGAGGCCTTGTAGGTGGTGCTGCCTTAAAAGCAGACAGCTACTTAGGATTACACGTTTAGTAAGATAAAAGCTTAGTAAACTCTCACTTTCATTTCTTCTGAATCATTGCAACTTAGCTCATCATAAGTTACTAAGTCTTCATGCCCTGGAACTGTTCCCCTTGGTAAGTATAGATTCTTTGTTATACCTAAGATTTCTCCATCAGGTTTTGCAAAGACTCGCCAATCAGTTCCCCATTCAGAATTAAAATCAAATTCTCCTAAATATTGCTTATCATCTGAATAATGAATCATGCTATCAACATGTAGTTTTAAATCACGACGTGAAATATCTGGGTGATATGGAAGATAGAAATTAAACTCCTGACGATCACCAGCTTTCCCCCCCGGAAGAATTTTTAAAATTCTTTCATTGTTTCTAATAGCAACTGGAGCCGAGTCCTTCTCTAAGATTCTCACTCCGCTTACATAGAAGCCATCTTCTTTACCGCATCGAAAGTACTTATTAACCGTCAGGTATTCTCCTGAAGCATAGAAGTCACTACGAAATAGAATCGAGTTTATCAAACGATCAGCTTTCTTCTTTTTTAAGAAGAATAAGCGCTTCTTAGCATAGCCAAGAGAGCCAACAGAAGCTTTTAGAGATTCCCTTAATCCCTTTCGAGCATCAATCTTTTCTTTAAATGAATGAGTCATTAGGTTTGGATTGTAGCGGTAATGTCCCTGGCGATAGATTTCTCTAAGGATTCCATCTGCATCGCAACCAACAAGTCCAAGAAACCTTAAATTTGGATGTACTGATTTAAATAACTCCTTAACATCCTTTCCGTTAATACTTAAAACTGCTCCCGTATTATTTGAGCCCGTCGTGTACTGATTTGTACCAGCAGCATGAGATGCCCAAAAGACAGCAATATTATTTGGATTGTGAAGTTCTCTTCGCAATTGATGAAAGTCAACAGCGTGTTTTACGACGATATTGTAACCAGATCTTCTAAAATGCTTTTTGAAAATTTTTTCTAGTTTACCATCGATTTTCCAATCTTTTGGACGATACCAAATTCTTGGGGTTTCAAGTGAAGTTAATAAAACGACGTTTGGTTCTGCTTCCTGAGCATATGTAAACTGGACAGAAAGAAACGTCAAAACTGAGAGTGACAAAATTAATATAGTTTTCATGGCCAAGAAATTATCACAAAAATATGAACGCACAGGCCTAAGAAAACTTAATTTCAATTGTTAATATTTTTTAACCTTTAAGCCTCTACTCTATTTCAGGTCTAATCGAAAACTTACAGGACAGTGATCTGAAATAAATCTCTTATACCATGAGAGATTCTCTAGCCTCTTTGCATTTGGGATACTCTTTCCACAAGTGCGCCAGACTTCAACATAGCGAGAGTTAAAACGATTTGAAACAAAGGCGTGATCAAATGAATGACCTGAGGTATTTGAACGATAAGTCCAATCGTAATCACTAGTTCTTCTTGAAAGTCCAATTGAGTCGAGCTGCTTTCCAATTAACTCAAGGTCTGATTTTTCAAGCTCTGTCGAATAAGTTGGATACGAGTTTAAGTCACCTGCTATAACAAGTGGAATACTTTCATTTTTAAACTCTTTTATTCTTTTAATAAGTGTTTCAACTTGATGCATACGAACATTTGTACTGTATGGGCCAGCTTTTAAATGAAGGCCAACTAAGTGAAGTAGCGGCTTCTTAGAATAGCGATCAATTACCTTCCCATAAATCGCAGGCCTTAAGAAGGGACGGTTCTCAATAAGAGGAAAAATATAGTCATCATCACCCTTTACCGGAACAATATCGAGAGTCTTCTTTAAACAAATCATTAAATGTTGATGATTAAATTGCTCGTGATTATATGTCACACAATGATGACCAAGCCCATCCATTAGATCTGCTAAGCGGGCCGTATCAATAATTTCTTGAAAAACAAAAATGTCAGTATTGATATATTTAGTTGTGAGAAACTCTTTAATAAAGGGGTCGCGATATTCATCACCACGGTGACCACTAATCTCCCCTCCAAGACCATACCAACGAATATTGAAGGTCGTGATTTTTAAACTGCTTGCGGCTATATTTAAACCAACAAGCGCACAGGCCAACCATGGCCATACTTTCTTAAGTTTTCCCATATAAAAATGGTAGATAAGAGATTACCGATGGTCAAAATAATTTTAATAGTAAGTAGCTGATTTTACGTCTATGTAATTTTATTTATTGAAAAATATTCTCGAGTGCTTCTCAACTTATATTAGCTAGGATACACAAAGCTGAAACCAATTAGGGAGAATACATGAAAAAGCTAATTATCCTTGCACTTTTCGCCTCGAATATCTTTGCAGGTACAAGCTTCTGGGCCCTTTTCTCACCTCATCAAGGTGAAGAAGCCTTTAATCAAATTTATCAGGCCATTGAAAACTCTAAGAGTAAGGTTTGGCTAACAGTCTATAGTTGGTCTGACTCAACTGTTGCAAAAAACCTAGAAGTCGCTTGTCTTTCTGGTGTTGATGTAAAAGTCGTTCTCCATCCGGCCCTTAGACGAAAGTCGAGAGTAATTGATTACGCAACGGCAATTGAAGATGCTGGTTGTGGTGTAAAAGTTTCAGTTAAAAATATGCATGAAAAGTTTTCTATTGTTGATGATGTATGGGCCTTCAACTCAAGTGCCAATCTTTCAGGTGGAGCCAAGTCACGTTATTCTGAAAACTTTATTTTCAATAATGACACAAGTCCAGAAGGACGCCTTGTTATCAAAACATTAAATCGTGAATTCAAATTCCTTTGGAACTCTTCAAAAGATCTTTATACAAATAAAGATGCAAAGGAAGAGAATCAACCAGCTCTTGATTTAGTTGATCTAACAAATAATCCTGATGAACAGGAGAATCCTAGCTTTGTTTCAAGTTCTATGAACTTTAAATATAGTGAATACAGCAAGACAACAAAGAGCTACAAAAGTGGACGCTATTACCGTGTCTCTTCAAGAAAGGTTAATAAAAAGAGAACGTGGTTTGTTCGCGATGCTATGCTGAAGCTTATTAATGAAGCTCAAGAAAATATTCTTGTAAACGTAAACCACCTTGTCATTGAAGAAGTTTCAGATGCTCTAATTGAAGCAGTAAAGCGTGGAGTTGATGTAAGGATTGTCGCTGATAACCAGGAATATAAAAGTGGAACAAGCTCAAAAGAGATGGTTCCAAATTTTGTCAATGATTGGTTAGAACTTGAAGGTAACGAAGGTAAGGTTCCACCAGTAAGAATTAAGTACTATTCTCATGCTCCTTCTCCAAGGCATTGGGCCTTAAACCACCACAAGTATATGATCTTTGATTATAACGAAGATGATTTCTCTAAGACAAAATTAATGAGTGGATCATATAATATATCTGAAACTGCTGAGCATTCTCAATATGACAATATGTTCACTTACTCTGGAGAAACTTTCTCAAATCTCTTTGAAGACTTTAAAGGTGAATTTGATAATCTTTGGGGACTTAACCGTGACGAAAACGATAGGCCAACAAAAGAAGCTTGGGACCGTGTAGCAAAACCATATAATGGGCGTATCTATCTTCATACAAAAATGCCTGTGTCACTAACTTGGCCAGAAATTGAAGAAGTTCGTAGCGCTGTCTACCAAGCAGCACCTACATTCTTCCGTGATGCTTACCGTAAAAGAGATTGTTACTTCTTTGATATCGAGAAACAAGTCTTCTCTGGTTGCCCTCGCTAGTCGAAATTCATTCATTTTAATAAATTACCATTTCATAACTCACTTGGTCATAGACAGTACTTGTCATGGCCAAGTTGAGTTGATATAAATTGTTGTTAATTTGTCTAAAATATTTAAAGGAATATAGATTATGGTTACTGGATTAATGATTTTTCACGGTGTTATTTCAATCCTTCTTATCGTTACTGTTTTACTTCAGTTTGGTAAAGGTGCTGAGGCAGGACTTCTAGGTGGTGCATCAGAAGCCGTTTTCACAGGTAGCCAGCAAGGAAATATCTTAAGTAAGGTTACAGTTGTTCTTACGATCCTATTCCTAGGTAATTGTATTCTACTAGCAAAGATTCAATCAGGTGGAGAAACAAAATCACTTCTTGATTCAGCAGCGCCAGTTGCAGCTCCTCTTAACTCTGATGCTCAAGCACCAGCGACAGCTCCAGAAGAAACTAAGACTGAGCAAGCTCCAGCTACAAAATAATTTCAAAAAGAAATTCATATAAAAAGAAAAGCTCCCGATGGGAGCTTTTTTTATCTGCGATTGATTAATTTTAAAATTGAGTTTAATTCCATCTCTTGCGCATATTGAGCAACGCTCTTACCTGAAGCATCTGGAATATTTGGATCTGCCTTTAGTCGTAGAAGTGCTCTTACATTTTCAAAGCGATTATTCTTTAAAGCAATATGAAGAGGTGTATCCCCTTGACCATTTTTCTTATTAACATCAAGACCTTTCTTCTTCACAATATAGCGAATCGACTCTGGTGTTGATTTTTTGGCCATGGCAAATAGACTTGCTGGCCTTCTCTTCTTATGAACTTCGCTTACTTCTGGAATCGAAGCTATGCCGCGAGACTTTCTCGCTTCAGATGCCTTAGCTTCCTCAACAAGCTGACGCTCATGCTTAAACTTATCTTCCACAAAAGTAACTTCATAATCATTGATTATAAATGAAGTATTTTCAATTTCATTTAGATTAACTTGCTCAAGGTCCCAATCTTTTTCGGTTTGAACAACTCTCTTTGGCTTATCATCTTTAATTCTGAGCTCTTCTTCGGAAAGCCCATAAAGGTCTGCAAGATAGCGATACTCTGCTTCTTCAGTTTCTGATAAAAGCATCTCATTGCTTTCGGCCTTGTTTAAAGGCAGTAGGTCTCCATACTGCTCAAGACTTCCGCAAGACACTAAAATAGTAAGTAATGTTAAAATTCTTAACTGACTCATCAACTCACTTATCGCCAATAATTAAGAATTTCTTTAGAAAATAGTAAGGCCTCCGATTGGAGGCCTTAAGTATTGAAAATGTTTAGAATTTTCTAAAATGGGATGTCATCAGCAGTGAATGAAGCATTTGATGAGATATCATAACCTTGGTTCATATCATCTTGCTGCTTTGGCTCTTGGTTAAAAGAGTTGTTATTATTTTGCTGACCCATTGAAGCGCCTTGACCTGCACTTGCGTTTCCACCTAGGAATTGTACAGTTCTAGCGTTGATCTCAGTTGTGTATCTCTTGTTACCATCTTTGTCTTCCCAAGATCTTGTTTGAAGTTGACCTTCAAGATAAGCTTGGCGACCTTTTGCTAGGTATTGACCACATAATTCAGCTAGTTTTCCCCAAACAACAACTCTGTGCCATTCAGTTCTTTCTTGTTTTTGTCCATTCTTGTCTGTCCAAGACTCACCTGTTGCAAGTGAGAAATTACAAACTGCCATTCCAGATGGCGTGTACTTAAGCTCAGGATCTTGTCCTAAACGTCCTACTAAGATAACCTTGTTTACACTCATTTTGTTCCTCCAATTTCTTCGCGTATAACCGAAACAATCCTTTAGAATTCAGCTATAACCGCAAGGTTGTGTATTAGTTAAAATACATTACTAGAATAATACGACTTTCACCTATCTGAGAAGTCATAAATGCTAATGCAAATAAAAAAATACTTACGGCTGCGTCAAGAGCCCGAAATGAGATATCGAATAAATTGGAGATTCTAAATATTATTGAGTCATGTCTTCAAAAGCTTGGTCAACATTGTCAGGAGAGATTTCTCCATGGCCACCTTTTGTCTGCCAAAACTCTTTTACCTTTGCCTTTGCAATGCGAACATCTTTCTTATACCAAGAAGCGTCAAATCCACAATGAGGGCATGGAATTTCTTTTTTAAAAGTTAAGCGAAGAGTTGCTTCAAATCCTGCCCAATAAAGAAAGAAAGAGAAGACTCCAGCAAAACTCATGAATGGATAAAGAATTGCAGTTGTCACAACTGTCAGCATGAACATCTGTAGATAGTTCTTTGCATCTAGATGTGGATTGGTAACGACCGCCCTTTGAGTGCGACAAAGAGGACAGAAGAATTCAATATGAGCTTTCTTAAACTTATAAGTTCTCGACTCTAATGGATTAAAAGAATTCAATGTCTTCAATGGTCGCCCTCCTAAGCAGTGACAAAGTTAAAAACTTCGACTCCCCCATTTTACCAATATAAACGAGCATTTATAAGCAGGTAAAAAAGGTACCAGGCCTTGTCCTTATTCATCCATGAGCGAACAAAGCCTAGGCCTGGTAGTGATAAGCCCCTGAAATAAGGACTTAAAGAATGACCGAAAGGCCAAAGTAAGGTGGTTAGCCTTGCCTGTACCAACGTTCTACATCCAGGGATCAGGCACCATATCCTTGGTACCCTTAATAGATACAAGTTCAATGCCAAGATAACTCAGTGCAACTAACTGAAAATAGAAAGTGTTCATATGAATTGACGCATAAACGACACTTTCGGTAGCATTAAGTTACCAGCAAAATTAAGGCATTATGACACAAGCAAAAAATAAGCATCATTCACAAGTAATTAAAAATAGGAAGGGACAGATTAGTGTCTTCTTTGGTGTTACCCTTGTAGCAATTTTCTCATTTATAGCCTTTGTGGTTAATGTTGGATTATTCGTAAAAGCAAAGATCAATATGCAAAATGCAGTTGACTCTGCTGCATGGTCAGGAGCGGCCGCTCAAGCAAGACAGCTCAGCAATATCGCCTACCTCAATTGGGAAATGAGAAATACTTATAAGGAATGGATGTTTAAGTATTATGTTCTCGGTCAACTGGCCAATGAGAACACTCATGAAACTACTGGTGGAAACCAGATGAACTTTGCCCTTAAACGATTTGACGAGACGGGAGCGGGATTCAGTAGTGGTATTCAAGGCGACCATTATAATATTCCATCAATATGTCTTCACTTCGGTTCTGAAAATAATGAAAACCTTTGTACTATTTATCAGATCCCAGGACTTCCACGATTTCATGTTGCAGGTATTCCTGACGTTAGTGAAGAATTTGAAGCGACGATGAGTGCCTTTGTTGATTTAAAAGCAAAGAACTGTATGGTTCGTTCAACTTATAATTTCTCGGCAGCAAAGAATTATGCTTTTGCTGCGGGTGTTTCACAAAACGATATTCCTATAGCAGCAGCAGATCGTACGGGATCATGGATTCAATCGATGGAACTGGCCCTTCGCATGAGAAATCTTGAAATGATTGTTAACCGTCCTCCTGTAACAGAAGGTATTTGTGGTGGTGGCGGAGCCCCCGGCTGCCTTAACCCGGAAGTACTTAATAATGAAAATCAATCAATGGGGATTCCAATGAATGATCGGCCACTAAAAGCATATATGGCCGCCATGAAAAATATCTCCGGTGGAGTTTTTAAAAATAATACCGCTTTTGCCAATACATTTGTTCTCTACGAGTTAGCACCAGATACTTATAACCCTTCTCCACAATCCCTATCGAATTTCTTAATTCCAAACGATGCATCGTATACGAATGGAGAAACGGTTGTTTCGGCCAAGAGATATCTTGACCTCATCCCAATGGTGATGAATTTCTCAACATTCTTTACAACTTTTGCACCAACGACAGAAGCACTTTCGACTCTAGGTGTATCTGATAGTAGTGGAACGGCCGCTGAAGCCTCATGTGCTTCAACTAAGACGGCCTTTCCTGTTCCTGGCTATATTCTAGGGTTTTACAAGAACCCTCGTGTTGTCACTTACTATGCAGTAAAAGCAAAAGCTCAATACACAGGTCTTTTAAACCCATTTGGAAAACCAATTGAGATGGCCGCTTATGCTGCTGCTAAGCCTTTTGGTGGAAGAATAGGGCCAGCACTAGTTGCACCAGGCTCTGAATATTCTGAGTCCAGCTACAATATTCCAAGAAGTGACAATAGCGGAGGCTCACGTAGTACCGATTATATTATGGGCTTTAGTACTACAAATGACCCAAGACTTGAAGATGGGGCCAAAGTTCAGGGGCTACCACTTCCCGCTTCAAATGATTTCTTCTTAGATGTAAGCTCTTCCGATATTGCAATTGGTGGTGTTCCTTCAAATGTCGATACGAAGTTCACTCTTCCCAATATGATTTATAATCTCAACTCTGAAACAACAAACGATGGAAGGCTTCAAAACCTCCCATATAATACAGATCTCAATAGTCCAGCGCCAGTAACAGCAGGGCTTTTCACAAGACAACAATACGAAGACCTAAGAAGAAATATACCTAATTATACTGGGATGCAGGCCGGTGTTTCAGCTCAGGATCTAATTGAGAGTTATAAGAATGTAAGATCTCCTACCAATTATGACGTTCTAAATTATATGGTTCCAACACTTCTTGAGCTTGAGACAGATGATGATGCTGAACACTACTCAACACATCGCTACTTTAACCGAGATAATGAAACGATAGGATATTTTGCTCCGCTATTTCACGCAAACCTTCTCTTTAAAGACCAGTCTAATGTAAAGGGAGTACTTTACAGCTATATTGAAGGCCTAAAGGATTCAGTTATTGTTTATCGTAAGGCACTACAAGCCTATGCTCAAAAAGTAAGAGAAACTCCTGCTCAAGAAGCAGATGCCTATGTTGCCGCTTCAAAGGCCATCTTCAATGAAGATACAGATGGCGATCCTAGCGATGTCTCAACTGGAACAATTGGTGGACCTTTTGGAAATTGCCAAAAACAAAGTATCGCCTCTCGCTTTAGCTATTTTATATTAGGTGAAGACCAGCCACCATCAGAAGATAATTGTAATACCGCTCCTCTAATAACAACAATTGGTGAGTACTTAAACAATTTTCGAGGAAGCTCAAGCTTGTTCTATATAACGTCATATAGACAAAACAACAACGCACAGGGTCCAACACCACTCCTCAATAATAATTTAATGAGAACTGGATACTCACCAGGAAAGGATTATGGTTCAGAAAATAATGGCCGTTCATCAAATCCTCTATCAGGACGTGACCGTAACCAGCGACGTAATGCCTACTCTACAAAGTTAATAAGTCTCGACTCGATTTCTAGCACAGATGTCGGCTATGGGAATAATGTTTCAAATTACCTGGAGTCTCAAAGGGGCTTCTCACCAGAAGGTGAAACACCGCGTACTCCTGAAGATATCAAGACAGGAGCAGATACTATTTACAATCTACTGCCAAGAGAACAGCTTAGTGAATTTGGTAGTGACTTATTCTTTTAACAAAATTTCCTATTTGCCCTTAAAATGGCCTCTATTGACCTAAAGTCAACAAAAATAGCTTGCGAAAATTTAAATTTCTTTTATATACTAGGGTCGATTCTAAAACTTTATCGCGAGGTAAATAATGGCAAAGAAGAAAGCGGCCAAGAAAAAGGTAGCCAAAAAAGCTACAAAGAAAAAAACTGCAAAGAAAGTAGCTAAAAAAGCTACTAAGAAAAAAACTGCAAAAAAAGTAGCTAAGAAAGCGACAAAGAAAAAAACAGCAAAGAAAAAAGTTGCCAAAAAAACTACAAAGAAAGCAACGAAGAAAAAAACGGCCAAGAAAAAAGTTGCCAAAAAAACTACAAAGAAAGCAACAAAGAAAAAAACGGCCAAGAAAAAGGTAGCCAAAAAAGCTACTAAGAAAAAAACTGCAAAGAAAGTAGCCAAAAAAGCTACTAAGAAAAAAACTGCAAAAAAAGTAGCTAAAAAAGCGACAAAGAAAAAAACTGCAAAGAAAGTAGCTAAAAAAGCGACAAAGAAAAAAACAGCTAAGAAAAAAGTTGCCAAAAAAACGACAAAGAAAGCAACAAAGAAAAAAGTAGCAAAAAAAGCAACGAAGAAAACGACGAAGAAAAAGACTGCTAAAAAAGCAACAAAAGCTTCTCCAAAGAAAAAACAAACAAAAGCAGAAAGAGAAGCGGCAGCAGCACTTTCTCGTGAAGAGGCCATTGCTAAATACAAAGCTGAGCATAAAGCTGAACTAGAAGCTCAATTAGCAGATTCACTTAAAGAATATGAAATTGAAGATAAACTAGCTGAAGCCGAAGAAGCAAAAGTTGAAACGATTGAGGAAGCTGAAGGAAGCGTTGCTCTTGAAGCGGCTGAAAATTACAACGATCCAGGCCCAAATCTTCAAGAAGAATATAATCCAGATGATGAGCAAGACGAAAAAGATGATATGAGTTTTGGTTGGGGTTATAACGATGCTTTTGACTCTCCAGAAGAGGAAGTATCAGCAGATGATCTAGATGAAGATGAGCGCTATGCACTTGGCCTAGAAACATCTGATGAAGATAAAGACGATTTATATTAAGATTTATTTACATCGATTATAAAATGATAAAAGCGGCTTCGGCCGCTTTTTCTGTTTGGGATAAAATTATGAAACTAGAACTATACTATTACGACTCATGTCCTTTTTGCCAAATTGTCCTTCAGGCAGTGAAAGAACTAGATATTAATCTAACTTATTGCGATATAATGAATGACACATCAGCTCTAGAAAGGCATATTAAGACTACAGGACGACGTACAGTTCCTTGCTTATACATTGATGGAGAACCAATGTTTGAGTCGCGAGATATCATCAACTGGTTAACGCAAAACAAAGAAAAACTAAAATAAGCTTGAGGTTAAATCCAAATGGAAGTTAGAGACCCGGTACATGGATCAATCCATATTTTAAAAGAAGAAGAACCAATTATTCGTGCAGACTTTTTTCAACGTCTTCGCAATATTAAACAACTTGGCTTTTCTGAATATATTTTTCCAGGTGCCACTCATACTCGCTTCATTCACTCAATCGGTGTAATGAGAGTTGGAGAGATGTCATTTGACCGTCTTTTCAAAGGTGTTGAACTCACAAAAGAACATTTAAGAATCAAAGAAACTTTTAAGCTAGCATGTCTTCTACATGATATTGGACACGCACCTTTAAGTCACTCAACAGAAGTTGTGATGCCAAAGCTTAAAGACCTAAAGATTCCAAAAGAATACCTTGTTGCAAGAGACCTTAATAGTGATCGTCAAGCAACACACGAAGACTACACTATCAAGGCCATTGCTGATAGTTCTCTTGCACATAGTTTAAGAGAAGTTGAGAAAACATTTGGCGTTGAAAGAAAGTATATAGCAGACTTAATTCGCGGAGAAACAAGCGACCACGAATATTTCACAATAAATGGTATTAGCTACTTCCCACTTCTACATCAACTTGTTTCAAGTGAACTTGATTGTGACCGAATGGACTACCTTTTAAGAGATAGCTACTTCTGCGGAGTTAGCTACGGTTCCTACGATCTTGACTGGTTACTTGATAATCTCGAACCAGCTATTATCGATGGAAAAGCAAGCTTAGGTATTTCGGAAAGAGCAGTTATCACATTTGATGACTTCTTACTAAGCCGCTACCACATGTTTATTATGGTTTACTTCCACTACCGCGCTGTTTGTCTTGAAAAGCTTCTACAAAGATATTTTAAAACTTCACCATATGAGTATTTAATCCCTGCTGATATTGAAAAATATATTGAACACGATGATTACCATCTAATGAAGGTTCTTCGTCATTCAAACAATCCTTATGCGAAGGCCATTGTTAACAACCAAACTCCAGAAAAGATTTTTGAATCCTTTAATAGTTCACAACTAAAGACATTAGAGGAAGTTCAAAAGTACTTAGAATCCTTAAATATTGAAGTCATCCGCTCTTCTTCAACTGGCCGTCTATCGAAGTATTATGCAGCAGATAAGCCAAATAATAACGAATACACGATGAAAGTAGTAAGAAATTCAAAGATGGGTGGACGTACAGAATACTTCGATATCAATGAAGCGACGGATCTTTTCCACAAATTTCAAAAGTCACATGCTATTAATCGCCTCCACTGTGACCTTGGGATGCTAAGCAAAGCTAATTTAGACGAAATTAATAAAATAATTTCTGCAAATTAATCTTTGAAAGTTTTTACTTAACTCTTCATCCTCGTCTATAATAAGAGGATATGAATAAGTTTTCACTTTATGTGCTATTAATTTTGCTCTATTTAGGAATCTCTAAGAGCTTCTCTCCCTCTGAGAAGAAGACAATCTATATTCCGAATGCAAATGCTTTTGCCTCTATTTTTAAAGGCTCCCCAATTTCAGTAATTCTTGAAAAAGAATTCTCTACAGGTGCACTAATTAAAACTTATTATCATCAATATCAAATCATTCACGCCTTTAAAGCACCTCAAAGATATAATATTAGAATCTCAAGAGACTTTCATCTTGAGAATAAGAAAAATATTGGGATGTCTCTTTTTAGAAGATTTGAAAACGGTGAAATCTCAACAGTTCCCCTACCTCCCGGTTCAATCTACATTGGTTCCCCTGCATATGGTACATGGAGAACTTCAGGCTCTGGTCAAAAAGTATGGCGCTTTCATCGAACATACAAAAACTTTCCTATGATCTTTCGCTGGGGAGACTTTACACCAACTTACAGCTTCTATCGAAAAATGATAGCTTTAGAAAAACTTGATACTCCTTTCTACGGACTAAATGATGAGTTTGGAACAGATGGAAAAGTGACTCAAGAAAATTACAAGTTAAAGAAGAATGTCAAAAGAGAAACTAACTTCAAAGATATTTTAAAGAAATATACAAAAATACCTAAATGGGACCTCAAGAATGAATGAGCTTTATGATAAATTAATTATTCGAGTTATATTTGCGCTCCTTATTTGCTTTATTGTTTATATTTATAAGCAAGCGCACCTTATTCTCTATCCTTCAATAAAGCATCAAATTCTTAAGAAATTTGCTCCATCTAAAAATTCAACAGATACTATACATCTCTTTGGTCGAATCATCGGTATTGGAATTATCTATTCAAATATTGTCATTAATGTATCTGATGGAGTTTACTTCGCTCTTGGACAATTATTTCTTGAATCGATTATGGTCATCATTCTCTACCTTGCTTCTCTATATATTTTAGAGAGTATTGTTTTGTACAACTTTGAATACGCAGATGAAGTTCTTAGGCGTAAGAACTATGCTTATGCAATCATTTGTTTTTCTCATTCTATTTCATTAGCCTATATTCTAAAGACTGTTATTAAGGTTTCAAATAGTTCTCTTATTATGACCGTTTTTCTCTGGCTATTTGCCATTGTTCTCATCGGCTTTTGTTCAAAGACATTTCAGATCATATCCAAGCTCTCGTTTAATCGACTCCTAGTTCAAAAAAGCTTGGCGGTTGCAATTTCTTATATGGGCTTTATTTTAGGTTTATGCATTATTATATCTTCAGCATTAGACCATTCATTACAAGATATTAAATGGTATACGATTCAGGTAATCCTAAAAATTCTACTTTCTATTATCATTATTCCAATTATTAGAAAGGGCCTTATTTGGGTCTTCTCAATTCAAGATGACCTTCAGGTTAAGAAAGATGAAACAGAAGAGAAAAAACTTAATGTTGAACTCGGTTATGGAATTTATGAGGGTGCGATTCTCTTCACATCATGCTTCTTAACAACGGTTATCACTGGGAATATCTATTACGGAAATTTTTACCCGCTCTTCTAGCCACGGCCTCATTCTCTCATCTTTAAGGTTTTTTAACCGAAATGGTTGGTAGAATGAGGAGGATTTCGTGGATTTAAAATACTTTCAAATGCTAGATTTTATCAATACAAGGCTTACTAATATTGAACGTAACCTTGCAAAGGTAGATGAGAAACTAGATTTCTCAGTTGCATTACAAAGAAATCACTTAATTCGTGTCAAAAATGGTGAATTCATTGATGATAATATGATCTTAATGGGACTTCCATATAACGATCTCTCACCTCGTCGCGCACTTGAAATTTATGAAGATAAGGATATGGATTATATTCTTCTTGATATCACTTCTAAAGGTTATGACAAACCAATTGAATTAGAAGGTGCAATTCACATTCCTTACGAAGAATTAGATCACCGCTATGTTGAGATCACAAACAAAACAACACCAATTCTCGTTATTAGTGAAGACGGCCTTAAGTCTATACAAGCTTGTGAAAAGCTAGTTAAGAAAGGATTCTTCAACGTTAATAACATCTCTGGTGGCTATAAGTTTTGGCCAGCAAATCAGGGTTCTGTTGTTTTGAAAGTTGCCTAAATACGTCTAGAAATCGAGAGAAAGATTTAATTGGATACGAGATTCAAGTGTATCCCTTTCCACGTTATTAAGCTTGTCGTGCATATTATCGAGAGTCGATAAAATTCGCTCAAGTTCAACTTCACCAATACGTCTTGAATAATTATTCTCGATTAGCTCTAATACGTCATAAAGTGAAAACTTAAACTTCTCACCGTACTCCGTCAGATAAACTCTTTGCTCACGCTTATCAACTTCTGAAGACTTGCGAATAATGTAGCCACGTTTTTGTAATTCATTGAGATGGCTTGTCATAGTTTGTTTCTTTAAACCACAAGCTGCACCAATCTCTTTAATTGTTGGGCCTTCATTTTCACATGTATAAATAAGAATCTCGAGGAAACTAGGTCTTAGATCAGTAAAACCCTTATCCTGAAGATAAGATAAAATATGATTACTATAAATGCGATAGATTCTCTTAAGGAGACTACCAATTGCTGAAACGTTTTTCATTTCATACCTCGCTACAGCAATATTGTAGCGAGATCATTTCTCCATAGTCAAATATTAGTACTAAATTTAAATACGTTTTTAGAACGATCTTTCAAAGGCATGGATAAGATCATAAGGTACTGATTTTACAGCAGACATTTGCTGAGCAACTTCTTGCTGAATTTCACCATCTTGCATCATTCCATGGGTTGGTGAGTTAAGATCGGCCGTTTGGACATATTCAAAGTCAAGGCCCATCTGCCACATATCAGTTTTCAATCGATCAAATAATTCAAATTCTTCATTATGACCGAATGAATTGGCCATAACAGAACCCGATAAAATGCTAAGTAATGAGACAACTGTAAATAATTTGATCAACTTCTTTGCCATTTTTGCTCCATATTGCTGCTTTCTTCAATATAGTTGCAGGATTAATGCCAAATCGAAGCTGATCTTAGAAAAACCTTCTCGTATTGGAAATTGAAGTCGCTACACCGATACATATTCCAAAGGTCAATAATGAAGACCCACCATATGACATAAGAGGAAGCGGTAAACCTACAACCGGTAGTAATCCCATAACCATCCCCATATTGATAAAGGTGTGCCAAAAGAAAATACTCATAATTCCAATTATGGTGACGGATTCAAAGATCCTGCTGACATTTACGGAGAGCCAGACAAATCGAAAAAAGAGAAAGAGGTATAAACCAATCAGAAGTATCGCTCCAAAGAAGCCATGTTCTTCATTATAGATTGAGAAAACGAAGTCAGTATGATTTTCAGGAAGATAATTAAGTGAAGCCTGAGAAGATTTTCTTAAACCTTTACCAAATATCTTTCCTGAACCAATAGCAATCTTTGATTGGATCGCATTGTAACCTGTCCCCTTAGCATCGGCCGTAGGATTTAAGAAAGTTTTAATACGATTTCGCTGGTACTCTTTTAATCCAAATTGATACATCACTCCCCCACTAAGAACTCCAACAAGTCCCAAGATAAGAAGTGTTTTCCATTTGAGTTTTCTAAAGAAAACCATTGTTGCAAATATAAGAAGAACAAGAAGTCCTGTTCCAAGGTCTGGCTCCACAACAATTAGAATAGTCGGAATAATGGCAAGGATTGCAGGTTTAATAAGATCCTTTAATCCAAGTTCAATATCAGGAGCGTAATTTCTAAAATAACGGGCCAAAATAAAGATCACTGAAATCTTCATAAATTCTGAAGGCTGAATTCTAATAGGCCCTATTAATAGCCATCGTCTTGCCCCCATTCCCTTATGACCGAGAACTAGTACTAAGACTAATAAGAGAATATTAAATAAATAGATCGGCCAAGCGAAACGGTATAGGTTTTGTGGATTAATAAAGCTAATAACAAAGGCAACAACAATTGAAAGTGCATACCAACCTAATTGAACTTTAAATAAGTTTGCATGAGCTGTACTGGCCGAAGCATGAGTTGCAGAATAGAGGTTTAGAATTCCAAAGAAAAAGATTACAAAACTCAAAAGAAAAAATGAGAAGTCATATCTTTTAAAAAATTCTTTGATATTAGATAAATCCATTATTAATCCTCTTCGCGTCCATTTTCTTCAGACTCTGAAGCTTGTTCTTCTTTCTTTTCTTTCTCTTCTTTTAATCGTTGAGCTTCTTCTCTCTTACGTCTTCTTTCTGCAAAGTATTTCTTCATAATGGCACGATCTTCTTTTGCATAAATTTGATGAAGATCTGGCATATACTTTTTCATATAAGTCGTAAGAACATCTCGAACAATTGGGCCCGCTGCTCCTGAACCGGAACATCCGTGTTCAACAACAGCAGCAACTGCAACTCTTGGATTCTCATATGGTGCAAAGGCCACAAATAGACCGTGGTGTCTTTGGTTATATGGTTTTTCACTACACTTAGAAAATAGCTCTGATGTCGTCATTGAAATAACTTGAGAAGTACCAGACTTTCCGGCCATTTTTATACCTGTACCACGTACCCACCAACCTGTTCCTTTTGGGTGATTAGCAACTTCGTATAGGCCTTGTCTGATATCGACTAAAGTTTGCTCACTAATGTCGGCCGTTTGAATGAGCTCTTCTTTATAACTTTTAATAATGTCACCTTTATTATTAAAAACTTCTCTAACTATTTGCGGTTTAAATACTTTCCCACCATTTGCAATGGCAGCATAAGAGACGGCCAATTGTAGAGGTGTTGCAAGAACATATGATTGACCGATTACACAACTTACGGTTTCACCGTCTTGCCACTTCTCACCAAAACGTTTCTCCTTCCATTCTCTAGTTGGAATAAGGCCAGTTGTTTCGCGAGGTAGAGCAATTCCTGTCTTTTCACCAAGTCCGAACATACGAGCATACTTTGCAAGGATATCAATATCCAGTTCAACAGCGATCTTATAATAGTAAACATCAACAGAGCGACGTAATGACTTATACAGATTTGTAATCCCGTGTCCAGATCGCTTCCAATCATTATAAGTACGACGTCCTAACCTGAAGCGAGGGCCACACATTATTTCATCTTTTGCTTTTATAATTCCCTCTTCGAGAGCAGCAATTCCTGTAAAAGTTTTAAAAGTTGAACCTGGAGCGTAGTGATCCTGAATTGTACGATCTCTTAGAGGACGATCAGGATTATTAATTAGCGAGTTCCAATACTCTGATGTTAATCCTTTAGAAAATTGTCCTGGGTCAAAAGAAGGACGTGATACCATTGTTAAAACTTCACCATTTCTAACGTCTACTGCTACAACCCCACCAACCTTTTCCTCAAGGGCCTTGTAAGCAGTAATTTGCATATCACGATCGATTGTTAATCTTAGATTATTACCAGGTCTAGCTTTCTTATTTTGAATACCGGCCAAAAGATTACTCGTACCAATTGAGCGACGCATACGTCCTCTGGCATCGACTTCCATAATTTGGTATCCGTCTTCACCACGTAAATAGCGATCAAAACGTTCTTCAATTCCGGCTTGTCCGATAAAGTCACCTAGCTTGTAATCAATATTATCTCTTTTGCGATACCTTGGTAATTGGTTTTGAGAGATCTCACCAATATAGCCAAGTAAGTGTGAGCCAACTTCTTTATCTCGATATTCACGTGAAATAAATGTTTCGACCTGAACACCTGGAAGCTTTTCATTTTCAGTTTCGACAATGGCCACTTCTTTATTTGAAATATTCTTTTTAATTCTTACGGGACGGTATCTTGCTTGGCCACGATACTTCTTTAACGTTTTATAAATATCTTTCTCATCCATCTCAAGAATTTTTGAAAGCTTCTTTATAGTCTCTTTCTTATTCGTTAAATATTGAGGAATAATAACGAGGTCAAAACGAGGAACGTTATCAACAAGAAGTTGATTATTACGAGAAAAAATCATCCCCCTTGGTGCTTTAACTGTCTCTTTTCTTAAGCGGTTTTGAATCGAATATTGATACAACAGGTCCCCTTGATATATCTGTAAATACCAAAGGCGAATTAAGATAATCGCAAAAGCTAAAGTAATTAATGTAAATAGAATATCCGCTCGTGTCTTATGGGAGCGAACTACTTCTTCTTCAGCAAACATTAAACATTACTTCCCATAAGGCCTTCACCTTTCGTCTTCCATACCTTATCAAGTAAAGAGAAGAAAACTGGTGCCAATAAAGATAAAATTATACTCTCTGGAATAAAACGCCAAAACTTCTGAACAATATAATCAAAACTATCAAACTTTAAATACAGTAGTGATGAACTGATTAAGAACCAAAGAATTTGAAATATAAATGTTGTCAGCATCGTAATGAAGCTACTTGTAAAATGAAGTAGATCTCTTAAATATGCAATGACGATACAAATAAGAACACCTGCAATAGTCCCATACTCCCAACCTTCAATTGAGAAGAGTGAATGAACTAATTGAAGAGAGAGAATTATAAGAGCTAAGTATGGAGTTTCTAATTTAAACCCAACATAGAGAACAATTAAGATATTAAATGGAATCATGTACTTATTAAGTCCAAATAAAGGAAGAAAGGCACTTGCCAAAACCTCTAAGACAATAAGGATTAATACCGTAATTAATAAACGAATTGGGATATCTGATGACTTAATCATTTGTCATCTCCTTGTTCAGCGTTATTCTCTAGAGCTTGCCACTCCACTCTCTTTCTTTCTTGATCTTTCGTCGTTACAAGAACTGCAACTTCTTCAAGCTTTGAAAAATCAACCGCAGGAGTTACTTCAAGGTGCTGAGTAATCCCATAACTTTCACGTTCAATTTTTGTAATTCTTCCAACAGGAATACCTTTTGGATAAATATTTCCAAGACCAGAAGTAATAACAAGATCATTTAGGCGAACAGGATCAGTACGAACGACATACTTCATCACTGTTCTCCAGCCAGAATAACCTTCAAGTATTCCATAAGACCTTGTGCGATTTACAATAACATCAACGCGATTACTTGGATCAAGGATCGTTAAAATATCAGCGAAATGATCTGTTAGACGATATACATAACCAACTACACCTTCTGAGGTAACAACTGTTGACTGAAGTTTAATACCATCTTCAACACCTTTATTAATACGAATTACACGAAAGTCACTCGACGAGTCCCAGGCCACAACCTGAGCAGAGATCATTTCATGTTTTATCTTTTCTCCAAAATTTAAGATATCTCTTAAACGTCGATTTTCTTGCTCTAATTGCTTTAGTGCAAAAACTTCTTGCTTCAAGGCACCGATTTTTTCTTTCAGTGCAACATTTTCTTTCGACGCATTAACATTGAGCATATAATCTTCAAAAAAAGACGCGACATTTCCATATGCGTTGGAAATCCCTCTTTGAAGAGGTGCTAGTGTATCCATCATTACATTCTCGAAAATAGAGGCTTCTTTATAAGGGGCCTTACGTTTTGACACGCCGTAAAATGCAAGTGATAAGACAACGAGATTAATGATTAATTTGGTTCGAGATCCTTCCGATGCGATCAGCTTCATTCTAATCCTAAGTTGCTAATTTTTTTTATATTAAAATCGTACACAGGATTATTTAAACTGCCAATAATCTTTACGACCCACCTTATTTAAGTGATAATATCGGAAATCAAAAATTACATGGAGTGGTATAATGTCATCTAGTTTTCAGAAAAAATCATCGCAGATATTCCTGACTCTTTTCATCGGGATTATTGTAATTTCATTTATGGTTTCAGGACCAATGTTTAATACAGGTACACCTGATTCAATAGGAAGTGTTGCAGGTCATGATATAAAAGTTCGTGAATTCAATGCTGAAGTTCAAAGACAATCTGAGTTCTACGCAAATATTCTAAATGGTGGACAACCATTAACATCACAACAAATGTCTCAATATAAAGTTTATGACAATGCTATTAGAAACCTTGTTTTTCAAAAGTTAAGAATTGTTGTTGCTGATGATCTAGGAATTGTTGTTTCAAATGAAGAAGTTATCAACGATATTCAAAACCAGCCATATTTCCAAACAAATAAGCAATTTGATATCACAAAGTATAAAGCACTACTTTCATACAATAAATTCACTCCTGAAGATTATGAGAATGAAACGAAAGATCGTGTGGCCCTAAGAAGACTACAAAATATCGTTCAACACGTTCCTCTATCAAAAGGACTAGAAAACGAATTAAATGAATTATACCAAGACCAAAGAAATGCAAAAATTATTTCTTTAAAGCATAGTGAAGTTAGAAAGCTTGTTAATGTTTCAGAAAAAGAGATTACTAAGTTTTTAAGCAATGAAGAAAATAAGTCAAAAGTTGAAGCTCTTTTCAATGAAAAGAAGCCTGTTCTTTCAACACCTGAACAAGTAAGAACAAGACACATCCTTATTACTGTTGATGAAGGTAATGAAGAAGAAGCTCTTAAGCAGGCAAAGAAGATTAGAAAGGAAGTTAATCCTAAAAACTTCGTTCGTCTTGCTAAGAAGTATACTCAAGAACCACAAGGTAAAGAAAATGGTGGTGATCTTAATTGGGTAAAGCGCGGTCAAATGGTACCAGAATTTGAAAAAGCAGCCTTTGCTTTAAAAGAGGGTGAAATCTCTGAGCCAGTTAAAACATCATATGGTTATCATATTATCTATGCTCAAGATCGCAAAGATGCAGTCGTTGCTAAACTTGAAAATCATGAAAGAAGTCTTGCAAAAGAAATCTTACAAAAAGAAATCGATATAAAAGATATGGTGGCCAAGGCAACTAATGAGATTAAAAATGCAGCTGGAAGCGGTAAAGCTCTTAGTCGTTTAAAGAAAAAGTACAACTTAACTGTTAAAGATCAAAATATTAATAAGCTTGAAGGTGCCGGTCCAACAGGTGCATTAGATGAGAAGCAAACAGCTGAGATCTTCTCAAAAGAGAGCGGATTATTCACTTTTGATGAAGCAACACAAACAACAATTGTTGCGACAAAGCCAGCTGATGAAAAAGATGTAAAATCTTATAATATTGAAGGTCTTACAAATATTAGTTCTCAACAAATGATAAAAAATCTGCTAGATAACTTAAGCAAAGAATATACTTTTAAACAAAATAAATACGCTCAATTACCACAGTAATTTAGAATTTTTGGAGAAGCGAGATGGCCGACAAAAGCGCAAAATTTGATCAGAATGTAGATGGAAAATTCTATGTTGATGACCAATGCATCGCCTGTGATGCTTGCGTGATGGAGGCTCCTCGCTTCTTTGAAATGAATGATGATGAAGGACACGCCTTCGTAAAACTCCAGCCAACAAACGATGCTGAATTAGAAGAATGTATCTCTGCCCTTGAAGCATGCCCAGTTGAGGCCATTGGAGATGATGGTTAAACCTCATTTTCTTTGCAATTTCAAACCCTTAGCTCTCTCCTAACTAGTTAAAATCACATTAAATTTATCTAAAGCTTCTGCCTCAAATAACCGAGTAGTATAATATGGTTATGAGGAAAACTCTTACGCTATTCACACTCTTGTCTCTGACAACGGCCCTTGCAAATGACAATGGAGAGGCCCAGTATCTACAAGTTATCAGTAGTAAAAATCCTCTTTTTAAAAGTGCTATGCAAGTTGAAGGCGTTCGAGAAATGTATTCAGAGTGTTATCAAATTGATGCGCAAAATGGAAAGCTTGAAGATGGCGACAATAAATTAAGTAATTGTTTATGGGATCGCATCAAAGCGGATGAAGGTATTAAAGAAAAAGTCATGAAGCTTGTTAATGAGCAAAGTGGCGAGGAAGGTACTGGACGCTATCGTACAACCATGGAAACGACAAAGAAACAGTCGGCAGGATTAAAAGGCCTGAAGGAATTTTTCCAAAAACGCCTTGAAGAGGCCCTTTACGGTGAGTATCAAAGTGATAAAGGCCGCTTTGAAAAAATCGCCGATCAAAGAACCTTCTTTGAACTCTATAAAACTCAACTTGGTAAAAATATTATTGCTTCAATGACATCATATTGTATTGAGACTGGGCCATACGCTACAGAAATAGATGAAACAAAAATACCAGCATATCCCCTTATTCATTTTAGTGATGAAAAAGCGAGTGGAGATAAGAACAAAAATATCGCTAGTCTTAATAAGCAAGACATCGAAAAAGGTGCATATTCAAATTGGGAACGATGTATTCAAAACCTACCTGTAATTTGTGCTATTGGCTCGAGTGCTAATAAAGATGAAGTTACCTATAAGAAATATGATGTTTCAACCAAGAAAGAGATAGAGAAGAGTTCAAAGAAGTATTCAGATATTCTTGGCTCATGTGAAGACCGCATGAAGAAGGGAAAAGACCCTACAGCAGATGAAACTGAAACATGTGAAAAAATTGTCGATAACTCTAATATGAGGGCCTGCCAGGTTGTTCAATATATTGAACTAGCTAAGCAAAGTCTTCTTAAAACAGATGATATCGTTGCCAAACTCGATAAGAAGTCCGGAATGGCCGGAATTCAAAATGTTGAATTCTATGACTCAACTAAGAATCAAGACGAGAGTATCAATGCTCTAACGACGATATCTTCAGGTGAGGCCCTTGAGGCCTTATCAGAAGGTCACAAGCAAGATGTTGCAAAAATGGAAGAGTGCTATAAAGACGGAGCAATTGTAGATGCTGAAGCTTGTAGTCAATACTTAGCAACAGATAAAGAAGAACAATACGCACTTCTAGGTGAGCTAAAAGTCCAACAAGAAGCGACTCTTGAAAAGTTAAAAAATAGTGAAAACGATCCAGAAGAGATCGCAAAGATCCTAATTGAAGAAGGTTATACAGAAACGCAGGCCCAAGAACTTGCAACAATTCAAGGTGTAAAAGAACAAGTTGAGAGTCGTTATCAAGCAAAGAAAGATGCCATCCTTGCTTCTTTAAGAGAAGAGATTGAAGCCCATACAACAACAGGTGATGAGTTTGATGCTAATAATGCCCAGGATGTTGAAAAAATCGCAAAGATTGCTAAAGATATTGAATCACGACCAGAGAACTTTTCAAAACTAGTTCACTATAACAATATCATTTCATCATTTCTTGAGGTTTCTAGTACTGGTGAAGATGGTGAAGAAGTTAAAAACCGAAACACCGCTTCCCTATCAGCTGAAATGAAAAATTCATTTCTATCTGAAGAAAATAAGCAGAAATATGAAGAGATGAACGTAAATTTAGCAACACTTGGCTATTCAGAGGATCAGCTTGGGGAGAGATTTGCTCAGGCAGGAATTGATTACTCTGAAGCTCCTAATGACGATACAACTGTAGAGTTGGAAGATATCAATAAACTGATCTTTAGTTTATTTGATGGCGCCGAGAATATTCAAGAGAAATAAAATAAGAGATAGTTTTTCTTTACGGGGGATTTGGCTCATTTTCACTTCGTGAAAATGTCGGTTTTTCTTTACGGGGGACTTGGCTAACTTTAGCTTCGCTAAAGTGTCGCTTTTTCTTTGCGTTTTCTTTCCCATTGCTCCAGAGGCAACAAAGCCGGGCTTGAACCCGGCTTGTTGAATTAGTTTAATTTCTTTTGCATGGGGAGCTGGCATAGCGTCCAATAGTTTGCCTTTGGGCAAACAATGACGCTATTCCTCATCCATAATAGCTTTAACAGATGACTTTGTTTCGAAGGCGATGTCTTGATCATCTTCAGCATCAATATCATCAACTTCATCAAAGCTTTCATCTGCTTCAATATCCATCTCACGAAGAACATCAACGAAAGACTTATCATCAGCAAGATCTTTTAAAACCTCGTCGATAACTTTTACTGGATATTTAGAAGTGATCTCACGAACAAACTTCTGTAGCATTCCTTCTTCAAGGATTGTTATTTTGTTTTTAATTTCTTTCCAATAACCAATATAGTGAAGACGACAGTAACCGGCCGTTGTCGCTGGATTATCACATCCTTTAGCTAGACAATCATCAGTATCACCTAGGAAATAATCTAAATTATCGGCCATATCAAATACTTGTTCGATACGGTCTTCTTCAGCTTCTTTCTTTTCTTCAGCTTTTGTTTTCTTCTTGGCCTTTGGTGCAGGCTTCTTCTCTTCAACGACTTCCTCAACTACCTCTTCTTCAGTAAATAGTTCCGGCTGCTCTTCAACTGCCTCAACTACTTCTTCCTTCTTTGCTTTAGCTTTTGAAGTTTTCTTCTTAGGTGTCGCTTCAGCTTTTTTTGCTACTTTATTTTCTGCCTTCTTCTTAACTGAAGAAGCGGCTTTTTTAGCTGTCTTCTTCTTTGTTGAAGAAGTTGCTGCTTTTTTAGCCACTTTTTTCGCAGTCTTTTTCTTCGTAGTTTTCTTTGCTACTTTTTTAGCCGCTTTTTTCGCAGTCTTTTTCTTCGTAGTCTTCTTTGCTACTTTTTTAGCCGCTTTTTTCGCAGTCTTTTTCTTCGTAGTTTTCTTTGCTACTTTCTTAGCCGCTTTTTTTGCAGTCTTTTTCTTTGTAGTTTTCTTTGCTACTTTCTTAGCCGCTTTTTTTGCAGTCTTTTTCTTCGTAGTTTTCTTTGCTACCTTCTTCTTTGCAGAAGAAGTAGCCGCTTTTTTCGCAGTCTTTTTCTTCGTAGTCTTCTTTGCTACTTTCTTAGCCGCTTTTTTCGCAGTTTTCTTCTTAGTAGTTTTCTTTTTGGCCATGCCTACTTTCTCCAAGATTTTCTTTAACATAACAAGTTAAAACCGTATCACTTCTCTTTCAATAGAACAACGCCTACTTTAAGCTCTTAAGCTCGTTAGCGGCAATTACGACTCTTTGAATTTCTGAAGTCCCTTCATAAATTTCAGTAATCTTAGCATCACGGAAGAACCTCTCAACCGGATACTCTTTAGTATATCCATTACCACCACAAACCTGAATAGCTTGAGTCGTAATCCACATTGCAGCTTCAGCAGCAAAAAGCTTGGCCTGAGCAGATTGTAATGAGTACTCTTCACCATTATCTTTTCTACGAGATGCTTCCCAAATAAGAAGACGTGATGCTGCAAGTTTTGTACTCATATCAGCTAACTTAAACTGGATTGCTTGAATTGCATGAAGTGGCTTACCAAACTGAACTCTTTCATTTGAGTAATGCTTAGCATAACGGAATGCAGCTTCACCAATACCAAGTGCCTGAGCAGCAATACCGATACGTCCACCATCTAGTGTATTCATCGCAATTTTGAAACCTTTCTCATACTCACCTAAAAGATTCTCTTTTGGCACTTTTACTTTATCGAATGCGATTTGAGCTGTTGATGATCCTTTGATCCCTAGCTTATCTTCACATTTCATTACTTCAAAACCTTCAGAGTCACATTCAACGATGAATGCCGAGATTCCTTTGTAATTATCTGTTTTTGACGTCTTAGCGAAAACAACTGCGATATTAGCTTCTTTACCATTTGTAATGAAGTTCTTTGTTCCACTAATCTCAAAGTAGTCACCTTTATCTTCAGCAAATGTTGTCAGAGAACCTGCGTCTGTACCAGCATTTGGCTCAGACAGACAGAAACAACCAATATGCTCACCAGAAGCTAGCTTAGGAAGATACTTCTTCTTTTGCTCTTCATTACCAAAGTTTAGAATTGGGTAAACACATAGTGAAGTGTGTGCCGAGATTAAAACCCCTGTTGAAGCACAAGCACGAGAAATTTCTTCTACGATGATCGAGTAAGATACATAATCCATTCCTGCTCCACCATATTCTTCTGGAACATATGAACCTAGGAATCCATTCTCACCGAGCTTACCAACGAGATCACTTGGAATCTTTTCATTTTTATCAATTGAAGCCGCTAGAGGAGCTACTTCGCTATCAGCAAATTTAGAAACAAGGTCTCTAAGTTCTTGGTAGTCACTTAACATCATTATTATTCTCCCTTAAATTCTGGTTTTCTTTTTTCAACAAAGGCCTTTGTTCCTTCTTTCATATCATAAGAAGAGAAGATATCGCCAAAGTGGCGAGCTTCAATATCTAGACCTTGTTCATTAGTCAGGTCATTACCTTCGTTCATAATTTGTTTTGATATGGCCACTGCATTTGGTGAGTTTTTAGAAATTGCTTCCAATGTCTTCATCGCCTCACTAATCATTTCATCTTGTGAATCAAAAGAACGAACAACTAACCCGATTTCTTTTGCTTCATTAATATCAACATTACGGCCACTATAAATAATTTCTTTAGCGCGATTGCGTCCAATTAACTTTGCTAATCTCTGTGTACCACCAAAGCCTGGAACAAGACCAAGTTTTACTTCAGGCTGCCCAAAAACTGCTGTCTTCGTTGCATAAATAAAGTCACATGCCATGGCCATTTCACAACCACCGCCAAGTGCAAAACCATTTACACAAGCGATTACTGGAATATTTAAACTTTCAAAAAGTAGCGTTACATCTTGCCCAAGAGTTGAGAAGTCATGCCCTTCATCAACTGTCATATCACTCATTTCAGCAATATCTGCACCAGCTATAAAAGCTTTGTCACCAGCTCCAGTAAAGATCATCCCTTTAAGCTCATGACCTTCACTTAGTGAAGATAAAAAATCTTTTAACTCGTGAAGTACTTGTGAGTTAAGTGCATTATATTTCTTTTCACGATTTACTTTTAAAATTCCGATTTCACCGAGCTTTTCAAAAGCAATTGTTTCAAAATTAGTATTCATAAACACCCTTCCCTACTTTGCGACCAAAGCGACCAGCTGTTACATACTTCTTAAGAAGTGGGCATGGACGATACTTTGTATCACCTAGGCCATCATGTAGAACTTCCATAATAGCTAAACATGTATCAAGTCCAATAAAGTCAGCAAGCTCTAGTGGTCCCATTGGCTGGTTACATCCAAGCTTCATAGCATCGTCGATCCCTTTAGCCTCAGCAACTCCTTCGTATAGAGTGTAGAAAGCTTCATTGATCATTGGCATAAGGATTCTATTAACAGCAAAGCCTGCTACATCATCTGCACGTACAACTGTTTTACCCATTTTTGTTGCTGCTTCTTCAACAGCATTAATTGTTTCAGCACTTGTTTCAAGCCCAGTGATTGTTTCAACTAACTTCATTACAGGTACTGGATTCATAAAGTGCATTCCAGCAACCTTCTCTGGACGTGAAGTAGCTGCAGCAATTTCAGTAATTGAAATTGAAGATGTATTTGAAGCTAAGATTGCTTCAGGTTTTGCAATCTCATCTAATTGCTTAAAGATTTTGAATTTTATCTCTTTATTTTCAGTAGCTGCTTCAATGAAAAGGTCACAATCTTTAAGATCATTCATTTCTGAAGTTGCACTTAAGTTAGCTAGCGTTGAATCAACAAATGATTGTTCCCACTTACCTTTTGAAACACCTTTTTCTAATTGCTTTTTTATAAAGCTCTGTCCGAACTCAAGGCCTGCAGCTGAGATATCATACATAAAAACTTTATAGTCATTCATAGCGGCAACTTGAGCGATTCCTCGACCCATCTGCCCTGCTCCTATAACGGCAATTTGTTTAATCATTGTGTCTCCTTTGTATTGGCATTCAAAGTACCTAAATTATAAAGGATCGTCCATTAAATTACTATTTCACTCAGATATATCAAATACTTAGACGCTACGAATCATTTAATCATAAATAAGAGCTAGGTCCATAAATCCTATTGTAGAGATGTGTAATATTCACTTTTCTCTTGCAAAAATGCATTGTGCGGATTATAAAAAGTGACTTATTAATTAGATGTTGAACAAGTTAAACGTAGGAGTCCATTGTGGCAAACCACAAATCTTCAAAGAAAAGAGCTAGACAAGCAATTGTTAGAAACGAAAGAAATACTTCAAAAAGAACTGCTGTAAAAACAGCTGTTAAGAACGTAAGAAATGCTATTGAAGCAGGTAAGAAAGAAGAAGCATCAACTCTTCTAGTTACAGCTCAAAAGCTACTTGGTCGTCTAGCAAAGCACGGTGTTATTAAAACTAACACAGCTGGAAGAAAAACTTCTAGACTAGCAAACCAAATCAACAAGCTTTAATCTTTAATTAGATAGTTTGATATATAAAAAGCGGAGAGCAATCTCCGCTTTTTGTGTTTGTAGCTATATCTTTTAAAATACTAACTTCTTAATTTTTTCTTATAATTTTAGAGACAGAGGTATTCTCTACGGATTTGATCTCTAAGCCAAAGGTCTTTAGACTTGGCCAGCACTTCAAAATTAATCATCTTCTGCTGAATATCGATTAACTCTTCAAAATTCCACTTTTTAGATGCTAACTGAATTCCCCTATCATACTTACTAAGGGATTTTTTAGTGGCCAAATAACTAGGGTCAATAATTTTTGATATATGGCCCTGAAATGAACGGAAGAAATCCATATATAAACTAAAATCATCTTCCACTAATAATAAGTTGAGGTAGAACCTTTTTAAGTTTTGCTGATTAAAAAGATCTGTCTGATCAAAGAAATCTAACTTTCTCACCTTTATAAGCTCTCTGGCTTTTTCAAGAGAGATATTCCCATTTGCATCCACATGGTGAGAAAGAATATGACATGAATTGAAATAATCACCAACATTATCCTGGACTGACTTTTCAATAAAGTTCTTCACTTGAGGATTCATTTGAAAACCAAAGTACTTAGCAAAAATATCTAAGTATTGGCCAAAATGCCATGGCTTTGGTGCAGCGATGGCCAAAGCATTCATATCTTTAGGAAAAGCTTTAGGCAGGCGCCCTTTCGTTATGAAGATAATTGAGTCTTCAATTAAGTGACGATTATTATTAAATGCTTCAAAAGCATTAGCTTTAATATCCTGAGCATCAATAACAACATAAGGGCCATTAGTCCCAAATAGACCGCCTCCAGCAAGAAGCTCTTGCTCTACAAAGTCGATATTAAACTCATTAGGCCACATCTTCTTTGTCTCACCTTTTAATTTGTCACAAACGATTTTTGAAATAAATTCATCTGGGACAGCTAAATGGTATAGGCCATTTAATTCACTAAGAACTTTTGAAACTTGATCAACGCTATTAATATCAAAACTTTGCTTTTTAGAAGGCATAAAGAAGAACCTCTCTAAAGTCATCACCGAAATCACTTGCTCCATCAGCTAGGGACTTCTTAAAAGTACCTCGATTCTTTACACTTCTAAGAGGAGCAGCACTGTCAATTCCACCAACTGTATTTTCAATAATATAAGAATCACTTATATTAAAAGTCTTTGAAAAGATACTACGAGGAAATTGAGAGTGGTCAATTTTATAAAATGATTCATAGAACTGAATTTCATCATTATTTGGCTTCTTAAAGACTGTCACTTGTATCTGAAATTGATAACTTCCAGATGTAGCTAGATAGAAGGCATTTCTATTTCCACCCAATTGATTCTTCTGCTCATCATTCATTAAGGTGTCACCAGTTTCAGTAACTTCTTTCCCCGCTTTTTTTCGACTAGTGATCTCTGCAAGTAAAATTGCATCACTGTCATAATTCTTTCCTGTTCTAACCCTTAAAGAACTAAAAGAAGAAAGAGTTTCAACAATTTCATCAGTATATATTTGAGAAAGACCTGATATTCCAGTGTGATTTTTTACAACAAAAATTGTAATACTATTAACTCCTTGGGCCTCAAATGGGTTATTTGACTCACTGAAACGATACCCTGCACAAGAAGAAAGTAAAATTAAACAAGTTAATACGAAAAACCTCATATTAATAATATGCCTATGATTCAATCAATCGTCTATTACTTTGACTGGTAAGACCTCTTTAATATATGATGCATCTTGTGAAAAAGCTGAAAAATCTCAAAAATTTAAAAGATGTTTTAAAAGATATCGATAGTGACTTCAGTAAAAACGCTGGTGTTGCGAGCGTTTCAAGTTATGGTAGTTATGGTAATAAACAATCTAACTTTAAAGCGAATAAGGCCATTGATCTCTTTGACTTTCTCGAACTCTCAAGTTCTTGGAATAAGATCGTAGGGCCAAGGCTTTCTCAATTCACTATTCCACTTAAGCTAAAAAATAAATCTCTAACGATTTTAACTTCACATCCTGTTTACGCTCAACAGCTTAAATACATGGAAACAGAAATTATAAAATCAATTGGAAATGTTCTACCTGCAACAAAAGGACAGATTAAGAAAATCTTCTTCCAAGTAGATAATCAATTCTTCCAGAAAAAGAAGTCGGAAGTCGAAAGAAAAGAGATAGTAAAACAAGAAGTTGAAAATCGTCTACATCCACAATCTCCAGAATACAAAGCCATTATGAGAGATGCTCAAGAACAATTTTCAGATATTGAAGATGAAGAGCTCAAAAAGTCATTAACTTCAATATTAATGCAACTGAGAACGAAGAAGTAAGAAAATCGAAAAGCCCTCTGCCTCCTCAACCTTCTCTATATAATAGATCTTAGAAATGCCTCTTAGTAATTCTTTTACTTGCTCATCTTCTCGACAAACAAAGAATAGAACACCATTTTGGCTCAGTAAATTAGCAGCGTGAACGATATAACTCTTAAGCTCATCACCAGAATACTCTCGGCAAGTTCTTTTCTTTTCATTCTCACTTGATCTTCCATGGCCATTTTTAAAATATGGTGGATTCATCACAATAAGGTCAAAGTCTTTTACTGTATTAAACTGAAGAATATTTTCGAAATGAACCTGATATTCAAGGCCATTTATTCCTCTTTTAACTTGTTCAATATTACGATGAAGATGAGAGTTGTAATCATCTTGCACTTCAACAAAATGAATCTCTTTTATCGAACTTAGAGTTTCTTCATCTAGCTTTTGTAAGATCTCGAGTCCAATGACACCACAACCACAGCAGAGATCAGCGAGCTTATCAACGACAAGCTCATGAAATTCAATATGCTCGGCTACACAATTTGCTAACTCAATTGAATCACGAGAAAAATGATAAAAAGAAGGCTGGGAATAATCAGTAATTAATGCCATGAGATTTTAACACTTCTAAAATATTGTCAATATGATTACCTTCTCGAACAACTTGGGCCGTCAATCCTGAGATTAAGATGATAGTTGATGAATGCCCACTCGGTTTAAGAAAGTCTGAACTTATGAAATTACTATCAGGACAATATCGATGCCAAAACTCATTTGCTTCTTCAGAGTCGTAAATCGGAGGCTGACCTGTTTTATTTAAACTTGTTGAAGTAATGAATCCAGGAAAGTCCTTAATACACTCATCTATGATCTCATTTTGAATGACTCGAAAACATATAAAGTCCGTTTCATCAAATGGACCTTCAGGAAATTGAAGGGATAAACTCGCCTTCGGCAGTCCCACTGTGATTTCGTATTTGAAAAGGTCATCAAAAAGAGTTGCATAGGATTCTGAGCCATGAAAAGTATCAATCAAATTTTGAACATCATTAGTTAATATACTCAAAGGCTTTCTAATTGAAGTTCCCTTCACTTGAGCAATGAGTTCATACGTTTCAATAGAGAATGGATCTCCTCCAATTCCCCAGACAGTATCCGTTGGATAAATGAATAAGTCTTTCATAAATCAACCATTAAGTTTTTAATAATTTCTTCGTTTCTTTGTCCAAGATATAACAGCTGATACGCAAGCCAGCTACTCTTTTTTTCTCTTAATTTCTTATTTAGAAAAGTTCTTTCAATACTAAAGATTGGCCTTTCAAAATACTTATCACGTTTGACCAACTCTTTTTTAAAAACAGGGTTACGCAATCCAGAAATCAAGGACATCATTTTATCAAAATTATAGTCCTTATACTCACTAGCTATTTTATCGATAATCTTATCTCGGCCACTTCCAACCTTTGGTAGATTGTATTCAAATAATAGGCCATTATAATCAGATAACTCTTTTACAGCTGGAGTCGCAAAGAACCTCTCTACTAAACGCTTCTTTTCATTAAAGTTCTCAAGCTCCTGCACCCAAAATGGAGTCATCTTAACTCCATATTTATAACTTGTTATATCAAACTCAAGAGTTGCTCCAAAAGTTTGATTTAAAAGCTGTGTTAACTTTAATCGACTATCACCAGTAGATATATGAGTGAATTTTTTAAAAAACATTAATTTATAAAATTCATCTATACTGGACTCGTTTACCAATTCAAAAGTTCTATTAATATATTTTGCATACTTCTGTCTTGATTTTGGAATGATATTTTCATTAATCCAAACGGAATAATTTGTAATATCTCGACCTAACAAGTCGATAATAACAGTCGTTAGCCATTCGTTTTTATTTAATGAAGAAGCGATTATTATTTCTAAAAGTAATTGATGAATATTCTTTCTCTCTAAACTTTTTAAGAAGTTTTGATGAGCTACTTTTTTACTATCAAACTTCATTTTTAAAGCTTCTTCAAACTCCAAAACAGGTTTATCAGAACGAGACTCAACATAAGACTTTATAACGATATCTGGATAAAATAGATGCTGACACTTGGCCTGAAACTCAACCCAAGGCTTCTCGTCACTTTTAAGTTCTGACGTCGTAAAAGCATAAATCAAATTGAACTCAAATTGTGTAATTTTATCACAAGTACTAGGAGGTGTTTTAATAAAGTCCGGTATATACTCGACACCTTCTAATGATAAACTATATGAAACATTCACATAGTTTAGAAAAATCTTTTTTTTTTATCCTGTGATCTAAACTCTTGCGCGTAAACTAAGCTAGTTGGTGTTTTAAATTGAATATCAGAAAACAATTCCTTACCTACAAGCTTTGAATAGAATTTTGAAATAAAGAAAAGAAGAACAATTAATACAGCAATAGCAATATAGACAAAGCTATAATCGTTTTTTCTTTTCTTCTTTCTAGCTTTTGATTTTTTCTTAGCACCTGACTTCTTCTTTTTTGAAGGACGAGGCATTTCGACGGCCTTCATAGGCTCGATATTATCATCTTCAATACTATCTAAATCCGGTGCAGTTGGTGGCTGTTTTTTTTCAGACTTAAGAATCTCTTCTGCTTGAGCTGCTAATTCATCTTCTTTATTCTTTTCTACTTCTTCAACAAATTGATCAATTTGGCTTACTTGAGAAGCTTCTTGTGCAACTTCCTCAGCAGGTGTACTTTCTGAAACACCGCCAATATCTGGGAAATCGAGATCATCCGATGAAGGAAGGATTATTTCTTCTTCTTCGATATCCATAGCACTTGTTGCTTCGGCTAAACTGATTGATTCGTCATCGGCCACATCTGCCAGTGGTTTTTCTTGAACAATATTAGGCTCACTACTTGGAGCTGCAACTGCGGTATCACTGTAATCAATTGGCTCTGGAAAATCTAAGTCATCTTCAGCAGGAAGTAATATTTCTTCTTCATCATTAATTGTTGTTGAATTATCTGTTGCAGGGTTTTCAGAAGATAATGGTGTTGCAGGAATTTCATCCCCATTCTCTTTAGAGATTTTTTCTACGATACCACTTGTTTTAACAAGTTTTGTTACGCTATTTGCAACTTTCGTCTTGGCCTCTGCTACTGGATTGAAGGTTTGTTCTTCATCTCCATAGAGAAACTTATTTAATAGGTCTTCTTCTTTGACCCAAAACCAGTAACCATTACCGCTACAAATCTCATCCTCTCCAGAGAGGGTTCCATTTTGTACAAACTCGACAACCTTCTGCTTTGAAAGTGGACCGAGTATTTTTTTCGATTCTGTTCTAATTAACCAGTTTCTTTCCGTCATTACTTATTCTTTATAAGAAAATCCCTACTAAGCCTTTAATATCTTCGTCATTAAACTTTAATCCTAAACTATAAACCATACCAGGATCATTAATTAAATCTTCACCCTCAATTTTACCATAAATTACACTCCATAGTTGAAAATCTAATCCGATACGAATATTTGGCCCAATATTATCTCGGTAATCGAAGACCTCAAGGCTTGTAATGGTATTCCAGTCATCAAAATTATAATCAACAGCAAGACCACCGTAAGAATCGATAAGTCCTCCACGGAATGTCCAATTGTCGATACGACGACCTAATTGAAGGTTGAGGAGAACGTCATTGTATTTTCTAACCTTCTCATCCTCAATAGTCGTTGTCCCACCAACAGTTGTTTCTGTGATCTTTCGTCTTTCAGGCCCAAATTCAGAAGTCGTTACACCTACCAGGTAAAAACGGCCAGGCGATGGAAAGATACGAAGTTCAGCAGTTGTATCTGTTTGATCAGTTCTCGTATTTGCACCAGTATAAACCGACAATTGTGTTCGGATACTATCAACTCGTCCAATTACTTTTTGAACACTTGATAGAGTTGACTTAACTTCATCTGCAATCTCTTCTTCAACAAGAAGCTTACCAACTGTTCCCTTCCCATCTTTGATATTTTGAACAAGGTCCTCAAGATCGGCCATCATATTATCAGCTTTCTTAAGAATCTCTTTTACATCTGCAACAGCACTTGCTGGCTCGTTTGCATCTGTTTGGTATGCTATTTGAGCAGTAAAGTCTTCGAGATTATCAATAATTCGTTGAAGTTTTTGATTATTCCTTCCAACGAGATCATTAAGCTTACCTGTTAATTCTTTCGTATTCGTCATCGTCTCCTGAACATCAGCTACGATCTTTTTCATCGCTGGCTCACCACCCTCTGGAACAAAAGACTCTTTAATACTTCCAACAAGAACTTTTACATCTTGCATAACTTCACTTGCATCTTTTAGAAGTGTTTCAATACCTGCTTTCTCTTCTGCTAGAAGCTCTGAACCATCCGGAAGGAGTTCATCATTATTAGCAACGTAAATCTCTAAGTACTTATCACCTAAGAAACCTACTGATCGAATTCTAAGCTTGGAACCCTTTGTGATCTTAACTCTTTCAAGAACCTCAAAACTAATACGGGCCTTATTTCCAGTTAGTTGAATATCTTTAATTCGTCCCGCATTAATACCAGCAACTTTGATTGGAGTTTTTGGAAAGATACCAGAGGCATCATTAATAGTTGTGTAATAATCATTATAAGCTCCAAAACCAGATTGGTTTGAAGTTACAACTAAGGACATAACAACAACAGCTATCATGGCGGCCAAGGCCATTAAGCCGACTTTAAATTCATTCATATAATTCCTCTTCCCTGGAACTACCTATAAATTAATAAACTCTTGAACCAATGGATGGTCTGAGTTTTTGAAATCATTTGCAGGTAGATACTCAACAATATTACCACGGTTTAAAAAGGCAACGTAGTCGGAAATTTCAAGCGATGCTTTTACGTCGTGCGAAATAATAATTGAGGTTAATCCAATATCTTTATGTAATTTACTTGTTTCTATGATCAAATCGTTGACCATTTTAGTTGTAATAGGATCAAGTCCAGTTGTTGGCTCATCATAGAGCATAAGCTGTGGACTTAGGGCCAGTGCTCTTGCAAGACCTACCCTTTTTCTCATACCACCAGACAATTCACTTGGTAGTTTATCAAAAGAGATCTCCTGAAGACCTACTGATTTTAATAAAGAAGCTGCTTTCTCTTTAATTTCACTTTCATTTAATTTTGTGAATTCAATTAATGGAAAGGCCACATTTTCAATTGTTGTCATTGAATCAAAAAGTGCCGCATATTGAAAAAGCATTCCGTAGTTTTGACGGAATTCACGAAGCTTATCTTCTTGAAGAGTTGATAAGTCTTTTCCCAAAACCTCAATTGATCCAGAAGTTGGATGATGAAGTCCTAGGATATGCTTTAAGAGTGTTGATTTTCCAGCTCCTGAAAAGCCGAGGATTGTAGTAATACTTCCTCGTTTTATATCAAAGTTTAATTCACTTAAAACAGTGTGCTTACCAAAAGTCTTGGTTAAGTTTCTAATTCGTACTGAATGATCATCAAATTCTAACATCTACATCACCTGCACTAAGAAACTTGTTAAAAAATAATCTAAAACTAAAACCGAAATCATTCCCCATACAACAGCGAGGTTTGTCCCCTTACCGACTCCTTGTGCACCTTTTGTGACAGCAAAGCCAAAGTAAGTTCCAATTACTGAAATAACGAAACCAAAGACAGTCGCTTTAATTACACCTTGGAAAATATCTGAGACGTACATAAATTGTCCAAGCTTAGACAAGTATATGGCATCATCAATCTGCAAGGCATAGGTTCCGACAATGTATGAGCCAACATTCCCTACTAATAAAAAGAAAACTGATAATAGTGGAACTGATAAAGTACCAGCAATAATTCTTGGAACAGCAAGGTATTGCATACTACTAATACCCATAACTTCAAGAGCATCAATTTGTTCAGTAACTTTCATCGTTCCAATTTGTGCTGCCATAGCAGCCCCTGCTCGACCTGCAACAATTAGCCCTGTTAAAACAGGAGCTAATTCCTTTGCTAAAGAAATTGCAACAACTGGACCAACAAGAGAATCTACATTGATTAACTTAAAACCAAAGTATGTTTGATAGGCCATAACCATTCCCGTGAATGCACCGGCCAAGAAAATAATAAATAGACTTTTGTTTCCGACAAATTCCATTTGTTCAAAAAATAATTTGAAACGATACGGTCTCTTCGTTAACCAGTAAAAAAAGTTCACAATGAACTTCATCACTTTGCCAAGACCTGCCAAATTGAAAATAACTAATTTTCCTAAATTTTCATTAAAGGAAACAAATGTTCTAAGTAAAAGATTCATTACTTAAATTCTAATGGAAAAAGAATGAAACTGCTACTTACTGTCGATATATTTTGGGAATTCTTTCAGTTAAGTGAATAAACACTTCGTAAGGAATAGTCTTTGATTCGACACATATATTAGAAAAGTTTTGACCATTTTGATCCCATACGACAAACCTTTCTCCATTTTTGATTGTTAAGTTTGTGTTAGGAAACAAAATCTGTGCCATATCCATATTAACTCGCCCTACAATTTGTCCTTCATGCTCTCCATGATTGAGGTGAACATTTTGATAGCGAGTTGAAAAACCATCACCATATCCTAGAGCAAAAACTCCCACAGTACCTGCTGATGGGCATGGGGTTGCTCCATAGCCTATTGGTGTACCTCGATCAACTTGAAAACTATCAATAAAAGTTGTCTCAAGTTTAGAGATCAACTTTCCTTTCCAACAACTCAACTTATTATACTGAGGCAACAAAGAAGACGGGCCATACATCATTAATCCTGCACGAACATGAGACTCTTCAAGTCCAACTTTTTGCTCAATTGCACCAGAGTTTGCAATTGATGATTTATGAATTTCAATTCCAGAACTATTGATTTGAGACTTTAATTCTTTCCAATTCTCTTTTTGAGTTAGATTTCTCTTATTTTTTTGCATTGATAAGCTTGAGCTCGAAAAGTGGGTCATCAAATGATAAATACTTGATCGGCCATGCTTTTTGATTGTTTGAATCGCATAATCGATTCGATCCATTTTTATTCCGAGTCGATTCATTCCCGTATTGAATTTTAAACAAAGTGGGAAGTAGCGAAATTCCTCATGAGACAAGAAGAACTCTAAGTTTGTTTCATTTGAAATAACTGGGATAATTCGATTATTTAAATAAATATCTGCTGCTTCTTGAAGATCTAGGTTCACATCAGAAAAGACATAAACTTCAAACTCTCCATTTGGAATTTCTTCACGAAGCCTAAGAGCCTCTCCAATACTGGCACAACCAAACTCTTTTATGCCAAGCTCATAATAAGCAAACTTAACAACTGGCACCAGTCCATGTCCATAGGCATTGGCCTTGACCATAAAGAGAGTTTCATTATTAGGACAAATTTCTTTTAAAAGTTGATAGTTTTGCGAAAGAGTGGAGACATTAACCTCCATACTACTTTTTATTCTCATAAGGTACTATCTTGAAACGCTCTTTTTCCTCTCAACTTTCGTGATGTCGTCACCATTGAATACCCAGAGTAAGGAATTTCAGAAACATTTAGCTGCATTGATAGAATAAGACTCTTATCTTTTCCGCTAAAATACTTTCCTAATCTTATATTCTTACAAAGGTCTTGAGCGGCTGCATAACTTTCATCAAAAAAGTCATTTTCCACATCCAGTACAATTGATTCAAAAGAGATATTGTAAATATTGCCAATACTAGTGATTTGAGAAAGATAAACTTTCATATCTTTCCAAAATGTATTCCAGTCAAATGAGAAGTCTGATCTTAACTCCATTAGATCTGTAATTTCAGAAGTATCAATCGATATTAAATTCCTTCCATGACTAACTTCAGAGATATTTGATAATAATTCAAATGGCCCTTTAGCCTGTGCGATAGAAGAAACATGAGTTAATGAATTCTTTATTTGAGAATAAATCCCACTTAAAAGTGTTTCTATGACCTGCCAATTAAAATTAAATAAATAATCGCGATCAACTTCAAGTGCTACAACACTAGTTGTATCGACACCATTTTCCGATAATTCTAAGGTAACAACAGGATTGTGAACTAGGTTAGAAACAATATTCTTCACCATATTCATTCCATTTTCATTAACGCCTTTAAGTTTAATATGACCAAGCCAAACCTCAGGAACTTCAATAGACTTATGCCCATCATGCTTTAAAGGTGAAAGCTTATTGGTCTTTTGATTTAATTCAAAAATTGTATAACCTGAGACAAACTCTAAAGGTTCAAAAACATTTGTTATAAGAGAAGTTAAATCATTTTCTTCTCTATTAAAATTAATGCTGTCACAAACTTCAAAGAAGTCTTTCCCATAAAGAGTCTTCGTTCTTTCACTTTCAAGACTCGCAACAAGTGCTTCTTGACGGTGACGGTACTTATCATGAAATGATTCAAGTTGTGCTAATTGTCTCTTTAACGATGTTTGTTGATTGTACTGATTTAGTACATGTCTAATTTGCGCAAGCAAATCTAAATCGCGATATATAATTCCAATATTCTCATTGGTTGCAACAGTCTTCAATTCTGAATTCGTTGAAACAATGAAAGCTCTCTTAACGGCCTTTAACTCAGATCGATTAAAAAGAAATTGTCCCTCAAATGTCGCATCATTTGCACTTGCTATAACAAGGTCGTATTGCTTTTGTAAGTGAGCGATTAAGAAAGAGTCTACAGTGTCGTATGAGTCGACAACAGTATTAATACTTTTGAAAATTTTTGAAAATGATTTACAGTCATCAATCATTGATGAAAGGATCGCAACTTTTGGACTATTCATTGTCATGGCGCAAAAACTCCTTCTAAGGACATAACATCGCTTAAAATCGTATCAAAAGAGACGTTCTATAGCAATTTTAAGAGGTCCTGGACTGTATTTATTTCAAGAATTTCTTCTTGATTAAGTAAAAGATGACTCTTTTCATAAGTAGGAGCTCTCTTTTTATAGAGATTTTCCATAAACTCGCGGCCATATTTAGCAAGTGGGCGATTTCCATCTTTCTTTAAACGTTGCCAACACTCTTCGAAGTCACATTTTAAATAGACTAATTTTCCACCAATCTCTTCTATAAAATCTGCTACACTCTTTTCATCAAGAGCACCTGCTCCTAATGTAATCATATAGTTATCCTTCATATTTTGATGTAGGAGCTTGAGCATATCAAATTCATCCTTACGAAATTCATCAATACCGATCTCTTGGATATACTCCCCAAGACTGTCGTAGCCAGTCCCCATTCGATTAAAAATCTCTTCATCCAGATCAAATACTTGAAATTCACTATCTTTAGATAGTTTCTCACCAAAAGTTGTTTTGCCGGCTCCAGAAAAGCCCGTTATAAAGATTCTCATACGTAAAAAACTACACGATTCCCACCATAATGTCCTAATTTTCTTGCATTTTGGCCTTACGCAATATACACAGAAGGACATCTAAATTTAGAGGAAATATGCAAATAGTTAATAAAGAAAATAGCTTTCTAAAAGATTCGACAATCCTAATCTCACGAGTTGGAGACGAGTTTGAAACTTACAATCTTACTGATAAAGATTGCACTTGGGTAAAAGAGATTCTTGATGGAATCACAAAAGACTTTGAACCTGAAGTTAAGCCGGAAGGTTTTGAAGGCTTAAGTGTAGAGCTACAACTAAAAAATGCAAGAGACTATACTTTTGGTGAGCACTTAATCGTCAAAGGAAAGGTATCAGGGGCGTATACAGCAACTTGTATCCGCTGCTTAATTGATACACCACAGACTTTTGATTCTGAATTCACAGCTGCATATGTAAATAAGCGCTACGAAGACGATCCTGAGTACGAAGAGGTTGATGAGATTTTTGTAAGTGATGAAATGGCAGATATGTACTTTCATAATCGCGGAAAGGCCGACTTAAAAGAAGCCTTGGCAGAATGTTGCTTTTTGGCAGTAAATCACTACCCTCTACATGACGCAGATTGCAAAGGTCTTTGCCAAATATGTGGTGTTGACCAAAATTCAGAGACTTGCGAGCATGCGAATTAAGAATAGATAAAAACAAGGCCTCTTTTGGCTTGTAAAAATGACGTGAGTGATGTATTTACATAAGCTCATTTATAAAAGAAATAATTTTGTAGTTGAATATAACGGAGTAGAAAATGGCAGTACCTAAGAAGAAGACAAGTGTTTCAAGAAAAGGCCTAAGAAGAGCTGGACAAACACACAAGCTTTACGCGAACAATGTAGTTGTAGCTGATTCAACAACTGGTGAACTTACTAAGAAGGGATGTATCTCTCCTTCAGGTTACTGGAAAGGTAAGCAGATCTTCACTACTAAAGCGGATAGAGAAGAAACAACAGAAGAATAAGATAATTCATTATTTTTCATATAAGAAAGGCCCACTCTTTGAGTGGGCTTTTTGTGTTTTATATCTTTCTAAAGCTAATAAAAATCAGTTTGACCCATCAAACTCTTCTCTTGTATAAAGATAGAAAATATTTAGAGAGAGAACACACATGAATAAAATTTTAATCATTCTAATGATGACAGTTTATGCATCAGCAATGTCACCACTAGATAAGTCACTTGCAACCCTAATTGAAAAGCATCAACTGACATCACTTCCAGAGTCAAAATTACAAAACCAGAATGAGGTTATCCTAGGTTCGAGGCTTTTTGCTGAACTTCAATTAAGTGGAAATAACGACATTACTTGTATGCACTGTCACCATCCAATGCTTGGCACAGGTGATGATCTTCCTTTCTCAATTGGAACAGGTGGAAAAGGCCTAGGAACAGGACGTGTTCAAGATGGTAAGGGTAAAATTATTAAGCGCCACGCACCTACTCTTATAAATCTTGGTTACGATGATATTGTTGATATGTTCTGGGATGGAAGAGTACACTACGATAAATCAAAACAAGAGTTTATGTCTCCAAGTACTGAGCTTAATGCAAGAAAGGACCTATGGAGTAAGTTTAGCGGCTCTCTTGCTGTTCAAGTTATCTTTCCACTACTCTCGCCTGAAGAAATGCTTGGTGAAAATAATGAAATTGCATCACTTGAAGGTGACTTAAAAAAATGGAATGGACTTGTTAAACGACTTTTAAATGGTAAGAAAAATGCCATGTATCAAAACCTCTTTAAGCGCGCCTACCCTCAAGATTATAAAAAGGGAAAAATAGATATCACTCATGTGGCAAATTCTCTTGCAGCTTTTATTACAAGAAACTTCAATGTTGTGAATACACCATATGACCAATATCTTGATGGAGACTTAAATGCCATGAATGATAGCGAGAAGCGCGGATTAAAGGTATTCCTCGATAAAGGAGCATGTATCAATTGCCATAGTGGTCGTCATTTAACAGATTGGGATTATAAATCGATTGGACTACCTGAAATTGGACCGATTGATGCTCAAGCTTCTCTAAACGATAAGGGAAGATATGAAGTAACAGGGGCCAAGGCCGATCAATATAACTTTAGGACACCTCCTCTTAGAAATATTCATCTTTCAGCTCCGTACATGCACAATGGGGTTTACTCAACATTAGAAGAAGTTGTTGATCATTATAATCACACTCGACGAGCTATCAGAAACTACGATGTTTCCGAAACAATTCAGGCCCTTTATGAAGAAAAAATCGTAAAAGATGAAAGTTTTGTTAACAATAAACTTAGATTTCAGTTAATAAGTGATGATGATATTAGACGTCCACTGAATCTGACTGAAAACGAGAAGGCTGACCTCGTTCAATTCCTCAGAACAGGGTTGGCAACAAAGCGTCTCAGAGGGCTATCTGAAGACTTATCAAGTAAACAAACTAAATAATATGAACGAAAGGCCACATCAGTGGCCTTTTTTTGTAAAACCTATACAAAAACACTGCGCATCAATTCATAACGCCCCTTCCCTTCCCCATCATTGCTATACTACCTAAAATAGGGCCAATTTTTATAACCAAGGTTAGGAATTTTAAATGAATACAAAAGTTAAAATTAAAGGAACAGGGATCTACGTTCCTAAAGAAGTTAGAACAAATGTCGACCTCGAAAGCATGGTTGAAACTAGTGATGAATGGATCTTTGAAAGAACAGGTATTCGCCAAAGACATATCTGCTCTACTGAAGGTGGAGAATGGCCAAGTGATATGGCCTATCATGCAACAATGGATGCATTAAAAACAGCTGGAATGGAACCAAATGATATCGACATGATTGTCTTTGCTTCTGTTACACCTGATTACAAACTTCCAAATACAGCATGTATTCTTCAACAAAAACTAGGCATTACTAATAAGTGTGCGGCAATCGATATTGCAGCAGCTTGCTCTGGATTTGTTTACGGAATCAATATGGTCACAGGACTGATAAAAATGGGTGCAATTAAAAATGCACTAATCGTAGGTTCTGAAATGTTATCACGAGAAGTTAACTGGGAAGATCGTAACACTTGTATTCTTTTTGGAGATGGTTGTGGTGTTGCTATTATTGGGGCCAATGAAGATGGTGATGATTCAGATATCCTATCACTTGAGCTTGGTGCCGACGGTTCAGGAAAAGAATTCTTCGACCAACCAGTTGGAGGAGCAATTGATCCAATCACAGCTGAGCACTTAGAAAATAGAACTCACTATATGCAAATGAAAGGAAAAGAAATGTTCCGTGTTGCCACTAGAACACTTGCAGATAATGCAAAGAAAGTTTTAGAAAAAGCAGGAAAGGATCTTGAAGAAGTCGATTGGCTAATTCCTCATCAAGCGAATGTGAGAATTATTGAAACAACAGGAAAACTTTTAGGAATCAATCCTGAAAAAGTTATTATCAATATTGATAAGTATGCCAATACATCTGCGGCCACAGTACCGATTGCAATGCACGAAGCAATTACAGACGGTCGAATTAAGCGCGGACAATTATTATTACTAGATGCATTTGGTGCCGGATTAACAAGCGGTGCTACATTACTAAAATACTAATTAAAAGGTTTATTGATATGAAGAAAGTAGTATTAATCTTCCCTGGTCAGGGATCACAATATGTTGGAATGGGAAAAAGTCTTGAAGGACACCCTTCTTTCGAATTACTAGAAAAAGCAAATAAGACTCTTGGTTATGATCTTTCAAAAATTATGCTTGAAGGTCCTGCTGAAGAGTTAACACTAACTCAAAATACACAGCCAGCAATTCTTACTTATTCAATTGGCCTTTATCAAAAAGCCAAAGAAATTTTAGACGAAGCAGGAATTGAAGTATCATGTGTTCTTGGCCACTCAGTTGGTGAATACCCTGCGCTTGTCGCTGCCGGTACTTTAAGTTTTGAAGACGCACTAAAGTCTGTGCACAATCGTGGAAAATATATGCAAGAAGCCGTTCCAGCAGGAATGGGTAAAATGTATGCTGTCATGAGAGTGCCAGCAGAAATTGTAGAAAAGGCATGTAAAGAAGTTTCATCAGAAGGTAATGAAGTTATGCCAGCAAACTTCAATGAACCTGGTCAAATAGTTATCTCAGGACATGCTGATGCATGTGATAAGGCCGTTGCTTGGATTTCTGAAAACTTTTCTGATCCACATAAGACTGTTGAACTTAAAGTAAGTGCTCCCTTCCATTCAAGCCTGATGAAGCCAGCTCGAGAGAATATGGCAGCATTTTTTAATGACGTAACTTTTAATAAAACGACAATTCCTTATATTGCCAACATCGATGCCAAAAAGTATCAAATTGGTACAGACGGTGACATCGTAAAAGAGAACCTCATTAAGCAAATTGATGGTTCTGTACTATGGACTCAAAGTTTCCAGAGCCTTGATGACGATACTCTTTGTATTGAAGTTGGGCCAGGAAGAGTGCTAATGGGACTTGCTAGAAAGATTAACCGCAATATAAAAGTCATCTCACTTGATAAAGACGGTGCATTTGACGAGCTAAAAGAAGCTTTAAACTCATAGGAGCATATATGATTGCAACTTATAATGACCTTAAAAATAAGAAAGTTCTAATCACTGGTGCTAGCCGTGGTATCGGTTTAGAGATTGCAAAATCTCTTGCAACTCAAGGTGCTCACGTTGTCTTCAATTATCGTGAGGGTAAAGAAGAGGTCGCAAAAGAAGTAGAAGCAAAACTAAAAGAGCTTGGTGCTTCAAATGTAACAGGACTCATGTTTGATCTAAATAACGAAGAACAAATGAAGACTGCAGTAAACGACTTCACAAAAGAATATGGCCCACTTGAGGGGTTAGTAAATAATGCCGGAGTATCAAAAGACAGCCTTATCCTTAGAACGAGAAAAGCAGATCTGGATGCAATTATTGATACAAACCTAAAGGGTGCAATCATGTTAACAAGTATTTGTTCTCGTGGTTTCCTAAAGGCCGAGAATGTATCAATTGTTAATATCAGCTCAATTGTTGGCTTAATGGGTAATATTTCACAAACAGCTTACTCTGCTTCTAAAGCGGGACTAATTGGAGCAACAAAGTCAGTAGCGAAAGAATTAGCTAGCCGCAACATTCGCTGTAACGCAATCTGTCCAGGTTTTATTGAAACTGATATGACTGATTCTCTCGAAGAAAAGGCTAAAGAAGCCTATATTGCTTCAATTCCAACTTCACGCTTTGGGTCAACTGAAGATGTATCAAACCTTGTTTGTTTTCTTCTTAGCCAAGCGTCAGGATATATTACTGGTGAAGTAATTAAAATTGACGGTGGACTTTATATCTAGAAAAATATTAATATACTAAAATTAAAAATTTAACATAACTAATAGAGAGAGATTGAGTTTAAAGCTTAATATTTAATTAGGAGACAAATATGGAACAAAAAGTAATTCAACTAGTAGCGGATCAAACAAAAATCGATATCGCAAAAATCAACGCTTCAACATCATTCGTAGATGATCTAAACCTTGACTCATTAGACATCGTAGAACTTATGATGAAAATGGAAGATGAATTTGATATTCAAATTCCAGAAGAAGATGCAGAAGGTCTTAAGTCTGTTCAAGACGTTGTTAAGTACCTTGAGTCTAAGCAATAATCTAATTTAAATTTTAGATAAAAAGAAAGCCTGCAATTTGCAGGCTTTTTTTATTCTACAATCTTACATGACTTTATTTCATATGTTTTATAGTCGTAATCTATTTTAACTTTTCTATCATTCTTAGTTGATTCTTGAATACACTTTAATTCTTTTTCATTTGCCTTATAAAAAGTTGCACTCTCAATAAAGGAAACAAGAGTTTTTCCATCTTTATTAATAATCTTTGAGACAGTGTACTTTGCACTACTAATACTTGAGGCAAAAACAGAGCTACATAATATTGAAAGAATTAAAAATACCTTGTGCATTATTGTAACCTATTTCCTAAATCAGCTAAAAGAGCTCTCGCGGCAGTAACCCTTTGCTCTTTTGTAAGTCTTGTCTTGTCCTGAGGATGAAATGTACTTCGATCAGAAATCGTAAATGTATTTCGACCAACTGAGACAGCATCTAAACTTGGTGGGAAGCCAACTTGATCGAGGTTCTTTTCATTTACACCCATAAGCCTTAACCACTCATCTGGCTCAACTGGACCATTTGCAACGGCAGGATCAATAATCATTTTTTGTACATGGCCTCGCCCATTATTAACATATACTACTGGAGCAACATGGTAAGACCATGGATGAGGTGAAGATTTTGATTTCAAATATCCAGAGGTCCATGCCTTATCAGCAATGACTCCTTCTTCTTCCATCATATTAACCATAAGTTCAGCTCTGGCATAACAACCATCTGCTGTATAACGCCAAGTTAGCTCTTTCATTTTCTTTGCTTTCTCAAAGAGCTCTCCTGCTTTTTTCCAAGAGATAACACCACTTGATCGAGGAACAAATTCTTGCGACTCTTTATAACTTTCGGCCGTGTAATATGAATCACCATCACGACAGCTATTTTTTGGAAGAAATTTCTTATTAATATACTGACTATTGATAGTACCGTTAACAACTTCAACAAGATGAACAAAGTCTAGGTTTGCTCTTTCATTATTAGTTTGTACACCAAGGCTGATAATATCGTCTTTAATGTTCTGAGAACAATGTGGAATGATTGTCTTGAGATAATCACTAAAGCGGGCATCTTGAAAACTAAAATAGGCCGTTGGATTACTTTGTAAATTTTGAGGTGCCTTTCTTGCAGCTGTTAAACGAGAAGTTTTATAGTCGTCATTTAATTCTAGAACTGCACCATTCATTGTTCTTGCTATAGTTATTTGAGAATCACTCTTGGTAAACTTTGCATTACCTCGTGAGTCACGAGTGTAGTTAATTGGCATGAAGATATTTCGAGAAGGATCAAAAATAAAGAAATGATTGTCTCCACACTTTTTAATAGGACACTTTGTACTCATCTCACAATGAATATTTCCATCTTTTTTAGTGTTAACCCATAATAAGTTTGAAGCCTGAGCAACAACTGATTTTAGCTTATTTAAGCTATCATCTAAGTCACTATCAAAATCTTCAAGGTCTTCTAAAATATTACTATTTTCTTTTTTAGCAATTTCTATTGCTTGTTCGATTGATTTTTTTCTTTCTGCAATTTCTTGTAACTTTGTAATAGGTGTTGTGAATTCTGAGGTTGCTCTCTCCTCATTAATCTTATCACTTAAACTGTTGTAGTATGTCGGAACACCATTTTCAACGATCTGCTTAACAGCAAATGTTTTTGAAGTCCCACCTTCAGTAACAAGACCTAAAAGATGTCCCCTGCTATTGATTTGAACAATCGCTCTTTTTCCACCGTTTTCACAAACGACAACGGGTACCTTTGAAGGAGCTTTACAATTATCAAAGCTGAGATCATCAGAGAAGACAACTGATGTTGCATGTGAATAAATAGAAAAAATTGACAAAACCAATAGGATAATATTTTTAGTCATAGAGGCATTATCGGGGTAATTACCTAAAAATATTAACTTATTAAGAATTAAATTCGTTATTTCTTATAACTTATTGAAATATCGTTTAAATTTAAACAGAACCCATTGAATTCTGTAAAATTTAAGAGCCTCAAAGACTTGTCAAATGGCCTTCAAAATTATCAAATACTAGGAAAAAATAAGGATATGTATATGACGACAAATAGAAATCGCCGTGTAGTTATAACAGGACTAGGAACAATCTGTGGCCTAGGTAAAAACACAAAAGAAGTATGGAATGGGATTGTTGAAGGAAAGTCAGGAATCTCAGAAGTTGAAAGTTGGCCAGTACCAGATCTTGCAATCAAGATTGCTGGAGAGGTAAAGGACTTCGAACTTTCAGAAGATATAATGGAAGCAAGAGAGGCCAAGAAATATGACCGCTTTATACACTTTGCTCTTCATGCAACAGATGAGGCCTTAAAAGACTCTGGAGTTAATCTTGAAGAGTTTGATAAGTATAAAGTAGGTGCAATCCTTGGTGTAGGAATTGGTGGCTTCCCTATTACAGAACAAACAGCAAGAGCTTTTGTTGAAAAAGGGCCACGACGTATTTCTCCTTTCTTCATTCCAGCTATCATTCCAAATATGGCATCAGGTGTATTAAGTATTAAGCATGGATTTATGGGTGTTAACTACACTGTTTCATCTGCTTGCGCATCTTCATGCCACGCTATTTCAAATGCTGTTGAAGAAATTAGATCTGGCCGTCATGACCTAATGATTACAGGTGGAACTGAAGCAGTAATCTGTAACCTAGGTATGGGTGGTTTCATTAATATGAAGGCATTCTCAAAAAGAGTTGATGAGCCAACAAAAGCATCAAGACCATTTGATATTGATCGTGATGGATTCGTTATGGGAGAAGGTGCTGGGATTCTAGTACTTGAAGATTATGAAAGTGCTGTAAAGCGTGGAGCAACGATTTACGCTGAAGTAGCAGGACATGGAGCAACTTCAGATGCTCACCATATTACAGCTCCTCATCCTGAGGGTGATGGTGCTTATGGTTGTATGAAAAAAGCAATCGAAGACGCAGGAATTTCTCCAGAAGATATCGAATATGTTAATGCACACGGAACTTCGACTCCTCTGGGAGACGTTGCTGAAACTGGTGCTATTAAGCGTGTTCTTGGTGAAGAGCATGCCAAAAAAATCAATGTATCTTCAACAAAGTCAATGACTGGTCACCTTCTTGGTGCAGCTGGTGGTATTGAAACAGTCTTTACAGCGCTTGCGCTACACACTGGAACGATTCCTCCAACTATTAATATCGACAATCAGGACCCGAAGTGCGATCTTAATTACACGGCAAATAAGGCCGTTAAAAAAGATATTAAATATGCGCTTAACAATTCTTTTGGATTCGGTTCGACAAATTCGTCACTCGTATTAAAGAAAGTTTAAAGTCAAAAAGGATTAAGATGTTTCATAAAGACGCCATTAACCTAGAAAAAATGGATGAGGAAATTTTCTCATTAACTAATAAAGAATTAGCAAGACAAGAAGAAGGTCTTGAACTTATTGCTTCTGAAAATTATACATCAAAAGCAGTTATGCAGGCCCAAGGCTCAGTTCTTACAAATAAGTACGCTGAAGGTCTTCCAAAGAAACGCTACTACGGTGGTTGTGAAGTTGTTGATACAGTAGAACAAATTGCAATTGATCGCCTATGTAAAGTCTTTGGTTGTAAATTTGCCAACGTTCAACCACACTCAGGATCAGGTGCTAATATGGCAGCCTACTTTTCTATCATCTCACCTGGTGACAGAATCTTAGGGATGAACCTATCTGAAGGTGGTCACTTAACACATGGTTCACCGGTTAATTTTTCTGGAAAGTATTTTGATGTAAAATTTTACGGACTTAATCCAGAAACTGAAATGATTGACTATGAAGATGTAAGACGTGCAGCTCAAGAACATAAGCCAAATGTAATTGTAGCTGGTGCAAGTGCTTATCCTCGTACAATTGATTTTGCAAAATTTAGAGAAATTACTGATGAAGTTGGTGCTTATCTATTAGTTGATATGGCCCATATTGCAGGTCTTGTTGCCGCAGGTCTTCACCCTTCACCATTTCCACACGCTCATATAGTCACATCGACAACACATAAGACGTTAAGAGGTCCACGTGGTGGAATCATTCTTACAAACGATGAAGAGCTAGCAAAGAAAATTAACTTTAATGTCTTCCCAGGAATTCAAGGTGGCCCACTAGAGCATGTTATTGCAGCAAAAGCAGTATCTTTCAAAGAAGCACTTGATCCACAATACAAAGAGTATCAAAAACAAGTTATTACAAATGCACAGGCCCTTGCTAAACAACTAACAGATCTTGGTATGGAATTAGTTTCAGGTGGAACAGATAACCACCTTGTTCTTATGAAAACAGATCCAGCAGGAGTAACTGGTAAAGTGGCAGAAAAGGCCCTTGAGCAAGCAGGTATTACTTGTAATAAGAATATGATTCCAGGTGATACAAGATCACCATTTGTTACTTCAGGTATTCGTCTTGGAACTCCAGCTCTTACAACGAGAGGAATGAAAGAGGACGAAATGAAGAAGATAGGAACTTGGATTGTTGAGGCCCTTAAGAATGCAGAGAATGAAAGTGTTCTTGCAGATATAAAAGGACAGGTCCAAGCTCTTTGCAAAGAATTTCCAGTATACTAATTTCAATACATTAGGGAGCTTTTCAGCTCCCTTTTTCATCTCCTAAATTTATTGTCTTAGCTATCCGATAAGTCTTTCAGTGAGGAAAGATTGATGAGGATTAACATTTCGAAATTACTACTATATTTATCAGCAAGCTCTCTGTTGAGCTCATGTGCTAGTGTCGATCAAATTGAGATGGCCTATGATAATTATCGTAACTCTGTTAGCCGCTACATCGCTTCAGTAAAAGGACAATACCATCCTTCTGAATTTGAGATTAATAAAGATAATCTCTATAAGCTACAAGAAGAAATCGAATTGAATTTAGTTTGGAGAAAGAATTTTGCTAATGCAAAAAAGAAAGAAGATCAAAACTCCTTGAAGTTTATTTCTCCCTACTTTAATCAAAACCAAAAGATTACTGCTAATCTAAATCGCTTTTTGAAGAATATTAACTGGGTAACAGACCCTACAACTCGCTTTGAAATACGCACTGATAAAATTTCATCGATAGAACAACGAAAAGAAATATATTTCGTAGGAAATCGAAAGCTTAAAAGAAAAGAAAGAGATGTCGATTTTGCTATAATCAATCCTTATGATGAAATTGGACAAGATACATTTAAGGCCATAAAAGTCGGTCTCATTGCTAATATTGCGATTTATGAAAATCATCTTTTACTTAAAAGAAAAATTGCAGAGGCAATAAAAATTGAATCCGACCCAACACTTCAAAAAGAGCTTGAACTATATCATGAGAAGTTAGAAGAGAAGTTAAAGAACTCTCCTTCACATATGAAATTAGCAAATCTCTTATCGATGTATCGAGATATCACGATCTTTGAGAAGGCAAAAACAAAATCAAAACTTTCTTACTATATTGACCCTTTAATTGAAGAGACTCTAGTTTATAGTAATGTTCACAAAGAGCTTCACAAGAAAAAGAGATGGAATCAAGAAACTAAAGTGATCCACGACATAGTTGCAAAGATGGCAACGACAGTAGACAAGCGCTTTGCTGTTTACTTTAAGAAGTCTATCAAGTTTGAAAACCCAACTTATGGTGAAGTGACAAAAATTGGTAAGAATGAAAAAGCACATCTACTCTATCAACTAAAACCTATGGATATTATCTTTATTCATAATGAAAATAATTTCAACAATGCTGTTGTTGAAAAGTTTTGGGATAATGTAGGAATCTGGATTGGAAGCTGGGACGATATTGTAAAATTAGGACTTTCCACTCATCCTCTGATCAAAGAGCATCAAGAAAAAATTCAAACGAAAGAGTTAAACTTCCTAGTCTCAACCAGACAAGGGGTTAAACTTAAAAATATGAGCTCGATATTAAATCAAGACGATATTGCTATTGTTAGAAAACGAAGACTTAGCTACGAAGAAACAGTTAAAGGCCTAACTCTTGCCTTTAGCAATCTTGGAAAACCTTATGATTACTCAATGAATCCACAAGATAAAGAGAAAGTATCTTTTGCGCAGCTCGTCTTTGACAGCTTTCCTCAAGTGAATTGGGATAAGTCACATATGTATAAACAAGAAGCAGTTTCTCCGTATAAGATTACACAGCGCACCGGTGAAGAAAAAGACTTCTTCACAGTTCTACTATATCGAAATGGTAAAGAAGTTCTAGAAGACCTTGAGGAAAATTTTCGAACCATTTCCTCTCAAAACTAAAATGGGAATATGCAATGCATCTCAATTATGATAGAAATAATTATGTATTGCCCAAATTGCCAAACACCAAACACTAAAGTTATCGATTCGCGTCATCTTTCGGATGGACTTGCTGTTCGCCGTAGACGTTCGTGCCCAAAGTGTGATTTTCGCTACACGACTTATGAGAAGCTTCAGCTTCAAGTTCCGGCCATTGTTAAAAATGACAAAAGACGTGAGCCATATAATCGTGAAAAGATCTCAAAAGGTATCAATAAGGCATGTCAAAAAAGACCTTTAACAACAGCACAAATTAACCGATTAATTGATGATGTTGAAATGACTTTATCTCAAAAGAATAATACTGAAGTTGTGGCCAAGGTTGTTGGTGAAGTTGTGATGGAAAAATTATACGAATTAGACCCTGTTGCCTATGTTCGTTATGCTTCTTTTTATTGGAACTTTAATGACATTGATGGCTTCATTGAAAGTTTACAAAAAAGTATTGGGCAATTTACAAATATAAAAGAAAAGATTTTTATCAATAAGGATATACTAAGTGAAAAACCAAGCATTCAATAATAAATCAGCTGCTAGAAGCTTTGCATTTAAATTCATCTACAAACTCTTTCTTAAAGATTTCAAAAATGATTTAAGTGACTACCAATCTGACCTTGAGAAATTAAAAGTTGATATTGAAGAGTTTGAAGAGTCATATATTAAAGAAGATGATGAACACAGTGATAATGAATTAAATCCAAGTGTTCAAAATTATGGAAATAAGCTTATCACAGGTGTTATCAAAAACTTTGAAAGCATTAAGTCCACAGCTTCGGAGTGTATTCTAAAAAGAAGTTTTGACTCTGTTGATGCTATTGAAAGAGCTATTATCTGCCTTGGTATTTATGAGATTAAATTTGAAGAAACACCAAATAATGTAGCAATCAATGAATATGTAAATCTTGTAAAGAGTTACGGGAAAGAAGACTCTAAGAACTTTGTAAATGGTCTTTTAGACAGAGTGAGTAAGTCTTAACGATATGTCAGTAAAAGAAGAGATCTTCACATTAGTAAACGAAAGAGTAGGAGCAGTGATTTGTCTATATGACCAGTCATCTTCTAACTCTATCGATGTGATTGAGGCAATTAACCATCTGGTTGACGGAACTCTAGAAGAACGAATTCTAAAAAAGAAGAATCAAGACTTAATAAAAGAAGATTATTCTCATTTCTTCTTTTCAAAAAACTTTGGACAGCAACTTAATATCATTTTTAGTCAGATACCAAAGACTCCAACTAAGAATGAAATCAACCAATTTATCTCTATTCTTGATAAGCAATACGATATAGAAAATGAATGTGAAGTTGTAATTATAAAGCCCACTGGAAATTCATTTAAATTTCACCACCCAAGCCTTCAAATTCACCACTTTGAATATTAGCGAATAACCACTTTTGCTTGAGCAAATTTAGACCAGAATCTTTTCTTTTCTTTAAGACTAGTTGTAGGAGCTCGGCGTCCTGTAATCTTTTCTAACGTATCAGATATTTCAGAATGAATATCAGAATACTTCGGTTTTTGAATCATCGATAAAAGTGGACCTTGGGCCTTTTCAAACTTTAGATCTCCAATTGTATTAATAATTTCTTTTACAATATGGGCCCTTTTAGATGACTTTAATTTTTCATTAATATGATAATTTCTCTTATCATAAAGCATTGCCCAAATATTTGGAGCAAGCCCTGTAAGATTAAGCTTCTTTACGTTTTCAAGTGCTTGGTAACGAACAATTAGAGAATTATCTTTTAAAGACTTTTTATAAATATCAGTATATTCAGTTTGTCCTAAAGCGAGTAGAGATTTTAAAGCGGCCATTCGCATTACCCAATTTGGGTGCATTGTGAATTTTGAAATAAATGGTGCCGACTTCTTCCCCATAATTCTTCCAAGTAAGAATGTTGCCATCCAACGATTCTTATCTGGGTACTTATCACTTTTCATGACATTTATAAGGGCCGCAACAGACTTTCCTTTAAGCTTTAAGACTTGTTTCTTAAGCTTATCCATATCTGCTGTTTTCATATTATATTTGAATTGTCTTTCTAGCTTTTGAGTTAGAACAGAACGCTGTGCCTTTTGGTTAACTGCGGCAGTAGTATTTAAACTTGCAAGTATCGTTACAATTAAAAGTAGTTTCTTCAAAAGACATCCTTGTCTGCAAAAAAATTTGCTCTAAATATTATCCTAACATTTTTTCAAATTCGCTTAGTAACTCTTCAGCTGATTTCTGTTCACCTGCTCCATCATCCTTAGCTTCTTCAGGTGCAGCTTCAGCAGCAGGGGCCGCGGCTTCTTCAATAGGTGCCGGCGCTTCTTCAGCAACTGGTTCTGGTGCTGGCTCTGGTGCAGCTTCTGCAATTGGCTCCTCAGGAGTCGGCTGTGGCTGCTCAGGCGCTGGAACTTCTTCAGGTTCTGGAGGAGTCGTAGGCTCTTCTTCAGGAACTGGAACTTCAGCAGGCTCAGGAGTAACATCAATCTCAGGCTCTTCGGCCGGAGTTGGATCGATTTCAGGTTCAGGCTGAGCAGGAGTTGGATCCCCACCAGCTTGAGCAAGTTGAGCTTTTAATTGTTCGTTCTCTTGCTTGAACTTTCTTAGATCGGCAAGATCACCTTCAATCATTTCATATTCTTTAAGACGAGACTGTAGTTCGTCTCTTTCATCTTTAAGAGCATCAATTTCTTCATTAGAGGCAGCCGCAGAATCACCAGCAGCTTTAAGCGCTGCAATTTGTGCCTTAAGGTCTGCGATCTCTGTATTTAACTTTGTGATAATAGCAGCTGACTCTGAATCATCACTACTACCTGCTGCACTTAATTGTGCTTCAAGATCTTTTATAAGAGATTCTTTATTTGCAACTTGCCCTTTTAAGGCAGCTATTTCGGCATTCTTACTTGCAAGCTGGGCCCCATCAACATTACCAGTAGGTAAACTTCCACCTGGAACAACAGATGGTATCCCCTCTCCGGCCTCAAGCCCTCCACCTCTAAATAGAGATGACTTTAACGCATTTGAATTTTGAATTACTGAATCGAGATAGCTCTTTAATACATTTGCTGGAATTTGATGTTGTAATTCCTGCATACGTTTTCTTGTGTAAAACCAGTAAACGACAATGACACAAATTAACAATATAAGAACTGAGAACAAAATATAGAAGACGTTATCACTAACGTACATCATTTCTCTCGATAATCTTGTAATAGTACCAGTCACTTCTTTATTCCTTTTAAATTAGATAAACCTTTGATTATTTTAACATAATCAGCATTATTTAAAAGATATGAAAATAGAGCAATTATGAACCCATTATTTCCATTTATAAGGTGAGTTTTTTAGTCAGAAACCATTTCACTAAGTTTCTTATAAAGAGGATTTCTGCCAACTATGATTGTCTTAGAAAAAATATTATGATCATGACCATTATACTCAGTTATTTTTGCCCCAGCTTCTAAACAAATGATCTTTCCTGCGGCCACATCCCAAGGAGCAAGCCCCTTCTCCCAAAAACCATCAAAGATTCCTTGGGCCACATAACATAAGTCGATGGCCGCCGAGCCCAATCTTCTCACAGCGGAGATACTTGTCATGACTTTTTTAAACTTACGGAATTCATCATTGAACGGCTTGCCTTTTTCAGTAGCAAAGCCTGTTGCTAATAAGAAACCTTTTGAACGAGATTTATTTTGCTTGAGTCTCTTCTTATCTTTTCCCTTAATAAAGTATGAACCGTTGCCTTTAGTTGCACAATAAGTCTCTTTGCGTTCAGGGATATAGATAACTCCAACAACCGGTTGAAGTTTATATGTTAAGGAGAGGCTAATACAATAATGCTCAAGTCCATGAACAAAATTATTCGTACCATCCAAAGGATCAATAACCCACATATAATCATGGTCTTGATATTCTTTTAAATATTTATAATTGCCTTGATACTTCTTATAAAAGTCTTCTTCGGCCAAAACAGGAATCTCTGGATTTAACTTTTTAAGCTTTTTAATTATATACTCTTCAGAAGCATGGTCTGCTGCAGAGACTGCCCCTTGAGCTTCTTTAATATCAATTTTTAAATTAGCTAAATCTTTTTGATAAGGAGAAAGAATCTTACCTGCTCCCTTTGCTATTGAAATAAGCTGCGCTTCATAAGCTAATAAATCTTTCTTAGTAATCTTCTTCATCCTGTCTCTTCTTTATAACTGCTTCAAGGTCAGAGTCTGAAAGAGGCTCATGTGAAGCCACTGTATAATTCTCAGTTAGCCACATCCCTAAATCAACCATCTTACATTTTTCACTACAAAATGGTCTAAATTCACTTTCATAATAATTAAACTCTTGTGAGCATTCAGGACACTTAACATTCAACTTCTTTGTCACCAAATTTCTCCGTAAAATTCTTTGATCATATCTTTTATCTTACTATCTTCATTATATGCTACTTCACCTATACTTGAAATATGCCTTATGCCATTAAATGAACTCGTCGCAAAACAGCTATCAAATTCATGTAGTTCAGCAGCATGTACTCGCATTTCTTTAAATTCATGGCCTGTTTCACTTAGCATAAATCTTACGCGATCAAGAGTAATTCCATCTAAGACTCCATATTCTGCTGTTGGAGTTATATAAGTATCCCCTTTTTTCAGAATTAGGTTTGACGTGGGAAGCTCCAATAAATACGAATCGTGATCTAGTAAGAGAACATCATCATAACCATTAAAAATGGCCTCTTTTCTTATTTTAAACTGATATTGATAATCGCTACGTTTTAAATAGTCGGGAAAATTTCGATCAGGATAATAACAGTGAGTTGTTAACTTTAAAGGTGTAGTCACCTGTTCTTTTTCTAAGGCCCATATCCAAAACTGAATATCACCAGATAACTCACGATAGAAAGTTATTCTCAAATAAGCATGATCAATGTGGACAAATTCATCTAATATTTGGGCCGTCGCTAATTGTGCTTCATCAATAAGCCCTTTATCAAATTGCTTAGGCCAACAAAACTCGAAGCACTTTTCAAGTCGAGCTCGATGTTGATCCCAAAATATGGCCTTACCTGAGCGAACAAGGGCCGTGGTAAAGAATGAATTCCCCCATAAGTTCCCCTCATTAATAAATGCATCTCTTGCCGATAAACCTTTTCTCGAAAAATAGATTACTTCCTGTGCCATAACTTTCCTTATTGTTATAAAACATGATATCTAAAAATCATGATGACAGATAGTGATAATCAAGAAATTCTAATTATTGGCTTTGGCTCTCAAGCAAAATCTTGGGCAATGAACCTAAGAGACTCAAAGCGAAATATTCATATTGGCCTTCGATCAAATAGCTCTTCTATAGAGCTGGCCAACGAATTAGGCTTTAAGGTTCTTGATATTGAAAATCTTGCACTACCTCAATACGAATTTATCATTATCCTTACACCTGATGATACCCATAAAGAGATTTTAACTTCACTTAAATTTTCTAATAAGAAAAGTAAGCAAAAATTTATTTATGCCCATGGTTACAGTGTTATATACGATGAACTAAGGAAGCTACTTCCCCATCACGAACATATGCTCTTAGCACCGAAGGCCATCGCAAGTGAATTAAGATTTGGTTATGAAACAAAAGCTCCTTTAACTGCTGTTATCAATAGCGATGCTAAATCTAAAGATGCCCTTAAAAACTTGGCCAAAGATTTGGGTATTACTGTCGGTCCAATTGAGAGCAGTTTTAAAGAAGAAACAATTTGTGATTTATTTTCAGAGCAGTCTCTTCTTTGCTCAGTCATTCCACAGGCCGCACGCCTTTCTTTTGAAACTCTTGTAAATAAGGGTCACTCGCCGGAGATTGCATATATCGAATGTTGGCATGAGGTAAAACTCATTGCTGATGCTATGATTAAACACGGGCCAAGTGCTCTTCTTAAATTAATTTCACCTAATGCTTTCATGGGTGGAGAGAGGGCTAAGTCACTGATATTTGATGAAGGGTACCAGCAGAAACTCCATAAAATCTACAATGAAATCGATAATGGCCAATTTGCCCATGAAATTCTTCATAGTGATTTCCAAATGCAACTGAAACAAGCTATAAGTGAGTGGGATAATCTTGAAATTTCCAAAGTTTATCAACGCTTTGGAAAAAAATTGGTTCATGTGAATGAAAAAGTTAACAACGAGAAAAATTAGAAGCTTCAAAGCCGAAAAGACTAAAACTTCACTGCAAGTTCTCACTTGCTATGACTTCCAAACAGCGCAAATGTTAAATGAGACTCAATTAGATATGATTCTCGTTGGCGACAGTCTTGGAAATGTCGTTTTAGGATACGATACAACTGTTGAAGTAAGCTTAGAAGAAATGGCAATCTTTGGAGCGGCCGTTAAAAGAGGTGCTCCTAATAAATTCGTCATTGTCGATATGCCTTTTGGTTCTTATTCTACTTTTAATAAGGCCATTGAAAATGCGACCAAGATTTATCAACAAACAAAAGCTGAAGCCTTAAAACTTGAAGGCGCCTTCCCTCATCAACTTGAGATTATCACCCGCTTAACTCAAAGTGGAATTCCTGTAATGGGACATATCGGTTTAACTCCTCAAAGTGTTCATCAACAAGGTGGATACTATACTCATGGTAAGACTGATGCCGATAAAGAAAGACTTTTAAAAGAGGCAAAAGACTTAGAAGCTGCCGGATGTTTTTCCCTAGTACTTGAGTGTGTAACAGAAGAGATTGCAAATCTTATTACAAAAGAGATTTCAATTCCAACAATTGGCATTGGTGCAGGCAACGCTACAGATGGACAGGTTCTCGTAATCAACGACCTTTTAAAGATGGGTCCAGGAAAGTACCCTAATTTCTGTAAGCCAATTGCAAATTTTTACGACTTAAAGCTAGAGCTTGTTTCAAAGTATATTCAGGATAAGAAAATTCCTCAAGGAATTGATAATGCCGACTTACACCATTGATAGTGGCAACACATTTATTAAAGTAGCGAAGTTTGAAAATAATATTCTTTCAAAGATCACTCGCTATACGCCAGAAGACTTTAATCCAACATTTCAAAAAGATGAAAAAATTATTTTTTCAAATGTATCCAAAAATATTATCCACAAATTACCATCGTCTGCCATAGCTGCAGCTGAGCTAATAGAAGACTTCAAGTCTACTTATGATCAATCAACATTTGGTGTGGATCGAAAAATCATTTCACATTATCTTCAAAAGAAGTTTCCAAATGAAAATATTCTCATTATCGATGCGGGTAGTTTTATTACTTTTGACTATATAGAGAGTGGAATCCATCGAGGCGGGCCCATCTACCTTGGACTTGGGAATTACCTCAAAGCTTATCCGGCATTTTCACAAAATCTTCCTCTAGTTGATAATGTAAAAGCAGGAGAATGTGCAAATACGAAAGAGGCCATTAGCACAGCATTCACTCAATATCTTTCAATGATTAAAAATGAAATTCAGAAATTTCAGACTGATCAAGTTATCGTAACCGGTGGTGACGCTAGAAACTTTCAAGACTGTGCAGATGAACAAGGCGATCTAATGCACCATGCTCTCTTTGAACTTAGCAGGGATTTCGATAGCTCGGTACTTCTTCCCATTACTTAGTCGGATCCAGTAACCTTCTTGCACTTCACCATCAATAACAATATTAATTGGCTTCATTGATACAATGTGATCATAGTTTATATAAATTGGCTCACAAGTATCTCCCAATGCTTGAACGTCGCGTTGTGAAATAATCGAAAACTTACCAAATTTCATATACTTACCTTTGTTACATCGTTTCAAATTCAATGGCCTAAACCCTTTAAAACATATATAAGGGAGTCTCAGGGTATTAACAACCATAAAGTTAACTATATGAAAATATTAGTAGGTGTATGTGGTTCAGTTTCCGCTTACAAGTCAATTGAGTTTGTCAGAGGACTTGTTAAGGCCGGCCACCAAGTAAAAGTCATTTTAACAAATGGAGCAAAGGAATTTGTTTGCCCAAACCTATACTCATACCTTGGCGCCCAAGAAGTTTATGAAGCTAATGCTGACTTTAGCGGCAGTATTGAGTCAAAGAGTGTACTTCATATAGAATTAGCAAAGTGGGCCGACAAGCTCCATATCTACCCGGCCAGTGCCAATACGATAGCCAAGCTTGCCATGGGTCAGGCCAATGACCTACTTAGTAGTGTCTTCCTCGCAGGATGGGATAAGTTTCAAACAATTATTTACCCGGCCATGAACACTTCGATGTGGACCAATCCAATTACCCAAGAAAATATTGATTTAATAAATCGTCTTGATAAGCATGATCATATCTATATATATCCACCACAGAGTGGAACACTCGCCTGCGGTGATACTGGTAGTGGAAAAATTCCCGATGTAGAAGAAGTGCTAACAAATTACGATGCCATAAACCTTGGTATCACTGATAACTCTCCTCATGTTGTCATTACAGCAGGTGCAACAGTTGCTCCAATTGATCCTGTTCGTTTTGTGACGAATCCTTCATCAGGAAAGACAGGACTTGAGATAGCAAAACAATCCCTTCGCCTTGGCAATCGCACCACAGTTCTTTTAGGAGAAAATTCATGCGATGGCTTTAAGCACCTAGCAAAACTTCCAGGAGTTAAAATCATTAAGGTTCGTACAACGGATGAGATGTATGAAGCAGTGAAATCTCTTGAGAATCGTTTTGATACATATATTTCAACTGCCGCTATTAGTGATCTTAAATTTAAAACCGCTGGTGACAAGTTAAAGAAAGACACTCTCTCAAATTCACTTGAATTTGAAAAAGCACAGGATATTCTAAGCTATGTAGTTTCAAATCAAAGTCCTTCTCAATGTATTGTTGGATTTGCAGCTGAGACACAAATGACTAAAGAAGTCCTGGAAAGCAAATATAACCGTAAACCAACAAAGCTATTAATAGGTACTCATGTAAATAGTGGACTTTGTGATAAAGAACGCCAAGGATTTGGCAATGATAGTGCAACATATACGATTCTTGAAAATGGAAAAGTTGCTTTTGAAGGAGAACTTTCAAAGCTTCAATTGGCCAAAGAAATATTTGAGAGGATTAAATAGTGAAAGTTATCACAAAACGTAATGAACTTATTAACACAATGAAGGAAGTTTCCCACCAAAGTCTTGGACTTGTTCCAACAATGGGAAATCTTCATGCTGGACACATGAGCTTACTTGAAAGTGCTCTTAATGACTGTCAGCAAGTTGTTCTAACAATTTTTGTTAACCCAAAACAATTTAGTGCAAATGAAGACCTCTCAACATACCCAAGAACTCCTCAGGAAGATCTCGATAAGATAAAAGAAACTGCGGGCAATCGTGCTAACGATATTATCGTTTTCATGCCAGAGGGTAATACCGAAGTTTATCCTCCAGGATTCAATACAACGATTAGTGTTTCTGGAATAACTGAAAAGCTTTGTGGAAAGAGTCGTCCAACTCATTTTGCAGGAGTGACAACTGTAGTCTACCAATTATTTACTCTAATAAATCCTGCTCGTGCTTACTTTGGACAAAAAGATTACCAACAAGTATGTGTTATTCGTAAGATGGCACAGGACTTAAATTTAAATATCGATATTAAAACCGTACCAATTATAAGAGAAGAATCGGGACTTGCCCTCTCTTCACGAAATGGTTACTTATCAAACGAAGAAAAAGAAATCGCTCTAAATCTTCCTACTAAATTAGAAGTTATTGAATCTCTTTTAAAGTTCAATACTTGGGTAGACGCTGGAGCACAATTAAATGAAATACTAGAATCAACACTAAGTGATAAGGCCTGGGACTATCTAGATATTCTAGATAGCAAGACTCTTGAAGATGTTGATCAAAATACAAAAGAAGTTGTTATCGCTGGAGCTTATTTTGTTGGAGATCGTCCAACGAGAATCATCGATAACCGACTAGTGGAAATTACATATGCTTGATAATGAATTTTATATCTCACGTGAGGCAAAGGCCTCCCTTGTCTCTTTAATTTGTCCTAAGTTTAAAGAACATGCGACAGAAAAAGACACTCTTCGAAGTTTAGAAGAGCTTCGAGAGCTAATGCGCACTTTAAATATTGAAACAGGTGAACAGTATATTCAAAATAAGAAGACTGTTGATGCTGGAACGATTTTAGGAACAGGGAAGCTTGAAGAAATTGCAGCAGCGGCAAAGGCCGAAGGCTCATCTCTACTCGTTTTTGACTGTGAGTTAACTTCTTCGCAAATTAGAAATATCAAGAAGCTGACAGGGCTATCTGTCGTTGATCGTTGCCACATTATTCTTGAGATCTTCTCAGAGCACGCAAGAACAAAAGAAGCACGTATTCAAATTGAAATTGCTCGTCTTCAATATATTCTTCCACGACTGGCCGGATTCTGGTCACACCTTGGCCGTCAAAAAGGTGGTATTGGTGTTCGCGGTGGAGAGGGTGAGCAACAAATTGAGCTTGACCGTCGTATTATTCGCGAAAGAATTGAATTCTATAAACGTGAACTTAAAGAAGTTGAAAAGTCTCGTATTGAACAAAAGAAGCGCAGGTCAAAAAAAGCAATTACGACAGCACTCGTTGGATACACCAATGCAGGTAAATCTTCTTTAATGAATCGCCTATGTCGTGTTGATGTACTTGAAGAAGACAAGCTCTTTGCAACACTTGACTCAACTTTTAGGATGTTAAATCCAGATACAAAACCGCCAATGATCCTTATCGATACGGTTGGTTTCTTATCAAACCTACCAAACACTCTAATTGATGGTTTTAAAACTACTCTTGAATCTGCTCTTGAAGCTGATCTTCTTATGATTGTTTGTGATATTAGTGACCCAAATTACGAAAAACATCTTGAAGTTACTAACAATGTTCTTAAAGAACTAGGGCTTGAAGACAAAGAACGTATCATTATCTTTAATAAGAAAGATAAATTAAATGATAAAATAGCTGAAAATATTATTAAGAGAAAGCATCCAAATAGCTTCGTAATTTCAAGTTTTGATAAAGCTGACATTGATAATTTACGCCAATATGTCGTAGATTACTTCTTAGAAAAACAAAATAATTACGACCTATTTATTCCTTATGATGCTGGAGCTGCCCATTCAATCGTTGTTTCAAAAACTAACGTAATTAAGACAACTAATCATGAAAAAGGGATCTACTATCAAGTCCGAGTACCTGACTTTATTTATAATCCATTAGGTTTACAAAAATTTGAGCTTGGGCCACACGACCCTCTTCTTAAAGAAATCTAAATTTAATCTTAAATAATCCGACAAGCGAGTATGAAGAAAATTATACTCGCATTAATATTTAGCTTTATAGCATCGACAGCTTCTGCTGGAATAACAACAATCGACGTAGAATCATATCATCGAACTGATATGGACTTTATGTTCTTAATCAAGAATAAGAAATACGATAAAATTGTTCTTGATTGCCAAGGCTTTATTAATGGCCTCAATATGTATAGTACAAGAGGGCATGATATCTTCACTCTTCCAGGCTATGGACATTGTATAGCAATCCATAACGAGATAATCAAAAATATCAAGGCCAAGAAGAGCTCATGCCTTGCTATTAATGATTCAGAAGGTAAAGTACTAGTTCTTGATAGCAAGTGCCCTGCTCAACCTTAAGAGCTAGGCCAATCGCTTAATTAAGTGGTAGCCAAATTGCGTTCTAACGATTGGTGACATTTCACCAACCTCAAGAGAAAATGCAGCTTTTTCAAATGGTGCCACCATCATTCCCTTTCCAAACTCACCAAGATCTCCACCTTGTTGCCCAGAAGGACAATTCGAATAATCTTTTGCAAGCTCTTCGAAGCTCTTCCCCTCTTGCATCTTTTTTAATAAGTCTTTTGCTTCAAATTCTTGATCCACCAATATGTGGGCACAACGAATCTTGCTCATGTTATTTCCTTTGAATAGATTTTTTAAGAATGAAATCGCCAATAGTATGTTCCTATTATTACAAGTAAGATAACGGCCAGTCCCAGCCACATGTAAAACTCATCCTTCTCCATTGAAGTCTCCACAAATACGATCGAGATTAGACATGAGATTTGCAATATCAAGAGGTGCTTGAATGACGCGCTTTGCGCCTTCTTCTCCCTTAGTTACGAGCTCTACAACTGGAATTTTTTCACAAAATTCAGCTTCGATTTTCTTAATTGTTTCAGCTGAAATTGTTGAAATATCGACGAGAATGACTTCAGGCACAATATCTCGGATAAAATGGAAAGCATCATCTTCATTTGAAAGCGTAAAAAACTCTCCTCCAACCTCTTTGCCTAAAGCCTCTATAGCAGTGATCATCATTTGGTTGTCGGATAGAAAGAATAGTTTTTTAATTTTCACGTTTAGGTCCTGATATGTTACATTAAAACAATAATCGAAATGGAGATCTTATGTCGAGTCGCATTAAAATTATTGATAACTTATCTAATTCTACCCTATATGAGTTTTCAATGGAAGACGCAGACCGTGCATATGAGAAGTCAGAGGAACTTGAGGAAATGGGGCTTGATATAAAGCTTATTATCCCTTCAGTTTCAGAAACACTCATTAAATCTCTAGGTGCAAATGCTGATAAAATTGAAAAACTCAAAGAAATGATGGATGAAGAAATTGCATCCCATATCGAAGAAGAAGGTAGTTGCTCAATTTGTCTTCCCGATGGAAAGATTCATCAATAAGAGCTAAAACTCTTCGTTCATCAAGGCTTCCATCTTCTTATTTGATTCTTGAAGTACCTTTAAAGACTCCATTGCCTTTTGAAGTTCAGGACTATCTTGAACGGCCTTCTTGATATCTTCCTGTGAAATTTGCTGTCCTGTTTTCTGACTTGCTTCTTGTATAGACCTTTGAAAGACCTTGTCCATATCATCCTTTGAACTTAAACTCTCACTACTGCTGTCATCTGCAGAACTTACACTCTCACTACTGCTATCATCCTGAGATTCATTAGTGGCTTGCGTATCAGAAATTACAGAAGGACCAAGAGGGAGATAAAGCCCTCCTAAAACACCACAATCTGAGATCTTATTCTCATTATCAACATACATATCAATCTCAAAACTCTTATTTAGTTTTTTCGCTCCATAGGAAGCATTATTTATTCGCGTAAGCTCAACGTTTAAGACGGCCTCACCGCGGTGAAGTTCGCGATCTTCAATCTTATTAACAAATAAATCACTTATATACATCGATGAAAGAATATAGTTAGTACCGGCCACTTTTTCTTCAAGAGAATACTTTGCTTCACCATCAGGTCTTAAAATCTTTTCTACTATTAATCGATTCTCTAAGCGTCCAAGCTTCTCAAAAGTTCTTTTACAAGTTCCAGGCTTCCCCATATAGGCCTTCATCCCCTGAAAGTAGTTATTTAACTCGGTTTTATTGATATTTGTCTTTGTCGATTTAATCTGATTTTGCTGATATTTCATAAACGCTAAAGCTAAGAAACCCAAAAGTCCCGCAGCAATAACTATTTCCATTAAGGTAAAACCATTCTCATTTTTCGTAAATTTAAGCATGGGTATATTTTAGTGGATAAATGGATTTTATGGTAGTAGGTATTTCATGTAGTTTCGGGAACTTGTACAAAAAAGGCCACCTTTTGGTGGCCCTATATATCTATTTTATCTTAGATATTTTTTGCTCATCCTGCGGCAAAAGTGCCCCAATGGACAGTTTTGAAGCAGAGATGGATGTGATTCAAGAATCAAAGAGCGAAGCTCGCGTGATTCGGTTGTTCACCACAAACAAAAAAGGCCACCTTTCGGTGGCCTTATATATCTTTTTATTTAAGATATTCTTTTTTTGCAATCACTTCATGATTGCGGGAGGTTCCTTACGGAGACTTTCCCATTGCTCCTGAGTCGAACCGTCGTGCATAAATGCACTCCTCTCGGTCAGTTGCTTGCTCCTTTTGAGGGGAGCTAGCACCGCAAACAATAGACTGGCCTTAGCCAGTCAATTTTGCGGTTGCTTACTCCTCATTTCCTAGGTTGAAACCCTTAAGAACGTCACCAAGAGTTGCAGACTTAACTACATCTTGTTGCATTCCTTGAGTATCAGAGTTTAGAGCAGACTTGATAGAAAGAGCGATTTTCTTCGCATCTTTATCAAGAGAGATAACCATAGCCTTAACTACGTCACCTTTCTTAACTACGTCTTCTGGCTTCTCAACTCTATCTTCAGATAGTTCAGAGATGTGAACTAGACCTTCAATACCAGTTTCAAGTTCAACGAAAGCACCAAAATCAGTTACTCTAACGATTTGAGCTTCAACGATTGTACCAACTGGAAGTCTTGTTTCAATCTTCTTCCAAGGATCTTCTTTAAGTTGTTTAACACCTAGACAGAATTTTTGGTTTTCTTTATCAACTGAAACTACAGCAGCTTCAATCTCGTCACCAACATTGTATTCTTCGTTTAGGTTGATATTCTTCTTAGTCCAAGAGAAATCAGATACGTGAATTAGTGCATCTACTTCTTCTCCAAGGTCAACGAAGATTCCAAATTCAACAATTGATTTGATTTTTCCGTTAACTTTTGAACCAACAGGGAACTTAGCTTCTAGAGCATCCCATGGGTTTTCTTGAAGTTGCTTGATACCAAGAGAGATTCTCTTGTTTTCTACATCTACTTCTAGAACCTGAGCTTCAACAATTTCACCTACAGTGAAGTGCTTAGTTGGGTTCTTGATAGAGTTTGTCCATGACATTTCAGAAACGTGGATTAGACCTTCGATTCCGTCATCAAGTTCAATGAAGATACCGTAATCTTTAACAGATACGATTTCACCTTTAACTTTAGTTCCTGCAACGTATTTCTCGTTAGCAGTTTCCCATGGATTATCTTGAACTTGCTTAAGACCAAGAGATACTCTTTCTTTTTCTTTATCAAACTTAAGAATCTTAACTTCGATTTCGTCACCAAGAGTTAGGATATTAGATGGGTGCTTAACACGTCCCCATGACATATCAGTGATGTGTAGAAGACCGTCAATTCCACCTAGATCGATGAATGCACCGTAATCAGTGATGTTTTTAACGATACCCTTAACAACCATTCCTTCTTCAATTTGAGAAAGAACTTCGCCACGTAGTTTACCTCTTTCTTCTTGAAGAATAGCTCTTCTAGAAAGAACGATGTTTCCACGTTTCTTGTTGAATTTAATAACTTTGAATTCCATCTTTTTACCGATGTACTTATCAAGGTTTCTAGTAGGTCTAACATCAATTTGTGAACCTGGTAAGAATGCCTTAACACCGATATCAACAGAAAGACCACCCTTAACTTTTGCAACAACAGTACCAGTAACTGGAGTACCATCTTCACAAGCTTCAGAAATTTTATCCCAAGCTTTAAGGATTTGAGCTTTGTCCATTGAAAGAACAAGGTTTCCTAGGTGTGACTCTAGCTTATCTAAATAAACTTCAATTTCGTCACCCATAGATACTTTTAGAGAACCATCGTAGTTAGTGAATTCTCTTTTTGGAACTAGTCCTTCTTGCTTGTAACCAATGTCAACAAGAACATAGTCTGGTGAAATGTTAACAACTTTACCTTTGAAAACTTCACCTTCTGTGAAAGTTGGAGTTTCTGTCGAATCTAATAGTTTCGAAAACTCTGTCTCTTCCTTTGTCTCGATGTCTTCACCAAGAACAACTTCGTAATCTTGCATCCAAGATTGTTTTAGATTGTTTAAATCTGTCATAATTTACCTCACGGCAGACAACTGAAAGTGTCCAATCAGCGTCTTAATTTTGATATCTAAAGGCAAAGCCTTTAGCGCAAATCTCTTCTACTGAAGACAATTTACATTTTTTGATTTTGCGCATCTTATGATTTTTGGGACTCTACGTCAACAATAAAACCTATTAATTATAGAATCTTATACGTTTATTAAGGTGCTTTTCGTAGAGTTTGAATAAATTGTATTTATAGCCATCAATACCGTGCTCATTCCATAATTCATCACGAGAATTAAAACACGCCTGCTTATACTCTTTATTCTTTAAGACGATCTCTTTCACCTTGGATCTAAGCTCTCTTGCATCTCCTTGTCGATAAGTTTCAAGGGAGCCATGATAAATTCGATGAAGTTCCTGAGTTGTGGCATTACGCGGCACAACAGTTGGAATTCCTTTTAAGATGGCCAAGAGTGCATAATCTTCAATTGGTGACTTTGAAGTATATGATATCCAAATATCAGAGCGTACATTGTAAATATCATCGGCCTCATGAAACTCGACATAATTCTCAAGCTTATATTCTGCAATTTTTTCCTGAAGCGGCTTATAAAGTATATTTCTTTTCCATTTACGATTAGAGAAAATATGTAATTTAAAGCGCTTTGGCATTGTGCTGTCGAGATTTAAGGCCCATAAACTTTCAAGACAGACAGTTAAGTCATTTAATTCAACTTCATGATCATTAACCCAGCAAGATAAGTGTGTTAGGCTTTCCTCATCGAAAGTATACTTCTGATCAAAGTTAATTTTATCGACACCAAGACCTGAAGAATAAATCTTTCTTACGGGAACATCCATATGAGCATTGATTGACTCTATCATCTCTCTAAAAGGAATAAAGATCAGATCGATCCTTTTAATTAATGGACGATACCAGAACTGCTTGTAAAACTTCTTCATTTCAAAATTAATTGTAAAGAATAAGGCAGTGAGATTTCTCTTTCTTAAATAAGAGGCTAAAGGCCAAAGAAAGTTTAATTGATAGCAATGAACAATATTAATATCGTATCTTTTGATGATACCTCTAAGTTTATTTAACTTATACCAATTCCAGACACGAAGCTTTGTTGTCCCTGTATGAAAAATACAATCAATCCCCGCCTTCTTACATTCACGATGTAGAAACGAGTCTTTTAAACAGTATAGAAAAATATTATGCCCAATTTCTTTTAGCAATAAGCAATCTCTAATGAGCATTCTCTCTCTAGAGCCAGAGTTATACGTAGGTGATACGTAGAGAATATTTTGTTGTTTTCTAAAGATATTAATCATCATTATTTCTTATATTCACCTTTCTTATGACTAATAAGCTCACCTTTTACAGCACCTATTTTAATTTTAGCGGCAAATTTTAGAAGCATTCGACTCTCATCAGTTGAGAACCAAAAGTTAATATCTCCAGACTTTTTCAAAACACCAGGAAACTGAGTTTGAGCTGTTATTCGATAAGCCTGAAACTTCTTATTCATGACTTCGACTTCTTCTACATTATCCACTTCTGCTTTTAAGATCCAAACCTTCCCTCTTGTTACAATTGGGAATTCAAATTTTGAACCAATTTTCATTGGTAGCCCGCGCAGGAAATATAATGCAGAGAAAGAGTCAGTAAAATAACGTGGTAAGTATTCTTGAATCTTTTTATTCTTAGTCTTTCCATCTTTTAAGCGATGATAAAAGAAATAAGTCTTTAACTTATCATGATCAAATAATTGTAGATCATCAACAAGCTGACCAGACTCTCTTTGCTTCATTTCATACTTAAGAGGTGAAAAGCCACCTTTTTCAATATCAACATAAACATCGAGTGTATCTTTTAACTTATAAATACCTTCAAAGTATTCTGCAGATTCTAAAAGCCCATTAACATGGAGAACTTCTTTACCGCCCATTGTCGCCATTGGCATTGTTCTAATGGTTGCTGTACCTGCTTTAAAAATTGACCACCCAATTTCAAACTTAAATTCTTCACCAATTAAATACATTGGACGATAAGACTTCCAATACTCTTTAGATTTTTCATCAATCGCAATATATTGCTCAGGATAATCATCAAGAGTCTGAGGGTTTATAATTTTTTCTTCTTTTTTCTCTATCTTCTTTTTGGTTACTTTTTCTTTAAGCTTCTTCTCTTTGGCCTTTTCTTTTTTGACGATTTCTTTTTCTTCTTTAGTTGGCTCTTGAGTTGCAGACTTCAATGATGGTTCAGCAACAGGATTTTCTGTTTTAAACTTTTCCAAGGTTTCACGGTCACCATTTTCAAAGATCTCAACGAGATCTTTTTCATCACTCTCACCTTGCATAAGTGCCCCAGCACAACTAACAAGTAATAGAAGAAGTATGATTGAAAGAAGTTTATTCAACTTGCCCCCTAGAGTCTCTAATAACAGAATTTATTCTTTGTTTTACCAATTCCTCACCCTTTAGAAATTCAATTCCAATTTGTAAGTAATGGATGCGCTCACTACTTGAACACCTCTTCATTTTAACAATATCTTTTTCTGTTGTAAGAATGATGGCATCCTTTTCTTCCGCTAAGGACACTAAGCTTTCTAACTCATTGACTTTATATAGGTGATGGTCAGGAAAATTAAAATCATCAACTATATTGGCGTTTAGCTGTTTAACTAACTTTAAAAAAGACTGTGGTGAAGCTAACCCAGATACACAAATAACATTCTTTCCATTTAATTCATCAAGAGCAATATCTTCTTCGTGTAAGAGATTTCTAATCGCCCCAGGTGCATACTTAAACTGACCACTTGGTGTATCTTTCTTACAGTGAGTAAGGACAAACTTTTCCAATTCATCTAATTCGCTTCTATCAACCAAGTCAGCTCGTCCAAATAAGACGACATCTGCTTCCTTAAGAGCACTTAGTCCCTCTCTAAGATATCCCCTAGGTGGACAATGATATTTAGAAATCGGTAAAAGAGAGTCAAATAGTACGATATTTAAATCACGCTCTATTTTTAAATGCTGAAACCCATCATCAAGTAGGACGATATCGGCCTTTTCTTCTTCATAGTAGCGTCTTAGATTATCTCTACGATCAGCTCCAACAACAACACTAGCATTCTTTAAGTTTCGACTTAAAACTAGGGCCTCATCTCCAAAAACAAATGGGTTTTCAGATATTTTCTTTCCCGTTTTAATAATTCCGCTAGAGTTTTCAAGCTCGCCTTTATAACCTCTTGTTAGAACCATTGTCTTTTTTTCTAGTGAGTCATTTAGATAATTCCCTATCCATAAAGTGAATGGTGTTTTACCAGTTCCACCAAGAGATAGGTTTCCAATACTAATAATAGGCACTTCAAACTTTGAAGAATTAAAAACTCCCATCTTAAATGCGAAACGACGAAGACGATAGATCCATTCCCACAAGAAACTTACTGGAGTAAGAAGCAGGGATAGCATGTTGAAAACTTTTACATTTAACTGACTCATGAGTCTTTTTTCCTATTATCCTTCAGGGTAAGCTTGCTTAAGCTTATCAATCAAATACTGAGAGATCTCAATATCCTCTCCCTCAGTTAATTCTTTTACTTTCTTGAGTTCATTAATAACAAACTCATAACGTTCTTTATTTTCAAATAACTCTTTTGCCTTCCTCTCTAAATTATAATGGCCAAAAGCATCTCCTAATAACTCAGGATAGACATCATGTCCGAGAATGAGATTAGGAATTGAAACAAATCCCTTATATTTTACGATATTCTCAGCAATAAAAGTATTGAGTAAATTTAAATCATAAGAAATAACACTTGGTACACCATATAAGGCAAGTGAGAGATTTACCGTACCACTAGTTGCAAAAGAAAAATCTGCTTCTTTTAATGCTTCATCTAATTGATCATCACGATAAATTTTATCAAACTCACCTTCAAAGCGAGAGAAGAGTTCATTATCAACAGAGCTTGCTTTAACAATAGTTAAGTTAAAATTATATTTTTCTTTAAGACTTCTTACGGCCTTTATGAACTCTGGAAGCATAAATTCAATTTCAAACCGACGACTACCAGGAAGAAGAAGTAAGTTAAATTCTTCATTCTTAAAGTCTACACTTCTGCGTGTAAAATCTTTAAGAAGCGGCTTTGTCTTTTTCAAAAGAGGATGCTCAATTGTAATGGCCTTACTTACACCACGATCCATAAACCACTTTTTTTCAAAGGGTAAGATGCAAAAAAGCGTATCAACAGATTGTTGGAGATACTTCGTTCTCCATTCTTTCCAAACCCATGCCTGAGGTGCAACATAATAGAGAACTTTTACGCCTAATTTCTCAAGTTTCATTGCTAACTTTAGATTAAAGGTTTGAAAATCAATCAGTATAGCAACCTTAGTATCTCTCTTCTTTACTTCATCGATAAGATGACGATATGCCTTGTAGTAAAAAGGAACCTTTCTTATTGCTTCAGTGACTCCCCAAGTTGAGAAGTCCTTTAATTCATATAGCAGTTCAACGCCAGACTCTTTCATCTGACTACCGCCTACTCCATAGAAATGGATATCCGAAGCCCCTTCTTTAAGGGACGGAAGAAATGTCATTGCATGTTCTTCACCAGATTTCTCACCAGCAATAATTAGACAGCTTTTCAAACTAAGTTAACCTCTTTGTTTTCATTCAATGAAGTATTTACGGCAGCAATTAATTCCATTGCAGCAATCCCATCATCAATTGTTACAAATTCTTCAGTATTATTTGTAATTGAATTATAGAATTTTTCTTGCTCAATATAGAGATGATCTCTCTTCTCATAGTCAAACTCGTGAATTTCTTGTTCACTATCAGATTTAATATCTTTTGAATAAGAAACTTTATTATTTAGAAGATCGACTCTTAAGATTCCATTAGCAGAATTTAACTGAACACTTCGTTCTGTCTTTACATCATTTCGAGAGTTCTCAATTGTTACAACAGAATGACCGTAATTTAATAGTGCTTTAACATGATCAAATTTATCAGTGAGAACCTTCATTCCATAAGCTCTAATTGACTTAGGCTTACCAAATAACATCAGAGCAAGATCGAGATCATGAATCATCAAGTCCTCAACAACTCCAACATCTGCGGCCCTTCCTTTAAAAGGAGAATTTCTTACAATAGTTGCGACGTTATTATTTTTAACGATCTCACCAAACTCTTCTAATCTCTCCCAAACCTGGTGACATCTTTCACTATGTCCAACTTGTAACTTAACACCCGCTTTAGAAGCTAGTTCTTTTAATTCCTTAGCTTCTTCAACTGTTACCGTTACAGGTTTTTCACAAAAAACATGTTTTCCATTTTCAAGGAGGCTTTTAGCTATTTCATAGTGATAACTTGTAGGTGTTGCAATAACAGCAGCATCAATCTCATTCATCACTTCTTTGATATCTGAAACAATTTTTGTTTCTGGATATTCTTCCTGTGCTTTTTTCTGATTCGGCTCATAAGGCTCTACAATAGCAATCAGTTCACATCCATCTAATTGATGGGCCTTCTGAGCATGCCACTGTCCGAGGTGACCAAATCCAATTGAAGCAACTTTTACTTTTGTCATAATTAAAACCTAGTTCTTAAGTTAAAAATGGTGCAATTCCCATTTTCGTCGAAATAATATGTTCTTTAATTTGTGCAATAATTTCATTATTCGCATATGGCTTCATAAGCTCTTCTGTTTCAACAAATGTACGAGGAGAATACGTAGAAGCTTCCATATCACGGAAGAAATCAACGATTTCTGAAATAGCATTTCTTTCTACTCCAGCACGACGAAGACCAATAATATTGATTCCACGAAGCTTTGCGCGATTTCCATAAGCAGTACAATAAAGAGGAATATCTTTATCAATTGCAGAAGCACCACCGATATATGCTCCCTCTGCAACTTTAACAAATTGTGAAATATTTGTTCCACCACCAATAATAACTTTATTACCGACTTTTACGTGACCTGCGAGGTTTGTCGAATTGGCCATGATTACTCGATCCCCAACAACTACATCGTGACCCAGGTGAACTTTTGCCATAAGAAGACAATTACTACCTAGAGATGTTTTTTGGCGATCCTTCATCGTTCCACGGTGAATTGAGACATATTCTCTCATTACATTATTATCACCAATTTCAACTTCTGTTGGATCTTCTTTATAAGTTAAGTCTTGTGGTTCTTCACCGATAGAGCAAAATTGATAAAACTTATTATTGTCACCAATTTTAGTATGACCATTTATAATAACGTGATTTCTAATTTCACAGTTTTTTCCAATCTTTACATTTGGACCAATAATGCAATATGCACCTATTGTTGTCCCCTCTCCAATTTCTGCACCTTCAGAAATAAGTGCAGTCGGATGGAATCTTTCATTCATATCACTCATAATGAGCTCCTTGCTTGTTATTCTTTAACTTTAAAAGTTGCTAAGACCTGACACTGGCTCATTAATTCTCCATTGTGAAAAATCTTACAATCATTTTGTAAAAACCCTGTTCGCATTTTTGTACAAACAGTCTCAATTTCTAATCTCATCCCTGGATAGACAGGCTTTCTAAACTTTGCACCCTCAATTGATAATAGCGCAACTTCGAAGTCACCTTCTTCTAAATTTTTATAATAAAGTTTTAACTGGAATGAAGTGAACTGGGCCATCATTTCAACTTGAACAACACCTGGAAGAATAGGATTCCCAGGGAAGTGACCAGCAAAAATTGGATGGTCTTCTCTCGTTGTATAATTTCCTTTAACAACAGCACCAACTAGATCTTTGATATCATTGACCTCACCAGTCGCTTCAACACTTGTAATTTCATCAACAAATAAAAACGGTTCCCTGTGAGGGAGAATTTTCATTACTTCTTCTTTGCTTAAATGCATAACCTTACCTACCTTTTAATATTCTTTCTAATAAAGGCAATTGATCTTAAAAATTCACGCATTGGCCTTGCAGGATAACCTCCAACAGTTTCCTGCGCGGCCACATTACCGATAACAGTTGATCCACCAGAGATCTGAGCGGCCATTCCTACTTCTAAGTTGTCAGCGACAGCAGACTTACCACCAAAGACGGCATAATCACCTATCTTTGTACTTCCACCGATTGCAACCTGTCCGCACAGAATTACACCTTTCCCAAGTTGAACATTATGACCAACTTGAACATGATTATCTATTTTAGTTCCACTTCCAATACGTGTCGGTGTAAATGTTCCTTGATCCACACAAGAATTCGCACCGATTTCCACATCGTCACCAATAACAACTCCACCGAAGTGCCAGATTTTATGATGAACGCCTTGATGGAAATTATAACCAAAGCCATCACTACCAATAGTAGTTCCTCCATGGATTCGACAATTCTTTCCAATGACAGTTTCGGGATAAATTGTCACATTTGAATAAAGAGTCGTTCCCTGAGAGATTTTAACATTTGGCATAATCACGCAACCAGGCATGATAAAACAATCGCTTTCAATTTCGACATTTTCGCCGATGAAAACACCTTCAGCAATTTTTACAGAAGGGTGAATCTTAGCACTTCCATCTTTTCTACCATCAAGCTCAAAAGCAATACTACCTCTTTGCTTTTCATAGAAAACCTTTGATGCTTTTGTAATTGAAATTGGAATATTACTAGAAGTTAACAGAGCGAGTGTATTATTTGATAGATACTCTCTATCTTCTTGATCTAATTCTTCATAAAGCTTTTCATCGATAATAATTACAATTTTATTTTCGACTTTGGCCTGTTGATATTTTTTAAAGAACTTTTTATTTCCTAAAAATAAGACCTCTTCATCATTAATTTCCTCAATTGAAGAAATACTATTCAAAGATAAATCTTTATTTCCTGCTAATAACTTTAAATCTGAATCATTTTTGATGAGGCTTTCAAGACTAACTTTCACTTTTTACCTCCTCCTTTAAAACGACAAAAGGGAATACATGAAGTATTCCCTTAAAAGAGTCTATATCAGTAAAAAATTACTTATGTTTCTTATCGTAAGCTGTAATAACATCATTTGTGATGTCAGTAACTTTCTTAATGTAAAGAATTGGAGTTGTTGATGTTTCATATGTCCAATCAAGACCTTTCTTTTTAGAAACTTCTTCAACAACAGCTTTAATTTTATTTAAGATAGGACCTTTTGCACTTTGTTCCATCTTAGCAAGCTCTCCCTGATACTTTTGCATTTTTTGTTGAAAAGTGAAGAATTTCTTTTGAAGTTCCTGACCTTTCTTCTGCTTTGTTTTCTCATTCATAACAAGAGCTTGTTTCTCAAACTTCTCTTTCTCTTTTACTAGAGATTCTTCTTCTTTCTTAAGTTCGGCTTGCTTCTTATCGATTTCTTTTTGCAGCTTGTCCTTAATTTGCTTTGACTCTTTAACAGATAGTAGAACTTTTTGAACATCAACTCGCCCAATATTCATCGCACTTGCAGTTAAAGAAGAAAAAAGTAATCCAACCATTAATAAGTTTTTCATATCGTCTCCTTACGAATTAGAATAATTGCCCAATATCAAAATGGAATTTCGTCCCGCCGTTCATGTCCTCATCAGGGTTGATAGGAATACCCCACTCAAACCTTAGTACACCAATTGGTGAGAACCAACGGAAACCAAACCCATAATCCATATATATTTTATCAACATTGTTGAAATCAGCAGCAGTACCAGCATCAAAGAAAGTAACAAACTTAAGTCCCGCTTCTTTTGCTAGAGGATGCTCTAACTCAAGAGTTGTAAATGCCGTAAATGGAGCACCAATATTAAACTCTTCATCTTCACCATCTGAGTTCTTTGCCGTCTCCTTAGGTCCAATATCTTCGATATCGTACCCTCTTAAGTTTCTTGCACCACCAAGTGAGAATTTCTCATTTCGTGGAATTGGAACACCCTTGTCTTCAATTTTACCAGTATATAGACGACTTCTAAAGACTAACTCTTTCCAAACAGGATAGAAGTAACGAATATCAATTTCATTCTTCCACCACTTCTTGTCACCACCTATACCTGCGTACTCTGTTGCCACATTCCAGTAATAACCATCAGTTGGCTCAAAACGGTTATTTCGCTTGTCTTTAACAACAGCAACTCTTGCAGAAGAAGTAACACCCGCTTCATTTTCATCAACCGTTTGGTCTTTGATATCTGTAAGTTCAGTTTCTTCAAGTTTATAAGTAGTATAAAGTCTTGTGTATTCAAAAATTGGGTAACCGACTCGAGCTGCAAAACCATGTTTCTTATAATCATATGAGTCAAGTTGTGTATCGACTGTTCTAAAAATCTCTCCACCTAAAGTCCACTTAGAATCCATAAAGTATGGTTCAGTAAATGACAGAGAGAAGTTCTGTGTTTCTTTTGCAAGATTGGTAGAGAATGAAAGCTGTTGTCCTAGTCCTCTAAAGTTATTTTGAGAAACTGAGGCTTGGAAGAATCCACCTGTTGCAGTTGAATAACCGGCTCCAACTGAAATCTGTCCAGTACTTTTCTCTTTAACACTAATTTCAACATCGAGAACATCATCCTGTCCCGGAGCTGAAACAGTATTGAAAACAACACTTCCTGGTTCAAAGAAACCTAAACGATTAACATTCTCTTTAGATTCTCTAAGGCCTGTACCAGAATATTTGCCACCCTCATGAATCTTTAATTCACGACGAACAACTTTATCACGAGTTTTTGAGTTACCAGTAATTGAGATACGACCAAACTTAGCAAGCTTTCCTTTCTCGAAAGAGTATTGAATATCAACTCGATTCTCACCTGGAACTAATTGGATATTTCTAATAACGTTGGCAAAAGCATAACCAAGATCTTGATAAGATTCTGTTAGACGTTGAATATCTTTTCTAAGTAATTCCTCAGAGTAAACTTCTCCGGCCTTAAGCTGAGTTTTTTCAAGAAGCTCTTCTTCTGTAAAAAGAAGTTCACCTTGGAAGTAAATATCACGTACTTCAAACTTTGGTCCCTCTTTAATTTTTACAGTAATAAAGACCCATTTCTTATCTTCTGAAACTGTAACTTCCGGAACTGCCACATTAACTTGTAAGTAACCCTTCGTTGAATAGAAGTACTTAAGACGCTCAATATCTGTTTTAAAGTTTAGCTCTTTAAAATTTCCAGAGCCCGATAGGAACGAGAAGAGACTCTCCTCTCTTGTTTCCATTATTGACTTAAGCTCTTCTTCAGCAAACGCTGTAAGACCTAGGAAGGTAATCTTTTTAACACGAACTTTATCGTACTCACTGATGTGATAAATTAGATGAACATTCTCATTGTTAACTCTTCTAATTTCATATGAAACATTTGCAAGGTAGAAGCCCTTTTCTTCGTAAGTCTTTTCCATCTTACGAACATCGGCCTGTATTGAGTTAACATCAAGGATTGAGTATTCTCTGGTTTTTAGACCTTCACTCAAATCATCTTTATCAACTTCATCATTTCCTTTAAAAATGATCTTTGCCACAATTGGCTTTTCTACAACTTTGAAAATTAGCTTCTGTCCCTCTTGGTGAGCTTCAACTGATTCAAAATATTTTAAGTTATAAATAGTCTCGATATCGTTAAAGAGAATCTCATTTGTCAGAGTAAGACCTTTACGCGCGCGAAGCTTATCAAGAACAGCTTCTTTCTCTACTTTCTTTAGACCTTGAATTTGAACATCTGAAATTTTAAACAGACGTTTAGTAGGACCTATTTCATTTGCAATAACATTGAAGGTTATTGAAAACACAATAATATATATAAAACTCTTCCAAGAGTTAATCATTCAGTCTCCGTGATTTTGTCTTGTGTGCATGCTGACAAAAAATACTTGAGTAAAAAAATATCAACAATCTTACAAAGTTACAAAAAGAAAAACGAACACAGTGCGACACAAAATTGCGTTTTAATGCAATATTCCATCCACCATCGTGTGAGTTCTCTCAAATTTAGCGGCCATTTCTTCATCGTGAGTAACAACAAGAAGTGTTGTTCCCAATTCTTTTGAAAGATTAAAAATTAGATCCGCTACGATTTTAGAGTTTTTCGAATCGAGATTACCTGTAGGCTCATCACATAGTAACATCTTAGGCTTAAGTGATAGAGCACGTATCAGGTTAATACGCTGTTGCTGGCCACCTGAGATCTCAAATGGGTATCTTTTAAGACACTCCTGAACTCCTAGGGCCTTTGCTAAAGACTCGATATACTTCTTCGTCTTCGACACACTGTGCCCACCGAGTCTTGCTGGCAATAAAATATTTTCCAAACAACTTAGTGATGAAAGAAGAAAGTGAAATTGGAAAACAAATCCTATTTTAGAATTACGATATTTCGCAAGCCCTGCGTCATTTAATTTGCCAATATTGAGGTTATCGACAGTAATTTCTCCAGCAGTAATATTCTCAAGGCCACCAATCAAATAAAGCAGTGTTGATTTACCACAACCAGATGAACCTTTGATGACACATCTTTCTCCCTCACTAAGTGAAAGATCCACACCTTTTAAAATATGTGAGTTTCCAAAGTCTTTTTGAACATTCTTTACATTTAAAACAGCCATTTATGAAAACTCCTCTCTCAGGCCTTGGGCCATTGATTTAGAATCTAATCTCTTTAGAACGAGATAAGTTAAAAATAATATAAGAGCTAATGAGATGGCCCCAACAGCGAAAATATCTTTGAAGGCCAGATACAACTCAATACGGCTTAAGTGATAAACATTTGTCGGTAATGAGAAAATATCTAAAGTCCCTAAAAGATAATCAAAGATTTCAACACAAATTAAAGAACCTAAAAATGCCAAAAGCCAGATGCCAACATTTTGAACAACCCAAAGAGTCTTAAACTTACTTGGAGACAATCCTATCGCATATAATAAGAATATTTCTTGAGATCTTCTTTCCTTAGAAAAGATGATAAAGGCCAGGCAATTAAATATTGCCAAGATGACAACAATTGAAAAGACAATTGAGATCATATACTTTTCAAATTCAACCGCTTTTAAAAACGTTGCAAAGTCACTCCAATAAGGGGCCACTGTAAATTCATAATAGAAGACACTTCTCATATCTGAGACGACTTCATTTATCTTATTAATTGTGCGGTATTCGGGATCGAGCCTGAGGCTCATGATATTAATCTTTTTCCCAACTCCAAGAAGCTTTTGAATATGATCTAAATTCACGTAAACAAAACGATTGCGATATTCATGAATTTTAAACGGAATAATATCAACAACTCTTAAAACAGCATTTGTGGGAAGATACCTCTCTCCTAGTTTCCCAGCAGAAAAACTAAACTTGAGAGTATCTCCCTTTTTGACCCCTAAATTCTCGGCCAACAGATCCCCGATAATAACTTCATTTTCTTTTGGCATGAATAGGCCATTATCAAGTTTTTCCACACCTTCATCAACACCGACAACAAAGACAGCTTTTCCTTTTTCGTCTTTATTTGCAAATGATTGTGTACGAAGCATTGGTATTTTAGTTTGAATTGGAAAGTTATTCAGGTCTTTTACTTCATTTTCATTTAACTCAAAAAAACCACTATTTGCAGTAAGAATGATTTCTCCACTACCTGCATTTAAAGATTTCTTAAGAGTCACCCCAAAACCATCCATTAGAGCAAGACTACATAGAATAACGGCCAACGAAAACATTAGGCCAAGTATAGTAGCAGAAATAAAGTAACGTGAAGAACGATCACGAAAAAAGAGTAATTGGAAATCTTTTAAAAGATAAAAAAAGTTCAATGCTATATTTCCTTATCCTTCTTTCTTACCATCAACAGACCATCTTAAGAATGCATCCATGAATCCATCAATATCCCCATCAAGTACTTTTTCAGCTTGAGAAGATTCGAAATTTGTTCGGTGGTCTTTAACCATTTTATATGGATGAAGAACATAAGAGCGAATCTGAGCTCCCCAACCAATTTCTTTCTTATTGGCCTCTTCTTCAGCGGCCGCAGCTCTTTGCTTTTCAAGCTCAAGTTCATAGAGACGAGACTTTAAAACTTTCATTGCTTGAATCTTATTTTGAAGTTGTGAACGCTCGTTCTGACATGTTACCACGAGTCCTGTTGGATGGTGTGTAATTCGAACCGCAGAATCTGTCGTATTTACAGACTGTCCACCAGCACCACCTGAGCGATACACGTCAATACGAATATCTTTATCGGCCACTTCAATTTCGATATCATCATCAACTTCTGGTGAAACAAAAATTGAAGCAAAAGAAGTATGCCTACGATTTGCTGAATCAAACGGAGAAATACGAACAAGGCGATGTACTCCTGTTTCAGACTTTAAATTTCCGTAAGCGTAATTTCCTTCAATGAGCATAGTTGCAGATTTAATCCCAGCACTATCTCCATCTTGTACATCTAAGACCTGAACCTTAAATTTCTTTTGTTCGGCCCAACGATTGACCATACGAAATAACATACTTGCCCAATCACATGATTCAGTCCCACCTGCACCAGCATTAATACTTACAATTGCATTATTTGAATCGGCATCATCTGAAAGTAAGACTTTAAGTTCAGCTTTATTGAAAGCATCGACGAATTCATCAGCAATGCTTATTGCACCTTCTGCTGATTCCTCATCACCTTCTCCAGCATATTCGAGTAGAATATCGAACTCATCGTATAGATCTTTTAATTTTGTATATGTATTTGTGACATCCTCTAAGAGGTTTTTTTCTTTTTGAACTTTTGTTGCGTTAGTATTGTCATCCCAGAAGCCAGGCATTGCTTCCATCTCTTGAATCTCTTTGATACGTGCAGACTTTTGGTCTACATCAAAGTGACCTCCTAAGACTTTCTAATTTATCCTTATAATCCGCCATGAGTGATTTTTTCTCACTAAGGCCAATACGTGTACTCTCTTCCATTAATTTCTTGCCTTTTTTATTTTTAAGAGAATCTCTTTTTCAAGCGACTCCATAATCTCTTCTTCTTTTTCAGATATTTCGTGATCATATCCTAACAAATGTAGGAGTCCGTGACAAAATAAGTGAATAACCTCTTGCTCAAGACTTAAGTTAAATTCACGTGCTTGTTTCCTAGCGACATTGCGACTGATGATGATATCACCAAGCATTACAGGTCCAGGTAGAACGAAATCCGTACTGTCTGGTCTAAGGCTTTCATACATTGGAAACGACAAGACATCAGTGGTCTTGTCTTTGTTGCGATGCTCACTATTAATTTGACGCATTCTTTTATCGCCACAGAAGTGAAGATCGACTTCTATTTCTTGATGAATCTTCTTATCTAAACAAGTATTCTTTGAGAAAAGGAAATTACTTAAGACCTTTAGTGAGTCCTGCATCATCTTTTCACATGCTTCTAATCCCCATTTAGACCTAGCGTTATCTGTTAAGTGAATAACCAATTTTGATTTATCAATTTGAATGGTTTTAGTGTAGGCCATTATTTCCAATCTCTTCATTCTGGGTGTAATATTCAGTTATTAGATTATATTACCAAGGCTAGATTATGTCACTAAGCGAAATGGAAAGATTAAAAGAGGTTGTGGCCAAATTAAGAGATCCTAAAGATGGATGTCCATGGGATTTGGAACAAACTCATAAGTCACTTCTTAAATATTTAATGGAAGAATCTTACGAATACATGCACGCCGTGGAAGATGGTGACTATAGAAAAATGGAAGACGAGTTAGGTGATGTTCTCCTACAAGTCGTGCTCCACTCTCAACTAGCTAGTGAAGAAGGAAAATTTAATCTTAATTCTGTTGCTAAAACTATCGCTGACAAAATGGTAAGACGCCATCCTCATGTCTTTACGAATAATAAGGCCCGCGATATTAAAGAAATCAAAGACAATTGGGAGGCCATCAAGAAAGCTGAGAAGGCCCAAGAAGAAAGTCTAAAGAAGTATGAAATATGCGATGAGCTTCTATCTTTTCCGGCCCTGACAAGTTCAGCAAAGATTGGAAAGAAGACAAGTAAAATAAACTTTGACTGGGAAGAATACTCTCAGGTTATGTATAAAGTGGAAGAAGAGTGGCAAGAGCTTAAAGAAGAGTTAACTCCAGGACGCGACTTAAATAAGGCACGTGTTCAAGAAGAGATGGGTGATTTACTTTTTTCAGTTGCTCAGTTAGCACGACACCTGGATCTTGATCCAGAAATGACTCTTAGAGAGGCCAACCTTAAGTTCAAAAGAAGATTTAATCAATTAGAAGATATAGCAAGACAAGAAGGTATTGCGATTCGAGAAAGTTCACAAGAAGAACTAGAAGGACTTTGGTCTCGTGTAAAAGAGATTGAAAAAAATAAATAATATGAAATCATCCATTAAATTAAAAAAGAAATATATTTCTCTAAAAAAAGACAAGCGTCTTTACGAAATGCCATGCCCAATTGTTGGTCTTACTGGTGGAATTGCCACAGGAAAGTCAACAGTCTCAAAAATTCTAAAAGAAAAGAACTTTCCTATTATTGATGCAGATGCATTGGTTAAAGAAGTCTACAAATCTAAAGAGTCTATAGAGCATTTAAAAAAGTATTATTCACAAGTAATTAACGAAGAGGATGAAATTAATTTCAAACTCCTTCGAGAATACTTCTTTCAAGATATTCAAATTCAAAACGATATCGAAAGTTTAATCTATCGCCAACTACCTGAGATATTTCTCAATGCATATAAAGACCTTGGTTCTCCAAAGGTTATAATCTACGACGTTCCTCTTTTATTTGAAAAAAACCTTGCACCATTTATTGATTTCAAAGTCGTGGTGTATTGCCCAAGAGCAAAACAAGTAGAGCGTTTAATGGCACGTGATGGAATCGAAAAGGACCTTGCCTGTAAGATCCTTTCTAAACAGATCAATATTGAAGAGAAGGCCAAACTTGCTGACTATGTCATTGATAACTCTGGCAGCGCTGAGGATCTTAATTTAAAACAACTCTTAGATCATTTTGACTTTTAGTTATGCGGTCCTAAAATTAGTTTGGGTTGGACTAACTTTAGCTTCGCTAAAGTGTCGCTTTTTTTGCGACTGCTTTCACATTGCTCCTGAGGCAACAAAGCCGGGCTTGAACCCGGCTTGTTGAATATTATTTTCTAGCTAAAGATATGGGGAGCTAGCACCGCAAACAATAGACTGGCCTGAGCCAGTCAATTTTGCGGTTGCTTAAATAATAGGGTGACTGTCAGCAACAGTATTTTCAATTTCACCATTTTGAGTTCTTAAGTTTTGGAAACTTCCATAAAGTCCTCTAAGAGATGAAATTAATTCTTCATCTTCTTCTTGAGCGAAACGAGATAATTGTTGAGTTTGCGTTGAAACCTCATTCATTTCGCCTCTGATTGTTTTAAATGTCTCTTTAATTGCTCCAACATCAGGAACTTCTTTACTGTCCATAATAATCTGAACCTTAGAAAGACCAACATCTAATTGAGTTGATACCTTTGAGAAGTTTCCTAGAGTTGAATTAAAGTCCCTAAGCTCACCTGCAAATTTTTCAATTGTAGCATCTGTCGCTACACCTCTTTGAATTTGATCAACGATTTGTGAACTTCGTGCTCTAAAGAGTTCAACTTGTGACTTAAGTGACTTAAATTGATCACGAGATTTAACAAGGCCAGCAAAGGCAGCCTTATTTTCATTTATAATTTCAACAATCTCACTTGAACGAGTCGCTAATTCAATCTCTTCATTGAAAAGACGATTACTCATCTCCACCATGTAACGATTCATTTCTTCAAACTTAGCTCTCATCTCAACTACTGATACAATCTTATCCTTAGCAGATTTGAACTTATTAATCGCTTCTTTTTGTAAGTCCTTTTGACCTTCAAAAATAATTCTTACATCATCGATTATCTTATATTGTTCAAATAAGTTATTTTCAAGAAGCTCTACCTCTTTTAAGAAAGATGCTTTTTGACTTAAGAAGTGATCGTTAACTTTTGTGAATTTATTATATACATTATCAATACCAGCAGCAGAGAAGTCTTGTTTTAACTTTTCTTTTAACTCACCTGAGAAGCTAGCTTCAACTAAAGCATCAAGAGACTTACACACCGGTGAGACGACTGATTTCATTTGATTTGTTAAAGTCTCTTCTAAACTTCTTAATGGATAGAAGATAACCATAATTCTTTTTTGATCTGCATATTCAACCGGTGAAACATACATTTCAAAAGGAGCAGCTTCTTTATCATTTTCTGTTTTTACCTGAATTTGATAAATTCCAGCAATACCATCTCTTACAGCACTAATAACAGGATCGTTTTCACCGAGGTTTGTAAATGTGCTTAGATAGTCCCAAGTAATACTGTGATCATTTTTAGTATTATCAATACTCCAATGCTCATAAAATAATGAGTTTGCCCAAACAGCATTTAAGTTTGAATCAAGTAATAAAGAAGAAAATGGCATTGCGTCTTGAAAGATTGATCCAAAGCTCATTCTCTTATGAATATAACCACGATACTTTTCAATTTCTTCTTTAAATAAATGAGACCATTCCCCTTCTAATTTTGCACTGACTGGAATAACTCCATCTTTGATAAGATCTAGAGAAGTTTTTTCTAAGATCTTTGATGCCCTTCTCTCAGTGTAGGCAACCATAAATATTCCACCTGCAAATACGAGAGTAAGGATACCAACGATTGCAATTAGGCCATATAGCGTCGTTTTAGAAGCTTCATTTAGTTCAATTTTTTGGTAAGTAAGTTTTGGACCAAATTTTTCACTCCAAATCTTATATGATTCATTTGTTGAGTTCCAAATTGATCCAAAATCTCTAAGAGAATCTAGTGATCTTTTTAAGAGATTTAATTCTGTTTTTAATGTCCCAAGTCGGATAACAATCAAGTTCTTATCTTCATCAGATAATACCGATCTCATTGTTACTCTTTCCATATAATTAACATCTGATGAAATCGACTGATGTAATTTCTTTAAATTTGAATATGTATAAAAGTTAGAACTCTTTGTTGTGCCTACCGAGATTTTTGTTTTAATCTTTGTTGAAACTCTTGTTAATGTACGCCATTGATTATGGACAACAAAGTTTTGAAAACCAATCACCTTTGTTCTTAAAACATTAATCAATGTCGACTTATTTGCAGAAGCTGTAATATCATTTAACTTCTTTTTCAAATTAGAGAAGTTCTCATTCAAAGCTTCATATTCTTCAATATTAGCAATATTATTTAATTCATTTACACCTGCTTCAAATCTTTCAAATTCTGAGATCGCTTCTTTCGTACGATCAACTCGAACAAGCTCTTTAATACTTGTTAGGGCATTTGAATTTTTAACTTCATCAAATTTTGAAGTCGATTCATAGATCATCGTCATTCTTTCAAAATTAGCAGGTCCTTTTTTCCAAAAGGTCCATACACCAGCGGATATAAGAGCTGTCGTTAGAATAAGAGAAACTGAGAAATAGATGTACAACGGCTTGCTGAAACGAAGCTTCATATTATTTATCTCCTAAATGGCGGCTAGGGAAAGTCACTTCCATATGTTAACGGTCCTTCACTTCCTGTGAACGTAAGAATTTCTACATCTATTATGCTATTTTTTGCCGGGTTTTTAAAGGGTTAATTCATTTAATTTATAGGAAAAAAAAGGCCCTCTTTAAAAGAGGGCCTGATTATTTTGATCTGTTATTTTTTATTAGCTTACTAGTTCTTCATAACCTTCAAACATATTTTGTAGCTTAGCTTTAAGCTTCATTACAGCTTGTGTATGAAGTTGTGATACACGTGATTCCGTTACATCTAATACCTGACCAATCTCTTTAAGATTTAGATCTTCATAATAATACAGTGATAGTACTAGTCTTTGTTTCTCAGGTAATTGCTCAATACCCTCTTTAATTTTATCTCTAAAGTTTTTATTAGAAACAGCAGTAAAAGGATTCATTGATTTACTGTCTTCATTTAAACCGGCCATTGCTCTCTTATCATTGCGATTAAAAGTTGCCGAGTCATCAATATTTAAGATTGAAACTGATTTTGCTTTATTTAGCATTTCATGGAACTCTTCTTTACTACATTCAAGTTCCTTACACATTTCATCATCAGTAGCAGGACGACCTAATTCTGATTCAAGCTTCTGATAAGCACGATCAATAGTCTTTGCCTTCTCTCTTACTGAACGAGGTACCCAGTCCTGTGAACGTAATTCATCAAGGATAGCTCCTCTTATTCTAAACTCTGCATATGTTTTAAATTTATTATCACGAGTTGGATCGAATTTCTCGATTGCATCCATTAGCCCGATAACTCCACATGAAATAAGATCATCTAATTCAATATTAGATGGAAGACGTGAAGCAATTTTCTGTGCGATATATTTAATTAGTGGTGCATATTCCACAACGATTTCATCTTTTACTTTTGGATCTACTGTTGAGCGGTAGTCTTTTAAATTCTTTAATTTTTTGGCCAACGATGACATCTCTCTCACTCCTTGATTAGGCTAACTGTTGTGGACTAGTTCCGGACTCACTAAATCCATTTAGGATTACCGGTGTAATACGACTATCGTCCTCGTCGGAAAATTTATTAATGATCTTTGTGTAATATTTTGAAAGGGAATTCTTTTCCGTTTTCAAAAGTGCATGATCAAATTTATCAGATGGAATTTCGATATTTTTAACCCCACCTAAAACACTCAAGTTTGCCTGCATAAAGCTTGAAACAGTATCAACGAGCGAACGTACAACTTTATTGTATTGTTGATTCGATTCTACTTTGTTTACGATTAAATGGTTGTCTTTGATATTGTATTTTTGATTTAGAATTTTAATTAGTGCGTATGTATCTGTGATTGATGAACGATCTGGATTTACAACCATGAATCGGTAATCAGAATAGGCTTGAAGATTGATCGTCTCCCTATTCACACCAGCTGGACAATCAAGAATAATATGATCGTATTCCGTACGATGTTCAGCAATAATATCGATAATGAATTTATCGTGAGAGAAAGATTTCTCAAAGAGATCGCTATTACCATTACATCCACTTAGAAGATCTATATTACCTAATTTATAGACACATTCTTCAAATGGCTTCTCATTAGAAATAAGGGAGTAAAAGTTGTCATTTAAAGGAAGCCCTAGCTTAACTGCCGTGTTAGAAAGATTGTAGTCACAATCGATTAAAAGAACACGTTTTCCTTTAGAACTTAATTCATTGGCCAACATCAAAGCTGTCGTTGTTTTACCAACTCCACCTTTTCCTGAACCAACAGCTATAATTTCGCAATCGTCACTGATTAAATTAAGAGATTCTTTTACGTTAAGATCTTCTAGATTAGAGATCTCATCGCTGTCACTTCTATGTGACATCAACCAAGTTGAAAGATCGTTTCTGGACATCCTGTCTCCTAAACAAAACTTAAAATTTAAATATAAAAAATAAAATCAGCTACAGTTTAAATATTCCTGCCAAAATCCTTTCGGCAGTTGCAGCTTCGAGGTCATCTGGAACAATCTCACCTGTTCCAAAAAACTTATATGGTAGCGAATTAAAATCAATTGCTAAATTAAAGAGTGATCCATAATTTAAACACTGATCTAAATGCGTCACCACGAGACCGTTAGCAATATTTGCATAACGATTAAGTACTTTTCTATTATACAACTCTGTGTTGATTCCCGAAAGACAGATTAAAACTTCCACATTTTCAAATGAACGTCTTAGGCCATCTACGAACTTCTTGATTTCATTGATTTCTTGATTTGTTGCCTTGTAGTCGATAAAAACATTTTTCTTGGTTTCTATTGATTTTCTTGTTTGCGCAACGATCTCAGAAATTGTTTCACACACATTTGATTCAACATTGAAGAACTTTTCAGAGAAAGAAGTATTATCTTTATATCCAACTTTTCCCTTATTTCTAATAATCACTGAATCATCTTTAAGAGCAGAAAGCTTCGTTAACATCGAGCTCTGCCCACAAGTAGCATCAGAGATTAATACTGTAACAGTCTTTGAAGCTTCGTTATCGACTGAAGAAAAAAGTGGCATCGCCGTCTTTACTTCACCCATCATCTCTTTAAGAGCAAATTCGAAAACTGTATCTGGATTTTCTTTATCATCATCAGAAAGATCAAAGTTTGCTTTGCGAACAATTTTTTGAATATATCTTTCTTCAATATCTAGACTTCTAAAAATTGTTACCATTTCCTTAACACCAAGTGCTTGCGGCTTAGTCATCCCCTGTACACTTTGTGTTAATTCATAAATCTTTTTTTCAAGATCATCGATTTTATTTCTTTGTGAATCAATTAAATGATTTACTTCTTCATTATTAATTGATGGTGTAGATGGACCAGTTACATAATTGTCTTGCATTGCTGGTCTAGCTTGAGCAACCTTTGGCTCCTCAACTTCAATCTCATCATCAAGAGAGAAATCTCCATTTAAGAAATCATTGAAGTTTTCAGAGTCTGCATTAGCTGTTGCTTTCTTAACTTCTTCTCTATCAATAGAGCTTAAGAAATCATCAAGTCCTGATGCAGAATTTGAAGTCGATTTTTCTTCAAGAGAGTTAACACTTTTGTTTAAGCCAAGGCTTCCATAACCGGCCATTGGATTTTCATTAGTGCCTTGATTTTGTTTATGTTGATCATGTGAATTTATCATATTTGCTATATAAGATGAGTTATTTTGGTAAAAAGAATCTTTTTGTTCAGGATTTAAAACGCTATCAACTTGAGCTTTTTTCGTGTAGTTCTTCTCAGAGATTGCAGCAGTGATCTCAATTTTTTTCTTTTTGAAAGCACCCTTTATTCCCTTATTCGTCTGTGTTTTAAGAATAATTGCATCAGGTCCTAGCTCGGCCTTAATATTTGCTAATGCCTCATCTAAAGAATCTGCTTCAAATTTCCTAACGTACATCCTATAACCTCACCGTTCCAAGCGATCTAATATTCACATCTGGACTTAATTCATTATGACTTACTACAATTAAGTTTGGTATGAATTTTTCTGTTAATTTCTTAAAGTGGCCACGGATAACAGGTGAACATAGAACAACCATTTTTTCACCCATATTCGTTGCCTCCTCTATTTTCTCATTTAAACTGGCCAAAATCGATTGGGTAATTCTTGGGTCTAAAGAAACTTGTTGACCATTTTCTGTTTGTATGAGATTGCCAGCAACCTGCTCTTCTATTTTACGATCTAACGTAAATATCGGCAAATCACCATTTGGAGACTTAATAGACTCAGTGATAGTGCGGTATAACGATTGTCTGACATTTTCTGTCAGAAGATCTGTATCCTTAATTTTCACTCCATATTCAGATAAAGACTCTAAGATTGTTCTTAGGTCACGAATGGAAACATTTTCCCTTAAAAGGTTCTGTAATACCTTTAAAACAGCTCCTAGAGGAAGAATATCTGGAACGAGATCCGCAACAATTTTTGGATAATGTTCTTTAAAATTATCAAGAACACGAACAAGTTCTTGGCGTCCAAATAATTCATGTAAATTAGTTCTGAGTATTTCAGTCAAGTGAGTTGCAAGAACAGTTGATAAGTCTACTACTGTATAACCATTAAATCCTGCATCATCTTTCTGATCTTCTGTGATCCACACGGCAGGAAGACCGAAAACTGGCTCAATTGTTTCAATTCCATCAATTTTCTCAATAACACTACCAGGGTCCATGGCCAGGAAGTGATCAGGAACAAGTTCACCTTGAGCAATTTCGACACCTTTAATCTTTAAAGAGTAGCCACCTGGAGCAAGTTCCAGGTTATCTTTAATACGAACAGATGGAATGATAACACCCCAATCTAGAGCAAATTGCTTTCTCATATATGTGATACGCTCAAGTAAATCACCGTTTTGTGATGAATCAACGAGATTTACAAGTCCATATCCAACTTCTAATTCAACAAGTTCAAGATTAAGGAGATCCTCAAGTGACTCTGGAGTCGATTTCTTCTCGTCTTCAACAACTGATTCAGCGGCAACTTTCTCCTGAGCAATTTCATTTTCCATTTTATTTGAAACAAAAAGAAGAGCTAAACCGACAACAATAAATGGTAGCTTTGGAAGTCCTGGAATAAGTGAGAAAATAAGAAGCACACAACCTGCAATTAAGATTGCTTTTGGGTGAAGCTTAAATTGCTTACTCATTTGAGCACCAAGATTATCTTCACTTGTATTTCTTGTTGCAATAATACCGGCAGCAGTTGAAATAATTAGAGCTGGAATTTGAGAAACAAGCCCATCCCCTACCGTTAATAGAGTATATGTTTCAGCTGCTTGGCTAAAGTTCATATTATATTGGCCAACACCAACAATAATTCCACCAATAACATTAATAGCAGTAATTAGAATACCTGCAATGGCATCCCCTCGTACGAATTTGGAAGCACCATCCATCGACCCGTAAAAGTCTGCTTCTTCAGCAACTTCAGCTCGTCTTTGTTTTGCTTCAGCATCATTGATAAGTCCGGCATTTAAATCGGCATCAATGGCCATCTGTTTACCAGGCATTGCATCTAACGTGAAACGAGCACCAACTTCTGCAACTCTTCCAGCACCTTTTGTAATTACCATGAAGTTAATAATTACTAAGATGATAAAAACGATGATACCAACAACAAAGTTCCCTTCAACAACAAATTCACCAAAACTTCTAATGATCTCACCAGCAGCACTTGTCCCCTCACTTCCAGAACGAAGTAAAATATTTCGAGTTGATGCTACGTTTAGAGAGAGACGAAAAAGTGTTGTTACAAGTAGAACCGCCGGAAAAGTAGAAAATTCTAATGGCTTCTTTGTATAAACAGAAACTAATAGAATAATGATTGAAAATGAAAGAGTTGTCGCTAAAAGTAAATCAAGTACAATTGGTGGAACAGGAATAATCATGACTGCAAGAACAGCTAGAATCCCGACTGCAACTGCAAGATCTGAGTTTTCAGTTAATACTTTTAATCTCTTAAAGATACCATCCATGATACTTTTCCTAATACTTCAATTAACTTAGAGCTTTGTTCTTTCTCTTAAGCTTATAAACAAACGCTAATACCTCAGCGACTGCTTTATAAAGTGTGCGAGGAACTCCTTCCCCAACTTTTACTGATTTATATAATGCTCTTGCTAAAGGCACATTTTCTACAATTGGAATATTGTGTTCTTTAGCAATTTCTCTAATTCTCATTGCAAGGTGATCAGCACCTTTTCCAACAACCCCAGGGGCCACCATATTTTCTTGATCGTATTTTAAAACAATTGAGATATGTGTTGGGTTTGTGACAATTACATCTGCTGTCGGTATATCTGCAAGCATTCTCTTTTGGGCCTGCTCTCTTTGAATACTACGAATTCTTTGTTTAACTTCAGGAGAACCATCTTGTTCTTTTGATTCTCTTTTTGCTTCTTCTTTTGTCATCATGAGTTTCTTTTTGTGAGAATACTTTTGATAAGCAAAATCAGCGATAGCAATAACAACAAGACCAGCTAGGATTGCAAAACCTAACTTAATGAGAATATCTTTACCGATTACAAATGCTTGAAAGAAGTCAACATGAAGAAAGCCTACAAAAGATGCAATATCTTCTTTCATATAAAAATATACAATTCCTAGAATGAAAACAAATTTTAAGACACCTTTAACGGCCTCAACAACTGCTTTCATTGAGAATAGTTTCTTTATTCCCTTTATTGGATCAATTCTTTCTGGTTTCCACTCTAAAACTTCAGGAGCATAGATGAATCCGATTTGAGCGACGTTTGCAACGATCCCCATACAAAGAGCGACAAGACAAACAGGAGCGGCACAAACAAGGGCCGTAGAAGCTGTTTTATTAGCAATTGTTTTAAGTGATTTTTCAGTAAAGGCAGTCGCTGGATCAAGATACATAATCCATCTAATGAATTCTTCCATTTCTTGATAAATGAAAAGAAGAGAAAGACCTAATGTCATGATACAGGCGGCCAGTACTAACACACTGGTTAGTTCTTTTGAGGATGCGACCTCACCCTTTCTTTTCGATTCGTCAATTCGATGCTGGGATGGATCTTCCGTTTTTTCCTGATCTGTTTCTTCGGCCACGACTTACTTCCTTTAAAGTATAAAGTTAAACCACTCGCCTAATCTTTCCGTATACATTTTAAATGCAACGTGAAAGAACTCATCGCTTGTTGCCGTGAATACTAGTAGACCTAGGCCAATATTAACGACAAAGCTCACCATAATGATATTCATTTGTGGTACAGTTCGAGCAATAATTCCTAGAATCGAACTGATGAGCATATTTGTAAAAATCAATGGTGTTGCAAGCATAAGGGCAGCAACAAAAATTGATTTAAAAGCTTCAATATAGAAAATATGAGACTTCGCAAAGACACCCATATCGTAGATATGAATTGAATAAAAAGATTGGAAAATCCCTTTAAACATCGGTAAAAGTGCTCCGGAAGATATAACCATTACAAGAACAGTCCATTGTATAAGTTTTTCGAAAGGACCCACTTGTTGACCTGAAGAAGGATCAAAATAGCGAATCGCTGCAAATCCAATTTGCTGGGTAATAATACTACCTGCTGACAGGAAGATACCCATGATTGATTTTACCAAATATCCAATTATCAATCCAATGAGTGTGTAAATAATAGTGAGGGCCCAGAAGTTATCTTTTCCCACATACATGATGTCCTTGACTACTTCACCTTGAATATATGGGAAGAAGCAAAAACTCATAACAAGAGTTGAAAGGATCTTTACCATCATTGGGATTGGTAAGTTATCATAAATAGGTAGCTGAAAGTTAATAGCAAGTAATCTGGTAAAGATTAACCAAAAGGCGATTATAGGGACAATGTCAGTGATTTGAATTGTCATATATTACGATTACCTACCAGTTACTAGTTGTGGAATACTGATGATTAATTCTTTTGTAAAAGTAGTCAGTTGATCTGTCATCCATGGTGCTGTTAACACTAATGCACCAACAATCACTAGAATCTTAGGGATGAATGAAAGTGTTTGCTCATTGATTTGAGTAACTGCTTGAAATATCGATACTAAAATACCCATAATTAGAGCACCTGCTAACATTGGTGCTGAAATCATTAATCCTACAGTAACTGCTTGTCTTGCGATGTCTGAAAAAAAGTCCATCTTGTTCTCCAATTCTTTTAGTTAAAAGACCTTAGTAGTGAACCTGTGACCAGTTGCCAACCGTCTACAAGAACAAAGAGTAATAATTTAAAAGGCAATGAAATAACAACCGGAGGAAGCATCATCATCCCCATGGCCATTAAAACAGAGGCAACAACCATATCTAAAATGAGAAATGGGATATAAAGTAAGAAGCCAATTTGAAAGGCCGTCTTTAATTCAGAAATAATAAATGCAGGAATCAAAAAATGAATAGGAACATCATTAATTGATTGTGGTGCCTGTCTTCCTGTTACATCATAGAAAAGACCGATATCAGCTTTACGTACTTGTTTATTCATGAATCCACGAAGAGACCCTTCAATTCGATCAAGAGCAAGAGTCGTTGATATCTTCTTATCCATATATGGCTTAATAGCATTATTATAAATATCTTCACCAGTTGGCTGCATCACAAAAACAGATAGAAACATTGCAAAACCAATTAGTAGTTGGTTTGGTGGCATACTTTGAGTTCCAATGGCCTGTCTCATGAAAGATAGAACAACGATAATTCTCGTAAAACATGTACAAAGAATTAATACAGCTGGTGCTAACGTAAGAACTGTAAAAAGGACCGTTAACTCGATCGTATCGACTAGATCAACACCTTGACCAAAATTAACAGAAAGTCCTGGAAGCCCCAGGTTCGTTGACTGCTGTGCAAAGATCGTACTTAGCCATCCGCCGATACTAAATACTAATAATGCTTTTAAAAGGTTCTTCATTCAACTTCCTATTGAATTGATTTTAAAATCAAATATCTATTGTAAAGACTTCATGTCTTTTACTTTTTTCTTAATTTGAGCAGTAAGACTCACCTTCTCTTCACTTGTTGCTTGTCCTGCTAGACTATTTAAAATTGCTTCCTGTGAAGATCTTGTTGAATTGCTTGCTTCATGCATATTTTGAGTTACTTCTTTTAACTTAAATTCTTTTGAACCTTCATTTGCAGAATCAAGGTTTGTATCAAAGTTAGATCCAGTGATTTGTTTTTCACCTTCCTTAAAGAAAGCTGATGTATCTTCAATCTCTGTTAAAAAATCCATACCTTTTTCTGACTGTGCCATTAAAAAGACTTGTTTTTGAACTCTAACAACAAGAAGACTTCTTTTTGGGGCAAGATATGTTGTCGATAATACTTCAACCATCTTTGCACTAGAGAAGATTCCTAATCCACCTTTCTTAAGCATTCCCTTTCTAAAAAAGTTCATTAGAAAGAAGATACCGGCAGCAAAAAGAGCGAAGAATCCGATAAATTTAAAAATATAAGTCGACATTTGAAATCCACCCTTTTCAACTCCAGAAGAAAGAGAGCTTACGCTATCTTCTACTTGTTGTTTTTTCTCTTTTGCTAATGCTAGAAGAGAATCATTTGTATCATTTAGTTTTTTATTATTAGGTTTTTCGTTCTTTGTTACTTCTTCTTTATCTTTTAAAAGTTTTTCTAAGTAACTTTCATCATATGCTTCTGCTTTTTTAGTTTTAGCAGGAGCCTTCTTTGGAGTAGCTGCTCTTGTTACAGCAACTTGTTTTTTAGAAGCTGAAATTGGAAAGAACATTTTAATTTGGTTATCTCCAACCTCTAAACTTACTTTATCTTCCTTACCTCTTAGTTCATAAGGAAGAATGGCACGTACACGAGCAACATCTTTATTGAATTGATACGCCATAAGTTTCGTATCAAATTTATTATTCACAGAAACTTGTTTTTCAATTTTTGGCCAAACAATTGTTCCATCAAGAGCAACTTGAATAATATCATCCTTAATTGTTAACTCAGGAGTATCTCGGTAGTTACCTTTTAACGCAATGGTTACAACACCAGTACTTCCATCTTTAGTTAACTCAACTTTTCCAATTTCAACTCTTGCATAAGCATTTGCTGTTATTAAAGAAAGTGCTAAAAATAATAATTTAAATCGTTTGGCCATAATAAGTTCCTATTATTTAAGGTTTTCAATTCTCTCAATTGGCGAAATGATATCTGTTAAACGAATTCCAAACTTTTCGTTAACAACAACAACTTCACCTTTAGCGACAAGCTTCCCATTTACTAAAATCTCAAGAGGCTCACCAGCTAACTTATCAAGTTCAAGTACAGAACCTTGTCCTAGTTGCAGAAGGTCTTTAATAATTACCTCTGTACGCCCTAGTTCAACTGTTACCTTTAGAGGAATGTCTAAGATAAAGTCTAGGTTTTGTACCTTTAATTTATTAATCGCATCATCACCGGCCCTAATTTCATCAGCAAGTTTTTCAACTTCCATCGTATTAAAATTTTCTAGACCTTGTACTTCATTATTTAATTCTGTTTGATCGCTCATTTATATACTCCCTTTATTACTCTACTTCGATATCCATAGAAACTTTCGGTGTTTTATCAACATGTGTGACTTGTACCGCTCGGCTTCCTTTATATGTTCCAATTAGACACTGTAACTTCTCTACTCCCTGAATTGTTCCCTTAACTTCACTTGAAGCTTCTTGGTTCAATGGAATAATATCTCCACTTTGAAGAGTAAGAAGGTCACCCACTGTCATCTGTGCCTCACCAAGTTTGACAACAATCTCAGCTTTCGTATCTTTAATGTGCTCATTCATTGCACTTGTCCAGATACTGTCTGCCATGTCGTTATCAGTTTGGTAATTAGATGAAAGCTTTTGCTTAATTGGTTCAATTGTTGAGTAAGGAACAACGATCATAATCGTTCCAGATGCAGACTCAAATTCAACTTCTAGAGTTGTTGCGATAATTACATCTGATGGAGGAACAACCCCAACGAATTGTGGGTTAATCTCTGTTCTTACATATTGTGCATCAATTCTGTGAACTTGTGCCCAAGCTTCCTCAAGGTCAGCAATGGCCATATCCATAACTTTTCTCATGAATGAAAGTTCAATTGCTGTGAATTCCTTTCCTTCAATCTTTGTAAATGGACGATCCGTTCCACCGAAATATGAATCAATAATTGCATAAGCTAACTTTGATTCAAAAACTAGAAGAGCAGGACCTCTTAGTTCATTGAATTTCATAATACACATACACGAAGGAATCGGTAGTGTGTTTACGAACTCACCAAACTTAAGAAGATCAGTTGAGATCATTGAGATCGTTGAAATCTTTCTTAAAGAATTTGAAAGTGATACACGAAATGAACGAATAAATCTTTCGTAGATGATTTCAAGAATAGGCATTCGCCCACGAATGACTCGGTCTTGATTAGTTAAGTCATAGGGCTGTATATTCTCATCTTCAGCTTCATCATCGAAATCGCCACCATCACCTAAAAAATCATCTGCTTCACCATCGTTTACAGCGTTTAATAGAGCATCGACTTCGTCTTGACTTAAAACCTGTGCCATCGTTCCCCTCCTAGGATTTGATGATCTTGGCATCCTGCCAAAAGTTAAACTTTTATTTATGTACTAGTTGATCTGGAAACCAACGTAGTAAACATCTAAAACTTTTCCATCAACGAGATATGAGTTAATCGCTGATTTAATTTCTTCTTTAAGGTATTCCTTACCTTGTACTTTAAGAAGATCATTTGGCCTCTTTGAATTTAGAATACTAATAATTGTATCTCTAATCTGAGGCTTTCTTGCTTTATATTCTTCCTCTTTTGCATTTAGAGAAAGCTTAAGTACAGCATTTAAACGAATGTAGCGTTGAGGTCCATCACCTTGTGAAAGGTTTGCTGTAAAGCTATCAAGAGGAAAGAGCTTACCTTCTTCTTCTTGTGCTTCACCAGTTGTCACAACGTCTGCTTCTTTATTTGCTTCGGCCATTTGAGCTTTAACAAGATCTTCTACTGAAGATTGCTGCGATAATTTCACATGTGTCTGATACTGAAAATAAGCGATTACACCCATTAAGATAATATTCAGTAGTAGAGCTACTGTTAAAAGAGGGCTTTTACCACTTCCTTGGTTTGTATTATCAGCACTTCCATCTGCCATACTTATAAATCCTTTACTTCACACAGAAAAAAATTCCTTTATAAACTGTGCCTCGTCAAAAATTATACATCCTACCGGCAAATTCTACAAGATAGTAAAGAATGTTCTACCACATTCTATTGCCCTTTAAAGGAATTCTAACCGTTTAGCTTGTATGTAAAAATTGGCCGGTGTCAAAATGTCGACGCTTTTTTGACGCTTATTGAGTTGAGAGGCAAATTTTTCCCCTCTAGAAATAAGAAAGCCTCCCAAAGGGAGGCTTCTTATTATGAAACTAATTTAAATCTAAAATTAGAACATTTCCTTCCAAGCTTTACCTGGCTTGAATTTTGGAAGAGTCTTAGCTTTGATTTTAATCTTTTCACCAGTTGCTGGATTGATACCAGTTCTAGCTGCTCTTCTTACTTTTGTGAAAGTACCAAAACCGATTAGTGATACATCGTCACCTTTCTTAACAGCTTTCTTGATTGTTTCAAGAGTAGTTGATACGAAAGTATCTGCATCTTTCTTAGTTAGGTGCTTAAGTTCTTTGTTCTTTAAGATTGCTTCTACAAGTTCTTTTCTGTTCATGTAAACTCCAAATAGTTAGTTATTTAGTTGTTGTAAAAATAGGATGAGGCCTGAAACACGCTTTGACAAGGCTTTTTAAGCCTTTTTTTTTAATTAAGTTATTTTTTTTATTTTTTAGGTTATTTTAGACTTTTTTCTTGCCAAACTACCACTTCTTCCTCTAGTGCGATTCTAACGGCTTTAAGCCACTCTAGCTCTAATTGAGAGTGCTCTTTTATGTCTTCAATTTCAACAAATAATTGAATGAAGACTGGGCCGAGTTGATGATAGAAAACTTCCATATTAGGAATCTTTATATCAACAGGAAGGTGCTCAGAAAGCTTATCAAGAATTTTTTCAAGCTCTAAGATCTCATGAGCAAGTTTATAAATCGAGTCAGTTTTAAGTAGAGATGAAACATGCTTGATATATGCATGATCAAGTACATTTTGTTCAATGAGGTTATGAGGAATATCATCGTGTAAAAAATCAGATAGAGAATAATCGATCTGCTTAGCAGATTCACGCATATATTCTTTATTAATTTTTACTTGGTTATGATCAAAGAAGCTTGTCATTTTTAACCTCCATTATTTCTAGTATAACAGAAGATTAGATTTTGCCCAAATAAGAAGGCCTGCAAAGAATGCAGGCCTCTTATTAAATATAGAAATGTATATTTGAATTAGTTCAGCTTTAGCTTCCCTTTCTCTTTTAATAGATCAATGATCATTTCAAAGTGTGACATTGGGTAAGCACCTTTAACTGGAACACCATTGATTACGAAACCAGGAGTTCCTTGGATTTCAAATTTTCTTGCTTCAGCTTCATCGGCCTTAACTCTATTTACAACGTACTCAGACTTAACATCTTTAGCAAGTTTAGTCATGTTAGCACCAACTTTCTTTGCTGCTTGCTTTAGGTACTTTTCTTTGTACTGTCTAAGTTTCTGCTGACCTTCTTGAGTAAAAAGCATATCGTGGAATTCAAATGCCATCTTTGGATCTTGTAGACGAAGAGCTTCATAGTACTCTGCTGCAATTCTTGCTTCAGAATGGAATGAAAGTGGAAGGTGCTTATAGATAAACTGTACTTGACCTTCATACTTTTCAAGCATTGGCTTTACAACATTTTCAAATCCTCTTGTACAATATGGACATTGAAAATCAGAGTATTCAACTAGAGTGATCGCTCCACCTTTTGTACCACGGATAGATTCATCCTCTCTAATTTCTGGCTTAAGAGGATTCTCAATAAATCCATGAAGTTTTTTATTCTCTTCCTCTTCTCTTTTCTTTGCCATTTCAGCTTTTGCATTTTGAGCTGCTGTTTGTAGAGCTTCCATAACTTCAGCAGGGTTTGCTTTAATTGCTTCTGCTAAAATAGTTGGATCATCTTTAAGAGCTTGTTTGATTTGATCTTTACCTACACAGCTGGCAAGTAGAAGAAGTGACATTACAATGCCGATTGATTTTTTCATTACTATCCCTTTTGTTGTTTTAAACAATAATTTCACGTCAAGTTATTATTAGAATTCTACTTGAACAAAATGAAATACTCAATCATCTTTTGCAGAGTACTCTTTTTCCATGTAGTCGAGATAGCGGTTTATGACACGTGTCTGATTACGCACATACTTATAACCGATTAAATGAACTCTTGAGGCATATCGTCCACTAATGAATGATCGCATAGTGGCAAAAATCCCGAAAGCAGGTGTAGCAACCTTGTTATAGAGATAGAGTAGAAAAATACCATAAGAAATAATATTGACAATAATTGTGATGTAGAGAATGTCGTTTTGCAGTAACGCCATGTTAACTAAGTAATCTTTAAAAACTTTACTATCTGTTAAGATATGATTAACCACCATAATGATTGCATCAAAAAGAGCAAAGTTAATGATCGTAATAATCATTCCCATCAGTATGCAAACAATCGCAACATAGAAACTCTTATTAAGGAAGAACATTGATTCAAAGACAGGCTTGTGTATCTTTTTGTATTTATTTGGAACTTCAATTTTAGTTAAAACACCACTCTTTCTAAAAGTTTCAGTAGTTGTAAAAAACCAGTCACTAAAATTCGATAGTAATCTTAGCTCAGAACTAAAATCAGCATCAAATGTTGCATCTTTATTTTCTGCACACAGAAATTCATTACAGTAGTCTGCTATCTCATCAAATGGACGAAGCATTAATTGAGCAAGAATAATTCCTGCAATTAAGAGACAAATAAATGAAAAGATCACCCATGGCCAAACTTCGACTAAGCCTATCTGTAGGTAGTCTAAGATAAGATCATCAATAATATAATCGAGATCCTTTCTAAATGTAGTAATATAGATAACTGCCGACTTTAAAAGAAACCAATTTAAGATGAAGCCAGCAATGATTGATAGAAAAGGTAGAACGGCAAAAATGAGTCCTAGCTTCAAACGAAACTTTGCCTGGTCATCCTTTTTAAAGTCTTTTAAGGATTGTGCTACGACATTAAACATTGATTTCTTGAAATTTTCGTACATAAGTAATTCTATAAGTTGTTTTAATTACATATCTTTTCGGCTCATGATCTTTATTTCTTAATTAATTTTATCAATTTCTAAAGAAAATCTTCAGAGTCGCCGATACAGGAAGTAGCGTGAATATTAATATTTGAGGATATTATGAAAAAGTTTAAATTATTGATGGTTGCTACAATTACTTCAATGTTAATTACAAGCTGTGGTAGTGACTCAGGTGGCGGCGGTGCTACAAACTTCTCTGGCTGGGGATCTAATGGAAGCGGTAATGTTGCAAGAGGTGTTGAACAACTTCACAATAGCCTTGAAGGACACTTTCCATGTAGTACAGAAAGAGTTTTCATGAGTACTTATCTTGATAGTTATCAAACAACGTCCCAAACAAATGGAACGGGAATTATTGGTAATTTAAAACAAGGTGCCATGGGTGGAGAAACTGGTGATTACTATGCGGGAGCAAATGGTAATAGCGATATTCTCATTATAGCTAAAACAACAAATGGAAATAATGTTGGGTTCAATTATTATTTCTCTTTTTGTGGGCGCTACTTTACTGATAATCAATATGGAACTGGTAAATATCCTCTACTAGCAAAAGAAAGAGGTGTTAACGGTATTCAAATGACTTCACCTTCAGTTCTAACAGCAACTGCATTTTGTCCAACAAATGTAATCTCTGCTGGTCAATTCTACGTTTATGTACCACAGTACACTTCACCAAATGGTGTACCGTTACAAGCAACAGCGTTGACAATTAACTTTGCTCCTCCGGGATGTCAGTAAGACTTAATACAATTTTAAAATATTTAATTTAGGAAAATAATGGGCCAGAATTTCTTTATGGCCCTTTCCTTTTTGGGCAAGACCTAAGGCACCGACCTGACAAAGGCCCACACCATGGCCATTACCTTTTCCAACGAATTGAAGTCCTTCGCGGCCAAGATCAACAAGGTAGAAGTAATTAGAAGGAAAGTCTACTCGACCAAAATAGCGACGAAATAAACTCTTTTTAATCTTTATCTTATTCTTTCCATTTCGAACATAGATGGCCTTCGCATTTTTCTTGTCTGGATAAATTGAAAGTTTCTTGTGTAGCTTTTGTTTTTTTACATATCCCTTTCTCATACCCCACTCAATCATTTTTTTAAAACGAATTTGAGTGATCTTTGAATCCCAGTTCTTCTTTCTTTGGCAATAGGCACACTTTACAGTGGAGTAACCATGAACTTCATTTGTCCATACATCGTCAGGTTGTAGAGTATTTCCGCCACAACTTGCATGAAAAAATGCTGGTACAAGATTCCCTTGTTTATTTGTTAGTACCATTCCAGCTGTTTTTCTAGCAGCTTCAATTGTACTTGCTGTTACATCATTAAATGTTCCGTTTACTTGATGCTTTTCTGAATTCTCTAAATCGTAGAGAGTATCATTTTGAAGACCTGAACTCATCATATGATGAATTGCATATGTTCTAGCTGCTACGGCCTGAGCTTTTAAGGCCTCAACTGGCCAAGAAGCATTCATCTCTTTTGCTAGTAGTGTTGCAATGTAATCATCTAATTCCATCTCATTGACAACATCGCATGACTTTCCATCTTCACTTGTTACAATGTGCATCTGCCCCATGAATTGTTTTTTTTCAAAACCAATAAGACCTGTCTTTGAAGTTAAAGAAGCGAGATATTGTGGCCTTATCGAGCGAGCATGCTTTAAATTTCCGCAATTTATTTTTATTTTCTTAAAGCCTTTAAAGCTTTTCGATTTATTAGTTGCGATAACTTCTCTCGTTATTCCAACACCTTCTAGAAAGACCTTATTTAAGTTCTTAGCGACTCTCACTTTAATAGTGTGACCTGACTTAAAATTTTGAAGTGGACTAATTCTTGCAAAAGAATTGAAAGTAAATAAAAGAATAAAAAGTAAGAATAGACTTCTCAAATATCATCGTCCTGATTCGTGCGGCATCCTTGCCAAGCAACTTAATCTATTAAAATGATATATGATTTTACTATACTACTCAACTTGTAAGAAATTTAATCGCCTTTTGCATATCGGCCCAAGCCGTTTTCTTCATCGACTCATTAACTTCTAATAGCTTAGGGTGGAAAAGTGGCATTGTTTCTATTACTTGAGTTTTTCCATCAACTTCAGTTTGAATAGAATGGAATACTCCATGCACATTTGCCAATCGAACCTGCTTGTCTAAGCACAGCTTAGTGGCCGCCGCTCCAAGAGGAACAAGAAGTGAAGGCTTAAAGTGTGCACAACAAGAAAAAATAAATTCTTTTGCATTTTTTTTAATAAAAGGAACTCGAATAAAGCGCCCTGAAGAGATCTTCATCGCCTTAATCATTCTTCCCATAATATCTTGATCAGACTCAATCATTGATAGCGGAAGAAAATCAGGAAACTCTGACTCCTCTATTTCATCTAATCCAAAAAAGATAATATCAATTTCTCCTTGATAGTCCTGATAACCAGGAATTGTCTCTAGTTTCCAATTTTCATTATATTTTTGAATTAAATTTGTGAACGATGTATCAACTTTAACCAAAGATGAGCTGGCCTTTTTTTCCACTTCAATCTTTACTGGCGCAGGGTTGTCTTCTATAGGAACTTCAATTTTCGCTTCTTGAGGCTTTGCTGCAATCTCTGGGACATTCACCTCAAAAGACTCTTTCTTGGTCTCAATAGGCTTATTAGAGGCTTCATTTGAGCTAAGAGTACGACCTACTAACTTAGGAAACCACAGGGTATTTTCAAAGATTTTTGCATAGTAATTCGGCTTCTCATTAGATGAGATTTTTAGCTTATTATTGAAATCTTTAGTTAATTTTGAAATTAGTTGCTGTGCCATTCAATTCTTTCCTATGGGTAAAATATCCCTAAGGCACTAAAATTAAAAGCTTAAATTTTAGAAGATTTATAAGCCTCCGATAAATCTAGCATACCCACTGAGGACACCCTGCATCAAAGAGTCCAAAGTTACGGGGAATTAGATTTTAAAGGAGCTACTACATGTCTTTCGATCCAGATTTCCAACTTGAAAATTTCGAAGAACTTTTTGGGGATTTCGAGCAAGTACATAAGGTATTAAATGAGTGTCCAGTTTGTGGTTCAAATATGGTTCACACACACTTATCAGATTATAAGAATTTGTACATACACGAGAATTCGAGATGTACGGATTGCGGGCACGGCAATCGAAAAAAAATTCACCATATCAACTAGCACTCTATTTCTGAGGGAATTCTTTTAAAAGTTTTAATTGAATTCTCTCAGCAATACTCTCCTTCACATTTAACTTGTGACTAATTTCAATCAAAGATAATTGCGCAAGCTCTTTTAAAGTTAAGTCCATATTTTCGTGAATAGTTTTTAAAGTCTTCTCTCCAATCCCCTCAATATCATCAAACCATGAAGTAAAAATTCGATCCTTTTCTTTCTTATGATGTAGCTTACGAGAAAAACGATGGGCCTCATCTCTCATTTGAACAATAATTCTCATTAGTGAAGGTGTCTTCTTTAAAATATATGGATTAATGCGATTAGGAATAATTAAGCGCTCATCAGAACTTGAAACCTCTTTATCTTTAAAAGTTTCACTCTTACTTGTTTTTATTTTTGCAATTCCAACAACAGGAATATCTAATTCAAAATCTTCCAAAACAGCTAAGAAGCTTGAAACCTGCCCTTTACCACCATCGACAATAAAAACATCAGGTAGCTTTCCTTTCTTAAGCCTTCTTGCGAGAACTTCTCTCATCATAGCAAAGTCGTTATTACCTTCAGGCCTCTCTTCCAAATGGTAGTAACGGTATTGAGTCTTATCGGGTTTTCCATCGCGAAAAACGATTTGAGAAGCAGTTGGAGACTTACCTTGCCAAATGGCAACATCAAAACATTCTAAAATCTTTGGTGTCTCTTTTAGTTTTAAAAGTTCCTTTAACTTATTTAAACCGATCCAAGGGCCATCCATATTTTTAACGCGAAAGCGCTGATGCTCTTTTGCATGATCATACGTTAATTCATAAAGGGACTTCATTTTTCCAATTGGTTTTTGAACTTCTATTTCTTCGTCCACAACCTCTTTAAAAGCCTCGCTAATCATTGCAAGATCATTCTTTTTCTCATCGATATAAATGCGACTTGGAAGTTTTTCTTTAGTTTTAGAATAGTACTGAAATAAGAATGTTTGAAAAAGTTCGTGATTCTCTTTGTCACTATCCCCTTTCCCAAAGTGAAAGTTCTTATGTCCTAATAAAATTCCCGATCTCATCATATAAATAGAAATATCGACTTCTAGCTCTCCCACATGATAAGCGGCAATATCAAAATCTTTCTCAGTAGATAATTCTACATTTTGTTTTTGATAGGCCTTTGAGAATTCTTTTAATTCTTCAATGCTATCGCGGATTTCAGCAGCACGTTCAAAATGCTCTTTTTCAGCTTCCTTAAACATTCTCTCTTCAAGAGTTTTAAAAACCTGACTACTTCTTCCCTCAAAGAAGTTAATCACATTATTTAAATCAACCTCATAATCTTCACTTGAAATATAATCCACACAAGGAGCAGAACATTGTCGCATTTGATAGATAAGGCACGGCCTTTTTCGTCTGTGCATCTCCTCAATTGAACAGTCTCTCAATGTAAATGACTTGGTTAAAATACGAGAAATCTTGTGAATATTACTGCCTGTGGTGAAAGGCCCAAAAAGTCGAACCTTCTTCTTTCTCTTAGGTCTTCGAGTATAAACTAGTCGTGGAAACTTTTCATTGAGATCGATTTGAATATAGGGATAACTCTTATCGTCTTTTAATTGAATATTATACTTAGGTATATGCTTTTTAATTAAGTTATTTTCTAAGATATATGCTTCAGCATCAGTCTTAGTCATGATGAAATCAAAGTCCTGAATATGAGAGACTAGGATCTGTGTTTTCGGTGATTTCTCTGAACTATTAAAATAACTAGAAACTCTCGCTCTAAGATTCTTCGCTTTACCAATATAGAGGATCTCTTCGACGCCTGCTCGCTTGCGTTTCATCAAATAGCAGCCGGATTTCGTTGGTAAATGTTTTGCTTTTTCAAGAAGCTGTAAAGTATTTTTCTTCATTATAATTATCTACATATAACCTTTTATTCTCTTTACTTTAACACTATTCCCCATTAAATTGATCAGATCATTAAAAGGAAGAGGTAAATGTCAAAACTAGGTGTTGGTAAGGAAATTGTAACATATTGTAGCAAATGTAAACTCGATCTTGCTCATTTAATCGTAGCAATGAAAGATACAGAAACTCCACATAAAGTTCTGTGTAATACATGTAAGTCAACTCACGCATACAAAGCTAAAAAAGTAGCTTCTCCAAGTGCTGCTCGTAAGAAGGCAGGAACTAGAAAGAAGCGTGTTTCTACTGAAGATAAAATTATCAACATTTGGGAAGATGCAATGGCAAAGCTTGATGGTGATCCAATCAAGTACAATATTCGCCAAAAATTTGAAATTGGTGATGTCATCGGCCACCCAACTTTTGGCCCTGGTTTAGTTGAAAAGAACCTGGATGCCAATAAGATCGAAGTCGTTTTCCGCGGCACAATCAAAGTTCTCATGCATAACAAATAAAAAAAGAGGCTGATAGCCTCTTTTTTTATTTGTGCGCCCCATTTTGGTGCACATACTATTCGAGAGAAAGACCTTTAGGTCTTTCGGTTCGCCACAGGCGCTACAAAAAAGAGACCATTGGTCTCTTTTTTATTTGTGCGCCCTACGCAAAAAAGCCTCCAATAATGGAGGCTTTCGCATATCTCTCAATGTTTTGCTAACTTTCACTTCGTGAAAGTGTCGCTCTTACTTTGCGTTAACTTTCCCATTGGCCTAGAGGCAACAAAGCCTGCATAAACGCAGGCTTGTTGAATTGATTATTTATTTCATTGCAATGAGGCCTACTACCGCATCAAATCTTGCTTACGCAAGATGCTGCGGCTAGTTCATTCCCCAATTCATTCCAGCGCCACCTTGGACACCAATACTGAATTGACCATTAAGTGCTCCACCGGCCATTGAGCCGTAATTTACACCAGAGTTATACATTCCAGAGTAATTATTAGCATAGATATTCTGCTGAGCATTTTGTAAATTTCTATAAAGGGCCTGATTTGCATACATTGCAGTTGCTTGGTTCTGGTAGTTACCTTGAGCAACAGCTTGTCCCTGTAGTCCATTAATATAGCTTTGGAATTGTTGTGTTTGGTATGCAGAGTTTCCTCCACCATTAACACCCCAGTTTCCATTAGCACCCCAGCCACCGCCAGCGTTACCATTTAGACCCCAGCTTGTTCCACCGTTGACTCCCCAGCCACCGTTGTTTCCAGCGCCCCAGTTACCATTACCTCCGCCGGCCCAGCCGCCATTAACGCCCCAGCCACCATTGATATTTCCGTTTCCACCAGGGTATGTATTTCCACATGAACAAGGAGCAGAGATACACATACAAGCTGCGTTTCCGCCTCCATTTCCACCCCAGTTTCCACCAGTGTTAATTCCCCAGTTTCCGTTACCACCGGCTCCTGGATATTGTCCTGGTGCTGGATAAGTTGGATAAACTCCACCGTTTCCACCCCAGTTTCCGCCTCCATTGACGCCCCAGCCTCCGCCAGCAACACCACCTGGATACATTCCTGGATAACCTCCAGCTCCAGCACCGCCGTTAATACCCCAACCTAAGTTGAATCCTGCATTAACACCTGCTCCTGGATACATTCCCATTCCAGAACCTGGGTACATTCCCCACGCTCCTCCTGAGTTCATTCCCGGATAAGCACCGATTCCAATATTAAGTCCAAAGCCTGCTCCGGCCCCAGCTCCTGGGTAACCAGACATTCCTGGATACATTCCAACACCCATTCCGTTGCCCATTCCCATTCCGAAATTAGCACCAAAACCTGAGCCGAAACCAGATCCAAATCCAGCTCCATATGGGTAGCCACCCATGCCCATACCTGCACCCATTCCAAATCCTGGATACATACCACCGTAAATATTTCCGCCAGGGTACATTCCTGGGTATCCACCCATTCCCATACCACCATTCATTCCGACACCGCCATTAATACCGATTCCGAAACCTGCGTTACCACCTGTAAGAAGTCCAGCAAGAGCTGATCCTGCAAGAGATCCCAGTGGATTCATATAAACATTTGCTTGGTAACCGCCACCAAAGCCGTTACCCATTCCACCCATTCCAGGGTATCCACCCATGCCAAATCCACCACCGCCGTAGATTCCGCCACCGAAGTTTGGTCCGGCCATTCCACCAAGGAAGCCACCTGTGTAACCTTGACCTTGCCAGCCATTTCCTACACCACCAAACATTCCACCAGTAAGTCCAAGACCACCAGCATATGCACCATAACCGTAACCATTACATGAATTGAGCATATTAGATTGCTCATCTGGAAGGATTGGGTTTGCCCCTCTTTCTAGGTTGTAGTTATGATATGAGTCGATTGAGCCATGACATGACTTAATTCCGTTTTCAAAAGAATTTGCCCACGCTTCTTGTGAATCAGCAGCGTGTTTTGATTGAAAATAAACACTTCCCATAGCAGCAAGAGAAGGGATTGCAACTTTAGCGACTTCGGCCCACTCGTTTCTTTCTGGTAGTTTAGGTAAACATTCCACACAGAAGTCACCGTTGTCTGAACCACCTCGAGAAGCTCTGGTTACACATGCCGCTGCATCATCTTCATAGCCATTGTCTCTTAAGTAGATACAATCGCTGATATCGATTTCAGCATATGTGTTGAACATCAGTGCTGCTAACAAGATGCTCTTTGCGCTAATAAGTCTTAACTTCATAGTTTTCTCCATAAAAACTTTAACAATCCTCATCTTCTTAACGACAGAATATGAATAAAACTTAAGCATTACGGCGACTTTTTTTATAAACTACTGATTTAACTGATTAATATTACGTTTACGAAGACAAAAAGACAGGCTAAATTGTCGGGTATGAGTAATACATTTTGGTGGATCCTTCTCATTTGCGTCTTAATTTTTGCCACTTATGCTGCCTTTGTTATTAAAGGTGAAAAGGAAGTGGCCCTAAAAGATGCTATCCCCTTCCCATTTTTTGGATTAGAAATTCCCGTACCACCTTGGTGGACACTAACAACTAACGAAGATGAATTAAAAATATTTGAAAGAACTGACACACGCTACGAGTGGCAGTCGCGCTTTAGTTTTTCAAGAGAAGAATACAAAGACCTGCAAGATGCTTTTGAACAACTTGCAATTAAAAATCAACTTGTCTTCGATAAAGACACTTCCATTATTCATGAACCAACTTCCTTTAAAGAGCTACTAGACCAAGGGATCGAAACTCTTAGGGTGGAAGGAACCGCAACCAAAGCTCACGAGCTTCGTGTCTACTACGATGCTGCCTTATTAAAAGTTGATGATGGGATTGTGATATTAGAAAGTGAAAGCTCGGTTTTAAATGGTCTACTTGAGGGACCGTTTTTTGAGCAAGCGCTACATCACATCAAAAAACAGAAATAAAAAAGGCTCCTTTCGGAGCCTTTCTAATATTAACGACTTCTAAAAGTTCTAATATTTTGTACTAGGAAGTTGTGAATCTCTTCATCCGTTCCGAAAACGTCGTCGATGAATTCACAGCCAATTAAGAATCTTGTCATTCTCTTTGCAATATTATGAAGAGACTCTACTAAGTAAAGGCCACCAATATTCTCACCACTAAAAGACTTAATGATTTCTTTACGAGCGTGATTGAACATTTCAGACTCAGTTACATCTTCAGGCATATTATCTACACCCATTTTCTCTTCAACTTCTTCAATTGCTTGGTCACGAATATCTTCGTCAGTTGCAAGCGCTACACCAAACTCAGTTGCCATTGCTTCGATAAGTTTCTCGCGATTTGCAATATCGAACTCAATAACACCTTTCTCTTTAAGTGTATTAATTGTATGACTCGCTAAATTTTCGAGTGTTTCAAAGTTTGTTCTCATTTAATGCTCCAAATATATAATCTTCTTAAGTTTAACGACTTGCAAGCGGTGAAGCAAGGCAAATAATGTAAGAAACTAATAAAATTCTAACGACATAGGACTACTTTCGACGCAGAAGCTTATTTAAGAAGCGCTGAATTAAAACGTAATCACCTAAGACACTCAGCGCAATAAGATAAGCTAATCCCCCTCCTAATGCACTTATACTAAATGCACCAAGGTTATCCACAGTAGAAAAAATATTCACTGGAAAAAAGGAACGTAAATAAGATGCTGTAAAAAAAGCAGCGACAGCGCATAAGCAAATTTTAAAAAATCTAATTGGAAAAAAGAATGTTAACTCTAAATTTAGCATGCGAAATAAAAGTACTGACTGAGTAACGATGATAAAGATCATTGAAACAGAAGTTCCCATTGCAAGAATTTTAAAGCCATAAGTTTCAACAAGTGAAATACAAAAAATAATATTAATAAGTACTGCAATTGAAGAAATCGTTACAGGAATCTTTGGCCTATCCAATGTATAAAAACTCGGTGAGAAGACTTTATATAGGCCATAAAAAGGTAGACCAATCAGATATGCGTAAAGGGCCTCCGTTACCATCTTAGTATCATCTAGCCCAAATGCTCCTCTTTGAAATGAGATTGCAACAGTATCTTGAGCAAGAGCAAACATCAGGGCCATGGCCGGCATAAGTACAAAGAGACTAGTTATATAACTTGTTTGTAGTGCTTTTTTTGCATCTTCTTCATTTCCACTTCTCCACAACTCAGAAAAATAAACGAGATTTGAGTTTCCAATTGAAACCCCTAGGATTCCTACTGGAAATTGAAAGAGACGAAAAGCATATTGAAGCCATGAGACGGCACCGATAACAGTACCTGTAGCTAAAAATGTTGAAACAAGTAAATTGATTTGCGTTGCTGCAACACCAATTGTTCCAATACTCATACGCTTTAAAATTTCTTTTACATCTTTTGAGAAGATATCAATTTTTTCAACCTTAAATAAACCCTTGCTCACAAGCATTGGTAGTTGGATGGCCATTTGAACAAAGCCACCGACTAAGACACCGACCCCAAGAGAGACAATTGGATGAAGATTTCTTGCTTCTAAATACTTTGGCAATGAAACCATCGAGATAATCATGATGATATTAAAGAAAGCTGGTGCCATCGCAGGCGCAAAGAACATGCGATAAGTATTTAAAACTCCCATAAATAAGGCAGCAACAGAAACAAAGGCCAAAAAAGGAGACATCATACGAGTTAAGAGAATCGACATCTCAAAGCGATTGGCATCACTTGTGAAAAGCTCATTTGTTAGAAGCTGAATTAATTCAGGAGCGAAAATAAAAATAAGCCCACAGATTAAGGCCGTCACACTAAAGAGAACAATGGCCATTGACCATAATAAAGTTCTGGCGTGCTTATCCCCGTCGACTTTTGCACTGGTAAAAATTGGCACAAAAGCAGCTGAAAAGGCTCCTTCAGCAAAGAGGTCTCTAAGCATATTGGGAATTCGAAAAGCAATCTGATAGGCATCTGTTAAACCTGAAGCACCAAATAATTTGGCCATCAAAATCTCACGAGCAAAGCCCAGAACGCGACTTGAGAGAGTCGCCATGGCCATTTTTATAGAAGATAATAAAAAATTCTTTCGGTGTTCAGTTGTCATTACAATATTTTGCACCACCCTCTATGACTTAACAAGTTGCCAATGAATGCAATATTTTCTAATCTTGTGGCCATGAGAACAGACATGGAAAAGACAATTAATCATATCAGCACAAAGAGTGCTGTGAACTGGGATGAATACTTCATGCTTCAGGCCATTATGGCCAGCTACAAAAGCAAGGACCCGGCCACTAAAGTGGGATGTGTTTTTGTTGATGACAATAATCATCAAATAACTTTTGGTTACAACGGATTTGTTGCAGGGATTGATGAGTCGAAACTTCCATGGGGAAAAGAGAGAACAGTACCTCTTGAGCATCAAAAATATGGCTACGTTGTTCATGCGGAAGCAAATGCTATCCTTCACTCTAACCGCCCACTCGCTAATACAACTTGCTACGTGACACTCTTTCCATGTCATGAATGTGCCAAGCTACTTGCCTCTTCAAAGATCAAAGAAGTCGTATACTTACAAGATAAACATGCTGGATCAGAAACAAATCGCATCGCTCGTCGCATCTTTGACCTGACGGGAGTCACTTATCGTCAGCTTGAACTTGGAGAACATGTTCTAGACTCACTCATAGCACACTTTACAGACGCCTTTTACCGCGACTAGAACGTTGCACAATTTTCAGTAAATTCCTAGACAAGTTTGACTAATGAAACTATAGTAAGCCCGTTCAGACAAATGGAGAATACTATGGTTTTATCGAAGGCAAAGAAAGGCGCAAGCGTAAAGATACTATCTTTTAGCAACGAGCTTAAGCACAAAACAATAATGACTGGTTTAGGTATCCTACCTGGTGATTCAGTTTATATTGTTGCTCCTTCATTTCTTGGCTCTCCTTTAACTCTAAGATTAACAGATGGTGAAACAGTTGCTCTTCGTCTAAGTGAAGCAAGCTTCATTAACGTAGAGGAAATGCAATAATGAAAAAGACGCTACTTATAGGGCCAGCAAACTCTGGAAAATCTGCCATCTTCAATATGCTCTCAGGAGCAAATAGAAAAGTTGCAAACTACAATGGTATTACTGTTGATACTGCAACAGCGGGACTTATTTCAAACTCTCGTCATGAAGAACAGCTTGCTATTGTCGACCTTCCAGGGATCTATTCTCTAGTTCCTTCATCAATTGATGAAGCCGTTACAACTTCAACTCTAATTGGAAGAAATAACCAAGTAACAGAGTTTCACGATGTTGTTTGTGTTGTGGATTGTGCACGTCTAGACTCTTCTCTTTCATTAACTCTTGCAATGAAGGATCTCTTTGGTGGAAAGATAAAAGTTATCTTTAATAAGATTGATCTTGATATCGCAAAGAATTATGACTTTGATAAAATTGGTCAGCACCTTGGTGTTCCTTATTTAAAGTTTTCAACAATGAGAGATAGCAGTGCCACTGTCGATCAATTCATAAGAGAAAATGCATCAGCTTCTGTATTAACTCCAGTTAATAAAATTCAACTTTCAAATGAATCAACAGAGTATAATCCTTTTAGTGTTAACTTTGAGGAAGAAGAACATATTCAACTAGAAAATGAAGTTGCAGCTCTTTCAAATATTGAAAAGTATCAAAGAGAAGCACGTGATCTAAAAGCATCATATGCAATAGGAAAGAATAAAGGACTAATTCAATTATCAAATAAGATTGACCATATTGTTCTTCATCCAATTCTAGGTGGAGTTATCTTCCTGGCCGTTTTCTATTTAATCTTTCACTCAATCTATACTTGGTCAGGTCCAGCAATGGATCTCATCGATGGTGGCGTGGGTGCTTTTGGTGAATACGTAAGTTCAATACTTCCTCCAGGCATGCTCAATAGCTTTATTGTTGATGGTGTTATCGCTGGAGTTGGTGGGGTTATTATCTTCCTACCACAGATTATGATCCTCTTCTTCTTACTAAGCCTTTTAGAACAAAGTGGATATATTTCTCGTGCTTCAATTATTACTGACCGTGCAATGTCATACTTTGGACTAAATGGAAAAGCATTCCTTCCTTACCTTTCTGGATTTGCTTGTTCTGTACCTGCAATTATGGCAACGAGAACAATCTCAGATAAGAAAGAACGTCTTGCAACACTTATGACGATTCCTCTTATTACTTGTTCAGCAAGGCTACCTGTTTATATTCTTTTAATCGGAACTTTTGTTCCAGAGAAAACAATATTTGGAATCTTCAATTCACAGGCACTTTCGTTCTTCTTCCTATATTTCCTAGGAAGTTTTGTGGCCTTAATTATTGCAAAGATATTTAGACTAACTCTTTATAAAGGTAGTACGACTTCATTTATTATTGAACTGCCACTCTATCAACTTCCAACTTTTAAGCCGGCTTTTAAGGCCATGACTTTTAAGGGAAAGGTTTTCTTAAAGAAGGCCGGAACAATTATTTTAGGTCTTTCGATGGTAATTTGGTTTCTTTCAACATTTCCAAAACCAGCGGAACAACTACTTGTTGGAAAAACTGATGCAGAAGCTGCTTCGATCTCACTTGAGCATTCAACGATTGGGCAATTTGGAAAACTAATTGAGCCAGTAATTAAGCCTCTTGGATATAATTGGAAAATGGGTGTCGGTATTACTGTTGCTATGGGGGCCAGAGAATTATTTGTTTCTACACTTGGAACAATCTATGCTCTTGGTGATGTAGATGAAGAGTCCACAACTCTTAGACAGCGCCTACAATCAGAGATCGATCCAGTCACTAATAAACCAGTTTTTAATACGGCCGTAGCTTGGTCACTATTAATCTTCTTTGCCTTTGCCATGCAGTGTATTTCAACACTTGGTATTGTAAAAAGAGAAACAGACGGTTGGGGACATGTCTTTCTTATGTTTGGTTACATGACAGTTCTGGCCTACGGTGGCGCATTCATCACATATCACATTTTAATTTAATTACATTCATATATTCTCACGGCATCGGATAATAAAATTCCGATGTCCAGAGGATCTCTTTCCAATATAACTGAAACCATTGTATCTGGTTCAACACTTTGTTTGCCAAGTGGATACCAACCACCTTTTCCTGATTTCATATTATAATTGATTAACCTTGAGAAGATCTCTATATCCTCTTGAAAAACAGTCACTTTAGCATTGGAGAGACCGCCAATAGTTGTCACTCGATAAATATCAATACAGTAATTTCTATTTTTAGGAATGAAGCTATAAATAGCGTATGCGTATTCATCCTCACTCATTCGCACCGTGCTTTCTTGATAGCCTTTAAGATTACTCTCCTGCCAATCTCCATATTCACGATACCCATCATTACTAGTAAATGATTTTTCATCCATTCCTTTGGCAAAGATCACCGCTTCTTTATTCACGTTAACATATTTTCTTCCCTGACAATCTTCATTCTCTTCTAGACGAGAGAAACGAACTTCATCAGCTCGTAATTTCTTGAGATCTTCAATACCTTTATAAACAATGACCTTAGCTTCTTGTTCATTAGTAAATGTAAACTCGCCAAGAGGATACCAGCCTTTGCGATCCGTCGGTAATGACATATTCACGCTGGCCACTCCAATTTGTTCAGTACCATCAAAGATATCCACAAATGCACTTTCGGTTGCATCAGGAGATGTTACTCGATAAAGCCATATACAATAAGTCGAATCACCTAGTTGATCTGTTAGATAAATACTTTGTGCTGTTGGGTCTACTGAATAGCGAGAAATACTGCCTCCGGAGCCACGAAGTTCATCCTGAAACCATGCTCCTTCCTGAATAAAGCCATCTGTATCCTCTTTAGAATTATCATTTGTAATGTCAAAGTAGTTTCCAATAGTGAGGCTTTCAACACCTTCAACATAGGTACTGGCCGGAGAGCGATCAACTGCCATTGCACCTTCATTAGTTTTCACAACTTCTGAACTTGTTGTTCTAAGATTATGTCCTCTGCCAAGACAAGCGATGAGAACAATCAATGAAATTGGAATAAGAGAATAAGTGAACAATTTTCTAAATTTTGACATATGTGCCTCTGTAGCGTTGTTCTACACACATCTTATCAGCTATTTAGAAAAATTCTAAAATGAAGTTCAGTAAAGATACTCAAGAATTTTTAAGATCACAATATTGTCTGATAGATCTCGTAACTTTCATCATCAAAGCAACAAAAGATCACATCATCAAAAGAATCGATTCCATCAAAACTCTTTACAGCAGAAGTTGCTGTAATGGCCGCTTCAATCTTAGGGTAACCAAAGATCCCTGTAGAGATACATGGAAAAGCAATGGACTTACACTCATTTTCTTGGGCAAGTGAGAGTGCATAGATATAACATTTTTCAAGTAGTGCTGATTCACCGTTATTGCCACCTTCCCATTTAGGGCCGACAGCGTGGATGATAAACTCAGCAGGAATATTAAATGCCTTTGTTAAGCGGGCCTCGCCTACAGGGCAACCTCCCATTTCACTTAATTCTTTTTCTAACTCCTCACCACAGGCTGCATGAATAGCGCCATCAACACCACCACCGGCCTTGAGTTCAGAGTTTGCGGCATTAACAATAACGTCCACATCTAGAGTTGTAATATCGGCTTTAATAACTTGAATATTTTTCATAAGAGATTTCTAGCATGAATAAAATTAGATTTCATCGTAAAACTTCAAAATTGTACGAGCATACCAATATTTACGATCCCCTGGCTCTCCATTGTAGTCCACTAACGCTTGATAATAATTATCCATTAGGTCTTGTTCATAATTCTTGGCCAAAAAGACCTTTAAAAGAATCATGCCGTAGATGATAGAAAGCTGAACATCTTCTAAGAATAATTCTTTCTGATTACTCCAGCCACGCTCTCTTAACCAGAGCTGCTGCCACTGATCAGTGCAATTTCCAATAATATCGTTTAAATAATTAGTATTGCGAGAATTCGCATATCGCGGGCCTCTCTCCCCTAGTTGATCAGAGACTTCTTGGGCACCAATAGAAGTAAATTGTGTTAATCCCACTGCTCCGGTGTGGGAAATGGCCGTCATATCAAAATTTGACTCCATTCTCATGAGGGCCACAAAAAGCTTTGCATCCACTTTAAAACACTCAGCAAGAGTGATCGTTTCATAAGCAATCTGAATCACTTGCTCAGTGGGAACTGCTGGATTTTCAGAAAGCATATAAGTGAGAAAATCATTAGGATTGTATTGTTTCTCAATTCGGTAATCCTTAATTAGCTTTTCGTGGTCCACGAAGTATCCCTCTGGAATTGCGGCCACGGCACTTAGTGTTAATAGGCTTAATATAAGTATTTCTAATAATTTTCGCATTTAATAATTATTTCTAATGAAAAACTAAAAGGCAACTTACAAAAAGTTGCCAATAATAGGGTTACATGTAGTGGCTAGCGTTCTATAATCGCAGCACAACTAAGAAAACTTCAAAAAGCTATGGAGGCCTTTGTGAAACCATTTATTGTCGTATGTGACGGAATGGATGCTGACGTATTTGCATCATTACAAGCTGTAAGTGAATTTGACGTACATCCAAAAGCAAAATTAACTCAAGATGAGATTAAAGAACTTCTTCCAAAAGCAAGCGCTCTTGTTATCCGCTCTGCTACAAAGGTTCAAGAAGAATACTTAGAGCTAGCACCAAATCTTAAGTACGTTATTCGTGCTGGAGCTGGTACAGATAATATCGATAAAGTTAAATGTGGTGAGCGTGGGGTAAAAGTTTCTAACACTCCAGGTGCAAATAATAACTCGGCAGCAGAGCACGCCGTTGCTCTTATGATGACTGTTCTTAGACATACTGCTGCAGCAGATGCCACAATGAAAAACGGTGGTTGGGACAAATCAAAGTACACAGGAAATGAGCTAACAAATAAGAAAGTTGGTATCGTTGGTTTTGGTCAAATTGGAAAGATCGTTGCTAAAAGACTTCAAGGTTTTGAACCAGAAGTTAAATTCTTTGATCCATTTTGTGAATCAAGTGATCTAGCGTACGTATCAAAGGCCCAATCAGTAGAAGAAATTTTTGAAACTTGTGACATCATTACACTTCATACTCCTCTAATGGAAGAGACGAAAGGAATGATCAACAAGGACTTATTTAATAAAATGCAGTCTCATGCTATTTTAGTTAATGCTTCTCGCGGAGGAATTGTTAACGAGGAAGACCTTGTTAGTGCTCTTAAAGAAGGTAAGCTAAAAGCAGCTGGCTTTGATGTATTTGCAACAGAGCCACTTGAAGAAGACTCTCCCCTACGCCAAATCCCAAATCTCGTATTAACTCCTCACCTAGGTGCTGCAACAGATGAAGCACAATTAAGAGTTGGAGAAATGGCAGTAAATCAACTTAAAGAATACTTTTTAAATGATAATTTACTACACGAGGTTAAAGCTTAATTATGAAATCACTTGCGATTATTGGTTCTCAATGGGGAGATGAAGGAAAAGGTAAAATCACTGATCTACTTGGATTAAAATGCGATGTTGTTGTTCGCTACCAAGGAGGAAACAACGCTGGTCACACGATCATTGTTGGTGAAAAGAAAGTGGTACTACACTTGATTCCTTCAGGAATTTTACACGATCACTGTGTCTCAGTTATTGGCCATGGTGTTGTTCTAGATCCAGAAGCATTCTCTAAAGAAATAGAAAATGTTAAAAACTCTGGTCTAACTGTTACTCCTGAGAAACTTAAGATTTCTTCGAATACCTCTGTTATCACTTTTTATAACCGTCTTCTTGACGGGCAACGTGAGGCCAAAGGTCCAGTAAAAATCGGAACAACAGGAAAAGGAATTGGCCCAGCTTATGAAGATAAGATTTCAAGAAAAGGGATCAAAGTAAAAGACCTTTTCGACAAAGAAGTTTTAACTGAAAAGCTAAAGGCAAACCTTTTAGAAAAAGAAACTCTTTTCACTAAATTATATGAGTGTGAATACCCAAGTGTTGAAGAAGAAGTAGAAAGACTTATGAGTCTTGCTAAAGAACTTGAACCATTTGTTTGTGATACATTTAGCTTCCTTGATGAAGCAAAGCGCGCTGGTAAGAAGATTCTTTTTGAAGGCGCACAAGGTGTTCTTCTTGATATCGACTTTGGTTCATATCCATTTGTTACATCATCTTCAACTGCTTATGCAGGAATTTACTCTGGAGCGGGACTTCCAGGTGGTACCGTTGAAGAAGTTCTAGGGATTACAAAAGCCTACACTACTAGAGTTGGAGAAGGTCCATTCCCTACTGAATTATTTGATCAAATGGGTGAAGATATTCAAACTAAAGGTGGAGAATTTGGAGCGACAACAGGACGTAAGAGAAGATGTGGATGGCTTGACCTTCCTCTTCTAAAATACTCTGTTAAATGCTCAAACTTAACTTCCATTGCGCTGACTAAGCTTGATGTTCTAAGTGAGATGGGACCACTTCAAGTTTGTACAGGATATGAGTACGAAGGACGTACAATCGATTGTGCCTATCCAGGAATTGATCTTTCAAAAGTTAAACCAATTCTTAAAGAAGTTGCAGGTTTTAACGATGACTTCAAAGGTGAGCTTTCAAAAGAAGTAAAAGATTATATCGCACTAATTGAAGAGGCGATTGAAATCCCAGTTGGAATCATTGCCTTCGGTCCAGAAAGATCTGAAATTAAATTTCTAAAAGAATACTTCTAATTAATCATTCAAAATAAGAAAGATTTTTGGCCTAGGTTCTACCTAGGCCTTTCTATCTTGAACGTTGTTTTGGGAGATGGCCGTTGCAGACTACCATCATTGAGGCGAGTGCCCTATTCAGAGCAACTCATTGGCGTGTGTGATATAGGTTCTATCGCGTCTTTTCTAGAGCGATGTATTTTCTTACTTTCTTAGTCAAAAGGTCTTTGTGCCATACCGGAGAGAGAGAGAGATGATCGAAATGGCACAAAGCTTTTGTACTCGTCGATAGGGACCTTCTCAGGGAGGGACAAGTTGAGATAAGCACAAGGAGTAAGAGGAGTTTTAAAAGCAGAACAAAATAAAGCTTACTTCCTTTTGCGTTCCCTATCGACAAGATTAGAATACGCAAAAGTTGATATGCATTTGTTCAACTATTGTTAGGAATCGGTTTTAAATTGTTAAAAAATTGTCAAAAGTGCCATGAGCGGCGCAGCAATTACAATAACTCTGCAAAAACCTTATTATCTTTAAACTCTTTAAGCTGCACTTGATGAATTTGATTCTTCAAATCACCATCATGAGAAACTTTTACGCGAATAAAGTTGGATGTATAACCTTCCCAAAGTCCGTTCTTATCTTTCTTTTCAAAAAGAACGTTAGAAGTTTCACCAATAAAGTCTTCAGAGAACATATTAAGTTTAGCATCGCCTAACATCATCAGAGTCTTTACTCGACTCTTCTTTACTGGATGTTGGATATGGTCTTCCATACGTGCTGCAACCGTATTCTTTCTCTTAGAGTATGGGAACACATGAAAGTGTGTAATTGGTAATTCTTTTAAGAGGTTAAAAGTATCTTGAAATTGCTCATCTGTTTCACCAGGAAAACCACAAATAACATCGGCCCCAATCCCAGCATTTGGAAAACGTTCAATGATCTTATTTATAATGCGACGATAATCTTCCACAAGATACTTACGCTTCATCTTTGTGAGGATCTCATCATTTCCACTTTGCATAGGAACATGAAAGTGATCAAGAAACTTAGGCGAAGAGGCCATATAATCAAGAAGCTCATCTGTGATAGTATTTGGCTCAACACTTCCAAGGCGAATTCTCTCTAGGCCTTCAAGTGCATTTAGCTCTTTTAAAAGATCCAGAAGTTTTTCACCTGACGTTGTTTCGTATTCACCAATATTAACACCAGTGAGAACAATTTCTTTAAAGCCTTGAGCAATAACACTCTTTGCTTCTTCAATCGCCTGAGCGATTGAGACGGCCTTAGAGCGTCCACGAGCAAAAGGAATAATACAGAATGAACAAACGTAATTACACCCGTCCTGAATCTTTAGAAACGCTCTCGTGTGACCTTCTTCTTTTGAAGTTGCCGCACCAAAGAAATCCTTAGATTTATCAATATGGATTGTATCGGTTTCATCTTCACTTAAATAATCAAAGACTTTATATTTCTCACTTGTTCCAAGAACAAGATCAACACCAGTCATTTTAGCAATGCGTGGGGCATCCATTTGGGCGTAACAGCCAGCGACGACAATCTTTCCATCAGGAGAAGCTCGATGGGCCTTACGAATTAAGTTGCGGCACGTAGAGTCCGCACCATCCGTTACTGTACATGTATTAATAAAAGTAACATCAGCACTATCACCAAATTCAACAACCTCATATCCACGCTCAACAAAGCCTTGAGAAATCGTTCCCGTCTCTGAAAAATTTAAACGACATCCTAAAGTGTGGAATGCCACTTTTTTTTGTGAATTATTATCTGTTGAATTTACTTCTGTCGTCACTGAAGTCTACCTTTATAAAGTCCTGTATTAATCGGCTTAAAATAGACTATTTCGGCTTTCGTGACAAGTTAGGCGATAAAAAATACCATGAGTAAATAAATTTAACTTCCTAAAAAAATTACTATTTTTCTTAACTTTTTTGAAAATCAGCATTGACTTCTGAACCAAGAACACTTATATTCTATCTCACCAAAACACAGATGGTCTCTTAGCTCAGTTGGTTAGAGCATCTCCCTTTTAAGGAGAGGGTCCTGCGTTCGAGTCGCAGAGAGATCACCATTTTGGTTTCCAAATCCGGGAAATAAGTTAGCGCTCCCATCGTCTAGCCCGGTCTAGGACACCGCCTTTTCACGGCGGTAACAGGGGTTCGAATCCCCTTGGGAGTACCAGTTTTATAAAGAAGCCAGACCTAGTCTGGCTTTTTTATTTTTTGGAGGCAGCAATTGCCACGATGGCAAATTGATGCCGAACAACACCGACCGACCACTACGGGAGCTCAGGTGACGGGCCCTATTTTTCATTCAACCTCTAATTCATCAAATAAAGTAACTAGACTAACCATTTCTTTAGAGGATATGTTCTTGGAAAAGTCACTAATAGATCATATGGAGGGGATATGAGATTTCTAGGTTTATTTTTCATCTTAATAACATTAAGCACTCAAGCATTTAATCTACCAGTTGTTGGAATTGGTAAATCGGGAAAAAAACATGAAGCCTATGAGGCCATGATTTCTTGGTGTGATAAAAATAAAGGTCAAATGGATGGTTATATTTGTCGTCGTGTAAGTAGTGAAGCCCACTGCTCATACAACACTTATGTATGCTCTGGGATTTGTATTGTTGGTGAAGAAGCATTAACAGAAGAAGCCCTAAGAGACTTTCAATTTTAATTGAAAATATTTCAATACTTTAGCACTATCAGGTACGAGATTGCGTATAAGAAGTTGCGATACGCGTCTCGTCCTGAAGCTGTATACCCGCTCTATCAGGGGTCTTCAAAGTAACAAAAACTGCATAAATATTTGTCATAACCCTGTTTAAATTACAAAAAGCACGTACCATACTGTGAATAAATACTATATATTGTATAATTAATACTATTTATTAAGGGGTGTACTAAATAGTATGCAAGCGAAAGACTACTTCCATTTGAATCAAAAATATCGTGAGTTCTTTCAAATGCACGTTTTGGCAGCAGTGATGATGATTATCATCTATATTGCCTTCTCATATTTTAATATTGAGCCTCACCTTTTAAAGGCCTTTAATCTTCTTATTCCATTTAATTTATTAATGGCATTTTGTTTTCATAAGAAATACTTTAAAAACCACTTAACGGGCTTCTTTTTTTTCACCGTTGTTGTCGAAAGTTTAATGTGGACTATTTACCCACGTTTGGCTGGATACACTCCAGCCAGCTCTTTTTGTTATATTGCTGCCATTATTATTTTGGCCTTTCATCTTCAGCATACAAATATAAAGTACTGTCTCCTGCACTTTCTTATTATTTCATTTAATAATTTTATGCTTGATGATCCCAATCTCGTATTAATTACATTTCTTCATATATTCATTACAACTGTGAGTTCAATCCAATCGATTATTTTTAGAAATAACGCTACTGAAATTCTACATAAAAAAGAATTCCACAAGAATATTTTAAATCTCAAAAGCTACTTCGCTCATAACTTATTAAATCCCATCAATAATATATTAAATGTCTTTTCATCTGGTATAGAAGATCGAAAGAAAATAGAAGAAAGCCTAATTAAAAATAGCTCTCGTATCGAAGATTTTTTAGACGAAGACTTCGATGACGTTGACCACCTACTCGACTATCAAGTTGATATTTTCAACATTCCAATTTTCAATAACTTTAAGAAGTCTTCGATTATAGTCATCTTATCGATTTGTTTATTCTATATGCTCTATACAATTGATATCCATGCATCGATTTCAAATATCTCATATACTGGCCTAGCAATCGTTATAAACTTTCTAGTTTTTGCCTTTCATCTTTATAAGACAAAGAATCACTACTCTATTCAGAAAGTAAGTTTCTTTTATCTGCTGATAGCACAAATTCTTTTTTCAGCTAAATATTACTTCAGCCATGAGTCTGCTGTCTCACTCTCTCTACTATTGAGTAGCCTTCTATTTACAATAGTCTTAGCGGCCAATACTCGAGAGAAGTATATTTATATTTTATCGACAACGGCTTGCCTTCTCTCTCTTGTCACTGCAGATACAACACATATTATTATGTTTATTTCCTTTATCATTTACTTTACGAAAGTCGTCCTAGGATTCTATTTTAAGCATGAAATTATAAATGCAAGAATTAAAGACCTTGTTAAACAAGAAATATCTTTTGAATACTCAAATAAAATAGAGAAAAACCTAATTCCACTTTTTAGAAACCTTAAAAAAGATATTGATAACTTTATTATGAATAGTAGTGATAATCTCGATACAGAGGTTTTAAAAAGTGCACAGAGCCTCACCGAAGCGGTCTATATACTTAATCAAACAGACGAAAATGGCCAAACAGATTTCAGAAATTAATTAGATAGAGACTTTGCTAATTCAATGGCCTCTTGTACTTCATTGCCTTTAAAGCCTCGTTTTTCAATATAGCGTCGAAAAAAGCCACTCGCCTTTGCCACTAAAGTCTTGCGCTTAGGAATGACAACTAACTCAGCTCGATCTTCGAGGCCATTTAAGATCTCATCCACAACTTCTTCAACAGTGATCATTTTCCAAGGGCCTTCTTTATTTCCCCCCATAATTTGTGCCCCACGGGATCACTCGTTACATTATCCATTAATGGAGAAGGAAAGAAAGTTGGATGATAGCTTCCAACATCGACTCCGAGATGCTTTACTTCTAATCTAATACTATTGCATACAGCGAGCATTCCGGCCTTACTAGCAGCATATGATGCCTGCAAAGGACAATGAACAAATGAGGCCATCGAGCAAATTGCAGCGAGGTAGCCCTTACTTTCTTCAATATACGAAAGTGCAGCTTTAAATGTTCTCCATGAACCATTTAAATTTATATCGATAACTCTTGAGAAGTCTCTTTCATCAGTTGTCGTCATTGGTGCCATTTGAGTTATGCCAGCATTAGCAATAACAATATCAATCTGTCCGTAATGATCGTTAACTTCGGCCATTGCCTTTTTAATCGATTCGTAATCTGTTATATCAACTTCTAATCCTAAGGCGTTGAGCTCACTGGCCTGCTTTTTAACTTGCTCGACATCAAGATCCATTAATGCAAGCTTAGCTCCTCGCTTTTCTAATTCAAGACTCAAGGCCTTTCCTAGTCCTCCAGTTGTACCGGTAATAGCAATGACTTTGTTTTTAAGGTTACTTTTCATGATTATTCTAGATAGATTTTAATGATCTCTCCTTTGCTCCTTTATAACATGTCATAAAAGCTAGGATTTATAACTTGTAAATATGACAGTGTTCATCTTATTAGGTAAGGACCATTGCCGACAATAAGAATCAAGTATTAAGAACATCCTTCCTACATTGAGATTCGGGAAATTATTAGTGGTAAACTTTTCTAGTGAGGGTATTATCAATACTATTCCTATTTGTAATTTCTTCTTTATCTTTGGCCCAAAGTAAGCGCGCCAATGAGCTTTCTATTAAATTTGATAATGATGCTGCCTTTGAAACAGATAAGTACTACTCCAATGGAATTGAACTTATGTATAAAAGGAGGTTTGGTGGCCAAAGCTCGTTAACAAAGTTTCGTCTTGGAGTTGCCCACAAGATCTTCACTCCAGAAGCAACTCTGAGTACAGCTGTTGTCGAAGGAGACCATCCATATACAGGATTACTCTATGGAATCTTTGGGTTTAGCCACGTAAATAATAGCTATTATCTAAGGGCCGATCTCTGGTATGGAAAACAAGGCCCAGATGCAAAGGCCGGATCACTTCAAAATCTCTTTCATCGTATGACACCATCATCTGAAGTAAATGGATGGCAAAATCAAACAAGTAATCAAACATTTTATAATGGTGAGTTTAAGATTATAAAAATTAATCGAGGTCCCGTTTTTGAATTCTCTCCCTGGCTACAAGGGCACACGGGTGGGCTTCTTAGAGATGTAGAACTTGGCCTTAAGATGGCCATCCATCTTGGTTTTCTTGAATTCTTTACAAATGGATCTGTTGTAAATAATTACTTCAATGCCATTTTACAAGGCTCAAAGAAGCAAGATTCTACTTATGTAATTGCCAGTGAGGATATGAAAGATATCTACTATAAGGCCGATGCAGGATTTCACCTTCTCCTAAAATCATTTCGTCTAACTTTAAAAGTGAATTATTATAGCGCTCAATTTGAAGGAGCAAAAGATCATACCTACGCGACTTTAGAGACAGCTTTCTACTTTTAATCTCTAAGAATTGAGTAATATTTCATATCCCAAAACTTATTGCGATGATAAATCTCACGTCTTAATGTTCCCTCATAGGTCATTCCAAGCTTTTGCATAACCCTCTCACTTGCAAGGTTTTCAGACTTACATCGGCATTGAATTCGCTCAATATCAAAGTGCTCAAAGCAATACTCAATAACAGCATCGGCAGCTTCTACAATAATCCCTTGTCCCCAGTACTCATCATTTAGGACATAGGCCAATTCCATACTCTTATTCTTCGTTGATACCCAAAAGCATCCTACACAACCAATCAACTTTCCCTCACCTTTTAAAGTAATGGCAAAAGGCTCGGGAACTCCTTGCTCGTAATTTGAAAATGCATATTTTTCGATGAAGTCGATACTATCCTGGACAGATTCATGAGGCTCCCAAAGGGTGTATTTTGATATATGTGGCTTCTTGCCATATTCGAAAATGGCATCTTGGTCACTTAGTCTAATTTCTCTAAGCTCAAGTCGTTTTGTTTCAATTTTTGGTGGATGCCACATTTTTACCCTCCCCAGGAGATTCACTAAATATCAGATTTTATTATAAAGACAAAAAATTTACATAGGAAGTGCATTTTTCTATTGTGCGAAATTTGAGACAGGAATATTATATAACCTAGATATATAAATAAGGTATATATCTTAAGTATATACTAATAACTTATGAGGAAATTAATGATGAAAAAGCTTAGCCTACTGTTACTCCTATCTTTGATGTTCAACACTTCTTTAACGTTTGCACAAGAAGATTGGTCAGACTCAACAAGTGAGACTGAAACAGCAACAGAATATGAAAGTTCTGATAATGCACCAGCAACTGATTGCTCGGCGACTGATGATTGTGTAGATACTTCGTCAGAAGAATCATCTACACTTGGATCTGAGACAACGTCCGATGACTCTGATCTAGAAGTCGAATATTAAACCCTTTTCGCAGCGGCCATAGTGGTCGCTGCCTTCGTTTACTAACCAGCTTTATCGTGTATATAATATGCTTGTGAAAGACTTAGCATTTTCAAGAATACTTTTAGATATTATGCCCTTTATTGTTCGCTCAATTAGAGACGAAGTTAAGGCCGTGGCATCTCCACGTATTTCCTATCCCCAATTTAGGGCCTTATCAAATATCGGTCGCGGACTGACGACAGTGGGTGAATTGGCCGAACATCATGGAATTAGCCAACCCGCCATGACAAAGACCATCAATATTCTTGTTGATGAAGGGCTTGTTACAAAGAAGAAGTCAGTTGAAGATGGAAGACTAACACTATTAAGCTTAAGCACTAAGGGCCAGGGACTTTACAATGAGGTCTGGTCAGAAGTTCAAGAAAAGATCTCAGTAAAACTTAAAGACTTTCCTATAAAAAATAGAAAGATGATGGTTTCAAATCTTGAGAAATTAAAAAGTATTATTAGTTAGGACTTTTGAAATCGATTGATATAAGTACAATGCTTACAGAACTCCTCAACTCTCTTATTATTATCAAAGCCTTTTCTCATTGCAATTGCTCTGTCTGACTTTAATATACCAGCAAGGTCTTGTTCAAATGCATTTCCAAGTGGAATCTGACATTCCTTATCCAGGCAACAAGGTACGACTGTACCGTCAGCATGGATTCCAATATGTGATTTAAGAGCATGGCAACGGCCGATCTCACCCTGATTTGGAAGATCCCAAGAAGGCCAATCAAAATGCGTATCAAAATGAAGATAGACACGATTCCAAATTCTCTTACTTTTAATTGATTCAACTTGTGTACGACGATTCACTTCAATATCGTAAAAGCGCTCAAGGATCTGGAAGACTTCTTCATTTTCTTCCATAATCTGCTCATTTCGGCCGAGATTCCAAAGTCGATAATTCACATATGTCTCAGGTGAGACTTCATTTAACTCACGAGAGAAATCGAGAATAGGACGCAAGTAAGTGTAGAAATCGCGATTGGGAAAATTATCTTTATAACTTTGTATCGAAAAATTTATTTGCCTAAGAACCTTGCTTTTTAGAAGGATCTCTTTTCGATTGGCAATCACCACACCATTAGTCGTTATCTGAACAGGTACGTTATTTTCTTCACATATCTCCATCATCTTAACAAAGTTAGGATGGGCCAGCGGCTCCCCCATTAAATGAAGACATACTTGTTTCGCCAAAGGCTTAGCTTGCTTTAGAACCTTTTCAAAATCCTCAGGGCCCATGACTTTATTATCGCGTTCCACCACTGGACAGAATGAGCACTGCAAATTGCAAATATTTGAAATTTCGATAAAGATTCTGTCTAACATAATCCATTTCTAACACGCTTCATCATGGCATGTCATGCTTTTTGACGAATGGCATATAGCACTCGATAATTATTATATTCAACAAAACTTAGGGAGTTCAAAATGAAGCAATTTCTATTGGTATTAGCTATTTTTATAAGCTCGGTATCGGCCCAAGCAAGCCTTGATCAATTCTGTAAATCAAAGAAAGGCGATACTGGTCACTATAAGAATGGTGATAACTACTATATCTACAAAGGAGCTTTTCTCTATAAATTTGAAGAAGATCAAATTAGATTGATCTTTTCAAAATATGAAATCCGTTCAGTAAGAGAACACGATAATAAGATCTATATCCTTACTCCAGACTATGTTTTTGTCCACCGTCTCGGTGACTATGGATTCGTCACAAGTTTTCCAACTACCGATCAGCAAATTACAAAGAAGCATCAAACGGCTCAAGATATGGCAATACTCAATGATAAACTCTTTATCGCTCACGGCTCACTTGGCCTAATAAAGATTGACCTTCTTGGAAATAGCATCGAATCAAATCATCAATTTGACCTACCTCACGAAAGAGGACAAGTATCAACAGCAACAGGAATTGATACTTATAATGGAAGACTTTTTGTGATGCTCGATAATGTTACTTACAACTTCTCAACAAAGAAGAGGGCCTATGAAGGACTGGTTATCTTAGACGAAAATATGAATCAACAAAGAGTTGTTCCAATTCGTCAAAATAGAGAAGCACTACATATGCCAAAGGCCATCATTTCTGGCGGATTCCTTATTTCAAGAAATATGCAAAACCTATATTTTTATAAATTAAGTGAATTAGATCGAGTCAGAACACTCTGGCCCAAGCGTAGACTTTACGACTTTGCAGGAGTGGATTTAGACTCAAATCCTTGGATATCAAATGGACAAGTATATGGATGCTTTAATCGATATGATGGAAAAGGGTTTAAATACATGCACAGAGAATTTCAATTATAAAATAAGAAAGCCTAGCAATTGCTAGGCTCTCCTCTATTATGAGAATAAGGTTTTATTTAACAAATTCAATATGTCCTTCATTAATTCTCTCCAATTCCTCATCTAAATTAGGAACAGAAAGTTTTAATTTAATATAGGCATCAATTTCTCTATCTCCAAGAAGAGCATTTAAGTCTTCTCCATTAACAACATTTTCATTAATCATATTTCTGATAAGATCACGTAGCCCCGCAAGACCTTCAACATCACCTCTTTCAACCATTTGTTCAATTTGTTCTCTTTCTTTTCTATTGAAGTCAAATAAGTGAGAGATTCCAGTTGTTGCCTGTGAAACTAGGTAGAAAGCTGCACCAATACCGTCTGAAGTTAACGAGATACCTTTTCCAGTATACTGTGTACCTTTTTCAAGATTGTCAGCACCAACTAGGAATGTTGTTAGTTCAGAAGATTCTTCACTGGCCTTAGCAATAAGTTCAAGTGCCTCTTCTGTTGCCATTGAAGAAATATCAATTGGCTTCTCGAGTACTTTTGAAAGGAATTCATTTAAGTCCGTTAAAAGCTCTGATCCTTTTGTCGTCGCTTCTAAAGCTAGTTCTACGATTCTCTCAATTCGTGAAAGACGTGTTGCCTTTGATAATAGCTTTGCAACTTCTTCTGTTGCCATCGATGTAATATCAATAGGCTTCTCTAATACTCTTGATAAGAATTCATTAATATTTGTCAGTAGCTCTGATCCTTCTGTTGTACCTTGATAAGCAAGGTCTAGGATATGATCTAGAACCTCACCAGTTTTCTCTAAGCTTGGCTCTAGGAAAATATAGATTTTTCTTGAAGCTTGAAGACCAGCTTTTGTAGCATCTCCAGATACTTCAAAAACCATCGCAATTCCATCGGCAGTGAAACGGAATACTGGTTTTGAAACTTCAGATATTTTAATAACTTGTTTAGCAATTTGTTCAGATGTACGGTAAGAAGACTGAAGACTCTTTGAAATTAAAGCTTCAAGTTGTTCACCAGTAATATCTGCGACTTCAACTGTTTTATCAATTGAACTTTTTCCGGCATCATATAATGCCTCTGATACTTTTGAAGAAGCACCTAGAGATGCATCTCTCATTTCAACTGCGTTTGCTTGAAGTGCTATTAATGTAAGCAATGCTGCTGCTGTCATCTTTTTCATTTCTATCCTCTCTGTGTATATGTATGTTTTGTTATTTTGTCTTATAAATGGGGGCCTAAAATGGCCCCCAGTAGGAATGATTATTTAATTCCGTATACTTGTTTAAGATTTTCTTCTAAGTTAGGAACTGTAAGCTTAAGCTTGATATAAGCATCAACTGCATTGTCATCAAGTAGAGCATTAAGATCTTCACCATTTGCGATATTTTCGTTGATATTGTGTCTGATTAGATCACGAAGACCTGCTAGACCTTCAACATCACCTCTTTCAACCATTTGCTCAATCTGCTCTCTTTCTTTTCTGTTGAAATCAAATAATTGAGAGATACCAGTTGTCGCTTGAGAAACTAGGTAAAATGCTGCTCCTATTCCGTTAGAAGTTAGAGAAATTCCCTCTCCAGTATACTCAATACCTTTTTCAAGATTTTCAGCACCTAGTAAGAACTCAGAAACCTTAGTTGACTGCTCACTTGCTTTTTCAACTAGCTTTGCAATTTCTTCTAAAGTCATTGTTGTAATATCTAGTGGCTTTTCAAAAACCTCTGATAGGAATCTATTAATATCAGTAATTAGTTCAGATGCTTCTGATGTTCCTTCAAATGCAAGCTCGATGATTTCCATTAAGAATTCACCAGTTTGCTCAAGAGTTGGCTCAAGAAAAATATAGATTTTCTTTGAAACATCGAGACCTGCTTTCGTTGCATCTCCAGATACTTCAAATACCATTGCAAGACCTTTACCTGTTAAACGGAAAGCTGGCTTAGATACTTCTGATAGCTTAACGATCTGTTTAGCGATCGTCTCTGAAGCTCTGTAAGATGACTGTAGATTCTTAGAAATAAAAGCTTCTAATTGCTCACCTGTAAAGTCAGCTACTTTAACTGTTTCATCTGTAGCACTTTTTCCTGCATCATAAATAGCTTCTGAAACTTTTGAAGAAGCACCAAGAGATGCATCTCTCATTTCAACTGCGTTTGCTTGAAGTGCGATTAGTGTAAGTAGTGCTGTTGCTGTCATTTTTTTCATTTTGTTCTCCTTTTTTGTTTTTTGTATTTTTAAAATTATTGGTTTGAATAAATCTTCATTGACATAATTCGTGATTCGTTTCTTATATTTCTAATTAAATCTAGTACTCTTGCTAAATCTTGTACTTCATCTTCATAGTTTGCTTTAACATCTTCTAATAACTGGTTCTCCATCTCTTCTAATTCGTGGGCCTTTGTATTGTGACGTTCAAAGTCTGAGTCCTTAACAACTAGTGGAATTCCATAATCATGATCATTTGGTTTAACTCTTGTTGATTTACGAAGCTCATTCCATCTGTTAATTCTTTTTCCAAGCTCAGTCTCTTCTTCCATATTCTTATCTAAGAAGTTACCAACCTCTTCATCAATATAAGCTTGCTTAATCTTAAAGATTGCGCCTGTTAGAATTGAAAGATTCTTTAAACCTTGCTCAACATCTCTAGTTTCGCCAGCAAGTTTTAACTCTTCATATTTTTCAAATAAGCGATCAACATCAAATTCTTCTAAGATGTCTTTAATAAACTTTTCACGCTTAATCTTTTTATAGCGGTGGTGGTGCTGAGGACCAACTCTTCTGCGATATACTTTGTAGTCAGATTCTTCCATTCCAAACAATGACTTCTTAACATGCTTTAAAAGGTCGATATCACTTGGAAAGAACATTCCTTGCTCTTGGGCCTTTTCAAGGTCATCTAAATCTTCCTCATTTGAAAACTTACTTTCAGTAAACTTATCCAATAGTGAGTAAGGCAGAATTACTCTTTCATGTGCAAAGTCACTACTAGGGAAAGCTGCTTGAAATAATTCATTTGATTCTGAAGCACAATTGTTAGTGATAAACTTATAATCACCTTCGTACTCCCAATATGTTTCTAGAACTTTATGGATAAAGTCACGTTTCTCTTCTTTTGATAAATAGATAGGTTGGCTAATTAGGTCTCTTAACTCTCCACCATTGTACTCATTAAGTACTTCTGGAAATGAAAGCATAAATAACACTGAATCATATCCACCAAAGACACCTTTTAACATGTCACTTTTAATATCTGAAACGTTGGCACGATAAGATAGAACAACATGGTATAATTTATCTTTTAGACAGTTCTCATCGACTTTCTTTCTAAAAGGAGCACAAAGAACAATTCTAAACATTGAGTGACCAAAACCAGAAATTACAGAGTCACCTTTTGAAGCAAGTAAGTAATCAACACGATAAACACGATCTGGGTTTATATCTCTTACTGTTTTAAGATCGTCTAAAACAATCTTAGAATAGATTTCACAATTATTATCTTCAAATGGCCTGTGATTTAATAACTCACTATAGAACTTATAATAACTTGGTCTTTTACACTTATAGTCCTTATCCATTAAAAAGAATTCAAAGTTAACAGCATTATGCTCGTCTAGATTTTCATATTCGTACGAATCTGCTGATCTCTTATTTGAAAGATTCTTTGTTTTCTTTTTAAAGAATCCCTTCTTCCAATTTGCTAATTTAAAAAATGAGTGTAGTCCACTAATCGACTTTCTATTTCTCTCTTGTGAAAGTACAGCACGACATTCTGAAGACACATGATTGCGATCTTCTTTTTCTCTTTCACAAATACGTGCCTTTGATTTATGCTCGTCCGTTCTGACATATTTTAAGTCATAGAGGTGGGCAAGTTCATGTAGAATAGTTGCCTGGGCCTTACGAAGATAGTTTCGATGACCACAGTTAAATTGAACTGTGTCTTCTTCATTGTTGATAATCTCGTTTATAAATAGAGAAGATATTTTTATTTCATCGCGATTAAAGAAACTTACTTTTCCATACTTAATCCCAGCTGCATCATCACAACGATTTGTAGGAAATTTTGAAAAGGCTTCGTTCTCTTTAAATTTCGTAAAGGTAATTTCAACTGCTTCACCAATGGCATCGCGAACCGTGGCAGGAACTTTCTCATCAACATTAGATAGGAATCTTTCAATATTAGGGACTAGGTCTTTTGGGACACTCTTCTTATTAAGCTTAAACACTGGCCCACTATAAGAGAAAGCCACTGTTGTTAATAAAGTAGTCACTAAGTACTTAAAAGTTTGTTGTTTCATAACATTCCTTAAACAGTTGTCTAAAACTTGTTCAGCTTGAGATAGTTAACTAGCTGAATCTCGTTCTCATTTGTTTGTTTGGAATATTATGTTGCAACCACTGTGCCAAAACTGATTTTGTTCAGTGTTTAATAGTTATTCACCCCACTTTCAATATCTTCGATATTTTCTCCGCATATACGCAATGGAGCCTGACCATTATAGCTAAGAGGAATTGTCTCCAGTAGAGTCCCCACAGCATCATCTTCATCCAGATAGCCTCGACATTCTATTGAGTTATTTCCATAAGTAATAACTTTATAGGAATAGAAGCTGGCAGGTGCCCTTTCACTTAGCTCTGGAGTTTCTTGAATACACGAGAAAAGAATTATCAGTAATATTATCCACTTTGATTCGTTCATAAGGAGTTTATCGGTTTAATTCGAATGGTGAGGAGTTAAGAAAAAATGAAAAGGGAGCTTGTGGCCCCCTTTAAGAAAATCTGAATCGCTAAAAGTTACCTGTATTCGAACCTGAACCAAAGCCTTGACTTGAGTTTGCGCTGGCCTCTGAACTAGCTGAGCTAGAACCTAGTCCACCTAAAAGGTGTCGAGAAGTGAAACGTATATAATCAATACTTTCTTCTGCACCAAATGAAGAAGTGTAAGCATGAAAGCTTGATAGGAAGTGATGCCAAAGCATTCTTCTAAAACCTTCCTCTTCTTCTGTTCGAATAATTATTCCTGCACTTCTAAAAAGCGGTTGAACCCATCCCCAATAGAGATCAATAATCTGAGGAGTTAATCGTGCTCCAACTGAGTCCTTATCTGAGACATTCTTTGTGTTATATGCCAAAGACAAGAATTCATCCGCTATATTCTTATGAATCATTAACTCTTGGAAGACCTCTTTGTAATTTGCTGTGAGGTTATCTGCATTTGACATCGACTCATCAACCTTGAATGGCCGTTGAGTAATTGCCGCGTTCAGATTCTCTCGAAATAAACTAAAGATAACGTCTTCTTTCGACTTAAAGTAATTATAGTAAGTTCCAATTCCCAATCCACACACCTGGGCCAATTCTCGCATTCCTACTTCATCGACCCCTTTTTGAGTAAATAATTCCATTGAGTTTTTTAGAATCATTTCTCTTGTTCGTTGTTTTTTAATCTCACGTAATCCTGCCATAACACCTCCTTCATGGTCAGCGTCGAACTAGCAGCTCCCGAGCGATTCAGTCGAGAACTCTTTCTATATTGATCATAGTCGATAGATGAATGACGCTCATCTTAATTAAGTTAAAAGATGGTAATTCATTGGTAAAAATTTAGTCAGAACACCTTCATATTTACGAAGTCGAGCTTTTTACCTATAATTTGCGAATGAAATTCCTACTTAAATTAGTTCCGACGTTAGTCTCTTGGTATTTACGATTTGTCAGACTGACTTCTAAGATAACTGTCTTAAATAAAGAAAATCTTGAAAAGGCCAAGAGCATGAGCAAGCATGGCAATTATGCTCTCGCTGCTTGGCATGAACACTATCCTACAAGTGTAATTAGTGAGATTGATACAGGCATGATTGTCATGGCCTCGAAATCAAAAGATGGAACACTTGCAGCAGATACCGTTATGAAATTAGGCTTTACTCCAACGCGAGGAAGTTCATCACGAGGCGGTGCCCAGGCCCTCGAGTCCATGATCAGTCAAATTTCGCAAACTAGTCTTTGCGCTGCAATTACGGTGGACGGGCCGCGAGGACCTCGCCACAAACCAAAACGAGGAATAGTTCACGTTAGTCACGAATGTGAAATACCAATACTTCCAATTCAATGTGTTTCCAGTAGACATATCTGCTTTGAAAAAAGCTGGGATAAGACGAAGCTTCCAAAGCCATTTGGTCATATCTACATCAATTACGGTGAACCTTTTTTCGCAAAGGGTCTAAATAAAGAAGACCTCATTAAGTATTCTGAGCAGATTGTCGCATCGCAAGAGCTACTAACTAAAGAAAATCGTCTATACGTCGACTTCTAAGTACTTAAATATACGTAATTAAATCAGAGTTTTTGATGAATTAAGTCGTGAAATTATGTGTCGGAAGTGGTAGAAATTTAAGTTAGTATTAAGAGTTCAATAAGAATACATTATATAAATACTTATTAAATATCAGAAAGTGAGATGTTATGGCAGAAAAGTTGCTTGAAATTAAGAACCTAACAGTTGAATTTCAAACTGAAGATGAATCAGTAAAGGCCGTCAAAAGCCTCAACCTATCAATTCCAAAAGGAAAAACTGTTGGACTTGTTGGTGAGTCAGGGTCTGGTAAATCTGTTACTTCCCTTGCAATCATGGGCCTAATCCCTAATCCTCCAGGTCGTATCAGCGAAGGTGAAATCCTTTATCATGGTGAAGACCTAACAAAAGTTTCAAATGAAAGACTTAGACAACTTCGTGGTAATAAGATCGCAATGATCTTCCAAGAGCCTATGACTTCATTAAACCCAGTTTTTACAACAGGTAATCAAATTGATGAAGTACTAATGCTTCACCAAGGGATGAATAAAGAAGAAGCTCGCAAGAGAACAATCGAATTATATGAAGAAGTTGGTATTCCTGAGCCTAAAGAATCAGTAAATAAATATCCTCACCAAATGTCAGGTGGTCAAAAGCAACGTGTAATGATTGCAATGGCAATGGCATGTGAGCCAGAACTTCTAATTTGTGATGAGCCTACAACAGCTCTTGACGTTACAATCCAAAAGCAAGTTCTTGAACTAATGTTTGATCTACAAAGAAAGCACGGAATGAGTATGCTATTCATTACTCACGACCTTGCTGTTATTGCAGACATTGCAGATGAAGTTGCCGTAATGTTTAGAGGTGATCTTGTTGAGCAAAACACTACGAAAGCACTATTTGAAAATCCACAACACCCATATACAAAAGGTCTTCTAGCTTGTCGTCCAAGTCTTGATGAAAACCCAGTTAGACTTCTAACTGTTGATGACTTCTTAAATGCAAAAGAAGATATTGATGTTTCATCACTTGAAATGAAGAAGCCAAGAGCAATTAGTGAAACAGAAAACCCAGTACTTCTTGAAATTAAAAACTTCAATAAGCACTTCCCAATTAAAGGTGGAATCTTTGGACGTACTGTTGATTGGTTCAAGGCCGTTGATGATGTAAGCCTTCAGGTTAGAAAAGGTCGTACCCTAGGACTTGTTGGTGAGTCAGGTTGTGGAAAGACTACTCTTGGGCGTTCAATTCTTAGACTTCTTGAGCCAACAGCTGGTGAAGTTATCTATGATGGAATTAACGTTACAAACTTAAATAAAAAAGAAATGAGAGAAATTAGAGAGAGAATGCAAATCATTTTCCAAGATCCATACTCATCTCTTAATCCACGTATGACTATTGGTGATATCATTACTGAGCCAATGGTAATTCACGGTATTGGTTCAACAAAGAGAGAAAGATATGATGTTGCGGCCGACCTTCTTGAAAAAGTTGGTCTTAAAGGTGATCACCTTAACCGTTACCCACACGAATTCTCAGGTGGACAACGTCAAAGAATTTGTATCGCACGTGCCCTATCACTTAAACCAGAATTTATCATCTGTGATGAGTCGGTATCAGCGCTAGACGTATCAGTTCAGGCACAAGTACTTAACCTACTTCAAGACCTCCAAGATGAGCTAGGTCTTACATATATCTTCATTTCACACGACCTATCTGTTGTTAAGTATATCTCAGATGAAATTGGTGTTATGAACAAAGGTCAAATTGTAGAATATGGTCCAGCTGAAGAAGTTTACCATAATCCAAAAGACGAATACACGAAGAAGCTTCTTAGCGCGATCCCTAGAGGGGTTCCAAAAGAACTACTTCAAGAATAAAAGAAAGTTAAAGTTTAGTTCATAAAAAGAAAGGAGGCACAATGCCTCCTTTTTTTTATTGAGACATTTCGTATATAATAAGTTGATGGAGGTTATATATGCCAGTCATTCAATCTGAATATCAATGTCATCAATCTCTTAAGAATGGCCATATTCAAACATTGATTCCATTCTTTATCCGATGGGGTAAGCCACATGAGCTCCTCACTCGTACCTTAACAACTCCCGATGGAGACTTCTTACGCTATTACGTCTCCAAAGCAGAAAATCCATTAAATCATGTCATTATCATTAGTCATGGCCTAGAAGGCAACGGTCGAGATCGCTATATCATCGATATGAAGAAGAAGTTTACGGCCCAAGGTTATGATGTCATCTCATGGGATATGCGATCTTGTGGAGGAAAACTCAATCGTACGAAAAAGTTTTATAACGCCAAGGACTTTAAAGACCTCGAATTTTTAATTGAAAATATTGCTGATGACTATGAGAAAGTTTCTTTAATGGGAATTAGTCTTGGTGGGGCGATTACAACAAATTACTTAGGAAGAAATTGCGATAACGTTCATCCTAAAGTCTATCGTGCCTTTATTCTTTCCTCACCACTTGATTTAAATGCAAGTAATAAGAAATTGAGAACTGAATTTTCGCGATTTATCTATCGCCATGCATTTGTCTACTCAATGAGAAAGAAGGTTATTGAAAAAGCCAAGGTAATGGATCTTCCTGTGGATCTAAATAAAGTAAGAAAGATTAAACATATTGATGAGTTTGATGACTATGTAACAGCTCCACTATATGGCTATCGAAATGGCGAGGATTATCGCTCTCAAGCCTCACCTCTGGCCCATTTAGAAAAAATAAAAATACCATTTTATATTCTAAATGCTTATGATGATCCATTTCTATCAAAGGAAAGCTATCCCTTTAAATTAGCCAAAGAAAAAGAAAATATATTTCTTGAAGTGCCAAAACATGGTGGGCACGTGGGGTTTGTGAAGTCTTTTCGAGATGAATACTATTGGTATGAATTGAGAATCTTAGAATTTTTAAAAATGAAAATATAAAAAAAGCCTCCATGATGGAGGCTTTTGTAACTAATTTTTTACTTCTTAAATTTCACTTCGTATTCTGCTGTCGCTCCTCTATAACCATAAACTTTTACATAATAAGTTTTACTTGTTGAAACACGTAATCTTACTCGTTCATCATCTGTTGAAGACTGCTTGCGGCTTACAACTTTAAATGATCCACCTACTTTCTTATAGACAACGAAGTCTAAGTCACCTTGAGCATGAGAGAACTTGATTTCAAAATCCAATACTTCACCTGCTTTCATTTCTACTTTATAAAAATCCATCTCTTGTGAGCTTTCGATTTCAGCTTTAAATGAATCTCCCGACTCTAATTTTGCAGCTGTTTCAAATGTATTATTATCTTGTGATGGAGTTGTTGAACCATCATCACTACTATCACCACTATCAGCTAAGACTGAAGGAAAGTTTGCTTGCATATGAGGTACAATTTTACTCATTGGTACTGCGGCATTCTTGATGCCTCGCCCAGTCCATCCTCCTCCGTAACCAGCATGGTGGATAGCAAAGACCTTATCTGAGTCAGCGTTAAATACTGGTGATCCTGATGAGCCGCCTAAAGTATCAGCATCATAGAATACATCTGTTTCAACTCCGACAACCTTTCCTTCTGATACTTTCTTATTCCAGTTACAATTGTAATCAGAATAGTAGTCACAATTTTGTTGGATGATATAGATACTATCTCCTTCAACAGCTTGAGTTGTCTCTAAAGTAACTTTTCCATATCTCTGTCCAGGACTTCCTTCACATTTAACTAAGGCATAATCTAAAGTTACATCATTTCCGATAAACTCATTACACTTAACCTCTGCATATTCTGACTCAGGCACCCCTTTCTCATGCTTCATAAATACTTTCATCCCAACAACATCTGATGCACTTCCAACACAGTGCTCATTAGTCATTAGAACATCATCTGAAACAAAGAAACCTGTACATCTTCCACCATTTGCAAATTGCACATCGGCCACGGCCTTCGAATTCTTTCTGATCTCCGATTCAGAATCAAAAGTCGTAACTTCTACCCAATCAACTTCTCCTACAATAATTGATCCCGTCATTGAAGTTGCACTACCTGCAGGAACTGAATCTCCACATGAGACCGTTAAAAATGTGGACATTACGACTAAAAAAACCATGTAACCTTTCACTGACATACCCTCTCCTCAAATCTTCCTGTTTGAACTCACTCCAGATTCCCCTAATGAATCTGTTGATTAGGTAAGTTATAGAAAAATTGAAGCTAAATAAGAATGGCCATGGAGTTTCAGGAGGTTAAAAAGGCCCAAAGTTAAGCAAATGTAAGAAAACTCATATATATTACACCAACAACACATAAGAAATAGGTGCAAAATGATCCCTCTATGATGATTTAATCAATTGGAACTATTTCAACATCTGTATTTTTGTAACTTTTTAACTCTTTTGGAATAAGTTTTAGAATAGTTTCTTCAATAGCATCAATTACTTTCTCTTTATAGAAGATACGACTATAGGCAATAGAAACTTCACGTGTCGGCACTGGCTGCTTAAATGGACGAACCATTTTCTTGCGAGCACCAGTTATATCTTGGACATCAAGATGAGGAATAATAGTGTAACCACTATCCTTTGCCACAAGATTCTTTATCGTCTCTAAAGAACCACTTTCAAAATGCTGAAAGCCTTTTACTTTCTTACATAGATTTAAAACTTGGCCTCTTAGACAATGACCTTCTTGTAGAAGCCAAAGGCCATCTTTATCAAGGTCTGAAAAGTCTAATTGGGTCTTGTGGTAAAGTTCATGATCTTTTGAAATGAAACCATATAGTGGCTCATAAAATAATACTCTTTCAATAATTTGATTATTATGAAGAGGAGTGACTAGAAGACCAGCATCAAGCTCATCACGGTCTAATTTATCAATAATTTCTTCAGTTGTTCGCTCTTCAATAATGAGATCAACTTTAGGAAACTCTTTCATAAAACGACTCAAAAAAAGAGGAACGAGATATGGTGCAAGAGTCGGGATAACACCTAATTTAAACTCACCTTCAATTCCAACGATTGGATCACTGGCAATATCTTTTAATTTTTTAAACTCTCTTGTAACAACTCTTGCTTGAGTAATAAAGATCTCACCTTCAATTGTTGGTACAATAGGATTCTTAGAGCGATCAAATATAACAAAACCCAAACTATCTTCGAGCTTCTGGATTTGCATACTTAAAGTTGGTTGTGAAACATGGCATTCTTCAGAAGCTTTTCTGAAGTGGCGGTGTTTATCAACAGCAAGTACGTATTCCAGTTGTGTTATTGTCATAACAAAAAGTCTCCGAAAGAGTTGATTTATAGAATCTATATTATATCATACTTCCATAAGCGGAGCCTATATGCAAAATAAAATTAATCTCTTAGAGAGCCTCTCTACTTTAGATTTATTTATCTTTTTTTCAATACTTGGAATTACAATAGCAAGTGTAATCTACGGTCAGTACCGTATGAATAAAACAAATGAAAAGGAAACTTTTCTCGACCTCTTAATCATGGGAAGACGATTAACACTTCCTCTTTTTATCGCAACTTTAGTAGCAACTTGGTACGGAGGGATTTTTGGGGTTACTGAAATCGCCTTTAATCAGGGGATTTACAACTTTGTTACTCAAGGGGTGTTTTGGTATGTCGCCTATATTATCTTCGCTCTATTTCTTATTCATAAAATTGAACCATATCGTGCCGTAACACTTCCAGACCTGGTAGGAAAAATGTTTGGGCCAAAGTCTGCAAAGATCACAGCAATCTTTAACTTCTTCAATGTTATTCCTATTGCATATGCAATTAGTTTAGGGATTTTTATTCAGCTACTCTTTGGAGGCAGCTTATTTGCCAATACAGCAATAGGCGTAAGCTTTGTTGTTCTCTATTCAATGTGGGGAGGACTTCGCTCCGTTGTTTACTCAGACTTAATTCAATTCTTTGTAATGTGTGCAGCAGTCTTGCTTGTTCTCGTTTTTTCAATATTTGAATTTGGTGGAATAAGCTTTTTGAAGGCCAATCTCCCTGAAAGCTACTGGAGCTTAACCGGTAAGAACTCACTTGCAACGACATTTGTCTGGGGATTCATTGCTCTTTCAACTTTAGTTGATCCTAACTTTTATCAAAGATGTTTTTCTGCTGTTAATGGAAAGGTTTCTAAAAAAGGTATACTTATCTCAACTGCTATTTGGTTTTGCTTTGATATTTGTACAACATTCGGTGCAATGTATGCCAAGGCCGTCATTCCAAATACAGAAAGCTCACAAGCATACTTAACTTATGCCGTACAAATTCTTCCTCACGGACTTAAAGGTTTTCTACTAGCAGGAATTATTGCAACAATTCTATCAACTCTGGACTCATATCTATTCATAGCTGGTACAAATTTAGCTTACGATCTAGCGCCAAAAAAGCTTCGCGGTCGAGTTTGGATTCACCATTTTGGTGTTATTTTTGTTGGCGTATTAACAGTAATTATGTCCGTTTATTTTCAAGGAAATATAAAATCTGTTTGGAAAACATTAGGCTCTTTTTCTGCCTCGTGTCTACTGCTTCCAGTCATGTTTGGACACCTATTTCCAAACAAAATCTCCGACAACCAATTTGTGACGGCATGTATAGCAGGAGTCATCACTACTGCAATGTGGCGACATATACCAAAAACTGGCTTCTACCAAAATATAGATGAGCTGTATATGGGTATTGTTGCAACTAGTCTAACACTGATTTCTTACCACCTAATTAGGGATAAAAAACTGGTCGGATAACTGTCAAAATTGTATCCTAGGGACTTAATTTTATATGCTTTTAAGTATGATTTTAAGTCAAAGGAATACATATGTCGGAAACAAAAACTGATAAGGCGCAAGTGGACGCGCAAAAAATTCAAAAGGCCCTTGATTATCACTCAATGGGTAAACCAGGTAAAATTGAAGTTATTGCAACGAAGCCATGTTTAACTGCTTCGGATCTAACTAAAGCATACTCACCAGGTGTTGCTCATCCATGTCTAGAAATTGCAAAAAACCCAGATGATGTTTACAAGTACACTGCAAAAGGAAACCTTGTTGCTGTTGTATCAAATGGTTCAGCGGTTTTAGGTCTTGGAAATATTGGACCTGCAGCTGGTAAGCCAGTAATGGAAGGTAAAGGTATTCTATTCAAGCGTTTTGCCGACATCGATGTATTCGACATTGAAGTAGATGAGACTTCTGTTGAAGGAATGGTAAACGTTGTAAAGTCACTTGAACCAACTTTTGGTGGGATCAACCTAGAAGACATCAAAGCTCCTGAGTGTTTTGAAATTGAAAAACAACTAATAGAAAAAATGGATATTCCAGTATTCCACGATGACCAACACGGTACTGCAATTATTGCAGCAGCTGGTTTCATCAATGCCCTTGAATTATCTGGAAAGAAAATCGAAGATGTAAAAGTTGTCTTCTCTGGTGCAGGTGCCGCTTCAATGGCATGTGCAAATATCTTCTTCGCTCTTGGTGTAAAAAACGAAAACTTGATGATGACAGACTCTCGCGGTGTTATCTACAAGGGCCGTAAAGACGGAATGAACGAATACAAAGAAAAGTACGCAATTGATACCGATGCAAGAACGCTTGGCGATGCCATGAATAATGCCGATGTATTTATTGGTTGTTCAGCAAAAGGTGTTTTAACAAAAGACATGGTTAAAACAATGGCCTCTAATCCAATTATCTTTGCAATGGCCAATCCAGACCCAGAAATTCTTCCAAGTGAAGTTGAAGAAGTTCGCGATGACGCTATTATGGCAACGGGACGCTCAGACTTCCCTAACCAAGTTAATAATGTTTTAGGTTTCCCTTCAATCTTTAGAGGGGCCCTTGATGTTCGCGCTAAGAAAATTAATGAAGAGATGAAACTAGCTGCTGTCTATGCTCTAGCAAATCTTGCAAAAGAAGAAGTTCCTGATGAAGTTAAATTAGCTTATCAAGGTGAAGACTTTAAATATGGAAGAAATTACATCATTCCAAAGCCATTTGATACAAGAGTTCTCACAAAGCTTGCACCAGCAGTTGCAAAAGCAGCAATGGATACAGGTGTTGCAAGAACAAATATTACAGATCTTCAAGAATATTCAGAGCACCTAGCAAGTCGTCTATCGGCATCTGGTGCATTTATGAAAACTGTTCGAGATCGTCTTGCTTCACAAATTAAAGCTCGTGATGGAAAGAAAATTAAGATGGTATTTGCAGAAGGTGTTAATACGAGAATTCTTCATGTTGCTAAAACACTAGCAGAAGGTGATGCAATTCAACCAATCCTTCTTGGTCACCCAGATGATATTAGAGCTAAGATTAAATCACTCAACCTTGATGATGTTCTTGATGATAGCATCGAAATTATTCGCCCACGTAAAGCTCCAAACTTCAAAGAGTTCTACACTGAATATTGTGAAATGAAACAAAGAGAAGGTGTCTCTCTAAATGCAGCTGAAGACTTAATGATTCAAGAGAATTACTATGGATCAATGATGGTTAAAAAAGGTCTAGCAGATACATTTATTGCTGGTCCAAGTCTTAACTATAGTGACTGTCTAAAGCCAGCTTTAAGCGTAATCGGTGCACAGCCAGGAAAGAAGGCAGCCGGTGTCTTTATTCTAGTATTTAAAGACCGTGTTCTATTCCTAGCAGACACTACAGTTCAACCTGATCCTTCAGCAGAAGATCTTGTGGAGATTGCAAAGTCGACTCAGCACTTATACAAGTCTTTAATGAGAAGAGAGCCAAGAATTGCATTCTTAAGTTACTCTAACTTTGGTGACTCAAAACTTCCTGATGCAAGAAAAATGAAAAACGCAACGAAGATGGCAAAAGAGAAGTACCCTGAATTAATTATTGAAGGGGAAATGCAGGCCGACGTTGCAGTTAATGAAAATATTATGAATCACCTATTTGATTTCAGTAAGCTTGGTGGTTCTGCAGATATCCTAATCTTCCCAGAACTTAACTCAGCAAATATTTCATATAAGTTACTTGCACAATTAAGTGAAGCTTCAGCAATTGGACCAATTCTTGCTCCAATGAATCAAACAGTTAATATCATTCAAAGAACTGCTTCGATTAAAGAAATTGTTGACTCTTGTCGCTTAACAGCTCTAAGAGCACTTGAAGAACCGAAACACTAATAAAAGGATCTAATATGAGTTTTAAAAAGAATATAATCTCAACAGATAAAGCACCAAGTGCAGTAGGTACTTACTCACAGGGTGTCGAATTCAATGGCGTTTTCTACTTTTCAGGACAAATTGGAATTGATCCAGCTGACGGAATTCTTAAAGAAGGATTTGTTCCACAGCTTGATCAAATCATGAAAAATATAGACGGCCTTTTAGAGTCTCAAGACCTTACAAGAGAAAATATTATTAAAACGACAATCTTCGTTACAGATCTTGCAAACTTCGGTGAAGTAAATGCTGCTTATGAAAAGTATTTTACAGCGCCGTATCCAGCAAGAAGCTGTGTACAAGCAGCAGCTCTTCCAAAGGATGCAGTTGTTGAAATTGAAGTTATTGCTGCAAAAAACTAGTTTAATATATGTTTGATAAGAAGTATGTATTCGAGACCACAGAGACAAGATTTTGGAGAAAGGCAACGAGCCTTTTCTTCAAAGTCTTATTTGTTTTCCTCGGATATTCTCTTCTTTCTTATATCCTCATACTCTACTCTCAAAACGAAAACGTAAAAACTAAAGAGACCTTCTTTAAAAAGAGGCCTGACCTTATCGCCGTCTTCACTGGTGATCGCGGACGAATTCAAGAGGCCATAAAACTAGCTAAAGAATACAATCAAGAAAATATTCTGATCTCAGGTGTTCACACAAATAATAATGTAAATATCCTAGTTAGAACTCATGATATTACAGATGAAATTAATCATGACTTTCTTGATATTGATTATAATGCGAGAAATACCCTGGAAAACGTTCTTGAGACACTACAGGCCTTACGTAAGAAGAGTAATATTGAAACTGTTTTAATCGTTTCTCACGATTATCACATCCTTAGAATCAAATCGATTCTAAACTACAGAAGAAGAGAAACTGATAATTACCAATTCTATTACTGGGGGGTCAAGTCTGATCTCGCATCTTTTAGAAGTCTAAAAATCATCTACAAAGAAGTATTTAAATACTTCAGAACACTTACTTACTTAGCTCTTGCAAGTAAAGATTAAAAAATACAAAGGGAGGAATAATGAATATCGTTCCATCAATTATGGCAACTAAGAAAAGTGCCGCAAAAAACCTACGTTCAACAGTAACAAAAGTTTATCTTCTAACTACTGAAGCTCTTAAAGACAGTAAAATTACTCATTCAGAAAGTATTCCAGAATGGATTATTGAGAGAATTGGAGATGAGAAAGAAGTTAGTATCCTTGGTAGTGAAGGACCAATTATCTTTAAGGTTATCGACACTCAAAACCAAGAAGATCAACACTATAACCTCATTGCTGACAGCAATTACTCTATTGCCAGAGAGGCCCTAGGCTCTCTTGTTGGAAGCATTAAGAAAGAGCGCTCTAAGAAAGTTGAAATCAATTTCTTTGGATTAGATGAAGAAATGGTAACTGGTGCAATCGTTGGTTTAGAACTTGCACTATATCGTTACAACGAAGAGTTAAGTCATGGTTCAATTACATTCCTAGATGATGGGAAGAAAGTTAAAAAATCAATTGCTGATAAAGCACTGGCCATTGCTCAGTCAATTAATACAGCAAGACACCTAGTAAACCTTCCAGCAAATTTACTTAACCCAGTAACTTATACAAATGCTGTGAAGAAACACTTTGCTAAGTCTTCAACAATGAAAGTCGTTGTCTACGATGAAAAGAAGCTAGAAAAAGAAAAGTGCGGTCTAATCCTAAGTGTTGGACAAGCTGCTGCAAATCCTCCAAGAATTGTTCATTTAAAATATAGGCCAGCAGGAGCAAAGGGAAAACCTACTGCAATCGTTGGAAAAGGTATCACTTTTGATAGTGGTGGACTTAATGTTAAAAGTGGCGCCGGTATGGGTGTTATGAAAAAAGACATGGGTGGATCAGCAACAGTTATGGGCTTTGCTACATGGCTTGAGAATTCAGGAGTTAAAAAGAAAGTTGATATCTATCTAGCTCTTGCAGAAAATGCAATTAATGAACACGCTTCACGTCCAGGAGATATCTACACTTCTCGTAATGGGCTTAAAGTTGAAATTGGAAACACTGATGCAGAAGGAAGACTAGCTCTTGCAGATGCAATGGATATTGCAATCACTCAAAAAGAAAAACCTGAAGTACTTATCGACTTCGCAACTCTTACAGGTGCAGCAAAAGTTTCAATGGGTGATTTTGTTACAAGCATGTTTGCAAATGATGATGAACTCGCTGATAAGCTTTTAAGAGCATCACAAGCAAATGGTGATCTTTCATGGCGTATGCCTCTTTACCGTCCATATTATAAAGGATTCAAATCGAATTTTGCAGATATGAATAATATGTCTAAGGTTAAAGGTGGCTCAATTGGTGCTGCTCTTTTCTTAGAAAAGTTCATTGGTGATACAAAGTGGGCACACTTTGATATCTTCGGTTGGACATCAGGATTTAGGCCATCACTTGTTCAACAAGGTGGATCTGGTCAAGGTGTTGAAACGCTAATTGGTTACTTTAAAAATTAGGTATAAAAAAAAGCAGGCTTATGGCCTGCTTTTTTTATCTTAAAAGGGCTATCCCCTTGTAACAGAAATTACGGCATCTAGTGCCTCAAGACCCGAGATGGTCTTTAAAAGTTCAGAATAATCTTTTACTTCAATTTCAAAAACTAAACTTCCCTTTCTATCTTGCGTTGACCTTGCAACAGCAGAGCGAATATTAACCCCTAAGTTACCAAGCTCTTTTGAGATCATCGAAAGGATACCTGGGCGATCATGTGTTAGAACTCTGATATTTACAGGATGCTTAAAGCTGAAATTCTCATTCCATTCTACAGCGATTTGTCTTCCAACATCACCAACATCATAACGTGTACAATCTGAGCGGTGAATTGTAATCCCTCGTCCTCTAGTGATATAACCAATAATCGGATCACCTGGAATTGGATTACAACAACGGGCCATTCTAACCATTAAATCATCAAGACCATCAACGATAACCGCATTATCTTTATGGGCTCGTCTCTTTGCCGTTTTAGAAATTGTCGTAGAAAGAGTATCAATCTCTTTCTTTTTTGTTTCGTCTTTATCGTGATCATCTTTTAGGCCAGGAATACATTCAATAACCTTATCAACGTGAAGCTTACCTGCTCCAACGTTATTGTAGATTTCACTAAAAGTTTTTATATTAGAAAGCTTCTCTTTTGCATTATCTAATTCATTTCTTTTAAGAACCGCTTTTAAGCTTGTTCCTAGAACTTTAAATGCTTTATCTAAAGTTTCTTTACCAACTTCAATATTTCTTTCACGTTCAGCTTTTAAAAGATAAGATTTGATCTTGGCCTTAGCCTTTGATGATCTTACAATATTAAGCCAGTCTTTATTTGGTGTTTGAGTCTTAGAAGTTAGAATCTCAATTGTATCCCCAGACCTTAGAGAATATTTTAGTGGAACCATTCTTCCGTTTACTTTTGCACCAACACAGCGATTTCCGATATCAGTGTGTACACGATAAGCAAAATCTAGTGGTGTCGCATTATCCTGTAGTTCGAAAACATCACCATTTGGAGTAAAGACAAAGACTCCACCGACATCTAAGTCGTTTTTAACATGTGACATGAATTCAGAACTATTGTCTGTATCTTTATTATACTCAAGAAGTTCTTGTACCCAATCAAGTTTAGTTTTACCTGATGAGACACCCTCTTTGTACTTCCAGTGGGCCGCAATCCCTCGTTCAGCAACTTCGTGCATTTCCTGGGTACGAATTTGAATTTCAATTCTCTCTGCCTTAGGCCCGACAACTGTCGTGTGAAGAGATTGATAATTGTTAACTTTTGGAATAGCGATATAATCTTTAAAACGACCAGGAATTGGAGTAAAAGCCGAGTGAATAATCCCAAGGGCCTTATAACATTCAGTGATATTATTTACGATAATTCTAAAAGCAAGGATATCGTGGATTTGTTCAAAATCGACACCACGAGAAACCATCTTCTTATAAATTGAATAAAAGTGCTTTGAGCGTCCTGTAATATCGGCCCTTACAGAATACTCAAATAGCTTTTCTGTAACAACACCTATCGTTTCACCAATATAATTTTCACGTTCAGACTTCTTCATCGCAACTTTTTCAGCTAAGCGATAATATACATCTGGATGTAAATAGCGAAGACAGATATCTTCAAGTTCAATCTTAACTGAGTTAATACCGAGTCTTGAAGCTAATGGAACATAAATATCCAGAGTTTCTTCAGCTATTCTTTTTTGCTTTTCTTCACGCACATATTGAAGTGTTTTCATATTGTGCATTCTATCTGCAAGCTTAACAATAATAACCCTTAAGTCCTGGGCCATTGCTACAACCATCTTACGAAAGTTTTCTGCTTGAGATTGTTCCTTTGACTTAAATTTCATTTTTGAAATCTTTGTCAGGCCAACAACAATTTGTGCAATCTCTGTCGTAAACTCTTTTTCAATCTCTTCTGGTGTTACATTACAATCCTCTACAACATCGTGTAAAAGACCTGCAATGATAGTATCCAAATCCATGTGTAACTTAACTAAAGTCGCTGCTACATTTAATGGGTGAATAATATACTTTTCACCAGAGCTTCGCATTTGCCCTTCATGTGATTTTTCAGCAAAGAGATACGCTTTTCTCAATAGAGTAAAGTTCGCATCGGGATAATAGGCTTCGACACGTCGACAAAGTTCATCAATATTTAATTCACGCTCGTGAGTGAAATCAAGTTGCTGGTACATTTATCTAAGGATTCCTTCAAAAATATCTTTTAAGTCTAAATATGCTTTTTCTAATTCGTCATTTACGACAAGATAGTCATAGTCATCTTTACGAAGTAATTCTCTCTTCGCATTTTCAAGACGAATATTAAGACTCTCCTCTGTCTCAGTCCCTCTACCTCTTAGCCTATTTTCTAAAGCTTCAATGCTAGGAGGAGCAATAAAGATTACTCTTGCGCGATCTCCAAAGTATTCTTTAAAAGAATCAGTTCCTTGAATATCAAGATCAAAAAGTAAGTTGTGACCTTTTGAAATCTCATCTTCAACAAACTTCTTTGAAGTACCATAATAATTCCCGTGAACCTTGGCCCATTCTAGAAATTCATCATTTTCTTTACGATCAAGAAACTCTTGTTCTGAGATGAAATTATAATGCTGTCCATTTATTTCACCTTCTCGTGCTTTACGAGTTGTAAAAGACACAGATTCAAGTAAATCAAGAAACTCCGCTTTAATTCTCTTTATAAGCGTCGATTTACCTGAGCCCGATGGAGCAACAATTACGATTATCTTTCCTTTATTCATCATATTACTCGAGGTTTAATCCTTGTTCACGAATCTTCTCAAGTTGAACCTTCATTTGAACAACGGCTTCAGAGATCTCTTGTATCGTTGACTTCGAGCCAGTTGTATTTGTTTCTCGGTTCAACTCTTGAACTAAGAAGTCCAGTTGACGTCCAACTTCTCCACCTTTAGATAGAATATCATTTAACTTCGTCAGGTGGGCATTAATTCGGTTAATTTCTTCGTGAATATCCATTTTCTCAAGATAGAAGATTACTTCCTGCATAAAGCGAGGCTCATCTGTAGGCATTGAAGTTTTGTATTCTTCAAACTTCTTTTCTAATCTTTCTTTTACTGTATCTTGAAATTCTTGAGATTTATCTGTGACTACCTTAAAAAAGCTTTCATATGCTTGTTGGTGTTTTTCAATTACACTCAGCATCTTCTGGCCTTCGCTTCGACGTGACTCTTTTAAATTTTCAATCGCCAAATCTAGCGCCTCTAAGGCATAGCTCGACATTTTTTCAATAGAAGACTCATCCACTTCTTTCATGAATTCATTTCTTAAGAAATCTGTCGGTTTGATATCAAGTTGAACATCATTAGCATCGGCCAAAATTTTCATGGAACTAACAAATGCGTTCACTTTTTCTTTATCGATATCATCAAAACGTGATTTAGTTTCAAGCTTCTTGTAATTGACATTAATATCAAAACTTCCTCGCTTAAAGTTTTTAGCGATGCGATTTCTCATTTCTAATTCAGTACTATTAAAAAGTGAGGACATCTTAAATCTAATGTCTTTAAAACGGTGATTAACTGTCTTAATCTCAACAGTTAATTGAAGTTTGTCATCTCCAGCTTCGCCTTTACCAAAACCAGTCATTGAATGTATTTCTTTGGCCATTTCCTCTCCCAATGAATGACTTTTTTAACCTAATTAAAAGACCTTATCAACAACAAGCTTTATAATAATATTCAATATTTACTAGCTTATTTATAACGCAGTCCATATCAAATCTATTGCTGCTGAATTGGCCTCTTAGATTACTCTAAAGTCCATCCATCAACCTTGCCTTTACTAAAGAAGACATATTTACTGTCCCCATTCTCATAGAAAGTCCAACGCTCATTGCCAAGTCTAGGATTACCGGCCGTATCAACTCGGTGTGGATTTCCCCATCTCTGTATAACGGCTTTCTTATCCATTCCGATCTCGATTTCACGATGTGCCTGTGCTCTTGGTGAATAATGAAAAACTGAAGCTAAATTACGACTTTTTGCGCTCGTCTTTCTATTATGTCTAAAATTTCTTTGATTGCGGTAAGCATATAGATTCTCATCATACTTCTTTTGTTCATATCGCCCTAAACTTAAATAATAGAGCTTTTGTGAATCATTTTCAAAGTAGCGCTCTTTACGATAAAACTCTTCGCGATCAGCTGGCCTTAGGCTATTAAGCTTACCTTGTAGCTCACGCTTAAGCCTTCGATCCTGGGTCCACTCTGGATAATCTTCTTCACTTGCGGGAGTTCTCTCCATCATCTCTTCACGAGTATAGCGTTCATAACTTGGATCGCCCCCAACTGTATCAAAGGCCTTTCCTGGGCTAAAAAGTGCAAATCCATCATCTTCTTCTGTTCCCATCTCATTTAAGAAACGACGGTCCATAGAAATTGGCCCACACGAAACGATTGCTATTAATGAAAGTAGTGTTAATGCTTTAAGCATAATTTCTCCTTACTTATCTCCCCCATCTTCTGCACTTTACGGTGAAAATAGGTGAAATTCTTAAAATTTGCCCACATTTAGCTCAATTTCAGCAAAATCTACCTAGCTAAATGTTTTACTCAGGAATACTTAGGAAATCTCATTTCCTACCGATAAGAATTAGAGAGAATAATGGGGATTTTCCATATGATGGACAAATGGGTCAAAATTGAAAATTTAATCAATGGGCTTTTAATTAAGCTTGTTAACTTCTTTAAGAAGTTAACGCCCAATAGTTTCAAAAATACATATCTTGGAATTAAGAACTCTATTAGTAAATTCTTTGCAACCTTTGCAAAGATCCCTCTTTTCTTTAAAGAAAATGGAAAACGTTGGTTTATGGCAAAGCTTGCCATCATTATCAGTTTTCTAATGGCCAAGAAAGAGTCTGCGGCGAAACTAGTAGCATCTCTAAAAGGCTTTAAGTTAACGGGAGAACTTCCTCTCCTAATGTATAAAAGTACACAGCAATTTGTATCAAAGAATATTGTCGCAAAAGTTGCTGCACTATCTCCAGCAAAAGCAGTAGGTCTTACTTGTACCCTTACAGTCTTTTCACTTGGAGGAATTTCTGTTTATCAAAATGTAAAAGAAATTGCTGATAAAACATCCCCAAAGCAAGTTAGAAAAATTGCAAGTGTATCTAAAGAAGACAAAGAAAGATGGGGAAGAACAAGATTTCGCAATATTCAAAAACAACGAATCTTTCTAAGGAATGTCTATATTCCAATTTATATCAAGAATAGAAATGGAATGAAGAACTTACAAATTGATGTTTCACTTAAAACTAATAATCGCTACACCGCTCGTTACTTCTACAAGCCAGAAAACGAGATCATGATACGCGATCGATTAAACTCTTCTCTCCAGGCCGTCGTACCTAACTTTCCTCTCGAACCAGAGGGAAAGAAGATTATTAAGGAAAAAATTCGCAGAGAAGTTAATCATCTCATAGAAGACTTAAAGATCGAAGGCCGTGTCGATGAAGTATTCATTCACTCAATTTTAAATGGCTAGAACGGAACGAACGGTCTGATCTGATACCTTCAATAACCTTGATGTCGCCTTTACATTTTGATGACAACGATTATAAACCTTTAAAAAGTACTGATATTTAAGTTCTCGATAACTCGGAAGATTTTCTTCGATATCTGAAACGAGATTACTTTTACAAGTAAGCTTCAAAAGTGCTTCATCAATTTCACAATATGTTAGTAAACTTCCCTTTGATTTAATTTTCTTCTTTTTTATATGAGCATTGATTTGTCTTATATTACCAGGCCATTCATATCCATGATAAAAACTTTTCAATTTAGGATGAATTGTAATTCCAAATTTCATCTCATATGAATCTAGAATATCTTGTAGCCTGTCTTTATTTTTACGAAGAGGCTTTAAGAAAATAGTTTCCTCAGAACTGATTCGATAATAGAAGTCTCTGCGCATCTCTCCCTTATTCACTAAGTTTAATAAATCTTGACCAGAAGAAACAATAAGACGAGTTTTCACATATTGTGGTTGATTCTCTCCAACAGGATAATAGAGCCCATCATCGAGAAAGAGTAGCAATTTAGTTTGCAGCTCTTTTGATATCGAATCAATCTCATCTAAAAAAAGAGTTCCTCCATTAGCACGTTTTAATGCTCCATCCTTATCATTTACTGCTCCAGTAAAAGACCCTTTTCGATGACCAAATAATTCTGATTCAAGAGTTCCTTTTCCAAAGGCACTTAGATTTAAATGAACAAACTCCCCTTTAACTTGGCTTTCTTCATGTAGTTTTTTGGCCAGAAATGATTTTCCTGTTCCTGTTTCACCTTCAATTAAAACATTAAGGCTGGGATGAATTGAGTTAATTAATTCTGAATGAGAGCGATCATAGGAATCACAATTTATTGGAGCCTTAATCTTAAGTTTATTGCGGCCAATAATAACTTCATCTCCAATTCTTAGATATGCATGAGAAGTATAAACACCATTGACCTTTATAAGATTTCCTCCCTTTTGATTACATGAAATACTGTAAATATCCCCAATATTTGTTGGAATTAAACTAATGCGAAATTTAACTTCAAGACCTTCATCAGGATTTATTAATTTAGGTAAAGTGATACTTGTAGCCGAAATAATCAGATCCTGACCACTTAAAACCAGATCATACCTTGTTCTCTTGAGCTCAATACGCCTCTTTCGTCCAAAAAGTGGTGTAATTTCTATATGATGGCCGAAATGGCAAAATGTATCTTTTACAAGCTTATCTAACTTTGGTACTTCTATCATGATATAACTCCTTGGAAATTAAGCACACTATAAATAATTGGAAGATAAAAGATATGGAATATAAAGTTGCCAGAGGTACTACAAAATTCAAATACGGAATGACTGATTCAAATCAATTAGTTGAATGGTTAAATGAAGAAAAACCAATTGGAGTAAGCTTTATTGGGCGCTCTAATGCAGGAAAATCTTCAACTATCAATTCTCTTTTTGGAAAGAATACAGCAGTTACTTCAAAAACTCCTGGTCGAACTCGACAAGTAAATATCTTTTCGTTTCAACTTGAAAAGGAAGGAAAACCTGTTGAGGACTTACCTCCATTTTACCTCTTTGACCTTCCTGGATATGGACATGCAAAAGTTTCTAAAGACATGAGTGCACAGTGGGCCCATCTAATGGATGAGTTCTTTAGAAATTGTGGTGATCAGAATCTAATGCTTAATCTTCAAGATGCTAGACACCCAAATCAAAAAGCAGACCTCGTCTTTAGAGATTACCTTGCTCCTTTTGGGCATGAAGCATTTTTACTATTTAATAAATTAGATAAGCTAAAAACTCAAAAAGAAAGAGCGGCGCTTAATAAATTAAAGCCAGAGATCTTTAAGCAACATAAATGGGTTTCGCAAATTCACTTTATTTCGGCATTAAAAGGCAAAGGTCTTCCACAACTAGAAGATGCCATTGTAAATTATCTACTCTTACAAAATGAGCTTAATAAGCAAGCTTCAATGTAAGAAAGATTATTTCTTAGATTTAATTTTTGAGACATCTTTTTCCATAAGATCGAGCTGATTTTCGTACTCTTCAATTTCTTTTAAGAGTTCATTAACTCTTGGATTTTCCCACTCTAATATTCCACTACGAAGATGTTTAGCGGCAAGCTGGCCAAGTTCTTGATACTTCTCATTGAGAGCTGCATTAGTATGAGAAGCAGTAAGCATTTTCTTACCAATAACTGTAGCTTTTGACAGTTCCTGAGAGCAGTCATCAACTATTCTCTTAATCTTGGTTTTCCATTCCTCTTTTTGCATAATTCACTCTTTCAGATAGAATAAAGTAAGGGTTTCCCCAATAATTGTTATAGCAACATCTTACAAAAAGTTGAGTATGATTTCATTAGATTTTTTCACTAAAAAATTCATTAGTTTTGAACAAGTTCTTGAAAAAAAGCTCTCAGCTTACTTAGAGATGCTTACCAGTAAAGAAAAAGAACAAGTTGAGAAATCTTATCAAGCACTTCTTGAAAAATACGGTGAAAATGAAGATCCTTGGGGACTAAATATCCCAAAGGCCAGAAAGAGTATCGAAATACTCTACGCCATATATCAGCATTATTTTAAAGTACGCTTCTTTGGTAAAGAAAATATTAAAGACGAACATTATATGGTTATCTCAAACCACTCAGGACAAATCGCTATTGATGGCCTACTAATAGGCTGTGCCTTTGCTTTTGAAGTTGATAAACCAAGAGTTTTAAGGCCAATGGTTGAGAGGTTTTTTACAGCACTTCCCTTTATAAATAAGTGGTCTGCAGAGTGCGGAGCAGTCTTAGGTGACCGCGACAATTGCCTAAATCTTTTAAAACGAAAAGAATCTCTACTCATCTTCCCAGAAGGTGTTCGTGGAGTATCAAAGAGTACCAGTGACTTTTACAAACTTCAGGACTTTACAACAGGGTTTTATCGTATGGCCCTTAAAAGCGGAGTTAAAATACTTCCCGTTGCAGTTGTTGGAGCTGAAGAAGTTTTCCCTTATGTATATCAAGCTAAAGGGGTTGCCCAAGCACTTAATCTTCCCGCATTACCCATAAGTGCCAATTACTTTCCTCTACCTTCTCCTATCGATATTCATGTCGGTAAACCAATAGAGCTTCCAACTGATATTAACTCAGAAAGTGAAGACCATTTGATCACACCACATATAAGAGAGATTGAAAGAACAATTCAAGAGATGATTAATGAGGGAAGAGAAAAAAGAAGACCTTGGATCTTCTCAAAAGATCAAAAAAAGGATGCAAATTAATGAACAAGCAACCTTCAATTCTTATCATTGGTGCCGCTGGTGGACTTGCCAATATTCTATGTGGAATTCTGTCAAAACGCAGAAGTGAATGTCGTGTCATAGGGATCGATACAAGGGCCTTAAAAAATGATATCGACTTTGAGAACTTCTCTTTTGAAAGAATGAGATATACTCGAAGAAATTTTGAGAAGCTTTTTAGAGAAAATAAATTCGATGCCATCTATCAACTTGGACGTCTCACCCCTCCAGGCGGAACAATTGAACAACGCCTAAGTTTTAGTCTCGTCAATACAAATAAGGTTTTAGAATTAGCACAGAAAAATAAAGTAAAGAAATATATCCTATTAAGCTCATACCATGTTTATGGAGCACTTGCAGATAATCCAGTTTTTATTACTGAAGACTTCCCTCTTAGAGCAAGTATCAAACACTCAGAATTAAGAGATGTTACTGAAGTTGATGCTCTATGTACGAACTGGATGTGGAAAAATCAAGATTCTATTGAGACAGTTGTGCTAAGGCCATGTAATATTATTGGGCCTCAAATTGATAATACAATCACAAAGTACCTAACATCACATATGACACCTGTTCCAATTGACTTTAATCCGATTCTTCAATTCATTCACGAATATGATATGGCCAATATATTGTTTGAAACATTAGATAAAGTTCCAACAGGTGTATATAATGTTGCTCCAGACCAAACAATCTCCTTACAAGAAGCAAAGAAAATCATCGGTACAAAGAATATCCCATTTCCTATATTCACTGTAGGAGTGGTTTCTAAAGTATTTAAAAAGCTATGGACATTTCCGGGGTACTTTTTAGACTTTCTTATGTATTCATGTGTTATTGATAATTCTAAGATTCAAAAATATATTTCAAAAGATATTTTTAAATACGATACGAAAAAGACTTTATCGCTATTAAGAAAGCCCCTCCCTTAAAGAAGGGGCACAAAATCTAGTCTTCTTGCTCACTCGCAATTGAGCGCTCAACGAGCTGCTTAAGTGCGGGATCATTTTGCCAATCATAAATCATATCAAATTTAGAAAAAGTAGAGATCGCTTTTTCATTTGAACCTTCTGTCACAGAAACGAGATCTTGCTGAATTAAATTCTCAACATTATCGAGATTATTATAGATACTCACCCATACTTCAGGCTTCATTCTTAATTCGACAGTTTTCTCCTTTTCGATTCTCTTTTGATCATCAACAAAGTCAACAACTGCATTTCTAATATTTAGTCCATATTTCATACCGTTGCCAAAATCCAGAGAAATAAACTCTCTAGTTCCTACTGACTGCTCTGGATTAATTCTAATCCTAAAGTAGTTCACAAAGTCACCAACATTATTAACAACTTGAGTCTTATCTGCTGGTGCATTCTTAATTATTGCAGTTTTACCTTCAGCTTCTCTTGCTTGGCTAAGGGCCCAGCTTCGAGCTGTCGTCGCAAGACTTCTATATCCAATTTCATTAAGACAATTTGCCTTAATCTTACGATTATCCTTACTGTCATTAACATCCACTAGATAACGTGCTAACTGACAAGACCACTGGTAATCACCATCACGATAAGCCTTATCTGCAAGATACTTAACACGTGCTTCCCCACCCATAGACATTACCATACGGTTAGCTTCATCTTTTGGGTGAAGCTTAAACAGAGTTGTCGCATCACGATTGAATTGACCAAAGATTGCTGTAAAAATACGAGGGGCCATTGTCGAAATTGGGCCATAGTTTTGAATCAATGTCGCTTCTTCTGAAAGATATTCAGGAAGTTTTACATAATAGCGAAGTTCATCAGGCCCCATACCAAGAGCAATCCCCTTGAGAGTTTGATCAAGAACATAAGACAGGCCATCTTGATAATTTTGTAACCTTTGTGCAACTTTCTCTGCTCCAACAACACTTGTCGAATGTGTACTCATAAGAACTTCAGGTTTTAGTTTTTTGATTAACTCAACTGACTGTTTCCATCCTAATGGATTTCGATAACGTCCACCACGCAGACTATAAATATTTGGGTACCAGCCCCACATGACATTATTTAAAACAGCCTTCTTAGATGGGATATGTACGAGAACTTGATTATTAGTGTCAGTTCCAACTCCTTCTGTATAAAAGACCATCTGAATTCCAGCGACTGTTAATTTTTGACCATCTTTAACAGGTGTATTTACAGGTACAAATCCAGAAGAGGCAGGAATAACAGTATTTTTAAAACGAGCATCTGAACCCGAATCAGGTAGATAAAGATTAAATTGTTCAACGGTTCTGGCCATAAGAACCCCTCCAACCTCAGGGTGAAGAGTTGAGACTCCACCAGTAGTTAGCATCTCTTTATTTGTATTGGGATGACCAATGATGCGAATGGAAGAATTACCACGCTTCTTTTCCTCATCAACAATATACTTAGCTCCAAGAGTATAATGTTCATGAGAATAGATAATCGCCTTTACTGGTAAATTAGTAACCTTTCTCATCTCGCTATAAAATTCTTTAGAGTCGTGGTTATTGTCACCAGTATCATAAAGGATCACTCCACCCTTTCCTATAATGAAGTGTGAGTTAACAATACTCTCACTTCCAATAGTGTAAAGACCGTTTCCTAAGTTAACTGTTGTCAACTTATCATAAGAGCCTCTCTTCTCACTTTCTGATGGAAGATTTAAATAATCTTTTGTCTCTTGAGTGACTTTTGCTCCATTTTCAAGTGATACAAGTTTATCTTCTTTAGCATTCATCATTGGGTTTTTAAAATACTGCTTGGTTTCAGTGAATGCCGTCGACATGACACTTGTTCCTCGTCCAACAAAGAATGAGATTAGGCATAAAAATACAATTGCAAATCCTAGTTTCATAACTTTTCCTTTTTTATAGTTACGTAAACTTTTTCGGAACTGTATTCACATGCAATAAGTTAAGAAAGGTAAATTATTCATAAGCTCGGCCAAAGATAACAATAACCAAGCATAGTAAAGACATCAAAACAGAGAACAAAAACTTCTTTCTATTAAGACGGTACTGTATTAGACAGCTACTAACACACTGAAAGAAATAATAAAGAGCAAATGCTTTAGAAGCATAAGATATAATTTCAAAGATATTGAAGAACCAAACAAGAACGACTCCAATTAGCGCAATAATCAGATACGCATTACTTGACTTTATTTTACCTTTTGACAACTCTGAGACTAAGCCTCCACCACCTCCCATATCAGCTACCGCAGCACTTAACTGGCTTGCCATGGCAGCAGCGAATAGAAACGTTGGAGCAAGAGTGAACACATACTTCCCAATATCAATGACTGATGTCTCACTAATCACTCCTCTTAATGGATGAGCATGAAAAACTGGTACAAAGAAAATAATTAAAATTAGATAAATCAAACTACTTATAAGCTGGGCATATCGCATACTTTTCACTCTCATTTGACGATCATATTTTTCAAAGAGGTATCGACTTGTTTCAAAACCCTGAACCATAATAAGAAGCCCTAATGCGACAGAAACAGTATTAAAACTGAGATCATTTGCAACTTCAGTGGCCTCCCTCATGCCCTCTGCATTAAAGAATTGATATGAAATTAATCCCACAAGAAACGTTATAATTATTGATAACTTTATATTAACAGATACCGACTCAAGCTTTTCTAGCGAATTTAAACCATGTTGATGGCCAAAGAATGCAATAGACATGATAACAAGAGTGACGACACCCTTTTCTACATAAATGCTATGCTCTCCAGTCATACGCAAAAAGAATGATGAAAATAAATACAAGTAATATGTGATAGATAAGATATAAGCGAAGGAGAGAACCCATTCTCCCAACCTCTCATTTATTCTTATTTTATTTTGTTTACTGTTCTCTATATCGTTTGATTCTAGCCGTGGCTCAACATCTACGATATTCCAACGAATTACTTCCCCTACACCGTAAGAGGCAGCACAAAGAATGAGCATTAAAAATGGTGCTCTATTACCACTTAAGCTATTCAGTAGTGGTGCAGCTATCAAAAACCCACTTCCAATAATCGAAGCCAGAGGAGTCATAGTCGCAGTCCATATTGTATTTGTCATTACTCGTCGGCTAAATAAGACGAAAAGAATAAATAGTGATAGGAGTAAATATATTAATGAATCGAATTCAATCATAGGAACCTCAAGTTAGATTATTTATATACTAGCAAGGCCATGGATAAATCTCATCAACACGCTGCATACTACAAAGAGAGCTTCAAATGATATTAATAATTGACTGATATTTCATATATGAATAGACTTATAACTCACGTATCTTCTCTATGCCTTGGTGGTGGACCAACATGCAGCAAAAGCGCAAAGCGGTTTTGATGCTTAGTTGGCTCGTAGAAAAGAAGGAGGGACTTGCCCGACTGAATTTTCGAGACCAAAGTATTTATTAAGATGATTCACGTATCTCTATGCCTTGGTGGTGGAATGGTAGACACGACGGATTCAAAATCCGTTGCTAGCAATAGCGTGCGAGTTCAAGTCTCGCCCGAGGCACCATAAAAAAAGACTAGCTTATGCTAGTCTTTTTTATTCTTATAATTAATTTGGCCAAACAAAGTATTTTAAAAGAGTTCTCTCTAAATTATCAAGATTAACTTCTGTAGATACTAGAAGCCTTCCATCTTTTTCAATAATATGCTCGCCAGACATTGTCACAGGAGAGATTCCAACTTCTAAGTTTGTAACATCCATGACAAATCCACTTTCTTTAATCTTTGCAATTACTGCTAAAACAAGATCCTTTCCTAGGTGAAACTCCTCTGTATTAGAGCTATTATGTAGGAAAAACAAAATTCCATCCTCTGTAACAGTATCAAACCTAAAATAGTCAAGAAGTACTCTTTCTAAAGTATCTTCATCAATTGTAATTGAAACAAATAGCTTCCCATCCTTTAATACACTTAATCCTTCAGGCATCTTAACTGGTGTTATACCAATATCCAAAGTTGGTTGAATTGGTGTAAAGCCTTCATCAATGATTCCCTTAAGAACAGAGTTAACAAGTTCTCGTCCTCTTAAAAACTCTTTTACATTTGCTCCGTTATGAGCTGAATAATGTATCTTTAATGATTTAACTGAGTCAGTCAGTGCGTATTCAACAGTATTTAAAATATCAGATGTTTGAGCACTAGCGCCTTGTGCAAATAGTAAATTTAATAAAAATAGTGTTGTTGTAAGAACTCTTTTCATTTCCCCTCCATACAAGTTAATTAAAAAATTAGATGTACTTGTAGCAATAGAAAAAGACTCAGAGTACTTAAAGAAGGTTAATTGTAAGTAAAAAAAAAGGCCCTAAAGTAGGGCCTTTCTTTACCTTGTTATTGTTGTTAAATTAGAACATTTATTCTTTTTATAAAACTTTTGTAGGCCAACTGTTCGATCGCGATTATTAACAATCTCCATCATTATTTGACCTAGGCGGTCTGCTCTTAATCCCTTATGACCAAATTTATCATCCAGGTACTCTTGGGCTTCTTCTAATGTCAACTCTTTACCGTAAAAGTTAATCGTACGAGCAACATTATCAGCAACTTCTAATGAGTAAGTCTCTCCTTCAATTTCAACTTCACTTCTTCCTAATTCTCTTTGCATTGAGATTTTCTTTAAGTAATTTCTAGCAGTAATGATTCTTCTTGCTAGAATTGCTGAATCATTATGAGACTTAATTTTTCTGCGATCCTTATTATCAGCATCTCCAAAGATATCATTATTTGTGGCCAAAAAGTCATAACCAAGCTCTGATAACTTTTGAGCATAAACCCATACTTCTCGAGTTGTTTGAACATCAACACAAGCATTTAGTTTTCTATCTTCGCCTAAGTCATCAGACTCACCAGTTTCACTAATATTGTAATGCTTCTCTAAATCCTTATACTTATCATTAAAGTTCTTATTTTGATCTTCTGCCATACTTCTCATTTTATCGACAAATTCACGGCCGTACTTTCCGTATACATGATTTCTAATGATATCTAATGATTTAATAATTTCTCTTAGATCACCATCCTTAGAGTCTTCAGATGAGTATTCCTTTTTTGCAATAATCGCAGCAAGTCTATTGTCGACATCTGAAATTGCAGCTAAAGCATCAGTGATTCTCTTTTCTCTCTTTTTAAGATCTTCACTCTTTAATAGTTCCTTATACTCTTTCACTGTTATATTTTCATCACCCAAAGAGATAATATATGTGTCATCAAATATTGATCTTGCTTTCTCTCTCTTTGCACTAATATTTTTAAGAACACGATTGAAAGAGCTTGCCATATCAGCAAGAAATTCTTTGTTAAAGTCTTTCACGCTCATTTCCATAAGTGCCATAGGATTATCCAAAAGACTTAGTTTCTGCTTAAATAATATATTTAAGAAACGATCAGCTCCTTTTGACTCTGAAATATAAGAATCCAAGTACTCTTCTAATAAATCTTTAGAAAAAGCCAACTCTCCTAAAACTTCAGCTTGCTGATAGCGAGCAGACTTTCCTGGCAGATCTGTTAAAGGGGTTTTCATCTTCTCATAGAGACCTGAGATTAATTTTTCAACTTCTGCATCTATCTTATTAACTTCTGCCGACTTAATCTTTTCAAACTCTGCTTCAACATTTTCTTTCGCTTTTGCTAATGCTTCATAATCTTTTTTAATTTGTGCAACAAGTGCTTTTGAAAGCTCACGGTCTGTATAGTGTCTTTGAGTGTCAATATCAAAAATCTCTAGTGCTTTCACCTGATTACGAACATCATAGTAAGCACAATTAAGTTTTACGAAAGTATTTATATCTTCTTCATTTTCGAATTCAAATCTATCATTAAAGATATTGCTTACAAATCTTAAGATTGAAGCAACTGCTAATCCACCATATGCAACAGTAATTCCAGATGGCGAATATAAACCAAATTGTGAAAATGTTTGAATGATATCTGCTGATCGTTCTAAGAAAGGTGTTCTCTCTAAACTAGAACAACTATTATTTGAAAATAACGTATTAACACCATTAATTACTTGAGCTACAGGAATACCATCTACAGTTACTTCTTCACTACTTGGGATTACATCTGTCGTTTCTTTTCCTTGCTCTTCTTTCAATTTATTTAATTCAGTTTCTAACTCATTTGAACTATCAATAAGGTTTCCAATTAAAGACTCATTCCCATCAAAACAATCATCTTTAAATACCGTTACAATATTCTTTAGACTTGTTAATGCTTGTTCATATGAGCGAGTGTTATTTAGTGGACAAAACTCTGGACGAGTAAGTGGTAATTTATTTCGAGATACAACATCTTTGATTTCAGCTTCAAGTTGTGAATCTAGTTTTGCATTCTTAATGGTCCTCACATAACTCTCAAAATCAGAAGCATGAGCACTAACTGATGTGGACAAGATAAGAACTGAAAGAACTCCAGACATTACTCTTTTCATTTTATTCTCCCTAAACAATGATGATGCGTAGCAGAATTATGACATATTCATGTTTGAGCACGATCATTTCGTGGGAAAATTGTAATAATTACCAGAGCTAAACACTTAAAATTACGTATCTCTAGATTAATCTCGCTTAAGAAGTAGCTTAACTTCTCTCATGACCTTATTGATTTCATTCTTTGAGAGACCAAGCTTTTCAAGGTGCTTTCTTTCTAAGTGCTTAATAACGACGATATTTCTTTGCAATAGGGCCTTCTTCTCTCGTGCCCTTAAAGTCGATAAAGCTGTTATTGGATAGATACGATATTTTTGAATCAATTGGCAGAAAGTATTCTTCTTAGGGTAATTCATTGAATAAAGAAGCAAGCCTACTCCATTAGCATAGGCGATTGCATCTTCAGAAAATTGAGTATTGGACATCAGTGCATATTGGAATTTTAATTCTGGATTGGCCTCTTTTATATCTAGGTAGCGCGAATGAACATAGAGTGGAATTTTCACATCGTTCTTATAATATTTGCGATTGTGAAATTTGCATTCACAATATATATCACCATCAGCACGTTCCGCGACAACATCCACTTCATGTAGAACATTCACTCCTTTTTTTAAAACAGAAACTTGAGTTTCGTACCCCTTGGCCTTAAACATTTCTGCACATAAGACTTCAAAAGGATAACCTGTTGGACCTAATTTATAGATGGCCCTTTTGATATTATAATTAGCAGCATCGACTTTGGAGATCTTCTTTAAAGCTCGATATGTTTGCTGATGAATCTTGGTTGTTGATGACAGGGGCTCTAGTCCCTGATAGACCTCATTGACAATATCTTCAGTGTCCTCTTTTGATACACCAGCAGCTTTTAAACTTTTTGCAAACTTCTTCTTATCAAATTCTTCATACGTACGATTCACTTTTCGAATTAAGTACTTAAGCTTTTTATTTTTTCTAGCGCTCATTAACTATCCAAAAGATATGTCTTACCATCTTCAACATTGATGGTCTTAATCTTTAATCGTTCTTCAATACTCTTTGCAAAATGTATAACTGTTTCTTCTTCTCCGTGATTCAAGAAGACTTTCTTTAACGATGGCCCAACTTTTTGAATAAATTCGATTAATTCATCTCGATCAGCATGAGCAGATAAAGACTCTAGCTTCTCCACATGTGCCTTAACCTCCATACTATGTCCAAGTAAGTAAATTTCTCTTTCTTCTTCTACTAACTTCCTTCCGATTGTTCCTTCACCTTGAAATCCAGTTATAAGAATAGTGTTATTTTCATGTTTTCCATACATTTCCATGTATTTGAGAACTTTTCCACCGCTTATCATTCCCGACGAACTAATTAGAATAAATGGTTTCTTTGTTCTAGCTAGCTTCTTTGTATCGGAGCTATATTCTATAAACTTCACAGACTTCATTGCTTCATTAAATTGTTCAGGATCAACTTTTAGCGAGTCGGCCATACCCATATAGAGTCTTGTGGCCCTAACCCCCATTGGAGTATCTAGATAGACAGGTATTTTTACTTGAGGCTCTTTTGCAAACAGCTCAGACATTAGATACATAAGAACCTGCGCTCTTGCGACAGCAAAAGCAGGGATAAGTAAGACGCCATTTGTTGAAATTATTCTTTCAATATGTTTTTTTAATATTTCAATAGAATCTTCTTTCTTATGAAGCCGATCACCATATGTTGACTCTAAAACAAGATAGTCCGCTTGAATATTCTTTTGTGGCGGATTATGAATTAGATCATCTCTTCTTCCTACATCTCCAGAAAAACATATTTTCTTTGTCCCATTATCAAATGTGATATTGGCGGCACCGAGGATATGCCCCGCTTCTTCATAGATAAATCGAAAGCCTTTGTCATACCATTTATTTAAACTTACAGACCTTAGATGACTTAGAGTTGCATCAACATCATCAAGATCATAGAGGATTGACTGAGACTTACCTTCTTTAAACTCGTAAGCTTGAATACTAGCAGAGTCTCTTAAAATAAGCTCAACAATCTTACGTGTTCCCTCTGTACAATAGATCTTGCCTTTAAAGCCATTCTTTATTAGCACAGGTAAGTAGCCACAATGATCGTAATGAGCGTGAGTTAAAAAGATTGCATCAATTTCATTAATATTGAAATTGGGAAGAACTTGATTCTTTTTCGTAGAATCTTTATCACCTTGATACATTCCACTATCAACAAGAACCTTCTTATTATTAATTTCTAATAATGTCTTAGATCCGGTTACTGTTGAAGTGGCACCATAAAATACAAGTTTCATATTATCCATAGGGGATATTATATCGCTTATTATTCTAATGTTACAAATATAAGAAAGTAAAAAAGCCTCCAAAAAGGAGGCTTATATCATGAAATTAGATGTTTTATATGATCACCAATAAAGCTAGCAATGAAATAGTAGCTATGGTCATAACCTTCACGATAATTAACTTGTAAATCCTGATTATTATCAGTGCAAACATCTTCGAAGTTCTTAGTTTTAAGTTGTCCCTCAAAGAATTCGTCAGCTAAACCTTGTTCAATTAAGATTTTCTTAACATGACGCTTCCCACTTTTTACAAGCTCACAAGCATCATATGCTTTCCATGCTTCACGATCATCACCAAGATAACCAGTGAGCGCTTTTTCTCCCCAAGCTACTGCTGTAGGATTAACAATTGGAGAAAATGCAGAAATCGCTTTAAAAAGATCAGGGTTTCTTAAACCAATAACAAGAGCTCCGTGTCCCCCCATTGAATGACCTGTGATTGAGAAGTTCTCAGGCTTAAATTCATCCTTAAGCATTGGAATGAGTTCACTCACAATATAGTCATACATATTATAATGATCTTTATATCCTTCAGTTGTGGCATTAAGATAAAAACCGGCCCCAGAACCGAAATCATAACTATCATGCTCCCCAGGAAGATCGAGTCCTCTTGGAGAAGTATCCGGACAAACGATCATTGTGTTTGTATTTGCAAGGTGAAGCTGAGCTCCTGCTTTTGTTATAAAGTTTTCTTCAGTACAAGTAAGCCCAGATAACCAAATAATGATATTTTCAATTTTATCTGTCTTAGGTTTGAAGTACGAAAACTTCATATCTGTTTTTGTTACACTTGATGAGTGGAGACAGAAAGCTGTCTCCCCTTCAAACGATTTATGACTCTTTATTTTTTCAAAGCTCATAGCTTACCCTTCAGTGTTAAAATCAATAACTGTTCTAATGGCCTTCCCTTCGTGCATTAAATCGAAAGCTTCATTGATTTTTTCTAGTGGTAGTTTGAATGTTACAAGGTCATCAAGATTAATTTCTCCTGACATATAACGATCAACGTAGCCAGGAAGTTCAGTTCTTCCTTTTACACCACCAAAAGCACTACCACGCCAAACACGTCCAGTTACGAGTTGGAATGGACGAGTGCTAATCTCTTGTCCAGCACCGGCAACACCAATGATAATCGATTCACCCCAACCTTTATGACAACACTCAAGAGCAGATCTCATAAGCTCAACATTACCAACACACTCAAATGAGTAATCAACACCACCATCAGTTAATTCAACAATAACTTCTTGGATTGGCTTGTCATATTTTTTTGGATTAACAAAATCAGTTGCACCAAATTTCATGGCCATGTCTTTCTTATCGTCATTAATATCAATTGCAATAATTCTTCCTGCTTTGGCCATCTTGGCACCTTGGATAACTGAAAGTCCGATACCACCTAGTCCAAAAACTGCAATTGTTGCACCTTCTTCTACCTTTGCAGTATTGAATACGGCACCAATACCAGTTGTTACACCACAACCAAGAAGGCAGATTTTATCTAGAGGAGCTTCCTTACTAACTTTAGCAAGTGAAACTTCTGCCACTACTGTATATTCAGCAAAAGTTGAAGTTCCCATATAGTGATGGATCATTTTACCATCTTTAGAGAAGCGGCTTGTCCCATCTGGCATCAGTCCTCTACCTTGAGTTTCTCTTACAGAAGAACAAAGATTGGTCTTTCCAGACTTACACATTTTACATTCACCACATTCAGCAGTGTATAGAGGAATAACATGATCACCAACTTCTACACTTGTTACACCTTCACCAACTTCAACAACAACCCCACCACCTTCATGGCCAAGAATTACAGGAAAAAGCCCTTCAGGATCCGCACCAGAGAGCGTGTATGCATCAGTATGGCAAACACCAGTTGCGTGCATCTTGACAAGAACTTCACCTTTCTTTGGTCCTTCTAGGTCAACTTCTTCAATTTTAAGTGGCTCATTTGGGCCCCAAGCAACAGCTGCTTTTACTTTCATATATACCTCCGATTAATTATTTATTTGATTCATTATTATAAGGGGAAACCAGATTGTTGACAATTGTGACATACTGATACAAATTGTTTACACATGGAAACAATAAAGGACCTTACCCATATTTATAGCTTTATCAAAGTTGCCCAATTTCGCTCATTTACAAAGGCAGCAGAAGCGCTCAAGGTTTCACGTTCACATTTGAGTAAGTCTGTTAAGGAGCTAGAAGAAAAGCTCGGTCAGCCTCTCTTAAAAAGAAATACCCGTTTTATTGACTTTACTGATTTTGGTAAAAAATACTTCGAAACTTGTGCAAATCATATCGAAGAAATAGAAAGATTTACTAAGATTTCTAAAGAAACAGTAAAAGACACCAAAGGTAAGATTAGAATTTCTTTAGCTGGTGCATACGGAGAAGATGTTATCGCACCAATGATATCAAATATCTTATTAAAGCATCCAGGAATAGAAGCGGAATTAGACTTCTCCACAGAGCTTGTGGATATAACAACTCATGAGTTTGATCTTGCAATTCGCGTCGCTGAAAAAAAACCTACAAAGGGATTTGCCATACAGATTTCAGAAAGAAAAGAATTTGTGTGTGCTTCTCCAAATTACTTAAATAAATTCGGAATTCCAAAAAAACCAAAAGAACTTATTAACCACAATTGTCTTATCGGTAGCAATGAAAAGTGGAGCTTTACTCATGAGAGTGGAAATGAAAAAGTTTCAATAAGAGGAAACTTTAGAAGTTCAAACGGTAGGGCCATCATGAATGCTTCTCTTCAAGGCCTAGGTATTTGTAAACTCCCAGGTGTCTATGTTCTAGACCATATTAGAAATAAAACTCTGCTACCACTTCTAAGTGACTACACACAACAATCAATCCCAATTTGGGCAGTAACACCATCAAAGAAATCAATTTCTTCCTCTGTTAAGCTATTGCTACAAGAGTTTGGTGTCTTTCTATTTTAAGAACAAGCTTGTAAAGCGCTAGACTCTTCAATTTCACAAAGATATTTAAAGAGAATTTCATTTTCTCGATCCATGTGAATATTAATTCCTAAAACAACTCTCTTGATATCTTTAACAAATTCAGTCCACTCTTTATTTACTTCACTACTTAATTCGTATCCCTGAACCTTTGCCATTAACTCTTTTAATTCTAGCTCCTGCTCTTCATGCCCTTCTAATATTTCTTTGATATCTTCACAGGTTTCTAGTTCATCTGATAAAAGAAGAGGAAATAAATGAGACTCTTCTTTTTGCATATCTGCTTCTATAGTAATCCAAAAACGGATGAAGAAATTAGAAAGTCCTTTTGGAATATTTGGATCATCTTGGTACTTCTCTTCAATTTCATATGATCTACGCATTAATGCTTTAAACTCATTTCGAATAATTTGATGATAAGAGATTAACTCTTCTACTTTGGCTTTGAATTCAGCACTCACTTTTACACCCTTGATAAGACAACTATACTTAGCTTCTTATTCTAACTTAACGCGGTGCAAGTAATATGATATTCATCATGGTAAATTTGGTACAAGCTTTTAAACTACAAAGTTATTAAGCCGATGAAATTAAAGAGTTTTTCTTTGTAAGATTAATTTGTTTGCACAAATATTTTATTGATAAAACATGACCTCACTAACTGACTTCAAGCTCAAGTTCAAGTTCTAAATCGAGCTCATCAATTGACTCGCTATCAAAGATAGCAATTGATTTTTTTAAAAAACGATCTTCTTTTTTAACATGGGCCTGTAGATCTTCAACAAAAAGACGTGTTCTCTCAACTAAGTTCTTCCATAAATCACAACTTTTTGTCGCAACTTCATAGTTTAACACTTCATCAATTAATGGTTGTAATTCTTTTTCAAAACAGCGATGTACTGCTAATACCTCTTGTATGTCACCATAACTTTCATCTACACGATCATCTAAGATCAAAGGAAATATGGTCCTTTCTTATTTTTTGTATCAATGCCTCAATAGTGACCCAAAAGCGTAATAAGAATGTTGAAATTTCTTTTGGGACATCCGGATCGACACATTTTACTTCAACTTCTTTGGCCATGATAATGAGCTCTTTAAAGTCATCTCGTAATGACTTATGATCAGAAACTAATTCTTGAATTTCAGAATTGACTTCATTACTCATATTCTCCCCCTAAGTACATAACTATGTTATTGCCTAAACTAAATTATAGCTCAATAAGAGGTCGATAATAGTTTATAGATCATAATACTTTTGACACTTTTACGTTTTCCCACAATTTTAGTAGAACTGTAACACATAGTATTTATAGGCTTTGAGAGAGATATTATTTATTAAATATTTCTAGTTTCAAACTTAAAACTTCACCCATCCATAAAGTATTTTGAGTATGATCAAGATAATCATTACCAGTGTTAGCGTGTAAGAAAACTGTTAATTCATCTCTATTTTCAAAAAGCCAAGGTATAAAATCATTAAGCTTTTCTTTAGAAAAAAGAAACTGACAACTCCATCGAGGATGAGGACCGACCTCTTTTTGATGGGCCCTTCCAACCTGAATATAGTTAAGATCTCGAGCTTTATTAATAACTCTTAATGCTTTTTCATAAGTTTCATCGTCGTAATATAGGTGTGCATGGTAGTCCAAAATTTTCATGAGCGAATTCTCCCTAATAAAAAGTTAAATTGCAAGCAGTATGAATATCGAATAGCATCAATAAAAACCACTGATTTGGTCAAAGTAAAATGTGGAATTGAGTGAATGGTGGATAATTGGATTTATTATTTCTATCGTAAATATTGCGATCTGGATGACAGTAGACGGTATTTGGTGGAAGTTCTTAGGATTATATTAGGGATAACTCATAGATGAGTTACCCCTAAATGATAACTTAAGCGGCTTTATTATTCTTCGGTGAAGCCTTCTTTGCTTTGGGCATAAAGTTGATCACTTCGCCTTTTTTTACAAAAGAAGTATTCTCAGTAATTAATGTTTTTAAATTAGTAATATTACCACCAATATTTACTACTGACTGACTTAGATCTGTTGAAGCAGCTTTAAGGTCATGAGCAGATTGACTGGTCTGACTAGCAGAACTCGAAATCTCCTGCATTGCCTTACTAACTTCTTCTACTCCAATAAGTTGTTCTTTTGATGCTGATGCAACCTCATTTGAGTTTGCAGCAACTTCATCAAAGTTATTAATAACTTGTCCAAAAACTTTTTGACACTGGCTACTAATCTCAACACTCTTATTAATTTTATCCTTACTTGCATTTAAAGAATTATTAACCTGACGACTTGAGTCTTCAACAATCTGTGAAACTTTCTTTAAACTATCGACGAGAAGCTTTGAAATTTCATCAGCTGATTCACCACTCATTTTTGCAAGATTACCAACTTCTTCAGCGACAACAGAGAAGCCCTTACCATTCTCTCCAGCTCTAGCAGCTTCTACTGAAGCATTGAAAGAAAGGAGCTTCGTTTGAAACACAATATCGTTAATAACTTGCGTTTTAACGTTAATCTCTTCAAATACTTTTACAATTTCATTTAGCTCTTCATTACTTTTTTCTACAGTCGTTGCTAATTCTGTCGTACTAGAGTCAACCTCTTTTACACCTTGAGCAAGATCAGAAAGATAACCAACACCATCATTTACAAGTCCCTGACTCTCTTGAATTAGATGAGCAACCTTATTTGATCCATCCGTATTACTCTTAATCATTTGAGATATTTCATGAAGAGAGCTCGATGTTTCTGTAGCTGCAGCAGATAATTGTTCAGATATAGAACTCAATGCTACAGAACGGCTACTAAATGTTTTTGAAACTGCATCCAGATTATTTCCTTCAGTTGAAATTGAATCAACAATTCCATTAATACGACTATCAATTTTACGGGCCATAAAGACAGCAATAAAGATCGAACCAATAAAGCTGAATATTGAAATAAATGTCATTAAGAAAACTGAACGAGAGTATGTTTTATCAGCCTCTTTAAACTCTGCTGACCCCATACTCATAATAAGTTCCTGTAACTTATTTAAGTCTTCACGGGCATTTTCAAAAGATTTATTTAATGTTGTAAGAGAATGCTTTCTTATCTCTGCCTTAGAAATACCTGCTGGTAAATCCCCATTACTATCGATAGCAAAATGCGCCTTTGCAGCTTTTTCAAAAGAGGCAATATTTTTTTCAAAGCCAGCAGAAATCTCTTTTTCAGCTTGCGTATTAGCGAACTTTCGATACTTATTAAAGCGATCAACAACTTGTTGTTTATTATCGAAATAATCTTGTGCAAAAGACTTCTTTTGTTCTGCAGTAAGTCCATCTAATAAAAGTGATCTTTCTGCAACAAGCATCTGTTGAAAATCTCTATCTGCCTGTACTAATGCATCAATACCTGGAAGTCTTTTTGAAAAAACTGTGTATAGATGTGATTTTACAGAAGTAAGAGATGTATATCCTACGGCCGCAATAATTAATTGAATTAAAAGCATTGTTCCAGACAAAGCAATTAATTGCTTTTTAATAGTCCATTGTTTTTTCATACGTCCCCCAAACTCCTCTTCTCTATTTTATCTTTGATAAGATCTTGTCGGTTATCTTATCAAGGGCCAATGACTCACAGGATGCACCAAGTTCGAATGCTTTTTTCGGCATTCCATAAACAACCGATGTGTCTTCATCTTGTGTAATCGTAAATGATTTATTTTCTTTTAGTTTTAATAATCCCTTAGCACCATCAGCTCCCATACCTGTTAATAATGCAGCAGTAACACAATGAGATTTAACTTTTGCTAAGTTTTCAAAAAGGTAATCAACACTAGGTTTATGACCTGAATATAGTGGTGTTTCCTCATCTAACTTGATCGCTAAATTCTTAGTTCCTATTACACCCATATGGATTCCACCAGGTGCAATATAGACGGTATTATTTTTTAATTCCTCACCATCAACTGCTTCCTTTACGGTAAATGGACATAATTCATTAAGTCTATTTGCAAAAGCAGTAGAAAAAACTGGTGGAATATGTTGAACAATTAAAATAGGTGGAAATTGCTTTGGCATAGTAAGTAACAATTGTTTAATTGCCTCTGTTCCACCTGTCGAGGCCCCAATAGCAATAAGCTGTCCTTCTTGGAAATTGAAAGTACCTTGACCTTGCCAACTTGATAAACGTCCTCTCTTACTTTTTACAATACTACTATAAGCAAGATTAATTTTTTCCGTTAAGGCTTTTTTGAAATTGAAGATATCGTCAAAAGAAGGCTTCTTTATATAATCAAAGGCACCATCTTCAAGACACCTCATAACAATATCACCATCACTCTTACTTACAGAACTAATTAAAATTGTTTCTACCTTCAGATTACTTGGCAGTCGCTTAATTACCTCGTGACCAGACATTTTAGGCATATTAATATCAAGTGTGATAACATCTGGCCTAAGCTCTTTAATCTTATCAAGGCCATCTTGACCATCTACTGCCTCTCCAACAATTTCAAAATCATTATTATCCACAAGACATTTCTTAATAAGCTTTCTAACAGTTGCCGAATCATCTACAATCAGAATTCGTTTCTTTGCACATTTATTAAGTTGAACTGGTGAATTTACATCAGTATCAGTTCTAAAAAATATGGACTGGCCAATATTTTGGAAACCTTCATATTTTAATAATGTTTCGGATAGGCCAAGAAATAGGTATCCCTTATTAACAATACACCTATTAAGACTTTTCATGACCTTGTTAATTTGCGCTTCATTAAAATATATAAAAACATTACGACAAAGAACAAAGTCAAATTCTTCTTTATATTCAGGACTATCATCATTTACAAGATTATGTGTCTTAAAACGACAATATTTCTTAAGATCATCACTAACTTTTACAAAGTCAGAAATATCTCCACTTCCCCTATACCAATTCCCAGCAAGATACTCTTTTGGTACTTTTTGCAGCTCTTTCCAATAATACACACCCTTTTGAGCATGCTTAATAGATGCTTCGCAAATATCTGTCCCTAAAATTTCAAATGTAAAACTCGGATCAATTTTTTTAAGATGATACTTTAACACCATCGCCAGGCTATAGACTTCGTCACCTTTACTACAAGCAGCACACCAAATGCTAAGCTTCTTACGACCTTTAGATTTTGCTCTTTCAATTATTTTTGGCAATGATTTAACAATGAAATCAAAATGGCCCTTTTCACGCATAAAGAAAGTGTAATGAGTAGTTAGTAGCGATATAAGAGCATTCTTTTCTTGATTGCCTGGTTTCTTGATGAGAGTTAAATATTCATCAACACCATTCAATTTTAATTCTACGATTCTCTTATCAATACGAGATTTAATCATGGCGTTGTTTTGCGCTGTAAAATGCGCTCCACTCTCTTTTGCCATAACATCAGCAATCTCAATATAGCTTTTTGCTAAACTACCCATTATCTCTATCTCTCAACTACTTCTTCTTAAACCGCTTTATCAAATCGATCATCATCTTCACTAGGATATTCTTCACTTGATACTTCCATAACAGGATCATCTGCTGTTTCGGCAATAGCTACTTGTTCATAACTATCTTCTTCAACAATCTCTGGCTCAAAACTTGGAAAGTCTTCCTCAGTTTTTACAGAGTGACTTGCTGTTGGCTGATAAGTATCTTCTGTTTCAAAACTAGTCGTTCCAATAGAATCAATTAAATCATCTTTTGATACTTGGCTTACATGAACTTTGCCTCCAAGTACTTCACTTTCTAGTTCTTCAACAATATTATTTAAGATAGTAGTCTGTTCAGATAAGCTATCTGCAAATCCAGACGTCTCTTGAGCAATCGTAGAGTTAGAATGAGTAACTTCATCTAACTGATTCATTGCTACAGTGATATTATTAATACCTTCAGCTTGTTCTTGAGATGCTGTAGAGATTTCGGCCATTAATTTAGTAACAGCTTCAACATTGCCAACAACCTGGTCAAGAATTCTCCCACAACTTTCAGATACGTCTACACCTCTTTCAACACTAGATTTTGCATCTTTAATAAGTGATTCAACATTTCGTTGTGTCTCTTCTACAATAGATTGTACTTTCTTAATTGATCCACCAAGTAGGTCCTCAATCTCAAGTGCAGCGTTACCACTCATCTGAGCGAGATTACCAACCTCTTCAGCAACAACAGCAAATCCCTTCCCATGTTCACCGGCCCTAGCCGCTTCAACAGAGGCATTAAAAGATAATAGCTTTGTTTGGAAAACAATATCGTTAATAACATTTGTTTTCTCAGAAATTTCCTTAATAACGTCAACGATCTTAACGATCTCTTCGTTACTACGGCTCATTTCTTTCATGATATCTTCATTATTACCGTTGATTTGATCAATAGCATTTACCATATCATTTACGGCAAGCTTACCTTCCTGAGCAACTTTTTGAGACTCATCAGCTTTTTCAGTTGACGTTCTTGCACTCTCAACACTCTTATTTACCATTGCTGAGATTTCATTTAATGTTGCAACAGTTTCCTGAATAGCACTTGCTTGCTCCGTTACAGAAGACGAAACTTTAGATGAGGCCATCGACATATTAGTACTCGATTTTGCAGTTACTTGTGATGACTCTCTTAATCTCATACTTAGATCAACAATAGCCTTAATTGATTTAGAGAAGTTATATTGGAAACCAAATGCGAATAGAGCAATAACCCCAAATAAACCTAGAACAGTATAAGTGACTTGATTTTCCTTTACCTTAATTCCAGCAACTTTTTCTTCAATTCTCTTATCCACAAGATTTACAACACCATCAATGAGAACGATTGTCTTTCCAGCATACTCTTGTGATAATTTCATGTGACGATTTAATTCAAGTTGATTGTCATATAATTTTTTAAATGTGCTTACATAACCATCTATAGATTTATTAAAGTCATCAACAATATATTTCTTATAATTTCTCTTAACTAGCTCATCTTTGATTCTTTGTGACTCGGCCATTGCACGCTTAACATATTTCTCAGTTCTTCTAAGGAGAAAATCTTTTTCATATCTTCTTAGACTTAGGAGAGAAACCATAAAGGAATCACCCAAGTTATAGTTTTTAATATGCTCCTCGATGTTGCGAGCATAACTTCTAAGCTCTCCTCTTAATCCATCTTTAGAATCATCTTCAATCTTAGTATGCCTAGCTATTTCTTTGAAATTGTCTTTATATGCTAAATAGGCTTTATCTATTGCTGGCCAATCGACCTCAGCAGCAAAGTCAAACTTCGTTTCCTTTATTTTATTAAGTAATTTATCATTATAACTTGAAAACTCGTGAAACTGCTCAGCTGCAAATTCATCTTTAGTGATCACAAACTCTTTTTCATATGAGATTTGTTCAACGATATTCTTTGCCACAATTCGGAATGAATCCTTTTTCTCAAGGTCCTTATTAATTGTGTCGGTAAGGCTGTCAACTAACCCATTAAAAGAGTAGATTGTAATACCTAAACCAATACCAAACATAAGAAAGATCCCTAAGAAACTAAGAATAGTCTTCTTACTCATTGATAGTTTTGTCTTTGACATAGTTTTCCCCAAAATTTTGTTATATCTTTTCTCTATTAAGCTGCTTTTTTTGCTAAGCCAGTTAATTCGTCAATGTTTAGAATTGACTCCAGTTCAACAAGCTGAATAAGAGTATCTGTTTCACTATGTCGATAAACGCGATTTAGACGATCTCTTTTCTTCGTTTCAATTGATGCAACTTCTTGAATTTTATCCTCATCAACAGGAAGAACTTTACAAATATTATCCACAACTATTCCAAGGCATAATTCTCCAAACTCTACGATAATTACGGCTTCTTCATTTGACTCTGAAGGCTGTACACCAAGTCTTGTACGCATATCAATAATAGAGATAACTTGACCTCTAAGATTCATAATACCTACATAATACTTTGGACTAAATGGTACACTAGTCGTCTCTGGTAAAGAGATTAACTCTCTAACTTGTAACAGAGGAATTGCGTAGTGCTCTTCTCCAAGTTTAAATTCTAAGTATCTTTGTGTTACATCTGTCATTTCTTTTTCCATAATATCCCCACATCAAATGCTTAAATTAAGCGACGTTTCTTATTGAACTTTTATTTTTTACTTTTGCGACTTTATCAACCACTAATTCTTTTAGATCTAAGATTAAAGCAGGCTTACCATTACCCAAGATAGAGCTTCCCATAAAGCCTTGCGTATTTTTTATGTCATTACCTAAACTCTTAATAACAACTTGTTGTCTTCTTAGAACATCATCTACAATTATAACGAAGTCCATATCTTCAGTTCTAACAACAAGAGCAATTTCATTCTTATTATCTTCTTGTGGCCTATGTCCTAGTAACTTACTTAACCTGAAGGCAGGCATTACTTGTCCTCTGAGAACAACACAACCACCAACATTATTTACCTTGCGATAATTTTCTTCTGTTACAGATAAAGTCTCATGGATTAAATTAAGTGGAACAACGTAGTTTTCACTACCAACTCTTGTTACCATCCCTTCAATAATTGCCATTGTAAGTGGTAGTTTAATTCTAAAAACAGAACCACTTCCTAATACGGACTTAACTTCAACAGCACCAGAGATGTCTTGGATATTTCTTTTAACAACATCCATTCCAACACCACGTCCTGAAATCTCACTTACTGCTTCTTTAGTTGAGAATCCTGGAGCAAAAATTAGATTTATGGCATCTTGATCTGCAATTTTATCGGTGCTTTTAATAATACCTTTTTCAATTGCTTTATTTCTGATAACGGCCGGGTCAATTCCCTTTCCATCATCATTAACTTCAATCACAAGACTATTACCCTCGTGATATGCTTTAATTTGGATTTCACCTTTTTCAGATTTACCGACAGCAAGGCGGTCGTCGCTAGTTGCTTCAAGCCCGTGGTCAACAGCATTTCTAACGATGTGGACAAGAGGATCAGAAAGTTGCTCTAAGATATTCTTATCAACTTCAGTATCCTCTCCAACAATATTTAAATTTACTTTTTTACCAAGAGCCTTTGATGTATCTCTTACAATTCTTTGTAGTTTTGAGAATGTCGTCTTTAATGGAACCATTCTCATCTTCATAGAGATATCTTGAATTTCTTTTGTGATTTTTGCTAAGTGGCTCACACTCTTACGTACATGATCATCAATAACTAGATCATCACATTCACTAAGTACTGTTTGAAGAATAACAAGCTCTCCAACATAGTTATTTAATTTTTCAACTCGGCTAACACCAATTCGAATTGTTTCTTCTGGCTTAGCTGGTTTTTTAGGAGCTGCAGCAGCCTGTTTGGGCTCTACTTTTTGTTCTGCTTTTTTCTCTTCTTTTTTAGTTGACTCTTCTTTCTTTACAGACTCAATAGGAATAACATTTTCTTGCGGCTTCTCTGCACTAACAGGTGCTATTAAGTCCACTTCTTCACCAGCGGCATCACCATATAAGAGGCGGTCTAGATCACTAATATCATCATTACTTGGACGAGTTGCTAGCGCTTCCTCATCTTCACCATCTTCATCACTAGCAAAAATCTCTTCTAATTCTTCTTCCTCAAGATCATCAGAGTCCTCAGACTCATGCGAATCATCTTCAGCAACGACTTCCTCGTTAAAGTCTTCAGACTCCTCAGGAAGATTTGATATTTTTAATTCCTCATGCTCAAAGTCAGCACTACCAACAGATTTGATAAGTTCAATAATTTCATCGGATTCAAAACGGGCCTCAATATCTTCTCTAAGGCCTACGATCATATGATTTAAATGGTCAGAACATTTTAGAAAGACATCAATTACATCAGCAGAGATTTCCACCTCTCCTTTCTTAACTTTTAAAATCAACTCTTCCATTTCGTGTGTGAACTCTGCCACATCACTAAACTCAACGGCCCTTGAAGTCCCCTTAAGGTTGTGAGCAAGACGGAAAATCTTATCAACATGATCATCAGGGTTTTCAACACCTGACTCAAGTTCAAGGAAAGATTCCTCACAGTCTTCTAGAAGCTGAATTGCCTCTTCAAGGAAATCCATTTTTAATTCTAATTCAAACTCATCCATAAATCACATCTCGTTTGGTTTTTATCTCATCTATTTTTCGGACATATTGAAAAATAAATTAGTGTTTTTGGGCACTTATTAAAACTTTCTGTAAATAATCTTTACTTCTTAAATACTTATCATTTCATTCAAAACCTAAGTTATTAACTATTCGTTAACACCTAGGAGAATATAAATATAAAATGAACCCATTTTAGTTGCTAAAGGGATCATTAGTGATTCATATTTGTTTAATTCGATCTCATCAAAGTTTTCTCTCAGTAAAACTGATGGTATCGCTCGGTCTATGACAATTCCTTTATTTTGATTTAGTGTGGCCTTGGCCTGCCCAAGAGTAATATTTGTGAATTCAGCAATAGCGTCCTTCACATCTTCATTAAGTTCCATATACTCTTCACCAAAAATGGCATTATAAATACTAATGAAAACAGCATCGGGAAAACAAATCAGTAATCTTCCTTCAAACGCCTCATTTTGAATATCAATTGATCCAATTATTCCTATTTCATAACTTTCAAAGTCCTTGGCCTTAGAGACTTTCCCAGGTAAAACCTTCAAATTTGCCTGAACTCCAAAAGTATCAATAGCTGCTTGAATAAATGGGTTTACAAAGTTTACATCAAGAACAATTCTCTTCTTTTTAAGATTAAGTTCTTCTAACTTACTAGTAATTGAATCTGTAAAATTGAATTTCTGATCAACGAAATCACTCTTTAATTCTCTAACTAGCTTTGGCTTTGCATTGATTGTATAAATTAAGATCTTTCTTTCCTGCGCAGAAGAAAATAACCTAAAAATCTCATTATAAATATTTGGTGAGATATACTCGACTTTTTTGAAGTCTAGTATAATCAACTTATCCTTTTCATCTTCTAAAATAGCATCAAAGATCATTGCAAGTGACTTAACACAATCCTGATCGATATCTCCCGAAAAGACTAATACGGAAAAGTGGTTTTTGGTAATCCTCTCTACCATGCCCATTACAAGCTCTCCTCGTTATCCTTGTGGAAACCTTTTTTTCAGTGCTAACGACAGTCTCTTTTTAAAAGAATCTGAGTCGAATGGTTTAATTACGTATCCATCAACGTCACTTGCGATAGCTTCTTGAATTTGGGCAACATCTTGTTCGGCAGTAACCATAACAAATGGCATTTCTTTGAAGTTCTCACTCCCTCTTATTGTTTTTAACAAATCAAGTCCGGTAGCATTTGGCATACTCCAGTCAGAGATAATAAATGTGATTTCGTGAGGTCCACCTTTGTTTTCGACAATCTTTTTTAAAGCATCTTTTCCATCAACAGCCTCAACAAACTTGTCAGCACCTAGATCACGCAACAGCTTCTTAACGATCTTTCTCATTGTGCTCATGTCGTCCACAATTAAGAAAGAGAACTTCTTTAAATCGTACATTTCTTTATCTCCTGGGGAATGTATATTTCCTACTATAACACCGTGATATCACTCTAAATATTTGGTACGTTCTTTCCCATAAATATTTATCAATGAGATTTTCACTGAAAACTTAGTAACTATGATGACTTATCGGAGATATTGAGATTTTTTTTATATTGATTTATGTCAATGTTTTACTTTTGCTAACATTTCTATAAACAAATTCCCTTACAAACAATGAGACTTATTTTGACTCTAATTATTGTCACCAAAAATTGCTGTTATATAAGTTCAATATGTTACGGCCGTTTACACACTATACAGCTATAGATAAGGTTTACACACCTACAGTTATATCAGTTAGTTATGTGATACAACCTAAGAATGAAACAATTCACTATCCTCACATTATTCTTAATTAGCTTAACGATCTCTGCTGCAAACCCTGAAATTTCAGAACCAGTGAAGGAAGAAAAAGAGAGTAAGTTTACTTATTTTCTAAAGAATTACCTAACCAAAGAGAATATAAAGCGTAATCTTGTGGATGCTTTTAATAGTTTAACTATTAGCCTCGATACCGATATCTTCAAGATCGACTTATATGATGGCCTAAGTTTGAAAGGTAAGTATGAATATGAAGTCGACAAGTCTTATATTCCAGGCCAATACACAAGACGTGACAGATTTGAATTTAAAATAGATCACGATAGCAAAAGAACATTTTTTCCTGAATTACAATCACCTCTATTTTTAAAGGGGAATCGTAAAAACGAAGTTATTATTTCACGTCAATATGTTAAAAAGATTGATGCTATGAAGGCACTACCATTTAACGTTGCCAAGCTACCTATTAGAGCTAAATACGTTGATCGTTTAAATGAAGGAGACTTCATTTCCATACCGGCTTCAATGGCACTTACTACAGGTTTTTCATATAGTGACGTTGCTCCTGTCTTAAAAACTGGTCTCACTGGTTTTTATACATTTGCAGGAGAATTTCTTATTCAAGTCTATAAACTTGAAGATCAAAAAGTAAGAGTTAAGATTATTGCAGAAAAGAAGAAGGCCAGAGGACTTAGTTTTAAAAGTAGCTTTGGTGTCGAATTATTCAGCTTCGAAATTCTAGGATTTGATGTTGATCATGAATATAAAATAGACTGGATCAAACTCGATACATCGAAAACAAAAGGTAATATTATTCTATCTGACTATGTTTTTGATCTCAAAGATGAAGAAGTTCGTAAGGTCTATAATAATCTATTCAATAATGTATTCAAATTCAAAGAAGCAAAACTTCTTGCTGAATCATTAAATACAGATCTTCTCGATCGCTACTACGTAGTAAACCTTGAAGATGTCGATCGTCTTGCAGTTGCAGACAAAGACCTAGAAGCTCCAAGAGTTGAAAGAGTCTTTAAAGGTCACAACCGCTATACCTCAAATTCATCAGGGGTCACTCTAGACTTAGATTTTCTAAAACTTAGTTCACGTGGCCACTATATTAACAACCGATTCAACTTCGAGAGATTAGATGGCTCTACAATCGCCTTCTATTATCCTAATTATACGAAGAGATCAGAATCCAAAATCACAATTCAAATTTTTGATACAAAAGAAGAAAAGGTTCTCTCTTATTATGGCCTTACTTCTTCTCATGAGGATCATAAATTCTTAAATGTCGGGATGAACTTCATAAGACGTGACAATGAATTTAGAAAGTCAGAGCAAAGAAGATATAAGAAGGTTCTGGAAGGGATTGTTCCTGAACGTTTCAAGAAGGATGTACTAGATAGTATCTCACTAGAGAGGAGATACGTTAACTTTAGTTCAAATCTTAAGATGATTTTTAAAGGCCCTGCCTTTTCAGTATTTGATAAATACACTCTGGAAGAATTCATCTCAATCATGCAAGAAAAGTTAAAAGGTAAAGACGTTATTCGTTTATCAAATCGTCACCTTCATAAGACTGATCACTTTTACACGTGGCAACTTGAGCGTGAGTACTTAAGGAAATCAAAAAAGTTAGCTGAGTACTTCTACAATATTATTAAGAGTGATTCTCCATATCAAGAAAAAGTGGAGAAGTTCACAAAGAAGCTCAAGAGATTAAGAAATGAATACCATGTTATGCAAATACTTGCAGATCTCCTACCACAAGATAATCTGGAGGATTACCTCTATTTTGACTTACTAATTACAGATGATTCTGAAACATTAGTTGATCTACAATTTGGAACTAATGACTATAAAGAAATTTATGGCCAATTAGAATACCTCGATCGATATATTCGACGAAATGGTGAAGATTTAAGAATAGACACAAGAATAGAAGATATCCAGATGTCCATAAATGATTAAAAAAAAGCCGCTTATCTGAGCGGCTTTTTTATTATTTAACAAATTCAACGTGAACTGGTTTTTCATTAAGCTCTTTCTTAGCAATTCGAGCCTTCTTCTTTTCCTGTCTCTTCTTATGAGCAGCTTCTTTTTCTTCCCAAGCTTGACGACGAATTTCTTTCTCTTTCGCCTTCTTAGTCTCAGCAATATCAGTTAATGATTTGTAATATGTTTCTTTTCTGAACTTCGTGAAGGCCTTATCATCAGCTGCAGTACAGTTTTGATGACCTTTCTTTTTAAGATTAACTGATTTTTTACTTGAAATGTATTCAACAGCTTTTGCCGTTTTATTTCCAACGTTATCGATACCAATAGCTGCAAGAAGACTCTTCTTTGAAACTAAACGATATGAACCTGGGGCAATTCCATCAACTGTTAGTCCACCAATTGCAACACGCTTTAGTTTATCAACAGTAAGTCCCGCACCTTCACACATGCGACGAATCTCACGATTCTTTCCTTCAGTAATTCTGAACTCTAACCAAGTCTTTGTTTCAAGTTGCTTAATAACTCGAACCGCCTTAGGTTTTGTCATAACACCATCAATATAAACACCAGCTCTTAATTTCTTGAGAAGGAATTCATTAACAGCACCAAAGATTTTAACTTCATAGACTTTAGTTAAATCTGAACTTGGGTGAATAACAAGGTTTGCAAAATCACCATCATTTGTCATGAGAAGCAGACCTTCTGAAAGGTAGTCCAGACGACCTACAGGATAGATCCTCTCACTGATCTCTTTACAAAGATCAATAACAGTCTTTCTACCTTCTGGGTCATTAACAGTTGTCATAACACCACGAGGCTTATTCATAACCATATAGATTTTTTCAACAGCACCAAGATCAGCTGCTTTACCGTCAACTACGACCGCATCAACTTCAGGTGCTACTTTTGTTCCTAATTCTCTAATTGTGATTCCATTAACTTTCACACGACCTTGAACAATTAAATCTTCGGCCTTCCTACGTGAAGTAATTCCACAATCAGCAATAAATTTTTGTAAACGTACTAGTTTAGACATTTGATACTCCTATCTGCCATCACGGCGGTTAAAAGGTTATAAAGAAAAAGCTTACGCATAGATAGAACTAAACGTAAGCTTTTACAAGTATTTAAGTAATTATTTCTTGATTATATATTACTCAGGACGTGAGTCTGAATCTTCTAAGTCCTTGTTATTTAAGAAATCAAGGTCCAGATCCAAATCACGGGCCCCATTAATTAAATTCTGAGTTGTTTCATTGATGCTATCATCAAGGTCAACGGCCATCTCATCCTGAGGCAGTGAAGTCTCTCCACCAAAAAGTTTAGAGAAGGCATCATCAAGGGCCTGGGCCAGCTCATTAGCTTCATTGTCCGTTTTCGTTTCATCGATAATTGCAATTTCTTCAACTTCTTCAACTTTCTTCTCAGTTGATTCAGGAGTTAAGATTTCTTCGGCCACTTCACTAAGGGCCTCATTAACAGAATCTTGAGCTTCAACTTCTTGTGCCTCAATCTCAGACTCATCTTCATTATTATCTTCAAATTCTATTGGCTCATCTTTTATGACTTCACCAGAATCTAGATCGATCATTTCAAAGTCATCTTCCTCTTCTTCAGGTACATTAAATGGACCTTTAGAAAGATCTTCAATAACTTCAGGACAAGTAATGGCAGTGAATATTTCAGAGCTAGCTGACTCTTTATTAGCACCAGTAACTAGAGAATTATCAAGATGTTGCTCAAGTAGGTCAAAGGCAGTTAGAGATACTTCATCTCCTTCCCCTTTCTTACGTTTTCTTTCTTGAACTCTAAGTGATTTTGTAAATGCTGTTTCAGAATCAATCGACTTAATTGATGCTGCAATATTATCAAGTTCTTCAATTTCATCTTGGTCAAAGCGCGACTTAAGGTCAGCATTAACAAGAGTTTTAATATCTTCAATTTTCCCTACACCTTGAGTAGCAATTTCAGATAGCTCGTGCTCAGGTGGTAGTTGATCAATATTTGCAAGATTAAATACTTCTAAAAACTCTGGAGTCGTTCCATAAAGAACTGGTCTACCGACTTCATCTGAGCGTCCTGCAACTTTAACAAGTCTCTTATCCATAAGTCCGCGCACAATATGCGAACTATCAACACCACGGATCTTTTCAACTTCAATTTTTGAAACTGGTTGCTTATAAGCAATAATAGCGAGTACTTCAAGAGCTGTTGGAGATAAAACAAGCTCGTTAATTTTAAATAAATCTTGAACATATTTAGAGAAAGTTGCTTTCGTTCTAAATTGATAACCATTAGCAACTTCTTGCAGTCGAATACCATGATGCTTTAACTCGTATTCTTCCTGAAGTCTTGAAATTGCTTCGTGAACTACTCTCAGTGGAATATCATCATCAATTAGAGCCTTAATCTTCATTAATGGAACAGGCTTATCGCTCATGAAAACAATTGTTTCAATTGCACCACAAATTGTCTCTTCGTTAAGGCCAGTTCTCGCCTTCCAAAGCTTATCTTCTTGAAGTTTTTCATCTGCAAAGTCTGACTCTAATTTTAAGTATTCTTCTGGATACTCAAGATCATCATCTGAAGGCACAAGGGCCATCTCAAGCTCTTCAAGCATCTCTTCATCTGTCGATACAAACTCTAAGTTTAAATCTTCATTCATTGTGTTGTTTTCCATCATAAATCTCTCTAAATATGTATGCTATTGTTGTATTGCTTGTTCTAGTTCTTGAGCATCAATTTGCTCAGCTGTATTTTCATCTTCAAAACCATCTGCCTGAGTTACGTCAAAGTCATCGAGTGATCTAACAACATCAACATAGACTTGACCAAAGTTTTCATTTTGAAAAATCTCTAGTCGCTTAAGTCTTGCTAGCTCTAATAATGAAATAAAAGTGATAACAACGTTATCAATCGTATTCTTACCATCGGCCGAAACTTTTGCAGTACTCTCACCAGTCGTTGTTGCAATTCGACTATTGCTATCGTTTTCTAAAAGCTCTTCTAAATTAGTTTTCTGACCAACTGATAAATAACTCTTTAAGAATTCTAGTTTTTCTTTAATCGATAAACGATCTCTTTTAACAACCGTGTACTTACGATTTTGACGGAAAATAAAGTCAATCATCGTATCAGTTAACTTCTCGAGATCCATTGGTGTAAGAATTGAGTTTACAATCTCTTTGCGATTAATCTTTGGCTTAACAAAGATATCAACACCTTTTTGTGGTAGCTCCATCAGGCGTTGTCCCATTTTTTGATAAAGAGCTAACTCCTCAAGGCGGCGAACAAGTTCTGCATGAGAAGTGATATTAAGAGAGCCTTCTGCTCCTAGTTGATTGTGCAGTTTTGCCTGCTCTTCTTCTGTGACGGCATTCTTAGATTTAAGTAAAACAAGAGTTGCAGCTAAGAATAAATAATCACCTGCAATATCGAAGTTTAACTCTTTCATATTTGCAAGATAATCCAGGTACTGCTTTGTGATCTTTGTGAGATCAAGCTCCTTAATTGACATCTGCTCCTTCTGAATTAATAGAAGAAGTAGAGACAAGGGGCCATCAAACGTATCCGTTTTAACCTTAATCGTTGTGTCTAACATGTGTTAATCCCTCAAAATCCTATTGCTAGGAAAGAATAGCTGCAAAACCATTCATTAAAATCAATCCAAGCCCCATTACTGGTCGAATCACATAGCCTAAAATTGGTGTAAACCAAAGTACTAGGATGAAAACGAAGCTAAATCTTTGGAGCTCTTCATATTTGCGTGCTGTATTGTAGTCTAAGTATGCTGCTACCATCTTTGAGCCATCTAATGGCGGAAATGGAATCAAGTTGAATACTGCTAAAACGACATTAATCATTACAGAGTATTCAAGCATTTGTATGAATTGTGATTTTAGTGAGAATGTAGCAGGAACATAGGCGTAAACCATTCCAAAAAGAAGAGCAGAAAACACCATCAGCAATAAATTTGCTCCAGGGCCTGCAAAGCTAACCCAAAAAAGTCCTGACTTAATATTTTTAAAGCGGCGAACATCCACAGGAACTGGTTTTGCCCAACCAAATGGGATCCATCCAGCAAAAATAGCAACAAGTGGAAAGATAACTGTTCCCACAAGATCAATATGTGGAGCTGGATTTAAAGTTAAGCGCCCAAGTCTATCGGCCGTATCATCTCCATATCTCTTGGCCATCCACCCGTGACCAAACTCATGAAACGAGATTGCCAGTAAGAAGCCTGGTAAGGCCAACGTCAATTTATTTATTATCTGCATTAAATCCATCGCAATAATCTACCAAAAACCACGGGAATCGACAAAAAATTGCGACGCAAAATGAACGGAATGTAAGACAAATTAAAGAAATTTACCCATTTTTTGCCCAAGCCACTGTAATTTCAAAATTTTGCTATAATAAAGATATGAATTCACTGCATAAAAAAGTCCAAATTATCACTCTGCACAAAGAGAAAAAGGCCCTCCTTCTCCTTGAGATGAAAGCCGATCGAGGATTTGGTTGGCAAAATGTAACAGGATCTGTTGAGTCTGGAGAAGATATTTTCACTGCGGCCAAAAGAGAACTCTTAGAGGAAACGGGAATTGAGGAAGCTGAATTAGTTCAACTCTCCCAAGAATTTAAATTTCATGATCGTTGGGGAAAGGATGTTATTGAATATTGTTTTGCGTCCCTCACTAACAAGGATGAAATAACAATATCAAAAGAGGAACACCAAGGTTTTAAATGGCTTCCTATAAACGAAGTCCAATCCAAAGATTTTAAATACGAAAGTAATTTTCTAGCATTTCAAGAGGCCATAAATTGTCTAAGTTAATTCTTCTCCAACTATTGATGACTACTCTTCTCTTTTCAAATGCAAGCCATGCAAATGAAGAGAAGCTCTTTAACGACCTATTAGAGCTTGGTCGAGAAGATAATGCTCAAAAAATCAACTATCGTAAGCGCTTTAAATACACTAAGAATAATTTCAAAGTACGTACATTTCGAAGTGTTATTTTAAAGAATTCTCTCGTTGAAAACCTAGAGGGAACAAAGTTTTACCGAGTGCCAAAGAATACGATTATTCGTACACAAGAAATAAGACCAGGATCAAAATACTATTACCTTGTTCCTAAAAGCGGTGAAATGAAGGATGTTAAATATGTCACACAAGGACAAAATTTAAATCACTTAGAGAATATTCTCACCTTCCATGAGAAAACATTTAAACCCTTTAATCGAGAAAAATTTAAGGCCGTTGAATTTGATAAAAAACAAATCCATACCTACTTACACGCTCAAGCAGGAGTTGGTTCTTCATCGCCTAATTTCTTCACAGATGGCCTATCTCTTAATGCTACAAACTTCACTCTTGAAGCAGGTGTCGAGACATTTAAGGACCTTCCAGTATTTGTAAACTTCGAGTACCTCTCACAAAATAGCGGACAAGAAGTTCAATTCAATACTTACTCTATAGGCTTAAGAATTGAATACCGTTATCGTATTAACAATGACTCATTTATGACGGCCGGACTTGGGGCCAATCGCTCACTATATTCTTCGGCCGAAGTATTTGGTCAGTCAGTAGACCACTCTCTTGACTCTTTTGGCGCCAACTTCAGCTATAATTACAAAAGTTATTTCTTAAGTTTTGATTTAAAAAAACAAACATATACATTTGATGCAAATGTCTTCTTTCCAAATACATCACTTACTGATGATAATTCAGCGACAATGCTAAGTCTCAGTATAGGAAAGGAGTTTGAGGTTTCCATATGATAAAAGTATTCCTAATACTCTTACTGTCTTTTAAGACTCTTGCAACTCAAGGAATTATACGAGTTCATGAAGCACCAGTTGTAAGCGAGCCCAATGCCAGTGGAAGAATTCTTATGCGCATCAGAAAGGGTGACAGTGTTTATTTACATCCGAACTATCTAAATAATGAAAACTATTATGTTACGTTAACGAGAGATGGACGAAAAGCCTATATTAGGAAAGACTTCATTAAGCTGGTTTTAAATAATGACTCAGAAGAAATTGGAAACACAATCTATGTGAAGAACGACCCAACTGATTATGTAATAGATGAACCAATTCCTGATGAATATCCCCTAAAGGGCCATCCTACAAACCGGGCCCAAGTGGACCTTATATTTAAGCAAGGGCCAACTTCGCGTTACGGCTACACCTCTCAAGTTGAAAGAGAGAGCAATGGTTTTGAGGGTAGTCTAAATATCAAATACTTAAGACCTGCAAGCTTTGATGACGAAAACCGCCTCTACTTTGGCTTCTATGGTGGTATCTCAACGGGACAGAGTGAGTATCAGTTAAATGGAGATATTTTTACGAAAGAAAGTAGTTCAATTTTTACATTAGGACCTGTTGTTTCATACACCTTTCATAAAAGACAATACTTTGAAATCGAATCGATGCTTCAAGTAGGTGTTAATTATCAAAGACGTTTTATTTCTCAGGATGACCAGACAAATTCCATTGCTGAAGAGAAGTTATTTTCTGGCATGATGTTCAATATTCGCCTTGCAGTTAATCTATCTCATAAAAGAGCATTCAGCTCAAAACACACCTACTTCTATCACGGCCCAGTGATTGATATTAAGCTTCCATCAACACTTGACTCTGATGCTCAGTTTACTCATGGGCAACTATGGCCCTCACCTTCCGTTTCAACAGAGCTTGAAGGAACCTTTGGCTATAATGTCGGAATCACCTATCGTTACTAGGGTTTAGACGACCTAGGTAGTTTTTTCCCCGTCTAAAAGAAAACTCATATATTTTTAATTAATAAATTTAAGTGTCGATATAGTTAGTGTCATTGTTTTAGCAAGGATTGCTAAGCATAAATCAGGAGGAAGATTATGACAGTTTCATACAAAGGCACAGAAGTACTATTCCAAAAATTAGGTAATAACTGGTTTATTTTCGCTGAGATTAACGATGAGGTTGTTTACTCAACGATGCCAGACGGAATGGATCCTTATTCAACAAAACTAGAACTATATGAAGTAATTGAAGATCACATGAAAAGAGTATCATCAATGAAAAAGAGCTCAGCTGAAGCTGCAGCTTAGGATATCCAATGGGTGTAAAAAAATACACAAATTTATACATGGGTGCTCGCTCACACGAGCATGAAGCACCCACTACATCAAAAGAGCACAATAAGCAGCAAGACAAACTTGAGATCGAACAATTGAAAAAAGCTATTGCTGATCGATTCAAAGATCCAGAACAAGTCAAAAAAGCTGCACGCATTATTGAAGAAATGCTCAATCGCTAAGAATTCAATAAAATTCTCTTAATCCAAGTATGTAGAATCTCTTAATAGAGCCTATAATACCTTGCCTGAGCGACTTGAATTTGATAACTAGGTGCAATAATCATTTAGGAGTTCAAGTTGCCAGTAAAATCAGACGCTCAAGAAGCGACAAACGATCCATTTGCTTATGAACAAAATAAGGATAAGTCTTTTTCAAAAGACTTCCAATACAAGCATCGTAATCCATACCACGATAAACTAACTGAATTTAGTGAGTTCGTTCTTCGAGATGAAGAGGCCGAAGAATACCAAGGGAAATGGAATAGCGAAGTTTTCAAACAAGATGGTGAATTATGTCTTGAGATTGGATCTGGTTACGGACACTTCATGCTCCAATACTGTGACTCATATCGCGACCAAAACTTTGTCGGACTCGATTATCGTTTTAAGAGAAGCTACGCCCTAGCAAAGAAATTAAAATCACTACCATATAGAAATTTCAAATACTTAAGAGCAAAAGGTGAAAGAATTGAGCATCTTTTTGCTGAAAACGAGCTTGATAAGGTTTTCTACTTCTTCCCTGATCCATGGCCGAAGGCACGTCATCACAAGAAGAGACTTTTTCAACTTCCTTTTTTAGAGAGAGCTTACAAAGTTATCAAGCCAGGTGGATACTTCTTTGTTAAAACAGATCACGATGGATATGCTGAGTGGATGAAGGAAGTTATTGAAAAGCAGGATCTATTTGAACTTGAATTAGAAACTAAAGACCTTTGGAATGATGCTCCAGATCACTTACTTTGCCAATTTAAGACGAAGTTTGAGAAAATATTTATCGAGCAAGGTGTAAATATTAAAGCTTTTGTTCTAAAATCCAAAAAAGCAAATTAATTAGCTAGGTTAGTCACACACATGTCTTTACAACAACTGCGCGAAAAAATCGTCAACGAGATCCCGATTTCAGATTTAATCGAGCGCTATGGTGTGCACTTAGTTCGAAAGGGAAATAATCTCTATGGAGTCTGCCCTTTCCATGATGACACAAACCCTTCTATGTCTGTCGTCAACGATAAACGAATGTATAAATGCTTCTCATGTGGAGCCGGTCACAGTCACTTTGACTTTGTTATGAACCTGCAAAGCATGGAATTCATTGAAGCAATGAAGGATATATGTGACAAATTTGGAATTGATTTTGACTCTTACACAAATAAGAAAGAGAAATCCAAAGAGTTCATTTATGCTGAAAAACTACTTAAGGTGGCATCAACTATATATTTTCAATCTGGCCGAAACCTCAAGCCAGAGCAGTATCTAGACTTTCTAAAAAATCGTCACTTGAGTGATGAGATTGCTGACCTCTATCAACTAGGGTTTGCCCCAAAGAAGAATAGTGTCTATGACTATGTATGCTCTCTTCCCAAAAAAGACCGAAATGAAATTCTTCAAACGGCCTTAAAAATAGGAATTATTAAACACAATAAAGATAATGGGTCCCATTATGATACTTTCAGGGAGCGTATTATGTTTCCTATTTGGGACCACTACGGTAAAGTTATTGGCTTCACAAGCCGAAGAATTCACGAGTATCAACACGCTAAGTACATGAATTCTATAGAATCGTTCATATTTAATAAGAGAAACCTACTCTATGGCCTCCATCTTGCAAAATCTTTCATTAGAAAGCGCGATAGCGTTATCGTCGTAGAAGGAAATATGGACCAAATTGCAACTTACAAGAAAGGATTCGAAAATAGCGTTGCCATCATGGGTACGTCCCTTGGTGACAATTCCCTGCGCACACTTAAGTCTATGACGAAAAATATTTATTTCGCTCTGGATAATGATGAAGCAGGATATAAAGCATCGCAAAGAACAAACCGCCAATTCTTGGAACACGGTATTTTACCTAAGTTTGTCGACTTATCTCCACATAAAGATCCTGATGACTTTCTTGATAAAGAAGGTACTCTTGCTTTCCAAGATCGAATTGATAATGCCCAGGCCTTTATTGACTATGAATTTAACAAGTTGCTTCCTAAGCGACCAATAGAGATTCTCGACGAAAAGTTAAATCTTCTTAAACAAGCCTTTGATATTGTTTCACCTCTTGGCAATGACCTTAATGCCAATGAAAGGCTTGTCTCATGGGCAAAGAAACTTGGCCTAGAGTCTAGTAAAGAGAGTATTCTCGATAACTATGGACAATTCTTAAAAGATTCGAAGAGCTCAACTTTTCAACCTAAAATTACTAATCAAAATACCCCGCAAGAGGAACCTCCTGCATACGATGAAGATTATATGGCAAACTTTGTGGAAGACTCTGCAAACGGGATGCCAAGTTACCCTGAAGAAGAGGATAAGATTTCCAAAACAGAGGAAACTTTATTACTTGCTATCATTGAACATCCGGATTGCCTTGAGTATGATGAAATGACCGATCTACTTGATTTTATGCAGTCAGATAGGGTAAAAGAATATATTTTGAATCTAAAAAATTTAATCTTTGAGATAGATCAGAGGGAATTTAAAAACTTTGCACTTTCGAGTTCTTCCGAATACGGCCTTGAAGAAATTATCAAAAAAGGCATTATAAAAAATAAAGGAATCCAACTAGAAAAAGAGAAAGCTGTAAAAATAATTAATGACCTTCGAAAAAAATTAATTAAAGAAAATCTTAGAGAAAAAAGACAACTCCTAAAGTTAAAAAGAAGTGAGATAAAAACTCAATCTGAATTAACTGAGTTGTTAAAAGAGATTCACGACATCGAAAAAAAGTTATTTACTTTGAAGTAAAAATTGGAGAAACCGAACATGTCAAGTGCTGCACAATTTTTAAAATCAAAGGGGTTTGAAAAACTTATCTCTAGAGGTAAGGATCAAGACACCCTGACTCCAGAAGAAATCAATGATGCGATTCCAGCAAGTATCATTGCTCCTGAAGAACTTGACCTCATCATGCTTGCTATCAACGAAGCTGAAATCGAAATTACAGAGCAAGAATTTGAAGAAGAAGATGAGGGGATCAAACTTGATGGTACAGAAATTATCGAAGAAACACTTTCTAAAGAAGAGAAAGCTGAACTTAGAAGTGCCTCAACTGATCCAGTAAAATTATATTTAAAGAGAATGGGATCTGTCGCTCTTCTAACAAGAGAAGGCGAAGTTGTAATTGCAAAAGAAATTGAAGAAGGTGAAAGAGAAATTATTCTTTCATGTCTAAAGTCTTCACACGCAATCGCAGAGATCATCACTCTAAAAGATCGTATTACTGAACTAGAAAACCCGACAGAGTTTGTTAGAGAACTTGTACGTGGTCTTGATGACGAATCAACTCAAAAAGATGTTGATAAAGTTAAGAAGACAATCATCAACCTTTGTGATGAATTAACAAGTATCTACAATGAAAACGTTAATGAAGATGATGGAACATTTGAAAAATTCTCTAAATCAGAGAAAGAAAGAATGGACCGTATTGCAACAGATCTTGCTGATCTAACTTTCAATAGAAAAATCATTAATAGCTTTGTTGAGCCAGTTAAGAAATACTATCTACAATTTAAAGACCTTTACGAACAACAAGATCGTATCTTTAAATTCCTTGAAGTAGAGACAATTGAAGCATACCGTGAACTTCATGAGAAGATTATGGAAGACGATGCATTTAAACGTGCATTTGCAAAAGAGCTTTTCACAACAGATGCTAAAGTAGAACAACTTGTTCGTAACCAGGAAGATATCCTTAGAAAACTAAGAAGATTATCTCAAGAAGCTGGAATGAGCTTTGATGATATCGAAACTGTTTATAAGATTATCACTAATGGTGAAGAAAGAGCTGACCGCGCGAAAGCTCAACTTGTTGAAGCCAACTTAAGACTTGTTGTTTCAATTGCTAAGAAATATACAAACCGTGGACTACAATTCCTTGACCTAATTCAGGAAGGAAATATTGGTCTAATGAAAGCAGTTGATAAATTTGAGTATCGTCGTGGTTACAAGTTCTCAACTTATGCAACTTGGTGGATTCGTCAGGCAATTACTCGTGCCATTGCTGACCAAGCAAGAACAATCCGTATCCCAGTTCACATGATTGAAACAATCAACAAGATGGTTAGAACTCAAAGACAACTTATCCAAGAACTTGGGCGTGAACCAACTCCAGAAGAAATTGCTGAGAAAATGGAAATGCCAGTAGATAAGGTTAAGAAAGTTCAAAAGATCTCTAAAGAGCCAATTTCTCTTGAAACTCCAATTGGAGAAGAAGAAGATTCATCTCTTGGAGACTTCATTGAAGATAAGAAGATCATTTCACCTGCCGATGCTGTAATGAGTATTACATTATCTGAGCAAACTCGTTCAGTACTTTCAACTCTTACACCAAGAGAAGAAAAAGTTCTTAGAATGAGATTTGGTATTGGTGAAAAGTCAGACCACACTTTAGAAGAGGTTGGTCAAGACTTCTTCGTTACTCGTGAGCGTATTAGACAAATTGAAGCAAAAGCGCTTCGTAAGCTAAGACACCCATCGAGAGCAAAACTTCTAAAATCGTATATCGAAAATAGTTAAGTATTTTAGGCCCCTATTCAGGGGCCTTTCTTTTTAACAGAACAATGACTATTACATTCTCTAATTTTACGTTATAATAAGACTTTTAAAGATAAAGCTTATTTATGACACAAGAACCTGGACTCGATCTAGCAAAAAAATATTTTACGACGTTGGCCATTTCTAAGGCCAGAAAACTTCTCGGCTATGGAAAAGTATCCCTTTCATTTAAGAAAGGTAGTCTTGATGGTTACCTCATCACAACAGGAATCATTAAAGAAGATCGTCCTTACGAATCTAAAGTCGTCTATAAAAAACGTCTTGAAGGTACTGATGAGCCACCACTTTCAACCACTTGTGATTGTTTAGAGTGGACAGCTGAGAAACATTGTCATCATACTGCGGCCCTATTTATGTATTATATGGCCACTTCTGGCGACCAAAGTGACAATAGTACACAACTTCCCCCAATCGGAGGATATGGTGTCTACCCTCTTGAGTACGGAACTATTATTAATGGCCCGCATGAATTAGAAAATGCTCCACATGGGCCAACATATTCAACTCTTAATTATTCACTTACTAATAAGAAGACGATTGAATTTCCAATTCCTGAAACATTAAACGGAAAACTTGTCTTTAATATCGCTCCTAATAAAGAGCAGCGAATTGATTTTCAAGACGACTTAAAATCAAGTATTCGCTTTGCTATTAAAGAGGACGATAAAACCCATCGTAATATAAGCGTTTTTGAAAACCTTTATCTCTTCAATTGGGATACTGGTGAACTCTTCTCTCTTCCAAGTGAAGTAAGAGAATTTGTATCATCTCTAAGATCTAATATTCACTCTTATAAAATTGATGATGCACTAAATCTCGCCTACTCAGAAAGATTAAAAAAGTATATTTCCTTTGAAGTAGAAGGTAATGAATTTGATATTAATGAAATTGAGTCCCCTGATTTAAGAGTTTATATCAATAACTCTCAGAGAAAGGGATATAATAACTTTTCTGTAGAGTTCTTTAATAAGGAAGATAAGAGAACAAGACCACCACAATTCTTCTCTTCCCTTACTTTTGAAGGTGGATACCTCGATTTATTTAGAAAGAAAAGTGAAGCATATAACTTCTTAAGAGAAGTTCAGCACTATTTTGAAACAGGTGTTGATAGTTACAAGAAATCTCTTTCTGGTAAGAGTAAAAAGTCAGCTTGGATTCGTATCATCTCTGAAGTTGTAAGCAAAGAATATACACTTAGCTTTGATCATGAAAATCATAAACTCTATAAATATGATAATAAACTTCAACGATTAATTTTTAAAATCATGGTTACAGAGTTTGGAGATCATTTCTTCCGCTACTCTTATCATTATAGAGATAGTAACGAAGTTATTTTTCAAGTTTCCATGTCTCAAATCACTCAAGGACTTTCAAAACTATTTAGTGTGACTAAACCTTATGGTGTTGAGATCTTTTACGATAATAATGAACTCAAAAGCTGGAACTCTCGTATTCGCTTTGAAAGAAAGCAAATTGGACGTTCAGGCTGGTTTGATCTCGAGTTAGAGATCGATGAGCTCGATCAAGATGTTATAAAGAATGTCGATCTAGAAAATAATATCGCCATTACAAAAAGTGGCGTCGTCCTTTTAAATAATGAGCAAAAGGATCTTTTAAAGTTTGTTCAAAAATATACAAAGTTTGAAGCAAAAGAAGAAGTACAGGAAGGTAAATTCAAAAAATTCATCCTACCATTTTCTCGCGCAAGAATATTTGAACTTTTTGAACTCAAAAAGATTGGGCTTGAAGGAGCTCTAACAGATGAAGAAGTTGCACTTTGTGAACGTCTACAAAACCTTGAAGGTATCCCTGATTACCCACTATCAAAGCACTTTGATGATATTTTAAGGCCATACCAAAAAACAGGATATAATTGGCTAAACTTTCTTTATGAAAATAAGCTTGGAGCCTGCCTTGCCGATGATATGGGTCTTGGTAAGACTATTCAGACAATTGCTTTTATCGATAGCATCTATGACGAAATCGATAAGGTTCTAATTGTTTGCCCTGTCTCTCTCCTACTGAACTGGGAGAATGAGTTTAAGAAATTTTCAAATATTGATGTCCATATTTATCATGGCGCAGATAGAGAGCTTCCAGAAGATGGTAAAGCAAAAGTTATTCTAACTTCATACGGTATCTTAAAGAGAGAGCTTGAAGCTGAATTTGAAGAAACAAATTATGACATTCTGGTTCTCGATGAAGTCCAGCATTTAAAGAATATGAGATCTCTCGGTGCTCATTCAGCTAGAAAGATTAAAGCAAACTTTAGAGTTTGCCTCACAGGTACGCCTGTCGAAAATGATTTGGCAGAATTCTATAATATTATCGACTTAAGTATTCCTGGAATTTGGGGAGATCTACGATTTATAAGATCGAGCTCAACACCTAAGTCACGAGTATATGCTAGAAAAACAGCTGCACCTTTTATTCTTAGACGAACAAAGAGCCAGGTTCTGACAGACTTACCTCCGAAACTAGAAAATAATGTTCTTCTTAGCTTCAATGATGAGGAAGAAGAATTTTATAAGAATAAACTTCAGTCAATTAAGAACAATATTAATAATGCTCCAAAGAATAAGAAGTATGGTGAGATTCTAAAAGGTCTTCTCGAACTTAGACAAAGTTGCCTTTGGCAAAATCATTCGAATAAGATGACAAAAAATATTCGAAGCTTGGCCTCTACTAAAGTGGACTATCTCATTGAAAGTTTAGAGCAAATTGTTGAAGAAGGTCATCAAGTCATTATCTTCTCACAGTTTACAACATATCTTGATATCATTGGTTCGGCCTTTGACGAGCAGACTTGGAAGTACTCTAGAATCGATGGCTCTCTTAACGTAAAAAAACGTCAAGCGGCAGTTGATGAGTTCCAAAGTGGAAAAACGAAGTTATTTTTAATCTCTCTTAAAGCCGGTGGTGTTGGTCTAAACCTAACAGCAGCAAGTTATGTATTCATAATGGATCCATGGTGGAACCCAGCAGTAGAATCTCAGGCCATTGACCGAGCTTACCGTATCGGTCAGAAAAATACTCTAAACGTTTTTAGGCCAATTATTAAAGGCTCTGTTGAAGAGAAAGTCTTAAAGTTACAAGAGATCAAAAGAGAGCTATTTAAAGAACTTCTTCCTGAAGATGAAGATGAGTTATTTAGCGGTAAATTAACAATGAAAGACTTTGAAGAGCTCTTTAACTAGACTTCAAGCGCTCAATTTCTTCATGGACAATATCTTTTAGCTCATCACGGCAAAAAATAAATGGCCCATTAAGCTTCTTGTCTGCTAGATCAATGATTTCATCAGAATAAATTCCTCTTGAATGACATATCACTACTCCAGCGGCGATATCCCAAATATTCTTATCGCGAAATGAGATAACACATTCACATGCGCCTGCGGCAAGAAGTCCAAGTTTAAAAGCGATTGAGCCGAGTGGAGCAATACGGAAATTCTTCGAGAAGTCCTTCTTATATGCACCCTTCTCCCACTCTGAACGAGAAATCATTATATTTATAGCATCAGCATGGGCATGTCGACTTCCCAATGGAAACTTCACATCACTTGTAATTTCAAACCCTGTAAATGGATTATAGATCCAGCCAAAGTTTCTTTCATCTTTGATATCTGCCGAATACAATATCGCCATCGAAACTGCACATTCACCATAACCTTTGGCAAACTCACGTGTTCCATCAATTGGATCAAGCACAATGACAGGAAATTCAAAACGTTCCTGATCTTCTTCTGAAAAAAAATTATAATTATGACCAGACTCTTCAAAGACCTTCTTTATATAGTCCGAAACAAAAATATCAAATTCAGTAACAATACTCTTATCTGCTTTTCTTTCAATGGACATATCTCCCCAAGACAAGCTTTCTAGTTTATTGTGAATACCTTCTTTTATTTTATCTAATTCATTTCGATACATATCTACCTTATGTGAAAGACGATCTCATGCTTAAAAGTTTTTTCTTGTTCAAGATCAACAAGTCCTTCTTTCATATAGAAGTCATTATTTGAGTCTAGAGCATCAGTAACTCCAAATGCTGGTGAAATACGAACAAATTTTGCACCTGGATAAGTCCATATCGATAGATATGGTATATTTCCGAAGTCTATATTTACTGATTTTTCATTAACTAAGTTCTTAAGAGTAACGTTTGAAGAAATAATGTCCTTAAAGACCATCTCTTCGCCTCTGAAGTTCTCTTGATTAACAAAAATCCTTCGGTTATTCATAATCTTCTTATTATCGGCATCATGAAAATTAACGAGATCATTTTCTAAAAAGTAAGCTCCTCTTTCTTCTTCACGATCTAATTCGATAAAGCAGTCTTCGACACTTTCATACCCTAATGGGAGATTGAATGTAGGCCCAAATCCAAGGGAGAAGAACATCTCTTTCTTATCTAGATTTTTAATAACAAATGAAACTGTAAGCTTTGGCCCATAGACCATATAAGTTATTTCTATACTATAACGAAAAGGAAAGATGAGCTCTGTGTCATTAGTATTTGTGTGGACAAAGGTTATACGATCGCGCCTCTGGTTCTTTACTTCAAATAGAAGCTCTTTTAAATAACCATCCTTTTGCATGCGATAATACTTACGGCCAAGCCAGTATTGATCATCCTTAAGCTTTCCTACTATTGGAAATTGAATTTGAGGCTTCCATGGATGTAAAGTAGGATGCCCCTGCCAAAGGTATTCAACATTTGACTCGAGGTCAAAGATAGAAAGAAGTCCCGCCCCAAGAGACGATACTGATACGCGAATAAATTCACTTTCTAAATGGTATACTTGATTCTCTTCCATCGATGAATCCTCACTTATTACTATCATATCAGCTTTTCTTTCAACATGAAACTCATAAACCCCTGATAATACTTATATTATTCCAATATGAAATCACCTCTGCATTCCAAATAGAGAAAATATACGAAATCGAAGAGTCCTTAGATAAAACATCTTCAACAAATTGATGGATTTATTTAAATAAATTTTCCCTCATTCGTCCTGCCTCAATAGTCTAAAAATTCAAATTACTCAGATTCATTCGAATTAACCTAAGGCCTCAAAACTTGAGGCCCCTACCTTCCCTTAAAGCTTTATTTATCGCTTATAAATGATTAAAATAAGGTTTCACAACAAACACATAGGGATTTAGATTTAATGAAAGTAATTGAACACATCGATAAGGCCACAAGTCCATTATTTAGTTTTGAAATTGTTCCTCCACCAAGAGGAAAGAATATTTCTGCAGTAACTGATATTGTAAAAAAACTTTTACCATTCAATCCTTCATGGGTTGATGTAACAGCTCATTCCGCTGGTGCATATTATAATGAAAAAAGTGATGGTTCTGTTGAAAGAAAAATCTATAAAAAACGTCCAGGTACTGTTGGTATTTGTGGAGTTATTCAAAATCGCTTTAAGATCGATACTGTAACTCACCTTCTCACTCAAGGCTTCACTAAAGAAGAAACCGAAGATGCTCTAATCGAACTTAACTACCTAGGGATTCACAATGTATTAGCATTGCGAGGCGACGCTCTTAATTACAATAAGAAATATGATCTTTCTCGAAAGAGAAATTTCTATGCCAAAGATCTTGTTGAGCAAATTAGTGATGTTAATAAAGGTGTATACCTCGACGATATTTCAAATAGTTTTCCACTAGACTTCTGTGTTGGAGTTGCTGGATATCCAGAAAAGCATTTCGAGGCCCCTAATCTTGCAACAGATATCCATTACTTAAAACAGAAAGTAGATGCTGGAGCTGATTATATTGTAACTCAGATGTTTTTTGATAATAGCAAGTACTTTGAATTTGTTGATAAGTGTCGCGAAGCTGGCATTACTGTTCCGATCGTACCAGGAATAAAGGTAATAAAGAGAATGAATCAATTCTCAAATGTTCCTCGTCACTTCTACGTTGATTTTCCTGATGAATTTGTAGCAGAGGCCCATGAAAACCCTGATCACATTATTGAGATTGGAATCAACTGGGCACGTAAACAAACAGAGGAGTTATTAAATGCAAATGTTCCTTCTGTTCACTTCTATGTCATGAACGACTGTGAAAATGTATCAAAAGTTTTAAAGGGCCTATACTAAGATGACAAATGTAACTGATATTCGTAGTCAGCTTGAAGATAAAATAAAAAACCGAATTCTGTTTCTTGATGGTGCTATGGGAACAATGGTTCAACAATACCATCTAAAAGAAGAAGACTTCCGTGGTGATATTTTTAAAGATACTAAAATTGATCTTAAGGGAAACAATGACCTATTAAATCTGACTCGTCCTGAAATTATAAAAGAAATTCATCTAAATTATCTCGAAGCCGGTGCTGATATCATTGAGACAAATACATTCTCTGGAACGCGAATCGCACAAGACGATTATAACCTCAGTGAATATGCCTATGAAATAAATGTTCAAGCTGCAAAGATTGCAAAAGAAGCTTGCCTTGAATTTATGGATAAGAATCCTGATAGGAAATGCTATGTAGCAGGGGCCCTTGGGCCGACAAATAAAACGGCTTCGATCTCTCCTGATGTTAATAATCCTGCATTCCGCGGGATTACTTTTGATGAGCTCGTGGATAATTACTACGAACAAACAAAAGGGCTAATTGATGGTGGCGCCGATTTACTTCTTGCAGAAACTTCCTTTGATACTTTAAATCTAAAAGCAGCAATTTTTGCAATGAGAAAGTATCTCGATGACAATAATCTTGATACTCCTATTATGCTTTCAGTTACAATTACTGATGCCTCGGGAAGAACCCTCTCAGGACAAACTGTTGAGGCATTTTGGAATTCAATCGAACACGCAAGGCCATTTAGCGTTGGTATTAACTGCGCTTTAGGTGCAAAAGAGATGCGTCCATATATTGAAGAATTATCAAGAGTTTCAAATTGTTATATCTCCTGCTATCCAAATGCAGGGCTGCCTAATCCTCTAAGTGATACTGGTTATGATGAAAAACCAAATGAAACGGCCTCCCTTCTAACTGATTTTGCAGAGTCTGGACTTGTTAATATTGTGGGTGGATGTTGTGGAACAACACCAGAGCATATCAATGCAATTTATAATCATTTAAAAGATATTAAGCCTCGTAGTATTCACGATTTACCTGAGACTCAAAGACTATCAGGGCTTGAGCCACTGAATTTAAATCACCATGGGCAAAGACCTTTTATCATGGTTGGAGAGAGAACAAATGTAACAGGCTCTCCTCGCTTTGCTCGATTAATACGAGAAGAAAACTTTGAAGCGGCACTAGATGTTGCCCGCCAACAAGTTGAAAATGGTGCCAATATAATTGATATCAACTTTGACGAAGGTCTTCTAGACTCTAAGGCTTGTATGGTGAAGTTTCTAAACCTTATCGCTTCTGAGCCAGATATCTGCAAAGTACCAATTATGATCGATTCTTCAAAATGGGAAGTTATCGAAGAAGGTCTAAAGTGTGTTCAAGGAAAAAGTATTGTGAATTCAATCTCGCTAAAAGAGGGGGAAGAACAATTTAAAGAACATGCTAAGAAGATCCTTCAATATGGAGCTGCCGTTGTTGTTATGGCCTTTGATGAAAAAGGACAAGCTGCTTCAAAAGAAGAAAAAGTTTCAATCTGCCAAAGAGCATTCAAGATTCTAACAGAAGAGGTTGGTTTTCCAGCAACAGATATCATTTTCGATCCAAACGTTCTAACTGTTGGAACAGGAATTGAAGAACATAATGATTACGCAATTAACTTCATCGAAGCAGTACGAGAAATAAAAGAGACTTGCCCTGGTGCACTTACTAGTGGTGGGATATCAAATATTTCATTTTCTTTCCGAGGAAATAATGTCGTTCGCGAGGCAATGCATAGCTCTTTTCTCTATCATGCAATTAAAGCAGGTCTTGATATGGGGATTGTTAATGCTGGAATGCTTGAAGTCTATGAAAATATTAAACCTGAGCTATTAGAAAAAATTGAAGACGTTCTCTTTAATCGTAAAGAAAATGCAACAGATGAACTAATAGACTACGCCGAACAATTTAAAGGCGTTAAATCAAAAGCTAAAGAAGATGACTTATCTTGGCGTGAAGGCACTCTTCAAGAAAGAATCTCTCACTCTCTTGTAAAAGGGATTGGAAAGTTTATTGAAGAAGATGTCGAGCAAGCAAGACAAGAGCTAGGCTCACCTCTTGATGTTATCGAAGGCCCATTAATGAATGGTATGGGTATTGTTGGAGAACTTTTCGGTGAAGGGAAAATGTTTCTCCCACAAGTAGTTAAGAGTGCTCGAGTCATGAAACAAGCTGTCGCCTATCTTGAACCATACATGGAAAAAGATAAGGAAGGTAAAAGTAAGAAGAATACTTTTGTTATCGCAACAGTAAAGGGTGATGTTCACGACATCGGTAAGAATATTGTTGGTGTTGTAATGGCCTGCAATGGATATAACGTTGTCGACCTAGGTGTTATGGTAAGCTGTGAAGATATAATAAAGGCAGCAAAAGAACATAATGCAAAAATCATTGGCCTTAGTGGTCTGATTACTCCTTCACTTGATGAAATGATCCATAATGTTGCAGAATTTAATCGTCAAGGACTTGAAACACCAGTTCTAATTGGTGGTGCCACAACAAGTAAGACACACACTGCAGTAAAAATTGCACCAGAATGTACAAGTCCAGTCGTTCATGTAGGAGATGCATCTCAAACAGTTGGAATATGTAACAGCTTATTAAATGAAAAGCTTCGCGAAAACTTTATTAAGGATCTTAGAGATAATCAAAAAAGAACAAAAGAGTATTTTGAAAATAAAAAAGACTCTGTTCAGGCGACAATACCTCTTGAGGAAGCTCGTAAGAGAAACCGCATCAATCCAGAGGATACCTTTAAGGAATTTACCCCTCCGTATATCGGTGAAAGAAAGTTCGACGATATTGAAGTAAAAGAAATTGCCAAGTATATTGATTGGTCTCCTTTCTTCTGGACTTGGGAGCTTAAAGGAATTTATCCAAATATTCTCTCTCATAAAGATTATGGTGAAGAAGCTAAGAAGTTATATCAAGAGGCCCAGGATATTCTCGATGATATTATCGATAATAATCGTTTTAAACCCAAAGCCGTTCTTGGATTTTGGCCAGCATATTCAAAAGAAGAGGAAGTAATCCTTCTCGATGAAAATAAGAATGAATTTGGTACTTTTAATTTCTTACGCCAACAAAAAGAGAAAACACAAAATGATCGACCTTATTTATCTCTAGCAGACTACATTCTTCCTAAAGGAGATAAACAAGACTATATCGGGTCTTTTGTCGTTACAATTGGTAAAGAGGTTGAAGAGTATGCAAAAACTTTTGAAGACAAAGGTGATGACTATACTTCAATTATGGTTAAGGCCGTTGGAGATCGCTTAGCTGAAGCTTATGCTGAATTAATCCACGAAAGAGCACGACAAATGTGTGGAATTGAAAAAGAGCGAGAACTCTCACTTGAGGAGCTTATAAAAGAAAAGTATACAGGAATTAGACCTGCCGCTGGTTACCCTGCTTGCCCAGATCACACTGAAAAAAGTAAAATCTGGGAATACCTAAAGGTTGAAGAACATACTGGTGCAATCTTAACTGAAAGCTATGCGATGTATCCAGCGAGCTCAGTGTCAGGCTACATTTTCTTTAACCCTGGCGCAAAATACTTTAATATTTTGAATATTGCAAAGGACCAAGTTGAGTCTTATGCCAAACAAAAAAATCAGAAAGTAGAAGAAATTGAAAGATGGCTAAGGCCAATTCTATAGGAATTAATATGCACGTTTGTATTCATCATCACACCGCTCTTCCAATCAAAACATATGGTGGTGTCGAAAGACTTGTTTTTTGGCATATGAAAGAACTCATTAAGTTCGGACATAAGGTTACATTTATTGGACCAGCAGAGAGCCAGGTTACAGAATACGGTATTCAACATATACCTTGGTCAAAGAAAGATAATTGGCAACAACTTGTACCTGATAACACAGATGTTATTCATCAATTTTTCAATGATGATATAAAACTTGATATTCCTTATTTAATTAATATTGGAGGTAATGGTTTTCCTGGTGAAAAGTTTGATCTAAACACTGTTTTTGTTTCCAAGTCCCATGCAAGGAATCATGGATCAACAAGCTACGTAAACAACTGCCTTGATATGGAAGAGTATCCTGCCATCTATAAAGAAAAAGAGATTAAAAATATTAAGAATCTTCTATTTCTAGCAAAAGCATCTTGGCGAGTTAAGAATTTAAAACAATCAGTAAAGATAGCAAGACAGACAAATAAGCATCTTCATATTTGTGGCGGTGGTTCAAAGTTATTTGGTTGGCATCCCCTCATTCATAACCATGGAATGGTAGGAGGACAACACAAGCTTGATCTAATGCGCGAATGTGATGCACTCTTGTTTGCAGTTCGCTGGCATGAGCCTTTTGGATTAGCAATTATTGAGGCCATGACTCAAGGTCTACCAGTATTTGGCTCAAGTTTTGGCTCACTTCCTGATTTAATTGTGGAAGGTACAGGAAGAACATTCTATTCTCATGAAGAGATCATCGAATACTTTAATACAACTAAAGACATTTATGATCGTGAATATATTAGAAATTATGCTTTAAAGAACTTTTCTATGGAAAACTTCACAAATGACTTTTTAGAAAAGTATAAAATTGTCATGTCTGGTGAAAAGCTAAATAAAGTGGCTCCAGAGTGGATACACCCATTTAGAGCAGGAAAAAGGCTACCATTCTAGGTAGCCTTCACTATCTTAAGATCTCATACTTAATTCATATAGTTTTTTGTACTCACCACCTAAGGCCATCAGTTCTTCGTGACGTCCCTGCTCAATCTTTTGTCCATCTTTTAGAACAATTATTTTATCGTAATTTTGAATTGTTGAAAGCCTATGAGCAACTGCAACAACTGTCTTATTCTTTGCAAGATCATTTAATGATTCTTGAACGACTTTTTCAGATTCATTATCTAAGGCAGAAGTAGCTTCATCAAATAAAAATACATCATTATCTTGAAGATAAGCACGGGCTATCGTTAACCTCTGAGCTTGACCTCCTGAAAGCCGCACTCCTCGATCACCTATAATAGTCTCAAGCCCTTCAGGTAGTTCATTAATATAATCTGTTGCATGAGCAACCTTTAGTGCTTCCTCCAACTTCTCTTCCGATACATCTTTACCTAACATCAGGTTTTCTCTGATTGTAGTGTTAAATAAGAAAATATCCTGAGAAACAAGGCCAAAGTATTCGCGTAAGCCTTTAAGTGTAAAGTCAGAAGAGTCAACTCCGTCAATCTTATAACTTCCCTTTTTAACTGGATAAAGGCCTAAGAGAACATTAATCAAGGTCGATTTACCTGATCCAGAAAGTCCAACTAACGCTACTTTCTCACCTTTTTCAATATCAAAGCTTAAGTTATTGATGACTTGGTTCTCACCATACGAGAAGTCTAAGTTTTTGAATGAAATTCTTTCTTTTAATTCAAAGTTTTCTTGAGTTCCAGGGTCAGCTTCATTTTCAACTTTTAAAAACTTAAAAATTCTTTTCTCTGCCGCTTGTGCCTGATTAATCTTCAGGTTTCCGTCATTAGTTTTTCTAATCGGATCTTGAATCATTGCCATGATACCAATAAAAGTAATAAAGTCTCCCGTACTCATTGAACTTCCAGAAATCTTAATCTGAGCAAAAACAATAACGGCAGAAAGAGTTAAAGTTGTAATAAATTCAACTAGAGGATGAGAAAACTGCCTCATCACTTCTGCTTTCATTTGAAAATCAAAAAACTCTCTCTGATAACTTTTGAAAAAATTTCTTGTATAGTCTTGAAGATTGAAAGCCTTGATAATTTTTTGTCCACCAACACCTTCACCAATAATATGAGTCATGTCAGATAGGCGCCTTTGAACATCTTCTTGATGGGCACGTACCCTTTTTCCAAAGAATGTAAAAACAAAGAGCATTAGAGGTAAGATTGCAAAAGTAACTAAAGTTAGCTGCCAGTCGATATAAAATGCATAACCAAGAAGTACAATCAGCGTCACTGGTTCACGGACCATAGTGATAATTCCACTAATCCCCTGAGAGTAGATCATTGTATCATTTAAGATTGTTGAAATGACATCACCCTGCTTTGTTGTTGTATAAAATGAGATTGGAATATCTTGGATTTTTGAATAAATCTTCGTTCTAATCTCACAGATAGCATCATTCATTGAATATTCCATCCAATAAAAATGAAAGAATCTTACCGGCAAGTTAATCAAGGCAAGTAAACATAGAAGACCTACAAGACTCAAGATATCTTCCATAGTCGAATCAGGTGATAAACCTTTATTAAATAAAGGACCAATGAGCGCAACTTGCCCACCTTTAATCAAGGCCATTCCAACACCAAAGAGCATACTTCCGATAACTCGTAAGCGATGGCGATGTATCAATGGCCATATATTTTTAATAGTTTCAAACATGTAAAACCCTTGCTAAATTATAAATAGATAACTTCGTTAGTTTAGAACAAAATTATTAATTTGCACACCATGTTAGGTACTATGACTGAAAACTATTTCCAAAGACTCAGGGCACAATACCCAATTAGCTTTTTATCTGATGAAAGGCTGGAATTATTACTAAATAATATAAGAAGCGAAGATGAATTAAAAACAATCTTTAGTTACCTACAAAAGCATCTAAAGTCATCGCCGAATCATAAAGAAAATGGAGAGCTCCTTTTTTCTTATATTGATAAAACTCAATACTCTGTTCGTGAATGGATTGAAGCAATAATTCTATTTGATAATTGGTTAGAAAATCAAGGCCGAAAAACTGACTTCAAAAAAATGATTGGATATATTGAATGTTCAACAATGTCTCCGGAAAATAAAATGCTAAAATACAATTTAAAAGAACTCGTTGAAAAAATGCTCAACGAGTTCGGATTCGTAGGTTAAATATTATCTCGCTAATTGAAGAGAGCTTTCAATTAAATCGTTATAATTACCGTGTCCCCACATAAGAACCTTTTGTTTTTTTACGATATTTCTTGAGTTTTTCTTATGATTTTTCTGTAAGTCTTCAACGAAGCGATTTAATTGATCAAGCATTGAGTTTAAAATTAATTCTTCTGTTTTATCAACATATACTTTTTGTAGTTTAAGAGAGCGATTTTCTTTTCTTGTAAAGTAATTCTCAATCATTGAATTTGTTACTTCGCGAACTTCTTTTCTAATATTCTCTGGAGAATTCGCAACGACTAAGCTATTTGCATCTTTATTTATATAATAGTGATTCTGATTTCTCGCTAGTATTCCTTTTTTCTTCAAGCGAATACAAAGGGTACCAATCATGGAAATATCAATACCTGTTTCATCAGCGATCTCAAATATTGTTTTTTTACTATTTCCACAAGATTCTAAAATAGCTCTTTCAATCATAAGTAAACGTGTCATATCAGCTCCCTAAGCACCAATTAATTTTCTAAGAAATAATTTATTTTCAATTTCACTTTTAAACTCAATACAATCATTACGACTTAAGCCAAATGAATGCTTTTCTAAGAACTGGATTAATTCTCCAATCTCCGATGAATTCGATTCTAATTTTTCTTTGATAATAAAGTATTCACTGGCCTTTAAATCACACGCACCAGTCATCAAGCGAAATAGTCGTGTTTGTTGAATTTCAAATAAAGCTGATAACTTTTTATAGGTATAATCAGGGTACCTTTTTCTTACTTCATTAAATAATTCGATTTGTTTAGACATCAGTCCTCCTTAGTTAAAAGGAAAGTAAATGTAAGAGATAATTAAGGCCAAGAGTGCTGAATCTGGTGTTTTCTATTTTTCTATTGATGAAAAATATGTTTTCATTAATGAAATATGTTTAAGTTCACAGTAATTACATCAAATATTCGCTTCGATAATCCAGCAGATGGAGAGCACGATTGGCACAATAGAAGAAAGCTTCTGGCATGCGCAATTAATGGCTATCATCCTGATATTATTGGAACCCAAGAAGGGTGGCAACCTCAACTAAAGGACCTTGAAGGACTGCTCCAAGGACTTAAGATTGTTGAAGAAAATCGTCAATGGATCGATGATCGAATGTATCCCTCTATATATTATAGGCCTTCAAAATTTAAACTTATTCACTCTGGAGACATCTGGCTATCTGAGACACCGTATATAGCAGCTTCAAAATCATTTGGAAGTGCGTTTCCTAGAGTATGTACATGGGCAATTTTAGAAGCAAGAGCAAATAATAAGAAATTCTTTGTTGTGAATGCTCACCTTGATCATTTAAAGACTAATACAAGACAAGAGCAAATAAATGTTCTTATCAATGAAATAAACCGTCTAAGGTCTGATTATCCAGTCATACTGACAGGAGACTTTAACGAATCACCTTTTGAGCAAGTGCGCTCAATTATCAATCAAAGAATCCCCGAGCTCATAGACCCATGGCTTGAGCACAAGCATGAAGAATGTGAAAGTCACCATAGCTTTAAAGGACAACGAGAAGATGGCTCACGCATTGATTGGATTCTTTGTTCAAAAGATAAATTAAAATGCGAAGAGATCTTAATGCACAAGGAAGAAAGTGATGGGATATACCCGTCGGATCACTTTCCTGTAGTTGCAACGATATCTGCTAAGTGAATATAAGTTTCAATACCATTTTTTGTATTATTGATTATATCGTCTGAAGGTGACCACTTACCTTTTTCACCTAATACAATTACAGTCGATCCACCAAAGAGGAAGTAACCTTTTTCCTGACCTTGCTTACATTCTTTAAGATCACTTGTTTGAACAATACGGCCAACCATCGTGGCCCCTACTTCAACATAAGCTAATTTTCCAAACTTTTCAGTCTCGATAATCGTTACTTCACGTATATTCGTAGAAAAAATATCATTTTTCATTTTTAAAGCAATGGGATTTACCGAGTGATAAGTACCATCAACTTTATAATAGTCAATGACTTGTCCATCTAGTGGATAGTGGAATCGGTGGTAATCAACTGGACACAATCTTGCCAATAATAGTGGGCCATCATTAAAGACATCCTGCCACTTCTTATTCTGGAGTAATTCAGTTGAATTTAAATACTTTCCTTTTACTGGAATTTTATAACTATTCTGAATTGATTCATATCCAAAATATCTCGCTTCACTAAAAGCAGGCATTTCGTTTTCAGCGGCATTAAATTCACGCTTACCATCTTTGAATCGTCTAATAAAGAATTCGTTGAAGCTACCATATGGATCATCTAATGAACGGCCTTCAGCTGGCAAATAGTCATCAAGGTTAATTTCAAAATCTTTTACAAATTTTGGAATTTTATTCTTTGTAAATGTCATACTTTGTAATTCACCATAGAAAGTCGACACTATTGATGAAGTAACAGCACCAGACAAAAGCTTTCCAATAGGGTTTGAGTATAAAAAACGAACAGCTCCATCTCCATAAACCTTTTCAACTTCAACCTTATTCGTATATCGATTATAATAGCGTATATCCACTTATCCCCTCAGAGTTCTTACAAAAATTTGACATTTATCTGAATCAAGAATTCATTAAATATGATTATATATGTATAATGGGATAAGCGTCAAAAGAGTTAATAAAAAGAATATGAGGATTATTATGAGAACAAAAATAGGACATTTTTTCTTAACTTTTTTATTACTAGCTTCGTTTAATACGCATGCATTATTTAACGAGGGCCAAGCAAGATTAGAGTCTGAAAAGAATACTATTTCTATATTTAAAGATTCAGTGAACTCTGTTGTGAATATCTCTAGTCTTGGCAAGCTAAGAGCACGTCGCGGCTTCTTCTTTAGCTCATCAACAAGAGAAGTCGTAAAAGGTGAAGGTTCTGGATGGATCTGGGACAAAAATGGACATATTATTACCAATTATCATGTCGTTGAAGGCGCCGATAATTTCTTAATTCGTTTTAATAATAATAAAAAAGAATACAAAGCAACACTTGTCGGAACTGAGCCAGCAAAGGATATCGCTGTATTAAAGTTACTAGAAGTCCCTAGAGATATTACTCCATTAAAGACCGGAGATTCAAATAATGTTCAAGTCGGTCAAAAAGCAATTGCCATAGGATCACCATTTGGTCTGGATGCAACAGTGACGACAGGAATTATTTCAGCAAAACAAAGAGGAATACAAGGAATTGGTGGAGTAGAAATTCGCGGAATGTTACAAACAGATAGTTCAATTAATCCAGGAAACTCTGGTGGACCACTTATTGATTCTTCTGGAAATGTTATTGGTGTTAACACAATGATCTTTTCAAGCTCAGGATCATCGGCAGGAGTTGGATTTGCTGTTCCAATTAATATCGTTAAGAAAATTGTCCCTCAAATAATCAAGTTCGGAATGGTTAAAAGACCAGGACTAGGAATTGCTATTGCTGAAAAAAGAGAGCTTGCTTACTTCTACGGAATAGACCTAGAAAAAGGGCTTCCAATACAAAGTGTAAGGCCAGGCGGGCCATCTGAGAAGGCCGGACTAAAAGGTCTTTCACAAAATCCTAGAACAAGAGAAGTGAAGCTAGGAGATGTTATCTTAAAAGTAGATGGTAAGGAAATTAACGATTTTGATGATATTTTTAATATTCTCTACGAATACAAAGTTGGTGATATTGTCGAAGTTCTATACCGTCGCGGTAGCGCACTTAAGAAAGCAAAAGTTAAACTAGAAGAAATTAAGCGCTAGGCTTTTTAAACAGTTGGAGTACTAATACTGGTGCTCCAACACATGCTGTAATCGCACCAATTGGAATAATACTATTCTCCAATATAACCCTAGATAAGAGATCACAAAGAACTAAGAAAGCGCCTCCAAAAATAAAAGTTGGAAGTAGATTCTTTTGATAATTTGCACTTATCAAGCGTCTTGTAATATGCGGAATAATAAGCCCAACAAAGCCAATTGGTCCACATTGCCACACAATGATTGCAACAAGAAGATTTGAAATTAAAATCAGAGTTGCATTAACTTGACGAGTTTTAACTCCTCTTGTTTTTGCAAAGTCTTCACCAATTGATATCATGGCCAAATTTCTTCGATTCGCGATAAAAAAGACGAGGCCGATTAAGTAGAGAGGTAATGTATAAGTAAAGCTTTCAAAACCAACAATTGAAAGGCTTCCCATCATCCATCTTATTAGACGTGCAATACTTTCATTTCCAAGTAGACTTTGAACAAAGACGATAGCGCTTGAAGAAAATATTGATAAGCACACTCCAAAGAGAAGAACTTTTTGAGACGAAAACTTATTTAAATATAGGAATAGAAGAATAAATAGAAATGTTGAAGATAGGGCAATATAAGCACCTAATGAGTAACTTTCAAATCCGAGTTCAGCAATTGCTAATCCGAGTGCAGCAACACTTGAAAAACCTAATGTATAAGGTGTCGCCAAAGGATTTCTAAAAATGACTTGTGTAGTATTTCCAATAATAGAAAGAAGTCCACCAACAATAAAGGCCAAATAAACACGAGGAAATCTTAAGTTTTCTAATATATAGAGACCCTGCTTATCAAAATCAATAAATCCGCTACGTCCTAAAAAAGGCGCAAGAGCGATTACTATAATAGCGACAAAATAAAGCAGGATACCTTTTTTCATAAAATATACCTTCTTCCATCAAAGCTTTGATAATTGAATTCTTTTAAAAAGACTTTATCAAATGCTTTGTCATCTAAAGCTTTTGAAGTTTTCCCATCAAAGCTCACACAACCATCATTGAAGGCAAGAAGTTGTTGGCAATTATCAATTACAAAATTTAGATTATGACTAACGATAAAAAGAGACTTCTCCCAGCTCTTTAAAAATTCAGAAAGTAAGTCAACGTATATAGGATCTAAATAATTAGTTGGTTCATCTAAGAGCGTATAATCACAATCATAATAAAAGATTGAGATTATATTTAATCGCTGTTTTTCACCACCACTTAATGTTGAGACAGGGCGATTGAGTAATGTTGTAAAATTAAAATGTTTTATAAGACGATTTAAAAAGTCTGGATTTTGGGCCTTATTTCCACGTGCATAAAAAAGTACCTCACTAGCAAGCATATCACTCTGTAAAGAGGTTGCATCACCGCAATAGGCAACATCACCTTCACATATGATATTCCCTTGAAACTCTTCAAGTTGTGCAATCATTTTCAAAAAACTAGACTTACCTGCTCCATTTGGACCGATGACACCACAGCTTTTCTCGCTCAACACAAAGCGCTCCACTTGAACTCGACTGTCAATGGATGCATTTTCTAGTTTAATCATTTTAATATTTCTCTGAAGTCTTCTATTAAGTTTAAAGTTCGAGGTCCAAGAACAACAGCATAGTCCTTTTCATATAGGTATATTTTATCCTTAAATATTGAAGATCTCCAATTCTTTGCATTTTCAATCTTTCGATCTGAAACTCTAATTAAAATATCGAATTTGAGCTTTAAAAGGTTTTCAAGGTCTAACAAAGGATAACCATTACTAGAGACAACATTTGTTGCGCCAAGCCTGGTAATAATTTCATTGAAGTAATTACCAGTTCCAATGGCCCTCAATTCATGAAGTTTAGAGTTTTTAAACTTCTCATCGATAACCATTAAGACCTTTTTCTTCTTCTTTAAAGGACTTAATAATGAATTCATTTTTGATTGAAATAATTTTATTTGCTTATCTTTATCTAAATTGAAATTTTTATTAATAGTTTCAAACATTGCCGTTGCATCAGCTAACTTCTTATATGGTATTACAATTGTCTTTATTCCTACCTTTTCAAGATTTTCTTTTATTCGACTCCCTTGAACTTCGGCCAATAGGACAGTATTCACATTCTCTTTAATGAGCTTCTCTAGGCTAATTTCAAAAGAAGTACCAAAGCGCGGTAACTTCTTAGCATCAGACGGGTAATTACAATAATCCGAAACACCAACAAGAAGATCTTGTGCATCTAGAAAATACATTGCTTCTGTGTAACTAGGAAGTGTTGAAATCACTCTAAATTTTTGTGCGAAAATATTAAAGAAAAAGAGAGCGGAGAATATTAAGATGAATATTCTCACGCTTACCTCTTATTGCATTTTTGGATCAAGTGCGTCTCTTACTCCGTCTCCAACGAGTACAAGTAAGAAGAGACTTGTAAATAGTGCAGCTGATGGATAAACAGCTAGCCACCAAGCAATTCTAAAGTTTTGATGTGCCTGATTTAATAACTCACCCCAAGATGGCGTTGGAACAGCAAGTCCAAACCCTAGGTAATCAAGTGAAGCTAGTCCTGAAATACCAGCAGCAATTGAAAATGGAGCAAAAGTAATAATTGGCCCAAGTGAATTTGGTAGAATATGTTTTACAATAATTCTTGAAGTCGATGCTCCCATTCCACGAGCAGCTTCAACAAATTCTTGCTTTCTATTCTTCAAGAACTCTCCACGAGCATAGTAACTCATTCCCATCCATCCAAAGATAGAAGAAATGAAAATTAGAAGCGTTAGAGTCGGCTTAAAAATTGAAATCATTGTTAGAAGTAATAAGAATACTGGAACTGTACTGAAGATCTCAACAACACGTTGTCCGAAGAAGTCAACTTTCCCACCAAAGTATCCCATGATACCACCAGAGAAGACTCCCATTACAGTCGAAAGAAGCCAAACTAAGAATGCATAAGCGATTGAATACTTATAACCGTAGAGAAGTCTTGTGAATACGTCACGTCCTCGATCATCTGTCCCCATGATATTTTCATCACTTGGAGGAGCTGGATACTCATATACATCTTTATTCGATTCGTATGGGTCCCATCTAACAATTGGCCAAATAGCACTATCCATATCAAGCTTTCGGTAGTCAGTTACATAAACATTTGTGATACCAAAATCTCTTGGATGATAATCTTTAAACACAGGGAAATATGACTTTCCTTGGTATGTCATATAGATAGGCTTACTATTTGCAATTAAAGGTGCAGCTGCCGTTAGGAGCAATGATGCAAATAAGAAAATACAAGCTGCGATAGCAGATTTTCTTTTCTTAAAGCGTCTCCATCTTTTAAGTGTAAGTTCATTTTCAATAAATTTTTCAATCATGAGAAATCAATCCTTGGATCAACAACAGTGTATAGAACATCACTGATTAAGTTTCCGATGAACATTAGAACAGTCTGAATGAAGAACAGTCCCATAATTACGTTATAATCTCTTTCTAAAAGTGACTGATAACCAAGTAGTCCAATACCATCAAGGTTAAAAATACGCTCAATTAGAAGTGATCCAGCAAAGAATAGTGATAGGAAGTGTCCAAAACCTGTAACAATTGGAATAAGAGCATTTCTTAAAGCATGCTTCATATAGACCATCTTATCAGATAGACCCTTCGCTCTTGCAGTACGTACATAGTCTTGAGAGATAACATCTAACATTGAGTTTCTCATAAGAAGAGTAAGAACAGTGAACTGACCTACCATGTATGCGATTAAAGGAAGCACAAAGTGCCAAATACGATCTGTAATTTTTCCAAAAATCCCTAGATCATCGTAGTAGTCTGAAACGAGGTCTCCGATTGGGAACCAGTCAACAAAAGTACCACCGGCAAAGTAAACTAAAAGAAGAATACCAAGCATGAAAGGAGGGATTGAGTAAAGCCCTGATAAAATGAAAGATGATACAGCATCAAACTTCGTTCCACTCTTAACGGCCTTAATTACTCCCAGCGGAATACATATCAAATAAGACATGATGAATGAAACAAGTCCAAATTGAATTGAGACCGGAAGTTTACTCATGACAACATCAATAACTGGCTCTTCATAAGTAAACGATTCACCAAAGTCTAACGTTGCTAAGTTTTTAAGCCAAATTACATAACGAATATGTAATGGTTTATCAAAGCCGTATTGCTTCTTGAGTGCTTCAACAACTTCTTGTGAAACAGCTCCATTATTTGAACTTGTATCCGATGTTGTTTGTCCTACTCCACCAAATCTCATTTGCTGAAGTTTTTGCTCGATTGGAGAACCTGGTGCCAGGTTAACCATCGCAAACATAAGGATACTGACCCCGATCAACGTCGGGACCATAATCATTAATCTTCGTACGATATAGTTAAACAACTTCTACTCCTACCTACTTAACTTCTACTTAGGTTGCTTAATTGACCACTTACTTCCGTAACCAATTCCGTAAGTGTAAGTGTCTTTTTCTTTTTGCATACGCTTAGTGTTTCCATAGAAAGCAAAGCGATCGTTAAAAAGGAAGATATATGGATAATCTTCTGCAATTAACTTATAAACTTTCTTAAGCATCTTCTTTCTCTTTTCTTTATCAAGAGTAAGCTGTGCTTGATCAATTAACTTATCAACTTCTTTATTTGAATAAGAAATGAAGTTAGATCCATTATTTGCTGCTGAGTCTGAGTGCCAAATTTGTTTTGGATCCCAATCTAGTGAACCACCTGACCAAGCAAGTGTTACAGCATCAAAGTTTCTTTCATCAAGAGCTTTGATAAATGAGTTCCACTCAATATACTTAACTTCAATATCAACACCAGCTTGTTTAGCATCTTGCTGATACATCGTTAGGTATTTAGAAAAAGTTTTTGAAGGATTTAAGATTGTAAAAGAAAGCTTTGTCTTCTTTCCATCAATTACCTTATCTAGAATAGCGTCTTGATCAGTATCGGCCCAACCGTCAGCTTTAAGAATCTTAATTGCCTCACCAACATTAAAAGGAATTGGCTTAACATCTTTGTTTGCATATTCAGACTGAAGGTAAAGTGGACCTGTCGCAAGTGCAGAGTATCCAAAACGGAACTTCTTATTCATCTCTTTACGATTCATTAAGTAGTTCATTGCTTTACGAACTTGCTTTGACTTAAAGATTGGATGCTTAAAGTTCCAACCAACAAAACCGTAACCTTTAACAGCTTTATTTTCTACTTTTACTTTTAAAACGTCTTTACCCCATTTTGGGCCATTCGTTTTCTGCTCATATTCCTCTGGAGAAAGAGCATTGAAGTCTAGGTCACCTTTTTCAAGTCTTTGAATAGCAACTGAAGACTCTTTAATAAATCTCATGAAGATTTCGTCATATGAGTAATCATCTTTATAAAGATCTGTTTTATAACCCCACCAATCTTTATTCTTAACTAGAGAAATACCTTTCCCTCTTTTAAGCTCTTGAAAGATATAAGGACCTGTACCAATAAGAGTCTTATTTAGCTCTTTTTCTTGCTCTTCTGTTGGGTTCTCATAAATATGCTTTGGAACGATGGCAAGGTATCCACCACTTGCAACAGACATTAAGTTACCAAAGTACTTTTTCTTGGCCTTAAAACGGATTGTTCTTGGACCTTCAATGACAGCTTCTTTGAAGTTAGCGAAGTATGACTTCATGTGAGCTGTTTTGTATTTATTTTCAGGGTGCATAATTGCATCAAAAGAAAACTTAACATCTTCTACTGTTAATGGTTTTCCATCATGCCACTTAACGCCTTCTCTAATTGTGAAAACGAAATCAAAACCGTCATTTTCAATTTTCCAAGACTCAGCAAGCCCAGGCTCCCACTCATTTGTGTCAATATTCTTATTTAGAAGTCCTTCTAAAACATAAGAATGTACATTTGATGAGTAAGCATCAGTTGAAGATAATGGATTTAAAGTAGTAGGTGTACCACTAAGATTGTAATAGAAAGTGTTATTAGCCTTTTTTGGTCCACCTTTATTACAGCTTACAACTGAAATTAAAAGTGTACTTAATAGAGCTAAAAAGATTCCTTTTTTCATAAACTTATCCCTTTTTATGTTTAGCGAGTCACGATATAAGATTTTACACCAATTGACTAGAGGCCACATTAAGATGCGTGCTCTTGTCTGTCTAGAGGCAAAAAATATTAAATATTTAGATGATTATTTTATGATGTAATTTCTTGGATCCAAGGACCAACGGTCTTCTTTCAAATTCTTAGACTCAACGCGATATTGCTGAAGCTTAAAGTCCACTTCATTTAAACGTGTTTGAATTCCCTCAGTATTTCGAACAAGCTGTTGATGGTCTTCTTCGAGGCGACGCAGCTCGTCGCGCCATTCTTTTTCAAGCTTTTCACGAAGAACAGCATACCTTGTATTAACAGTTTCGACTCTCTGCGCATACGTCGTTAGACTTTTTTTATTGCGTTTAATTTTTGACTTAAGTGCCAATCTTTTCTTGGCCAAAATCTCAATTAATTCTTTACCCATCGCAATATTATTTACAAGATCTTGTGAGTAAAAATTATAGTAGCGGCCTGTCACAAATGTTGAGTGTCGATTACAAGAGTCAAATTTTGGAACCCTAACTAAGAGGTAATCACTTGTTCTACCCATCACTATTGCACGACACTTCTTATCTTCTTGGTGAAGTCCCCAAAGATCGATTTCGTCCAACTTGTTTACATACTTAATATTATCAAAATCAAGCTTGAATCGAACAAGCCTCGCCGCTTCTTCAACATGTGAAACTCTACCGGAGAAATACCCAAGCTCTTTATTGAATTCCAAAGTACTGGAAAGACCAACTTGATTGCTAAGGAATATAGAGATTAGAATGAAGTACTTCACACTTTTATTTTGCCACAGATGTAACTTATTAAAAGATAAGGGAAAGAGATGCCCTTCTACATTGGTTTTCGGGCAATAATTGATTGAGTTAACTCAGAACCATGCACAGGCTCCTCAAACTTCAAGATTTTAAAGTCATTAAACATATTAAGTAACTCAGCAGACTTTAAAAAATAAGAGTCAATGCTATCGTCATTAAACTTCTTCTTATGGGCGACAGTATAACCTTCGTAAATGATTACGCCACCAGGCTTTAACCATTTCTTTAGTTTTTCAGAAATTTCTCTGTCTACAAAATAAAAGCAAATAATTGCATCTAATGAATTATCGGCAATTTTTAAATGATCAACTGACTTGTGAATTGTTTTAATTCGGACACCTGCTTGTCTTGCAAGCTTTAATGACTTTTCAATTGCTACAGAACTAATATCAACACCTGTAACTTTATATCCTTTTGTAGCAAGAAAAACCGCATTTCTTCCTTCACCCATTCCAATATCAAGAACGGTTGAGCCGCGAGGGATAAATTGATAATTCTTAGCAAGAAATTGTGCCGGAGATTTTCCATAAATATAGTCATGATTAGCAAATTTCTTATCCCATACATTAGAGATTTTTTCTTTTGCTTTTTGCCCCGTTAATATTTCAAAGCGACTTCCAGAAATAACTCCTCTGGCGCTAACGATTTGAACGAGAAAAATATTTATCAGAATGAATTTAAGCAACATCGCTTTCTTCATGAGTCTCCAGCTCAGCATTGAGATATAAATTTAATTGATCATACTTGTTTTTTACATCTCTTACCATAGCATGGACTCTATCTTCAATAGTAGCAGGCATATCTTCCGTATGAACTAAATACCAATGCATATCGTCGATAGTATTATAGAAGTCTTCTAGATTTATAATGAGCTCTTCAGATAAGAGCATTAATTGTTGAACGGTTATTGTTTTAAAATTTGAACGAAAAACAGCATTAAAGTGTTCACGCGTTCGCTTCATTGAAAGTATATGGAGGTATTCTTTTTCACGAGTAATAATTCGATCCGCAAGCCTAGCTGCATCTTGCCTCAATATAATCAATAAACGGCTAGTATCTTTTGAAACTCTCATTCTCTCCCACTTTTTTCTAAGGCTTCCCGATTAATATTCTGGAAGCTTCGCCCTACGGCCACCTGGCCAGCGGCTTGAATTGGTAACAAGCTTACTAAACATGTTTTGGCCAATAAGATCGGCCATACGAAACATACTAACAGGCAGTCTTTCTTGAAAAACGCGCTTTGTTTTTAAGATTGAATCATCATGAACAATAGAAAATGAACTAAATTCAAATAGAGTTACACTTCCTTGTCTGAGCATATAATTCAGATATCTCTTTAATAACTTATTGTAATTTACGAATGATCGAATATCGCGAACAGAAGCAATAATAAATTGATGCTCACGCATTCTGATAGACTTAAAGTCACCTAACTTCATTGGAACAAGCTTTATTCCAAATTCAGAAAATACTCTCGACATATAGAGGAACTCCTCGCCGAGCTTCTTTTCAAATTGCAAATAGATTACATAGTTAGACTTTCTCACAATGAACACATCGGTTCTATTGGAGTGGATGTTTATGTTGAAATACTAAGGGGAAAAAGTTGCCGGTAAATAATAGAAAAGCCGAGAGCAAGATTAAATAAATACCACACACATTGCTCTCGGCTTCTTAAGCTTTGGATTAAATCATAGGGAGAGAGGGATGTATCTCCAAAGCTTTATAACTTCCATGTTTCTTCTGTGTCCTTCCGTGGACACCAAGTTTTATCAATGTTTTAAAAGGGCCTAGAGGTGGATAAGTTTCAAGCTTCGTGCTTTTTACAATTCTGTCGCCCTAACCTCTAGGCCCGTTTTTTTCCGAAAGATACCTTAAATTCATAAGTGTAACTCTCAGTAACCACTGCAACGTCCTATTGCAATTAATCCAAAATCGTCCTAATTCTGGAAGGGTCCCGATGCCCCTTGGTTACTTATATATAAGCAGGAAGTGTGCCAAAATTAACTAATAGTAGATTCAATAACTTACAAAAAGTTGACATTCAAAATGAGCAAAACGCCCCACAGGCCGCGCCAAAGAAGATTAAGCGGTCCTACAAAAACAAGGACTTACGGTAGGACCAAAAGGAAACTAGTACTTGAGTAGTTTCCTTTCTGGCACCATAGAAAATTTATTGTCAGGTTTTCTTAAAGAGATGTACCGATTCGTTCTGGCCTAAAATGAAATGGTTTATCTGACCAAGGGTAGACAAGAGACATCCAAACCATGAACGCCTTCCCTCTAATATTCTTGATAGGAACAAATCCCCAAACTCTGGAATCACTTGAGTAATCTCTATTGTCACCCATCACAAATACATGGCCATCAGGAACAGTCACCTTATCTTGATTAAGGTGTCTAAAAAATGTTGGGTTCTCACCAATTGTAAATTTCTTATCACCAATTTTTTGATAGTAGAATTTGATATCTTCAGGATTAAGAGTTGGCTCTTTGTCATAAAGGCTTCGAAGTTCTTTCTCCTTCTCACCACTTATAACTTCTTTCTCAACTTCTTTCCCATTTATGAAAAGTTTATTTTCATAGACTTCAACAGTATCACCTGGAAGAGCAATTGTTCTTTTTACAAAAAGAATCGCTGGGTTTATTGGATATTCAAATACAATAATATCTCCTCTTTCTGGAAGAGACTGACCACCGAGATAAATAGGGTTAAAAAATTCAGTGAAAGGAAGCTTAAATCCATAGGACATTTTATTTACTACAATTGAATCACCAATTGCATTTGTAGGAAGTAGAGAGCCTGTTGGGATATGATAGTGATCAACAAATGTCGATCTAAAACCAAAAACAATTAAGATGATTTTGATCCATGACCACGCTTCATCCTTAAACCATTTCGCAGATAAGAATGCAGGTTTTTCAACCTCTACTTTACTCTCTTTATTAAACATAATTCCTCACTTGATAATGCTAAGTATTATAACCCCCAAAGTCTTCATTGTAAGGCTTCACGCGTTAGAAAACTTAAGTTGCCGAATGATTTTCTTTAATCATAAAATTGTATTTATAAATAATTAGGGAGGATTTATGAAGAAATATCTATTAGTTTCAATTTTTTCACTATTAGCATTTGTTTCTGTTAGTGCAAGTAATGCCGAAGAAGAATCATTTTTTCCATCACACTGTTCTAACTATGGAAGCACAGTAAGCTTAAGTTTCACGAATTGTATTAATTCAAACTTTCGTCGTTTAACATTTGATCTACCAAGAGAGTTCTTTTCTTACTGTAATAATTTTGGAGATGATTTAAGCTTCTCATTTGAAAGCTGTGTAAATAACAACTTCAATAAAGTAGAAAGAAGCCTTGGTCTATTCTTAAGCCACTGTATGAATTTTGGAGATGGTGTTAGCTTCTCATACCAGAGTTGTATCAATTCAAACTTCAGAGAAATTCAATACGAATTACGTCGTCAAGAATAAGATAAATTTCATGTGGCTTATCTCTTAAGCCACATGATCTACTTTTAAAACACTGTGAATTTTCTTTTCTAAATTATCCGATGTGAAAGGCTTTAATAAGTAGCTATCTGCCCCCATCAAAATAAGCTTTTTAATTATCGACACATCCGACTCAGAACTAACCATAAGCACAGGAACATTCGCGACCCTCTTATCTGAGCGGATTCTTTCCAACAGTGAAATTCCATCACAATTTGGCATATGAACATCACACAGAATCACCTGAAAAGGGGCTCCGCTTTCATATTCATTAAGAATCTTTTCTAAGGCAATTTCTCCATCTTCTGCTTCTTGGATATTAGTAATTCCCATATCACCAAGCAGGCTTAAGAGTGAACTTCTAATATAATCTAGATCATCAACCACTAAGGCCTTAATATTTGAATAGTCCATTTTTGATTCCCCCAAAAAGAATAGAACGTAATAAAAATTATATCGGAATTCTAAAAAATAACTTTATTTAGTTTAATTAAAGAGTGTAATACGTTGAAATGATTGAGATTGAAAATTAAGTGTAAAAACATTTTACGCCTCTGGGGGTGGGCGTGGGTTCGATTCTCCGATGTTCGGCTATTTAAGAGAGGTTTTTGCTAACTTTCACTTCGTGAACATCTTGCGGCAAAAGTGCCCCAACGGGCAGTTTTGAAGCAAAGATGGATGTGACTCAAGAAACAAAGAGCGTAGCTCGCGTGTTTCGGTCATTTGAAAAAACTTGGTCACTCATTTTCACTTCGTGAAAATATCGTTTTGCTTTGCGATTGCTTTCCCATTGCTCCAGTGGCAACAAAGCCGGGCTTGAACCCGGCTTGTTGAAATAGTTTTTTAGCTAAAGACTGGGGAGCTAGCGCCGCAAACAATAGCCCGCCTTTGGGCGGCCAATTTTGCGGGGCGCTTACCTGGCAATGCCAGATGATGAGACTTTTGAGCTTTGCTCAAAAGGCTACATCATCCCTGGCATTCCGCCCATTCCACCACCCATTGGTGGCATTGCTGGACCATTATCTTCTTTTGGAAGATCAGCGATCATTGTTTCAGTTGTAAGCATAAGACCTGCAACTGAAGCAGCATTTTGAAGAGCTGAACGAGTAACCTTAACAGGATCAATGATACCTGCTGCGATTAGATCTTCATATCTTTCTTCACGAGCGTTGAATCCATATTTTGCATCTTCGTTCTTTTTAACTTCGTTTACAACTACTGAACCTTCAAGACCTGCATTTGTAGCGATTTGTCTAAGAGGAGCTTCAACAGCTCTTTGAACGATCTTAATCCCATGCATTTCTTCTTCTCTATCTGTCTTAAGACCTGCAAGAACGTTTGCAGCTTTAACAAGAGCAGATCCACCACCAACAACAATACCTTCTTCAACAGCAGCTCTTGTTGCATTTAGTGCATCTTCAACACGGTCTTTCTTTTCTTTCATTTCTGTTTCAGTTGGAGCACCAACGTTAACAACAGCTACACCACCAGAAAGCTTTGCAAGTCTTTCTTGTAGTTTTTCTCTATCATAGTCAGAAGTTGTCTCAGCAATTTGTCCCTTAATTTGAGAAACACGAGCTTCAACTGCAGATGCTTCACCAGCACCGTCTACGATAGTTGTATTTTCTTTATCAATTGAGATCTTCTTAGCTGAACCAAGGTGTGCAAGGTCAGCTGTCTCAAGGCTCATTCCAAGCTCTTCAGAGATAACTGTACCACCAGTTAGGGCAGCAATATCTTTAAGCATCTCTTTTCTTCTATCACCAAAACCTGGAGCTTTAACAGCTGCAACGTTTAATGTTCCTCTTAGCTTGTTAACAACTAGAGTTGTAATTGCTTCACCTTCAACATCTTCAGCGATGATTAAAAGTGGCTTAGAAGTTTGAACAGCTTTTTCAAGGATTGGAAGAAGCTCTTTCATATTTGCAATTTTCTTATCAGTAATAAGGATGTTTGCATTATCAAATGAAACTTCCATCTTTTCAGAATTAGTTACGAAGTACGGAGAAAGGTAACCACGATCAAATTGCATACCTTCTACAACATCTAAAGTTGTTTCAGCAGTCTTTGATTCTTCAATTGTGATAACACCATCTTTTCCAACTCTATCCATAGCTTGCGCAAGAAGTGTTCCGATTTCTTTATCGTTATTTGCAGAGATTGTTCCTACTTGTTCGATCTCTTCATTTGTTTTGATCTCTTTAGAAACATTTCTAAGTTCTGAAACGACTTTTTCAACAGCTGTATCAATCCCTCTTTTAAGATCCATTGGGTTGTGACCAGCAGTTACAAGTTTTGCACCTTCTGTGTAAATTGCTTGAGCTAGAACTGTTGCAGTTGTTGTTCCATCACCTGCATCTTCATTTGTTTTTTGAGCAACCTCTTTAACCATTTGAGCGCCCATATTTTGGAAGTTATTTTCTAATTCAATTTCTTTTGCAACAGAAACACCATCTTTTGTGATGTGTGGAGCTCCAAATGATTTTTGGATTACTACGTTTCTACCTTTTGGCCCTAGAGTAACTCTTACTGCATTAGCAAGTTGGTTAACACCGTCTAGGATTAGTCCTCTTGCTTCTTCTGAATACTTTAATTCTTTTGCCATAATTATCTCCTATATGTAATCGATTCGATTAAACTAAAATTCCTAAGATATCTGATTCTTTCATAATAAGGTACTCTTGACCTTCAAGTTTAACTTCGCTTCCTGAATACTTTCCAAAAAGAACCTTATCTCCTTCTTTTACAGCAAGTTCTGCTACAGATCCATTATCTAAACGGTAACCTGGACCAACAGCAATAACTTCTCCCTGAGCAGGCTTCTCTGAGTGGTTATCAGGAATAATAATCCCACCAGCTGTCTTCGTTTCGTCTTCAACTCTTTTAATAAGAACTCTATCTTGTAATGGTTTAACTTGCATAATTCCTCCAGTTAAATACATTTTTTGTTTAATTCATAATCTTTATACATAACTTGGTAGCAAACGGATACATGTCAAGGTTATGTATCAACTTTTTTTGATGGCACCAAGCACAATTTCCTTCACGGAATCTTAAGAATATGAGATATTGCGAGAAATTAACAAGTTATCCTATAAAAATAAGGATTGAGACCGATAAATACTGTATGAAGCTAAAGTTTAACCAAAAACTTTTAGGCAAATTCCTGCAGGATGAAACTGCAGAAGAGAGAACATTTTTTGTCCTTACGCTAATTACAGGCGTTTTATCAGCTTTCGTGGCCGTAGGCCTTCAAAAAGGAGTCCACTGGCTCCAACATATACTAAAAACTGATTCAACTTTTACATGGGAATCCGTTCTTCTTGGAGGAGTGGCCCTATTTATATCTGGCTGGTTAACCACAAGAAAGTTTCCATTCACTGAGGGCTCAGGAATTCCAAAAGTTCGAGCGGCACTAGTTGTTGATCATGGTAAAATTAGCCTTCGAGACACTTTCGCAAAAACAATTACAACATTAATGGCCCTTGGCTCAGGTGTTTCACTTGGAAGAGAAGGACCGACTGTGACAATAGCGGCCGGAATTGCATCTCGCTTAGGTTTTTCATTTCATCTTTCTAAAAAGAAAATAAAGGCGCTAGTTGCCGTAGGTGCAGCTGGTGGTATTGCTGCCGCTTTTGCAACTCCAATTTCCGCTGTTGTTTTTACACTTGAAGAAGTTGTGGGTGATCTAAACGCAAAAGTACTTGGTTCAATTGTTATCTCTTCTGTTGTTGCTTCTGTTACAGGACAGATATTAACAGGACAAACTCACATGTTTGAGCAACTTTATTATAAGATGCATGATCACCGTGAGTTATTATTCTATTTAACAATTGGAATTGTGTGTGCCTTTATTGGACCACTGTGGATGAAGTCAGTTCTTACCTTTAGAGAATTTAATCGAAAATATATGAAAAGCCATAAGCTAACATATATGATGATTGTCTTTTTAATCATTGCACTTATGACCCAAGTTCACTCTAGCGTAATTGGAAGTGGCCACGGAACGATTGAAGATACTCTATTATCGTTAATTCTTGACCCGAAAATTCTCTTTGTCATGTTCTGTCTAAAGTTTCTTGCCACATCACTTTGTTATTCAGCTGGAATATCTGGTGGTCTATTCATGCCAACACTTTTAATGGGAGCAACTCTTGGGAGTTTAATTGGTTCACTTGCCAACGCCTTTTTTCCAGAGATTACAACAAACACTGGAGCTTATGCATTAGTTGGAATGGGAGCTTTTTTTGTAACAGTTATTAGAGCACCATTTACTTCAATACTCATCGTCTTTGAATTAACGAGAGACTACAATATTATTCTTCCACTTATGATTGCAAATATCATTGCCTATATGCTCTCTTCAAAACCAACAGAGAACGAATCAATCTATGAACAAATATCAGCACAAGATGGAATTCATCTACCAACAAAAGAAGACCTAGAAGTTCTTGATCAACTACATGTTGAAGATGCAATGATTAGAGATATTATTACCTATGGTGCAAGTCTATCTGTTTCTGAAACACTTAAAGACATTGAAGAGCACAATCCAAAACTACAAGGATTTCCCGTTTTAAAAAATGGAAGACTACTTGGAATGATGTCAACATCAGAGCTTCGAGTTCAACACGCTAAGGGCAATGGTGAAATGAAAATTGAACATTGTTGCGAAAAGAAAATTATAAAGATTTATCCTGATCAGAGTTTATATATTGCACTTCATAGACTCAAAAGATTCCATATCTCCCGTCTACCAGTCGTTTCAAGACTTGATGAAAAAAGAATCATTGGAATCCTAACCCCAAAAGATATCGTCAAACAATTTGGTTACCAAATTACAGAAGCGAAAGAATCGGAAGAAGTCTCTAAAGAAAACCTTCAATCTAGTTAAGCAATTCTTAAAAGGCAGTTAATTAAAGTCAAATTCACCTTTCCTAACCTTGACCCCTATCGACTTTCAAAAATTGGGTTGCTACAAATTTCTTCATCAATATTTTTTGTCTAACAACCTAACTAAAAAGGAGAGGGTAATGAAGAAACTCTTATTAGCATCAGCTATGTTTCTAACAACATTCTCGTCGCAAGCGGCGCGAGTACAATTCGATTTTGATGTACTATCATCAGGTGCATCGATTTATCCATGTAATGCTGGTTTAAAGCACAAGCCTCAAAGAGGAAAGATTTGCTACAATCCAGAAACGTTTCAATCTTGTAATCCAGATGGCAATGGTGTAGCTGGTCAGCCAACTAGTGGTCAAAATGGTGGAGGCTTTCCATTCCCAGGAGGTGGAGCAACTGGTGGTCAATTCCCAGGCAATGGCCCATTCCCAGGACAAGGTAACGGACCAGGTCTATTGGCAGATATTGGCTTACAAGAAACTCCTCCACCATCGAATAATTGTGATCCACAAACTGGTGTAGGCTGTGACTGTGTATGTACAGGAGATATGGATGGGGATTACGACAATACTCTTGATGTAATGAAAGCTACGTATACAGCATGGAGAGATCATGGCGACCCAACTTATGGAATCGATAGAGACCTAGAGGTAATCGCTGGAACTCATAGTTACAATGAATTAGAAGATGAGTATTTTACAGGAAACAAATTTGCAGCAAGACTTAAAGAACTTTCGTTCAATCTAGGTTCAGAAAAGTATGGTTCTAAATACTTTGTTGATATTTGTTTTAGAGCGACTCAAATTGATTACTTAACTGAAAATCAAGATGAATCATTTAACATCAATGTTGATGAAATTGTTAAGTATGCAGATAATAATCAACAAGAGTCTCTAACTCCATTCTACAAAGCAGAAAGAAAAGTTACAGCAACTGACTTAGCAGGTTCTCCTACAATTGATCTAAACTGGGACTTAAACAATGGACCAATCGTATGGTCAGCACACAGCTACCAGTCACTTGCAAATCTACATGTTAAAACAGTTCTATACTGTAAAGACAAAAATGGTGGAAGTATTTTCGTAGATGGGCCAACAGCTTCTCTTGCTAATAATTCAACTGTTAACTTTCCAGATCTACAAGGTCCAGCAGACCTTAGAGGATGTGTGGTTCGTTATGTTTTCAAAGAAAAAAGCGGACATTCTCCTAACATGATTGATCGAGTCAGAAGATGGAAAATGCATGGTGCAAATATTTGTACTGACACAGCAATTACAAGTCTAAATGGCGGATTATAAGAAATAGTTTATTGGGTGAAGTCTAGGCTTCACCCTTTTTTATCAATTTGTGAGGGGGGGGGAATATGAAAGGAATACTTCTTATATTAGTAACTTTAATTAGCTTTAGAAGCTATGCATGCGTAAATATTAATGCTCCAGAAGCTATTAATGTTTCTCTTTCATTAATTGATAAAAAAGCGATGATTTTTGATGAAGAAGGTATTTTTCAAGATGAAATGCCTTCTCTTCTAGCATCCTCATGTCAAAAAGCTGCAAGCCAAAAAAAGTTCATGATGTTTGCAATTGGTATTGAGAATTTTATATTATCTGATGAGTTTTTATCTTTCAGCATAAATGACACTCTAACGTTTGGCTCCAAAGATCAGTGCAGAATAGAGAATGTCGAAAAAATCAATGGACTAAAAAAAGAAGATCGAAATAAAAGACTTCAAAGAAGAAGATATCTTATTAATCACTGTGTAAGTTTTGATGTAGAAGATAAATCAAAAACAGGATTGGAGCTTCCAGAGGAAGGCCAACCAGGCTGTAAACTAAATCGCATTGATAAAAACAGTGCTAACTTCTTTGGGTTTTTCTGCTTTTTTAAACCAAAGCCAGATTCTCAATTTAAAATTACTCCAAAAATAGCTCAAAAATGCCTTGAAAAAGAATTCTACAATGAGAATAAATTTGCACTACAAGATATCATGGGAACACTTGAACTTTATGCCGCAGGAGATGCCACGGGTAGGTCTGCAAAACTTGAGTTTTTGGAAGATATAAAATTTAGATTTACTCAAAACCCAGACCCTATAGTACCAACAAATAAATCTCGTTACGAAGATATTCCGAAGTGGCCAACACAATGGAAAATAAAAAATACAACAGTAGGAAAAATAAATATAAACAAAATATCGGATGAGCTTATAACAATTAAAGCTCCGATTTTGGTCAACAATCAATGTGAAGAATCCAAATGTTTGAATGGAGTTTGCACTTCTTCCTGCGATTACAGCCAACCAGTTGCAAGTGAATATGCTCTTTTTGATATCACAAACCCAAAAAAGAAAGAGTATATAAAGTCATGGTTTGATGGTGGTATAGCTCCAGCAGATTGGATCGGAATGATAAGTGGTTTAGGGATATCTCTTAACAAAAACTCTCTTGAAAAAAACCGACGCTATCGTCTTGAAGTCGATATGAGCGATATTGAGTATAATTATATGATGTTTAAGGGACAAATTGAAAGTCGCCTGCTCTTAAATCCTAATACAATTCCTAACATTGCACGAGAGGGGCAAACTATTGGTTCAATCAATCCAATTGGAGAAATTCAGCGCTATAATAGCTTACCTAGTTTTCCTGTTTTCGACACAATTAGGTTTACCGGTGAAAACCATGTAGGAGTTAAAAACTCTGTTAACTCAATAAGTAGAGTCTTTAAAAATACAGTATGGCCACCATACTTCACAGACTACTGTGAAAATGGGCAATGTATTCTAAAAAAAGATCATCGTTTATTATTTGCACTAGAGTTTAATATAGATATCGACAAGAACGATAAATATATTATTGAAAATGTTTCATATAAAAAAATATCTAATCATAACAATCAAACAACAATACAGAACTTTAAAGGACCATATTTCACGTGTGAACCTCCTGGATCAGACCAAGATGACGATGGATGGGATGATGATGACTTTGGGGATATTGATTTCTAAAAAAGACTTACTAAAAGAGGAGAATGAAATGAGAAAGTTATTACTAGTATTAATGATTATGACTACTTCAGTATTTGCAAATGATGTCGATGACATGTTTGGGGGAGGTGAAGACCAATTTGAATTCGAAAAATTTTCAAATGAAGAGATATTACTAAAGATTGAAGAAGACATTAAAGTCTCTTGCCGAAAAGGTCTTTGTACTTTATTTGCTTCTGAAAATAAATTTGGAGGATTTGAAGTAGGATTTAATATCGGAGAGGGTATGAATCAGCAAGCTGGTAGTGGTGTGAATATCTACACAGGAGGATACGGTGGACAAATCAATGGTGAATACTGGGGAGTTAACGTTAGATACTACAACGGGAAATGTACTCAGCGCATCAAGGTACCTAAGTCTGTTTATATTGCTATTAATCGCTACATGTATGGCCTACTTGATACAGATGGCAATACTCGCCGCGGTTTCACTCCTGCCGATGAAGCAATGATCCTTTTCTATACGACAATCATTGGAAAATCAGGAAATTGTGGCAAGAGTAATCAATAATTAACTTTTTCTTTAATTGTTAAGAAAAACTCAAAATTATAAAACCTCTCTATGAAGAGAGGTTTTTTTATTGCTTTTATATTTTGGGTCTCACTAAGTACTCTTGCTGGTACGAAGTGGAATGTGTGGAAAAACTTAGATCTTAATGATCTTGATGTGGAGTTAAGTAAGGTTCAGTTAAGAAATCGTGCTTCATGTGCCATTGATTCCAAAAAGCCAACACGATCCATGTTTATTTTTCTAAACAATACGATTGCAGCAAAGGCGGCATATCGTCTTGCCAATAGAACAGGGCAAGATAGAGCAACAATTACCAAAGAACTTATACGAGACTTTCGAAATAAAACAACGAGACTAACACAAGAGATTCATGAGAAATTACTTTCCGGCCAGCTTCCACTCCTCCCACATCTTGATAGTGAAAATAATATTCCTGTTAAGTACCGAACAATGCTTAAAGAATGTTATGGAAAGTTACAATGTCCGCAACTTAATTATTATATTGAAAATATTTGGACTTCTTCCCATCGATTAAAGCATCGTCTTTATGACAGTTTTGAGGATAGTAACTACTTCAACTCTAAGTACATTAAAGATAGTAATACGTACAAATGTTTAAAAGTAAAAAAATTTGGCCCATTACAGGCAAATCTCTTTGGACAAAAGCCAAGTATCCAAGACCTGAATAGGATTGCAAAACAACTTAGCGACATAGATGAAACAGTAGACGAATGTCGCATGGATGGAATTGATACACTTGAGAACTTACAAGTAGCTGGTTATCAATTTGATATTAAAAATATAAAAGAGCGTTATTGGGATAAAAAAGTTGGCTTTGATTACTGGAATTCGATGAAACTCTACTTTGCATGGGCAATGAAGAATCTAAAAGTCGAAAACACAAAATATGAAAATATAATTCGTAATTCAAACACTCAAGATTATATTCTATTTTCTCCTAATGGATGTCGTAGTGATATCATGCCTACTTGTAATAATAAGAGGCTTGCAGAGAATTCATTCCGAGAGTTTTCTCGTAGAAACTTTGAAAAAGAAGCACTTGAACTCGATATTCTATCCCCTATTTCTGAAGGCGTTCAAAATGATTTATTAAAAGATCCATTTGCTAATGTTAATAAAGATATCTTAGACCTTGGCTCTTACGATGATGCAGATGCTTGGATTCAACAGATATTCAAAAACCAAACACAGACTAAGAATTATGTGAAAAACAAGCTAATTGACGCCTTAACATTTTATACCCTAGTAAGAAAAAGGCTCGATCCAAAAGAAGTTGGAGATCAATTAGATTTTTACTTTCGAAATCTTGATGAAAATATTATTAAAAATGACCTCTACTATCTTTGTGCAGAGGCATCTGTTATATCTGATGATATATTCAGTTTTACGAAAAAGCATATTGAAGGACTTAAAGGAACTGAGTTAATTGATAATCTCGACATTCTCTTTACAGACTCTCCCTACAATAAAATCATTGATTACTACAAAGAACTAATGGATGAGACGAGATCATATTGTAAAGGTCTTAAGCAAAAAGAGATTTGGGATGAAAATTTTGAAATAGAATATGAAGGTTTTCATCAATGGTATATTGACAAAACTCGTGCTGATCAGTCATTTGAAACCTTTCCAGACAAGCATTATGAAAGTGACGCTCTTTCACAAGACTTCATCATCTATAAAAATGGTGACATTATTTGTCGATCAATTAGTCACTGTTTAAGAAAATCAATCATCAGTATCATTGAAACATCTCGTGCTACTTACTATGGTGACTTATTTTGGAAATCAAAATTCTCACAGCCATCTTCAGACCTCTTCAATCCCTATGCTGAAAGGGTTGCTTGTAAAGTCTACGACCCCTACTTTAAAACAAAACAAGTTATGACTCGATTTGTATCCGATATTGGCCAAGGACTCATGAGCTGGTTTACTCCAGGTGTACTTTACACACGTGTAAGTCTAACTCCTGGTTACGTTACTTCATTTAATAAAATGATCGAAGATGGACAAATTGAATTTAATAAAGAATATGAAAAATCTAAGGTTAATGTAGAATTGATTACTGAATTTGGTCCTCTAATTGGTGTACCATGTGCAGTATCAATTACAGGAAGTAATAAAAGCCCTACAAATCTATATCACTTTCGAGGAATATCAGTGGGTGCATGTGTTGACCGCCAAGGTGGTGATATTATCGCCAACAGTGGTTCCGATATTAGTGATAAACAAACAGATGGTGTCGCAGCATGTGCTGCATGTAGAATTAACTTTGAAGGAATTTCAAATACATTAACTTACTTCAACTCTAAACTTGGTCCATTTTTCTATATCGCTCGGGCCCTATACAGTCTCTATCAGGGACTCACTGATTTTGATAATATTCCAAGAAGATGGGAACTTGACCTGAACAAATTAAAAACGACATACCAACGCTATGGCGAGATTCCAAAAAGCTGCCGTTCAACTCTTTTAAATGGTCGAAATTGTCTTAAAGACAAAGAAGAACTCGCAGCTGTCGAACTCATACAAAAAAATGAATTAACAATCCTAGCATCTAAAAAGATTATAAACGGATATAAGTTTAAGGTTCAAGAATGTAACAATGAACTCACCGTCATGATTGATAAACATTTCACAAGGTTATTTTCAAAATGCAAAAGAAAGCATTAATACTTCTATTCATGCTTCTTACAATCTCAAATGCTTTTGCAATAAAGCTTGATATTGTTTGGACAGAAAATTTTGAAAAAGAAATACATCTTGAATGTAGGGATCCAGGGTGTCTTGATGGTTCGAGTCGAGGTATCATTTTCGAATCAATATGCGATGAATGTTTTTCTGACTCTATTAATGCAACTTTCATCTTCAATGACATCACAACGTATCTACATCGTGGTGAACTTATAAGCACAGATGAATTTATTAATTATTTATTTGAAGAGGAATACATAACTATCCAATATGATACTCCATACGATGTTGTATCAAGTAGATCTAAAGAAATCAAAAAGCTCCTATTTCAAAACTTATGTCCAAATGAATACGATGCTATTATTTTCTTTGAAAGAGGCTATGGAAATATATTTTCCTCCCCACAATTAATTTACTGCGGAGAGGAAGTTTACTCAGCTTTATTATTTTAGAGTTATTTTAAGTCGTACCAGTTAACACCAAGAGAAGGCTCAACTTTTAATGGTACTTTAAGCTTAACAACGTTTTCCATTCCCTCTTTTACTAATGTCTTCATTTCATTTAATTCGTTTTCAGGAACATCAAATATAAGCTCATCGTGTACTTGAAGAAGCATTTTCGATTTTAATCCACGCTTTTGAATTTCTTCATGGATATTAATCATTGCACACTTAATGATGTCAGCAGCAGTACCTTGAATTGGTGAGTTAATCGCCATTCTTTCAGCATTTGCTTTTACCGTACGATTATTAGAGTGAATGTCTGGTAAAAAACGCTTTCTACCATACATTGTAATCGAATAACCTGTCTTTTCTGCATCTTCCTTAAGCCCATCTAAGAAGCCCTTAATTTTAGAAAATCTTTCAAAGTATTTTTCAATATAGGCCTTAGCATCTTTTCTTGAAATCTTAAGTGCTGAGGCCAATCCAAAAGATGATTGTCCATACATTAGACCGAAGTTTACGGCCTTGGCCTTCGATCTTTCATCCGAAGTTACATCTTCTAAAGCAATATCATTAATTTCACTTGCTGTTTGTGCGTGAATATCTTTGTCCTCATTAAATGCCTTTATCATTGTTGGGTCTTCACTGTAATGAGCAAGAATTCTTAGTTCAACTTGAGAATAGTCGGCAGCTAGTAGCATATTTCCAGGTGTTGCGATAAATGCCTTTCTTACAAGTCTTCCTGTTTCTGAACGAATAGGGATATTTTGAAGATTCGGATTCACACTAGATAATCTTCCCGTTTGAGCAACATGCTGATTAAAACTTGTATGCACCTTTCCAGTCTTCTCATTAACGATTTCAGGAAGAGCCTTAACGTATGTTGATAAGATCTTACCTAGTTCACGATATTGTAAAATCAAGCCTGGTACTTCATTTATATTCTTCGCTGCAAGCTCTTCTAAAACCGAAGAGTCTGTTGAGTAGCCAGTTTTTGTTTTCTTTACAACAGGAAATGATAATTCGTTAAATAGAAACTCTCCTACTTGTTTTGGAGAATTTAAATTAATCGTGTCATTTACAGAGAATGAATCAACTTTCTTTTGAATAACTGAAAGCTTCTCCTCTAAGTCTTTCGCCATATCATAAAGGAATTCTTTATTTAGACACACTCCCTCAAACTCCATCTCTGCAAGAATAGGAATTAGTTTATTATCAATATCTTCATAAACAGAAACAAGCTCTTTTTCTTTTAGCTCTTCTTTTAAAAGATTTGCTAGTCTAAATATAGCAATTGAGCGAAGGCCACTATAAGTAGATCTTTCTTCAATTGTTTCAAGAGAAGTTATATATGGATTCTTCTTATCAAGCGTTGTGACATTAACATTTACATTAGTGCAAATAGCTTCAATATTATGCCTCATACTTGGACTTACATTATAATGGGCCTGAACTATATCAAAATTCTTTGCCTTAAATGAAACCTTATGCCTGAATAAATGCGAATAATCCCTCTTTGAATGTTCACTATAAACTTCTTTTGATTCATCACTATAGATTAACTCTAAGTATTCTTTTTCATTCTTTTGGTCAACTTCGAGAAAGTACGACTTGTTATCATCAAATGAGAGGTTTAAGGCCACTAGATTACGAGCATGAATATCAGAACTATCAAACTCAGTCTGCACTGCAAGTTTCTTGCTCTCTTTAATTAATTTTTTAAACTCATCTTCTTTAATATCTTTTCCAACAATTAGATGTTCGAAAGGAGATGCGACTTCGCCTTCTTCATCTTCACCATCAGCAATAGAAAGTTGATATTTTAGATCCTCCATTCTTTTAATCATGGAATTCATTCCAAGCTCTTTTAAGAATGCAAGTAACTCATCTGTAGGATAGAACTTTAATTCGGAATCTTCTGACTTACATTTTAAATCAATATCTGTAACAATCTTAATTAAATCACGTGATAATTTTGCATCATCAACATATTCAGTAAAAGCAGTTGTTAATTTTTTACCTTTAAACGTATCTGAAATCTCAAAGCACTTATCTAATGTATCGTGTTCTGCCAGAAGCTTTGCCGCTCCCTTTGCTCCGATCCCACGCATACCAGGGATATTATCTGATGTATCTCCAACCATTGATAAGTAATCTACAATTTGGTCAGGGCGAACACCCATCTTTTCAAAGACGCCTTTTTCATCGTAGGTAACATCTTTCATCGTATCCAGCATCTTAATATTGCCACCTACAAATTGCATTAAATCCTTATCACCTGAGGCTATAAGAATTTCATCAAAGTCATCCTTCCACTGAGTCACAGATGAGCCGATAATATCATCAGCTTCATAATTTTCATCTGCAACATTTAGAAGTCCCATTTTATCAATTAACTCTTTAATAAGAGAAAACTGAGGAACTAAATCCTCTGGTGGTTCTGAGCGATTTGCCTTGTACTCTTCATACATTTCATTACGAAATGATCCTCCCGATGTATCTCGAGCTAAGAGCATATGAGTCGGCCTATAATTGGCCATAATTTTAAGAAGCATTGAAAGAACACCATACGTTGCATTAACAGGTGTACCATTTGGTGCCGTCATTGGACGGATTGCGAAAAACGCACGGAATATAAAGTTACTGACGTCGACGACGATTAATCTTTTCTTTGACATATAATCTCCAATTTATGCTATAAATCTAGCCAATTATGTTGAATCTGTTAATGATTAATATAGGACCAAGTTATGGACAATGCACAAAAACAAGAGCTGTATAATAATGTAAAAAGAGATATCTTTGCGATTTGCGAAGGTGAATCGAATACAATTGCAAAAATGGCCACAATCTCTTGTGTATTAAAGCAGGCTTTTCCACACTTTTATTGGTGTGGGTTCTATAATGTTGATAACTCAAAAGAATCTGAACTCGTTGTTGGCCCTTACCAAGGGACTCTTGGCTGCTTACGCATTCCATATGGTAAAGGAGTGTGCGGAACAGCTGCTCAATCTTTAGAAACACAAATTGTTGAAGATGTTTATGCAATTGAAAATCACATCACTTGTGATCCTAAGAGCCAGTCTGAAATTGTCGTGCCTGTTTTAGAAAATGGAAAGCTAATCTCAGTGTTAGATATTGATAGTGATGTGAAAGCAAGTTTCAATGATATAGATAAAGAAAACCTCGAAGAGATAATTAACAGAGTATTTAATTAGGTTGGAGTTCCTTGATCTTCAAACCAATTCGCCTGTCTCTTTTTAATAGCGAGCATCGTGTCATCATTGGCCATAACTGTAGTATCGGCCATAACATCACCTAATCTGTGACCTGAATCTAGTTTATATAAAAGATATAATTCAATTCCGACCATTGGAATACCAATTATCACGGCCATAAACCAACCAAGAACTGGAATAATGGCAAAAATAAGTGGAATAATAAAAGGCAGATTACGAACAAAGCTCTGCTTCAATGAACAAGGTGTTCCATCAACAAGAGAGATAACGCGAAAGCCAATAAACTTCTTTCCTACCGATTGACCATTTTGGATCGCATCTGCAAAAGTTAAATAAACAATGGAAAAAAGAATACCGATTGGATAGAGAAATAGCGATAACACAAGAACAATAAATAGGTCTATTGCCTTTGCTAATATCCTTGAAAAACGTGCAACCTTTATGGCCGACTTCAATAAGTACTTTCTATCCATAATAAATATCTTATCCTATGAATTTTATTAGAAAACAAGGCATTTTTTGCACCACGTTCAAATAAGGAATATTAAGTAAAGAAATACTTTAACTTCTCTATAGACCAATAGATGATCACTAATAGCCAAAAATAATATTTTAAGTTATAAATGTAGACTGAAAGAAAGAAGAGCAAAAAAGCTCTGGAGGATAATTATATGAGTACTGTTGGTAAAACTGACGTAGCAAATTTTGAATCTGATGTATTAAAGAACGCAAAGCCAGTTCTAGTTGATTTTTGGGCAGAATGGTGTGGACCTTGTAAAACTCTAGGGCCAGTTCTAGACGAAGTTGCATCAGAAATTGGTGAAGGTGCAAGCATCGTTAAAGTTAACGTTGATGATAATGGTGAGCTTGCTCAACAATATGGAATCCGTGGGATCCCAACAATGATTTTCTTCAAAGATGGACAAGCAACAAAGACACTTGTTGGTGTTCAGACGAAAGAAGAAATTAAAAAGTCTTTAGAAGAATTAATGTAATATAAAGCCTCTATCAAAGAGGCTTTTCTTTTATCTTTATCAAGGATCGAAAAGGTATCTAATAATGAATGATTTTATTTCTCACGCTTTTAATCACGCTCAAGAAACATTAACAAAGTTTATTGCTAACGAAGATAATTTCAAAGTTATGCAAGATGCAATTGATGAAATGGTTTCAGCTATTAAAAATAATGGCCGAGTAATAAGCTGTGGAAATGGTGGTTCAATGTGCGATGCCATGCACTTTGCAGAAGAGCTGACTGGGCGTTTTCGTAAAGATCGTCCCGCGATGCCAGCAATGGCGGTAGCAGATCCTTCACACATTACTTGTGTTGCAAACGATTACGGATTTGAGTATATCTTTTCAAAATATGTTGAAGCACATGGACACAAGGGCGATGTTCTTCTTGCAATTTCAACTTCTGGAAATTCTCCAAATTGTCTTGAAGCAGTTAAATCTGCTCACGCAAAGGGAATGAAAGTTGTTGGGCTACTTGGAAAAGGTGGCGGAAAGATGAAAGACCTTGTGGACTTCCCTCTTGTGATTGAAGCTGATCTTTCTGATCGAATTCAAGAAATGCACATTAAAATTATTCATACGTTTATCGAAGGTATTGAAAGGCAAGTCTTCCCAGAAAATTACTAAAGGATCGTAAAGCCGCGCCTTCGGCTAGCTTTACTTTTGTCACATCCATCTGCTCGTCAAAACTTGCCTTGTGGCAACTTTTGAACGCACGATGTCCCAGAAAACGACTAAAGAACCGGCACAAACTTCCAAGTCTTTAAAATCAAGTATTTGACGCGATTATGAGTTAAAATAATCTTAAGTTAGTACACAATTTTAAGGAGCTATATAATGGAAGGCACTGCTGTATCATCCGTAAACACAATCGCTGCTTTTTTTCAAAACGGCGGACTTTTCATGTGGATCATTCTATTCATCTGGGCCGTAGGTCTGGCAATTGGATTAGAGAGATTCTTTAAATTAAGTTTTAAATTTGATGTTGATGGAGCTTCTTTTATGAATGAACTTCGTCGCTACATCATGGCAAATGATGTTGAAGGTGCTTCACGTGTTTGCTCTGGATCTAACGCGGCCCTACCAAAAGTTCTAAGAAGTGGACTTGAAAGAGCGTCAGCAAAACCAGAACAAATTCAAAATGCAATTGATGCTACTGCACTTGAAGTTATCCCTAAGGTTGAACTTAGACTTAACTATCTTCAGTTAATTGCAAATATCTCAACTCTATTTGGACTACTGGGAACAATTCAAGGTCTAATCGCTTCATTCGCAGCTGTTGCTGCAGCTGATCCTACACAAAAAGCAGAACTACTTGCTAAAGGGATCTCACAAGCGATGAATACGACTTTCCTAGGTCTACTTGTTGCCATCACAATTATGATCATTCACTCTTTCCTAAGTTCAAAGTCTGAAAAGATCATTAATGAAATCGATGAATATTCTGTAAAGCTAATGGATATCCTAAGCACAGAAGAAAGTAAGCAGTAAGAAAGAAATTAATTATGTATAGAAAACCGAGTCGAAAATATAAGAATAAGAAAGTTGAGAGGCTGAATCTAATTCCAATTTTAGATTCGGTCTTCATCTTTATCTTCTTCCTTCTTATGTCTGCTAACTTTGTTAGAATCTATGAGATTGGCTCTGATGTTCCAATTATCTCAAACAGCCAACCTCCAAAAACAGATAAGAAGAGACTTGATCTTACTTTAAAGATCAATCAAAGCAATATTAGCCTCCACTCTGGACCTAATGAAAGACGAATCTTCAGCGCAGGTAAAACGGCTAGCGGAGAATATGATCTTTTCAAACTTCGTCAAAAGCTCATCGAATTAAAGAAAAGCTATGTTGATGAAAAAGAAGTCATCTTTATCCCTAATGCAAATATTACTTATGAAGAACTCATTAAGATTATGGATGCAGTACGCGATCTAAAGAAAACAGATCCAGAGATCTGGACGAAGAGAAATGGCGAAGACACAAAAGTCACTGAGTTATTTAATAATATTATCTTTGGTGACACTCAGTCTTAAGACAATAGGTAAAGTATGAGAAAACGTTCGATAAGAAATAGAGGAATAAGAAGAAAGAAGGAACCACTTGATATTGATATCACTTCCCTTCTTGATATCCTTGTTATCTTACTTGTATTCCTAATTAGAAGTTACGATACAACTGGTGTAATTTTAAATATTCCAAAAGATATTACAATTCCTCACTCTGTTTCGAAATCAATTAACGAGCAAGGGGTTGTTGTACAAGTTTCACCTAAGGTCATTTGGGTTGATGACAAAGAAGTTCACAACACTGAAACTTACAAGGGACGTCTCTACTCTCAAGGCGGAAGATTAATTCTTCCTCTCTACAACGAGTTAGTGGCCAAAAAGAAAGAAATTGATGATATTGCAAAGACGACACCTAATGCAAAGAATTTCTCAGGTATAGTTAATCTCGTAATTGATAAGTCTTTGAAGTACAACTATATCAAAAAACTCATGCATACTGCTGCTGAGGCAGGTTTTCAAAAGTATAAATTCGTTGTCCTTGGACAAGAATAGAATAAAAAAGGCTCCGTAAGGAGCCTTTTTATTTTCATTAATACTATTTTGATAAATCTAAAAGAAACGAGTTAGGGTAACACCTAATTCATCATCTCCATCTAGGATATAGAGACCACGACGATCACTTTCTGCATCATCTCCAATTGTAACTCCCCTAAAGTTAACCTTGGCTTTCCATGCATTATTCAGGCGTCTCTCATAGCTTAAGTAATACAAAGCTTCACCGTTTCTTTCAAGGTCAATATACAGCCCAAGTGTAAACTCATTTGAATAAGCATCATTTAAAGCAAAACGATGACCGATGAAGAGATCATTTTGAAAAATCTGGGCCTGGCTTCTCTTCTCTTTTCCAACCCCTAGAACATATTGATATTCAGTGTAAAAACTAGAACTCCAATTATTTGCGTAGTTATGAGTATATTCATGACCTATAGAAGCTAATTGATAATCAAAAACTTCTCTCGTTCCACCTGTATAATCGAGAATAGCAACTGAATCATCTGCATTAAAATCAGAGTAGAGGTATTCGAATTTAAAAGTTTGCTCGCCCCAAAAAAATGTTGCGGCCGCTCCAATATCTAAAACATCAACATAGAATGCTTCAAGCGTTGTCGGTGTTGATGGTCTAGCGCCAAATATTGGTCTCGTTCGATCAATATGATCCATGGCAAATACTGTCAGATCGAGATCTCCAAACTGATGAGCGTAATAGACTGCGAATTGATTATACTGATCTTCTTCGTCACTACTTTTAACTTCATTTCCTGAAACGACATTCTGCCTTACCGGCTCTAGCCCATCAAAAATTCTCATTAATGGATCAGGATAAAAGCCTTCCGTAAAATATGGCATATAGATGAACTTCATCGTACCGATACTTGTATAATGACTGGCAACAATGGACTTCTCACCAAGCTTTTCAAATCGCTCAATATTTCCATCATTTATGCGCGAGTTAAGAACATCAACAACATGATATGCCTCTAAGCGAGACCACATGAACATGTGATAACCAGCAGAGAATTGCCAATTACCAAGGCTGCGTCCGATATTTAACTCATTAAAGTCCACATAACTATTTTCTTGATATTTTTCATCGGCACGAGCAACTAGAGAGAGATTGTATTCCCACCCTTTCCAATCATCACGTTCCTCAAGACTTAACTTAACAAACTTCAAATCAGTAGGCTGTTTCTCATTTCCCAATAAAACATCAGTATACTTCTTTTGAGTATAGTAACGATAATTTAACGATATCTCTCCCCTGCCATCTGCATATGCAGTTTCAGATACTAGAGAGAGGGCCCCAATAATTACTGTAAAAAATATATTCTTCAATTTACTTCAACTTCCTCTTAGTAAGATCGTTCTCATTTACTTTCTTACCAATAACTCTATTTTTCCATTTAAATATTGATTTCTTCTTATTATTTAAATTAACCATATCAATTTGGTTAGCTCGCCACATCTTTCTTTTTCCAACTGTGTAAGATTTAAACTCACTCATTGTCGAAGTCTTAATGTGTTCATTTCTTTTGTTGTAGTACTCAGTTTTTACTGGCGCTAAATACTTCTTTGATACATGTAGAATAACTCTTAGATAAGAACTCTTTCCCTTTGCTTTACGCTCTAGAGTCCAAGTATTCTTATCTTCACTTAAGAACTTATAATTATATTTTTCGATTGTTTGACCACCGATATCTTCGAATGAAAACTCAGACCCCATAAATGAGCTCCCTTTAGATCGAGAGTTGATTTTCTTTACTCTTCTTAGAGAAGGTAAGTATAACCACTGGTCATCATCCTTATCAGAACTCTTCCATGTCCAAGTTAAAAGCTTTGTCCCTTTTACATCTAATGGCTTTCTAAACTCCATAAGACTTTTATCAACGCCTTCAAATTCACCAGATGTACCAAGCATTTCTCTAACAATCTCAACGCCACTTGTATCAACTAAAATAAGCTCCATTGTCGATGTGTCACCGATATAACCTTTATTGGCCGCATCCATCTTCTTTGCAATCTCAAGACCTTTCTCATCTGCAAGAACTGCAAGAGAAAACATTATTAAGAAAAATTTAACAAATTTCATTATCCTACCTCATTATCGTTGGTCTGTTTCCACAAGATACTATCATTCACATCACAATGATTGAATATTTAGTATTGATAATAGTAATGGATTCATTAAATAGCTGAAAATATGCCCCTTATTTACAACAAGGGGCATCATATATTGATTGAATATACTTAGTAAGAGCTTGGATTTAGGTTAAGAGGTACGTGAACAGCAACCTCAGCTCCACCTTTTGGTCTTGGAAATTGAATTGTTTTAAGGTGATTTGCAACACAGTTTTTAACACTGCGTGGCACGGCCTTATCAGCTTTCGTCACCTTAGCTCTTGTAACATTCCCTGATGCACCAATGACAAAGTCCATAGCAAGAACACCTGAAATGGCCTTTTGCTGAACATCTAATTCCTTTTGGTAGCAGTAACGGAATTGAGGAACGTTCTCCATTAGAATTCTCATAATATCATTACGATCCATTGATCCAAGAATAACTTCACGGTAAGGGACACCAGCAATATAAACTTTCTTTTTATGAACTAGTCCATCTGTACCAAACGAAGAAGAAAGTTTTCCACGAGTCTTACTACTTAGCGAGCCAACCTCTGCTTTAACATCAGCCTTTTGAACTTGGGCTGACTCACCCGTTGAAAGAGCATTGCTATCATCTTTAAAACTTTCAGTCGTACCAGCATCAGCAAAAGAACTTAGTGATCCGCCCTTTGCCATCAAAGAGTTCATTGAAGATGTGAAAGACGGTGACTTATATACATCGACTTTTCCTCTACTCTTTCTGTTATTAGAAAGCTTCTTAACTTTAGAGGCCTTCTTAGTTGTTCGAGAGGGTTTACCTGCTTTTTTATTGGACTTTCTCACAACCTTTTTATCATTTGTTGGTCCCTTCTTAGGAGCAGCTTTTTTTGGAGTAGAATTTGAAGCCTTAGCAGTTCGGTCCCCCCTACTCTTTGAAGGCTTCTGCTCTTTAGGAGTATTTGAAACCTCTTGCTTAACTGGTGCCTTCTTTTGTACTTTCTTTGGTGTTTCCTTCTTAATGACATTTTTCTTTTTAGTCACTCTAAGCTGTTTTGGCTTATATAAGATTTTTGCAATTCTTTCAGGAACTTTCTCTTTCTCAATCTCTTTATCGACTTGGAAGTTAAGCATTCCCCCCATAAAAACAGCGAATACTAGCACACAAAAAATCAGGTACTTTCTTAATTCCTTATCTCTTCTAAAGATTGGTGCCGATTTTACAATTGGAGGTGCTTCAGTACCTCTGATAAATACTTTTAAATTATCTTTTTCAAAAATATGAATATCATCACGACGTAATGAATTTTTAGCATTTTTATTATTTAAAAATGTACGATGTTCAAATCCAGGAATTCTTCCAACAGCAACATCATTTTTCTTTATATCTAATAGCTCAACTTTATCTTTTTTTCCTAAATATGGAAATTCAATATCATTGCCACGTGGGTTCATTCCAACGAGATTATACTTTCCGTCTTTATGTGGAATATAATCGAGTCCAACAATCTTTCCATTAAAAAGAATGATTACTTCAGCAGCTTCTTTATCGACACTGTATTTAAAGATTGGATAAATCTCATCTGGTTCTTCAAAAATATACTCAGAGAACTTAACATTATCATCCATACTTAAAGGATAATTAACTTGGTAATCACTATCCTTTTGATTCTTTTGAATGACCTCATCGTTAAACTTAGGTTGTTTCGGTAAGTTTCTAACAACTTCTTGTGGATGTATTAATTGCTGAGGAGGTAGTTCACTACTTTCACCAAAGGTAAAAGAGTAATTACCAATTGTAATAGTCTCTCCCCCTCTAAGTTCACACGTTACGACTTCTTCATTATTTATTTTGACGGGATTCTTTGTCGACATACTATATATTGATGTCTTATCTTGTGCGAATTCAATAAGACAATGAATATCATCTATTCCTGCCCCTCTCATTCTTACATCACAAGAGTCACTTGCCCCTAGGATAATTCTATTCTTACGAGGTAGACGTATATCCTTTTTACCTTTTAAATAAAATGATCTTCCTTGATCCACGAGGTCTCCCTATCTAATTCGATCTAATCCCTTCATCATTTCAAGATGAAAATTAGGTTTCGATGGTAGTTTATTTTTAAATTGTCTAAGATAACGACTTGAAACAGTGATTTCGCCAGGAGCACCCAGCTCACCATCGACACTAATTTCATCTAAATTAAATTTCTCAAACTTCTTGTACTTATAAATAACTTTATCGTTTACAGATTTTTGACCAAACGATGCTTGTGACAACAAGATAAATAAGGCCGTTGTTATAATTCTTTTCATATTGTTAACCCTTTAATCTGCTGAAAGATTGTTTTATCTTTTGCATTTAAATCCATATCTTCGATATCTTCTCTTACCCTCTTAGCGTGTTCGCTTTTAAGTTGTTTTAGAGAATAATATAAAGCGATTTTAAGACTTGGAATTTCAAAGTAATCAGAATTCATTTCTTTTAAAATCGTATAAGCAAACTTAGGTTTCCCATCAAACAAATAAGAATAAACCAGCGAATTTATCACATCGCGATCTTTTTTATTAACGCGATATAAGTTCTTAAGCATTGCTGTTGATTTACTATAAAGCCCATACTTGATGTATATATTTGAAAGATTAAACATTGCTGTCTTATTGTTTCTCTTAATTAAAAGAACTTGTTTAAAAGCTGCAATGGCCTTGCGATCTTTACCTTCATCAACTGAGATAACACCGATATTATTAATAGCTGGAATATACTTACTATTTAAAGCGACAGCTTTATTAAAATATACCTTCGCTAATCTCTTATTACCTGTTTTATATGAGCAAATCCCCTGCTGATTCCAATATGCAGGATTCTTCTTATTTTTTTCATAAAGAGCGTCAAGCTTCGCGAGTCCTTCTTTTGTATTTCCAAGATAACAAAGTCCAACTAAGCCTGTTTTCTTCTCATCAATGCTTTCTAATCTTTCCTTAGACACCTTATCTAATGATTCATCCTCTAAAACATCATCAACTAGATCATTAATAAGATGATAATCGGCATCAGCATTATAACGAACTTGCTTCTTCGGTTTAAAGTCTTCATTTGATAGGTTTTCAATTTGCTCAGCTTCTTCGCCACCTAATTTCTGTACAGTTTTTCCACCAGAGGCGCATGATGCTAAAAGTAATATCAAAAGAGAAATATTTAAAAACTTCATTACTGATTCCCCCTCTTATCCATTAAGACAGCACCCGTCATCGATGGAAGGTTTAACCCCTGTCGAGAAAGTGTTCCAAAGTTTACTGTTAGAACATCATTCTTATTAATCAAAGAATCTAGTTCTCTTTTTAATTGTCTTGATTTTGAAGCGAGGTTTGCTGATACATTTTGCATACTTCCCTTAAAAGAATTTACATATTCCTGAGACTTCCCAGTCGGTGTAAAAGTAGCGACATCTTTTGAGAACTTATCATATGAACTAATAAGTAATGAGTAACTCTTAACCATCGCTTCACCAGATCCCATGGCCACAATCTTTGTTACTTGATTCTGGATACTTTCAAGACGTGCAAACTTGCCTTTCATAGTGTTATTGAATTTATTCTCAGGGAAGCTTAACTCAATTGCATTAAAGCTATTAACAGCTCTTTCTACATCTGCAACTTCAGTTAGAGCAACTTCATCGATCGTCTCAATTGCAAGTTTTTTCTTATTTTTAACCCTACGATAAATATAATTAAGCTCATTGTTGTAACGAGAGCTATTACCTTGTTCACGAGATAACTTTGCTAACTTTCCAACATATTCAGACTTACGATATAGATTCTTTGTATATGCTGACAATCTTTCACGATAAATCTTATCTGCATTAGTAATTTGTTTAAAGTCTATATAGTAGTCAAAGATTTGTTCATAAGAAGCTAGCATCGTTGAATTATTAAATCGACATTTTGATTGTTGATCGACAAATGCTACAGCCTTTGAATCATTACGAGTTGCTAGTCCCATAACGATATAGTTCTTTAGAAGTTTTTCTTTATTCTTATTATTGATACCACATGTCTTACCAAGTAACTTTTGTGTTAATGACATTCCATCAGCAACTCTCTGTCTCAAAAATAGTTCACTTATAATACTATTAAAAGATTCATAGAATTTTACTAATTCAGTAGTGGTCATTTCTTCAATTGCTCGATCCAACCATTTAGCAGTTAGGCCGACATTTCCTGACTCATAAAAAAGAACGGCAATATTATAAGCAGCATTTCTCTTAGCATCTGCGGTACTTTCTGGATCTTTATAAATGAAGAGATATCCCTTTAACGCAGTGATCTTATCACCACTTTTATTGGCCTTTTGAATATCTGAAAATTGTGCAACAAGAATAATCTTATTTAGATGATTTACAAATCCTCTCTTTAAAGGAATTCCCTGGCCTTTTAGCTCCCCAACAAAAGACATAAGTCCCTTTTTATTTTTTTGGGTTTTATACATATCTACAATACGGCCAATCATTGCTTCATTTTTAGATATATTTCTTGGATTCTCTTTAGCATACACAAAGAATGTCTGTTTTGCTTTTTCAACATCTTTCTTTTCATCTACGTAGAAAGAAAATAGTTTTTCTACTGCTTTATTCTTTTTCGACTTAGATTCTTCTGTTTTGATATAGTTTGTGAAGATTGTTTCAAAGTACTTATTACGTGTTGATTTAGAAATCTTACGATCATTTAGGACAATCATCATCCCCGCTAGAGATCTTTTATAATAAGTTGAACCTGGTTGAGCAGTAGATAAGACTTTATCATACATATAAAGTGCCTCAGGATATTCATTAGCTGCATAATATGACTCACCAGCAAAAAAGAGTGCTCTTTCACTTAGCTTAGGATCAATTTGTTGTGAAATAAAATATAATTCAGCAGCTGTTTTACCCTTAGACTTCATTACCTTGGGACGCTTCTTATTATGAGACATCTCTAATTCTTTTTGGAGTTGTGCCGCTCTTTTCGTAACAAAATATAGTGCTTCTTTCTTTTGTTCTGCATTTAATGGCGACTTTGTTATCGCTCTTGCATATCTAAGGAAATATGAATTATTCCCATATTTATCGTAAATCATTAATAGCTGAACTAATGACATTGCTTTATACTTTGGATTTTTGCCATTGAATGCTCTTCCAAACATATCTGCAGCTTGAGAATATTTTTGTTTTCCTATAAGGATCATTCCCATGTCATAGAAATTTTTCTCGGCATCTGTATTTTGATTCTGATAAAACTTCAGGGCCTTATTTGTTTTACCGCTTTCTGCGTAGAAGTAACCCACATCACGTGATGCCATATCTTGTTTATCTATATATTTAGGACTCTTAGAAAGTTCAAAAACCTGCTCCATTTGCTTTACCGCAGTATTTTTTCGCCCTACCCTAAAGTTTGACCATGCAAGGTTATAAAGATACTTCGTATACCATTTATCGTCTCTAATTTTACCAATTGCTGTATTGTAATACTGTCTAGATTTATTAAAATCACCTTCACGATAGTAAATATCACCTAGAGCGAGTCGAGACTTAGTTTCGATGAAGTCACCTTTGGGAGCAGATCTTACTGATTTTACGAATAACGACTTTGCATCTTCCATGTTTACATTCTCTAATTCATTATAAGCAAGAATGTAGTAGATATGAGAGCGGGCCCTTCTGTTAGGTTTTTTCTTTAAAATAGAAATACCTATTCCACGAGCTTTCTTATAGTATGAGTCAGAAACCGAAAAAAACTTTTTTCTATCGATTTGATTCTTTTGTTTTGGAGTTAGTTTAAAAAAGTTTTCATTTTCTTGTTCACGAATGATACGACCTTTTTCAAGGTTTAGTTCGGCCATTCTAAGATCTAAAGTATTATCCCTCTTTGTATAACGCTTCATCCTACTGATTTCTTTAAGTTCCATATCGATAACAGAAACGATACGGTCCCTTTTTGGACTTAATTTAATTCCATAGGAACTGAAGCTTATAAGAGATGCTAGTAATAATACTTTAATCATTATTGACACTCCGATCGAAGAGCAAATACATAGTCACCCATTTCATCGGCCCAAAACTCACCGTTAAATGACCAAAAGTATTGCTTCGAATTTCTTTTTAAATATTTAATATCGCCACGTGCACCTGTATCAGCAATCCCACTATACAACTTAGCCTTTCTTGCATTTAAAGCTTCAAGCCTTAAATAACTTAGACCAATGAATGACTTTTCAAGTTGTGCTGAAACTAACTTAAAAGTTCTCTTAGTATATGAACCAATAAGTTTTTGTTGAAGCATCAGAGAGTCTTTAAGGTTTATAGCAAGAATCTTTCTAAGACGACGATTACGTACTTTTTTGATATTTGATATTTCTCTTAAGCCAGCTTTATAACTTTGAAAAAGCTGTATAAATGCTGGGTCTTTAGAAACATTTCTAAGAACTTTATTTGTTAAAGGATCATAGTATTTCTTTCCATCAACAAATGAATTAATAAAGTTAAAATACCATTCAAGAGAATGCTTACGGGCAATCATCTTATCGATGACTTGTTTAGATTTATCAAACTCAGCATAGTGATCATCAATAATCTTAGACATATCATCGTATAAACAAAGTTTAAAATAACTCAAAGCCTTTAAAACATTAATTTCTGGATTAACTATATAGTTAAGTACCGGTGCTTTATATGTAACTAACTTACCAAGCGTTCTATTGTAGTCACCTTTGTAATAACTATTCCAAGCCTCCTCAATTAGAAGCTCAGGCCAAATATATGATCTCTTATCGACATCAATGAATGATAATTCTGCATCATCTAACTTTTTCTGCTCATATTTAACACGAGCAATACCTGCTAAACAATAGTCATGATTTATTTGTAATTGTCTGGCCCTCACCTCATCATCACTTGAAGTGGACATATCAACACATCTTTCAAAAGCTGAAATAGCGGCGCGGAAACCTCGTTGCATTGTAAACGCCATCCCTTCAAGGTGAAGAGAGAATGCTTTTACAGGATGCCCTGCTGGAATCGTTCCATTTAATGTTTGTAGAGCCTCTTTATACTTTCTTCTCTTTAATAGTTTTTTTGCAAGTAAGTACTTTAAAGTCGGAGAATCAATCTTGCTAAGATATTGCTCAGGTAAAAGAACAAATTGTCTATCACCTACTTTAGAGACAACCTTTTCAAAAAGTCTTTCAAAGTCTTTATTAGTACGTCCCTTATATGTAACCAAGTACTCTTTCACATATGGAACAGCAGTATGATACATTTCCTTTTCGATTAGGAGTTTAATAATATGGGGATATCGTGCGATGCGATTTCGAGATTTGGTTAAGTCTGTCCAAATAGACTCGAGAGCAAAGACTTGCCCCATGAGTAAAAATGCAATGATCGATTTCTTTAACACAACAGCTTCCCTTAAATATCAAATTGAACAGAAAAAGTTAGATCAATATTTGAATATAGTTGATCTGACTCTGATCCCGCTTCTCTAGCAGGTGCCGCTTGATATAAGATTCCGTTAATATCTGCTCTAACACTCCAAGAAGTGTTTACATAAAACTTAGATGAAACATTCCACATTAATCCAGTATGCGACTCATCAACCGTTAGGCCAGGGTTTGGTGAACCAGCTCTAACTTCAGGCCCATTATTTGTTTCGTTCAGTTTTGCAAAACCAAGACCGAAGATCCAATCAACATAGACAATAGAGTTAAATGTATTAATTTTCGAATAAAATGGTGACCACAGGGCCATCGCACCGATGTAATCATTTACAATGCGACGAAATGGAATAGACCCACTTCCTCCCCCATTACTATTACGTACTGAAGCGGCCGTATCATTTTCTTCACCTGAGTTAGAAGCATAAATAAACTCTGCCCCCCACTCTTCATGAAAGAAATAACCAGCTCTTAATTGTAGAGATGTAGAATCAACGAAAGCACCTGATAGTGTTTTCCCAAAACCTCCACTAACGTAGAAACGATTTACCTTTTTAAATTTACGATTTTGTAAAACATAAATTTCTTTATCTTTATCAAGCCATGAAAAATTATAAAGATCCGTTTCTGCCGCGAAAGTTTTCATCGTTAGAAAAGTTAAAAATAATACAAAGATCATCCTAATCATTTTAGCGTCCTGCCTTTCAAATAGTTGGATTTACAGAGATTATTTTAACATAAGATGTTAAGTACTAATTAAGTCGCTTATTGGTGGCATAAATTTCCATACAAACAAGATGAACAGTGCTTAATTCTTTTTCCGACCAAATCACTTAGTGTTTTCCACACTTCGAAGAGATCATTTTCAACATTACTGATTTCAATTTTCTCTTCAATAATTCTCTTCTCATCAAGGGCCAAAACTTTAAGATTTATAGTACTTGCCATATTTTCATTGATTAATTTCAGACCAAAAGCATAGGTTTTTAACTGGAAGAAATATGATCTCAGCTTATCCTCATCAATTAGACCTGACTTAAAATCCCATATCTCCACTACTTGATTATTTTGATAGACTAAAGCATCTATAATCCCAGTTATCATCTGGCCAAAGAAAGAAAACTTAATTTGATGCTCACTTAGAATCTTTTCATGGGCCGATTTTTGAATATATTCATTTACCCACTCCACAATCTCTTGTTCCTGAGGACTGTTAAATTTTAAGTCCTTGCCCTTAATTAAATTTTCAACAAGAAAATGCAGACGATTTCCACGGTCTACATCAGAAACACCGAATGCAGAAGGAGTTTCAATTTCATTCTCTTTTGTGAATTCTTTAAAGTCTTCATCTAATTTCAATACTTGGTTTAAGTAAAACTTTCGTGAGCACAAGGCCAGTTCAGATAACTTTGTAACTGATAATTCTGATATTAGTCCTAGCTTTGTAGTTGATTCAACATTTTTAATTCCAAGTGCATCCATGAAATAAATTGGTGGACGATTTGACGAGCTAACTTCATATGCAACTGAAAAGTCATCACATTCTACTTCGTTTAGACGATGAGTCCGAAGAGGTACAATCCAGCTATTATCTGAATGCTTTACTTCCTTCCCATTTACACTGATATCAAAATACTCAATATTTTCAACGGCCCGAGTACAGGCAACATAGAATAGTCGTTTTGATTCTGAAAACTCTTTTTGCTTTTTGATTAGTTTTTCTAGAATTAAATTAGGAGACGAGTTTAACTTCTTTGTATGTATATCAGCTCCCCAAGACAAGGCCCCAGGAAGTGAACCAAACTTTGATGTATCAACAACAGTACGTCCATTAGTATGAATACCACCTAATATAATTGTATCAAATTCAAGACCCTTTGAAGCGTGAGTCGTCATAATTCTTACATTCGCATTAGATAGATATGAAAAGCTTGCACTATAAGAGTCTTTTTCAAGAGACTTCAAGATTTTATAAATTTGATCAATATCTCCTTTAGCGCCACCTATAATTCCATTTATCTTTTCTGAATTATTCTTATATGTAGAACTCGATAGTCCTAGGTCAAATACAAAAGACCAAAATGCATACTCCACATTACTATTCTTGTACGTACCCTTCATCTTAACGAGATCTTCAATTGTAAACTCTCGATACTCGTCGTAGTAATGTCGACATACTCCATTAATTATAAAATTATAATAACGAGCAATGGCCTGCAACCTCTTTGAATCCGCCCCCTCTTTATCTGCTTCAATCAAGAAATTAATAAAAGCCTTAAAGATAATTACCAACGGATCTTCACCATATGGAATTTTAACCTGAGCAACAAACGGTATTTTCTTACTCATCAAATTTGAAATCAATTGCTTTGACGGGGCCAGAGTACGATAAAGAATACAAATTTGTTCTTGTGGATTTTCCTTGAACTTCTTTTCAATTAATTCAGCAATTGAGCTGGCTTCAATATCGTCATACACAGTAGAGGTAAGTCTTCCTTCGACCTCCATTTCAAGATCAACAATATGCCCTTTGACACTACCTAGAGCGGACTCTTTCACATCGGCTGGAAAGTTTTGATAATCGACCTTTACACTATATTGATCGTGCCCTTGGTATTTTTCACCCAAACCAAAGATAGTATCAAAGAATTGGTTATTAAATTTAACAACTGCTTCTTCTGATCGATAGTTATTAGACATATAGAGATTTTGAGGAATCAGTTTTTCTGTTTGATTAAAGACGGCAATCTCACCTCCACGAAAACCGTAGATGGCCTGCTTCCTGTCACCAACACACATAAGCTTTTTAAAATTATCACCTATTGCATGACGTATTATTTGGAATTGTCCTGGTGAAGTATCTTGATACTCATCAACAATAATATAATCAAAATTTTCCTGACAGAGCCTTCTTGACTCTTCTGACTCCTCTAAAGATTTCAAAGTTAAATATTCGATATCTGAGAAGTCCATACCGGGGTAATTATAATAATGTTCCTGAATATAATTAAATAGTTCTTTATATAAGCTTAACCACTCACGATATATATTTTCATTAGCAAAAAATTGATCGAAGTTCTCACCTTCTTTTTCAACAAACTTTAGTAATTTATTTGCATCTTCAATTAACTCACCAACTTCAAGTGGTATCCCCTTCGATTTACGTGGCTTATTTGCCTTATAGACTTCGCAAAACTTTTTAATATTTTCCCAATCATACTTATTAGAAGAAAAGAATGACTCGCTTGCATTTAAATGCTTCCACCATGCTTTTTTTGCGTGTTCTTCTGAATAGGTATCACTCGAGTAATGACATTTAAAAATATCGGAACATCCCAAAAGACCTAAAATATTCTCAAAGTATTCTTCTTCATTAAATTCAACATGATCAACATCAAGTGTTTGCCACTCATATCGTAACTCAGGACTAGCAAATACAAATTGCATCGAACTAGTAAGTGCATCAATATTTTTTAGAAATATTTCTATTTTTGGATTATTAAGATTTCGATTAAACCACTGCTTTGTAAGCTCTTCTATTTTTACATTTATTTTAAAGCGATCGACGATATCAAGATTAGCAGGTGCACCAAAGATATAGCCTCTCTTAATTAGTTTTAAACAGAAGCTATGGATCGTTGAAATACCTAAGGATTCGAGGGCCTCATCGATTATCTTCTTCTTATTTTTATCCTCAACATCGTTAAAGCGATCAAACATACGAGATTGAAGCTCTCCAGCGGCTTCTTTTGTGAATGTCATAACGACTATTTTAGAAAGATAAGCTTTCAAGTATTGACCAATATCAGGAACCTGTTGTTCTTCCAAAGCCGTATACTTTTCCTCTATTAAATAAGCCAAGTGTTCGATAATTACTCGTGTTTTCCCTGATCCTGCACCAGCGTTTAGAAGAACACCACCATCATGCTTTACTGCTTTTTCTTGTTCTGCATTTAATTGAATGGCCATTATTGCATCTCTCCTTTTGCACAGACAGGATTAGCGACACAGAAAGTACATGTTTGATTACTCATTGGTCTTGCAGGCCAAGTCTCTACCGAGCCCATTTCTTTAATAATTTCTTTCATGTGATCCTGGAATTCATCAAGATCAACTTCTTCGATCTGTTTAGACTTTGAATGAAACTCTCCAAAGAAAACTTCATCCCCAATAAAGAATGAGTCCTTCAAGTTTTCAAGACAGAGATATCCGCCACCTTTTAATGAATGTTCACGTGACCATGCTCTATAATATGCTATAAGCTGAATTTTTCGATAATCAACGATATCTGTTTTATTAGGTATTGAACCTCCAGATGTCTTAAAGTCATAAACATAAAAGTCATTTCCTTTTTTAATTAGAAGATCAATGAAACCTTTATACTCTTCATTAACTTTTGAAATATCTCTTTCAAAAATTAATTCGACATCTTTGTCTTTCTTTATTTCTAACAACTTTATAATAATAGACGAACAATATGATTCAATCGCAAGCCTTAAACTTTCAATATCAATTCTTTCTGGGAGTAGCGAGTTCTCAACAATAAAACGATTCAATGTGTTTTTAATTAACTCTCTCAATATAGATTCACTAAAGCTTTCATGCTTTTCAACATACGCTTCAATTACACTGTGATTAATTGTCCCAATATATCTTCTATCAATGAACGCCGAAGATGAAACATCAAGATCAACCCCTTGTGCATATTTCAAGTGCCACTTCTTTGGACAATCAATATAAGTTTGAATAAATGAAGGTGACAACTTCTCACCTACACTCGCTTTTTGCTGGGCCCTCTTTTCAAAGCTCAGTCTCTTACTTACTTCTAAATTATAATCGTTAAGATTTACTCCATCAAAAAGAGACTCTGCTATAGAGTTACCGTGGAGCAAACCTTCCTCAAGAATGAGCTTTCCACCACTTTGAATAAATTGTCTTATCAATGATCTCAAACTTGCAATATCTAAGGCCTTACTTTGAAGAGGACCAAAAGCACTAAAGATAACTAAGACATCATTTGAGAATCTTTGTGCTGTTGTTAAAGCTCCTAAGTCATCCTTTGAAATATAAAGATATTTATTTTCACAATCTTCTAAACTTAAAAGATTATCTCTTATTCCAATCGTTCCCGTGTCATCTTTAGTTAAATTAACAACAGATGTTCTTGGAAGATTTAGCCCTAATACTTCTTTAATTAACTTTAGATCTGAGCTTCTGAGTTCTTCGTTAATCGTCGCTTTTTCTGAGTAAGCCTTAATTTCATTTTTAAAAGACAGGATTGTTTTCAATTTAATAAAATTATCTTCATTGAAATTTAGAAGACTTAATTTAGTTAAAAACTTTTGAATATCATCACAACTTAAAACTCCACCATTGAGATTTAGTTGTTCTTGGATTTTTGAAGTAATTTGATCAACGCTACTAAAAAATAATGCAAAATCAGTTTTAAACCTTTTTTCAGGTATCAGTAACGAATTGACTTGAGATAGATCTAAGCTGTTTGAAAAACTAATTAATTGTTTGTCCTGCCTTATCAATTCACTAAAATACTCTGCACTTCGTCCAGATGGAATTGAAATATATTCGCAATCAATATTTTCAAACTCAATTTCCTCTTTCAACTGTTGCGTCTCTATCCAATTTGGCCAAAAGACTTTACCATCACATTGGTTGAAGACCTCCTTACTAATTGGAACATAGACCTCTGCTTTATTCCCCATCCCTTTCAGCATATCTATTTGATTTGCATTAAGGTGATCAAATCCAATAAAGATATACCCGATATTCTCTTCGGCCCTAAATTGCTCACTTACTAATTGATACGATTTTTGTTCATCTACTATATTGAAATTTTCAACATATGTATGAAATCTCATCAGCCCAGCAATACACTCCTTCTCCAGGGTCTCTAACTGACCTAATTCTTCAATAAGATTTTGACTTAGATCATAAGAGCGTACTTCAGTGAAGAGTTCGAAACTAAAATGAAATTTTTCGTAGTCATCATTTACAGCAGACTTCCAAAAAGTCCATAGGTCTACCATTAATTCAGATTTTGATAATTTTGTTTGAGATTCACTAAGTTCTAGGTGATCTGATAAGAATTTTGCAATTGTTATGGTTTCACAAGTGGAAGCGAGTCCGCGACGAATAAGAATATCTCGGTAGAGATCGGCCCTTTGTGGTGAAGGACAGATAATTTGCCAATTTTTAATGTTCTCATTGCTGGCCAGCAATTCATCGAATTGATTCTCGTATAAGTAGAGATTTAACACGTAACGTTACCTTTTTTTAAGCTTCCTAATGACACTTTACTCGAAAAACGATATATAAAGCGCATACAAGGAGAATTTTACTGTGATTAAAGAAAGTCGTCTATTCAACTTCATTAATAAAGAAAAAACATTTGCAATCTCTTTCTTAGAGGGGCAGAAGGTTATTCACGATCTTGCACTAATTCACGGTGTCAACCAGCAAGGCTTTGCATTTTTAAGAGATATTACTCTTTCAATTCTTCCAATGATCAACTTTCTTAAGCCACAGGAAAATATGGGGATCTTTTTAGATTCACAAGAACCATATTTTAGATTCAAACTTGAAATGAATCAGGCAGGCTTCTTTAGAACTCTAATTCTTCCAGAAGAGTTACCAGAGATGCCAAAAAAGATCTCAGGACACCTTAGAACTGCTAAGCAATTTCCTCATTCTAAATCTCCTTATACAAGTATCATTGAAGTTAAAAATAAAAATGTAAATGGAATCATTAATGACTTTTTTAAAAGATCATATCAAATGAATTCAGCAATTATTCTTAGTGAGGATAGTGACCAAGTTGCACTGATAACAAAACTTCCAGAAGTAAATGTCGATAAGGAAGAAGTTATTGAGTCTGTCAGCCTCGATCAATTTCTTGCTGAAAACAAAGAGTCTTTAGATACAATATTCAAAGAAGCACTTAATGAAGAAGGTCCAATTCAAGAGAAGTTTGAATCACTAGGTTATGATTACCTTACTTCAACTGAGATTAAATTTAAGTGCAGCTGTTCTCGTGATCGTATGGTAACAGGAGTGGCCAGTGTTGTAAGATCAAGTGGCTTTGACGATGTTTTCCACGAAGACCTATCGGTAGAAACAAAATGTGACTACTGTAAAACTGCATACCTTATTACAAAAGAAGAAGTTACAAACTTACTTAATCTACAATAGAGCTTAAAACGGTAATGTCGTTTCTTCTGAACGCCAGAAGAAGCGGCGATTTAAGTCAGACTCTAAATATAGTCCACAAAAATTTTCTGCCAAAGCGCCATCTGCCCAAACAGGGGCCATTAACTGTGACTTTTTATTTGTAGCGATAGGAATACTTCTCCATTTTTTATTAATTCTTTTCCAATCAATGGCCTTTGGAGAAGCCGAACTAACGACAATTAAATAATCGTTTGTTTTACTAATTCTCTTTCTTACTTGGATAAGAAAGTTATTTAGATTAGACATATAAGAGGTAAACCCTTTCACATCCTGCTTATTCAAAATATTAAGTAATTCGTAATCAACAATATTAATGAAGCGACGATTCGAATCATTCATCGCAGTTAGGACATGATTAAATAAATCTGTTGTTGTAGAGAAGCACTTATCTCTTTTGCACGATTTATCGTAGTAAGTACTGCCTTTTTGATATTCTTTCTTTTGTTGAAAGTGAAAAGTTTCTTTATCACTTGCAACTTTTTCTTTGGCCCCTGAGACGAATAGTCGAGTATTTTTGTAGAAATTTGTATTACATTTATCAATTTCTTTAAATTTTGGAGTTTTGCCACGATAAATAACCGAAGAACTATAGCCAGATCCATTTAAAACATCCCAAATTGCTCTTCTCTGATATTTTTCACAACTATTACTTGGAAGTGAATATCCATTTAGCTGTGTTAGAAGCTGGTCGTCGATGTCTGGAGTTACTGTCATCATATTATAAGACCACATCTTTCCAAAACAAGAATACTTTTCAAGCTCTGTTTGAGCATTGAAATTTAAGTTCTTAAAGTGCAAGTAGCCCATGTGCTCTTCACTCAGGCCAGGTATCTGAATAAAAACTAAATTTGAGGGATAGTTATTGAAAGAATGATTTTTTAAATTAATGGTTTTTACTCTTGAACAAGAAAAAAATAAGCCGAAGAGTATTAATAATATTAAGTTTTTTTTATTGTACAACATAATTTCTGACTCTTTAAATAAGGATACTTATGGTATATTACCATATATATAAGATTGAAATTATTAAAAATGTTATTCACCTACAAAAAGTAAGCGAGGGAAGAAATGAATCAAACTCTTGATGCTGCTACGCGAGAAATATTTTGGAATATTCCATACTCGTTTAAGGTTGTCATGTACATCCTATTTTTTGCAGCGGTCTTTGTTATGTTCAAAGGGCTTTATGAAAAAGCCAAATTTATTACAGGTAAGAAAGGATTCGATGCTGTAAAAGGCTTAAAAGATCTTTTCCCTGAAAAGTTAAACTGGAGTTCGTTTTTCAAAACGATGCTTCTAACAGGAAAAGTGCCTCGTTTCTTAAATGTTGCAATCTTCCACGGCCTTATTTTCTGGGGATTTGTAATTCTCTGGATTGCTACTGACCTAGTTGCAATTCATGCCGATACTCCTTTTAAAATCTATAAAGGTAATGTTTACATCGTAATCTCATTCCTCGCTGATATTGCAGGTCTAATGGTTCTTACCGGAATCGCTCTTGCATACAAAAGAAGATATATTGATAAGCCTGACTACTTAAAAGCCACTAAGCCAAAGCAAGAATTATTTATGTACAGTATGCTAATTGCTCTTGTCGTTCTTGGTTACTTAATTGAAGGTGTAAGAATCATGGGAACAGGTATGCCTGTTGGTGAAGCAACATGGTCTCCTGTTGGATGGTTCCTTGCTACATTATTCCAAGGCATTCCACTTTCAGAGAAAGCTTGGGCATATACTTATCGTGGAATGTGGATGGTCCACATGGCAAATACAATGCTATTTGTTGCTGCTTGTGGAACAACTAAATTTTCTCATATTTTTGTTCTACCATTTGCTGCCCTTGTTACACCAAAAAGACGCGGGGCCCTTCTTGATCCAATGGACTTTGAAGATGAAACAGCAGAAACATTTGGTTTAGGTAAACTTTCTGAGTTAACAATTAAAAACAAGCTTGATCTTCTAGCATGTGTTGAATGTGGGCGTTGTACACAAGTATGTCCGGCCAATATCGCAGAAAGACCACTAGATCCAAAAACAATTATCACAAAAGCACGTGATCTTGCTTTTGATACAGCAGCTAAAGGTGAAACTGATGCTGATTTCTGGGAAAACTCGACTTACTCAGCAATCGAGCTAGACTCTTGTACAACTTGTGGTGCCTGTATGGAAGAATGTCCTGCAAATATCGAGCACGTTGACATCATCATGGGTGCAAAGAGATATAAGACTCTTACACTTGGTGAAGTTCCAGCAGATGCTGCGACAGCTGTTCAAAAGGTTCAAATCAATGGAAACCCTTGGGGAATCTCACAAGATGATCGCTTTAAGTGGGCAGATGGACTTGATGTTCCTGTAATCGAAGCTGGAAAGAAAGTTGATTATTTATACTATGTTGGTTGTGCTGGTTCATACGATGCATCTAACCAAAAAGTAGTTCAAGATACTGTTAAACTCCTAAAGAAGGCAGGCGTAGACTTTGCTGTAATGGGGAAAACTGAAAAGTGTAATGGTGACCCAATCAGAAGAATTGGTGATGAATACTCTTTCTTTGAAATCGCAATTGAGAATATTGCCAATATGAATCAATATGACTTTGATAAGGTTGTAACTCACTGCCCTCACTGTCTTCATACTATTGGTAAAGAATACGCGAAATTTGATGATGGTGACTTCGATACAGTTCACCACACAGAACTTCTCGCAGACCTTCTACGCTCAGGAAAACTAAAGCCAGAGAAAAAAGTAGAAGAAAATCTTACTTTCCATGATCCTTGCTACCTTGGTCGCCATCACGGTGAATACAACGCACCAAGACAAATCCTTGAAGCAACAGGTGTTGAAATCAAGGAAATGGATAAGACTAAAGACACTGCTCTATGCTGCGGAATGGGTGGTGGAAACATGTGGTACGAAGTTGAGGAAGGAAATGATCCTGCCGTTAACAGACTTGCCCATGTTGGAGAGAAGAAAGTTGAGAAATTAGCTACGGCCTGCTCTTTCTGTATGATAAACTTTAAGGGTGGAATTAGCGAAAAGACAGGTACAGAAAACCTTGAGATTGAGGACGTTGCCTCAATTCTTGCAAAAACTATCGATTAAATTAATTATACTAGGCTCAGTACTAACTGGGCCTAGTCTATATGCTCAATCAAATACACCTCAAAAAACAAAAGCCAAATTAACATTACCAGAGAAAGGACTCCTTGAATCATTTGAGGAAAAGCTAAATCTATATCGTCAGGACATAGGTCAAAAAATTTTAAATCCTTCTAATGAAGAGAAAATAAGACAAATTTTTAAAGATGAAGAAAGAATTGAATTATCAACACGCCAAATAAATACAATTCTTCTTTATTCACCAGACTATTACAAAGAATTGTATCGTATAAACAATTGTTCAATCTATACTCTATTAAAAAACCGACTTATCAACATTAACGGAACTCCCCTATTAAACGTGGAAGCTACGGTAACAGAAGGAGAGAAAAAGACAAAGGCAATTGTCCCGATTGATTCTTTCTTATCTCACTATTATAAAAGCAACTGTCGACTTTCTTTTAAACAAAGTCGTGTATTTGAAAAAGGACTCCTAGCAGATACTTTCAAAAAAATCACACCAAAGTTTCCAACTTCCAAAGGACAATGCTTAGATCAATATAATAATTTAAGTGCAAATATAAATGTCGATCACATTTGTAGTGCCCCTTATACAATTGATCTTGCCTCTAAACTTAGTCAAAATTTAACAGAAAATGATCTTTCAATTAGAGAAAGAAGTTATATAAACTCACTTAGAAGACAAGCAAAGACTTATACTGAAGAAATTAAGGAAAAAGATCTTCTATACTTTAGAAACTTCTGTTCTAACCTAAATCGAAAAGAAAAATTCTGTAATAATTATGCTCAGCAAGACTTTTGGGCATTAATTAGAAATAAACAAAGATCAAGAGATTATATTAAGCAAAGATGTCAGAACATCTTTAAGAAAGAAGACTTAAAAGATGTTGAATATATAAAATGCATAAAGCTATTAAGACAAAGACCTGAAGTATGTGAAACGAAAGGACCTAGAGAAGGAAGTGTTCTCTATCCGATGCCAGACTGTCTAAAAGTCTCTGAGACATTAATGGTTTCGAGATTAAAAAATAATTTTAATGATTGTCCAAAGTTCATAGGAAATCTTGCCATTGTAAATGGAGCAAGAGTGATAAAGCACTTTGCAACAAATGATATAAAAAGCAATGACTGTGTATTTCCAAGCTATGAAAAGATTTATGGGCTCTATCTTGAGTCAGATGAAGAAGATAAGTGGCCTCTAAAGATTTGTTATACTTCGATAAGTAAGGAAAAAAAATGTCTTCCTTATATTCCAGGTAACTCAAAAGAAAATTACAATGCTTTAAATATGGTTGTAGCTAATATGCTCTATCAAACCAAAACTGTATCAAATAGAATCAAGTGCCAGGAAGTTTCCAAAAAAGAATACAATCCTCTTCGCTTAAAATATAAAGCTGGATGTTGGATTGTTCCTGAAGAAGTAGCATGTCGTACTGTATCTTGTAAGTACAAAATCATGTTAGACAATAGAGCGATTAAAGAAATTTGGAGTGAAGGACAATTAACCTTTGATTATTTTAAAACAAAGTATAATTCAACTGATTCCTCAATTCATGATCGAATGATCAATCTTCTAAGACTAAAGGAACAGGAGATTAACTCTCTTTCTTCTCTTAAGTTCTTTTTAGATAAAAAGAAAAACGGAATAATTCACGGAATGGGCTGTGGTGAAGATCTTTACCCATCACATTACCAAAGCACTAAACTTGGAATCTGTACTCCTATGCCATTTATAATCGATGGCCATAAAGAGATTAACAACAATACCTACTTGAGTTTCAGAGGGGCAATTGACGATGTGAACTCCCCAAGACTTATGCTCTGGGCAAACGTCTTCACTGCATTATCACGTTATTCAACCCTATCACCTTTAAAAGCATGGGAGTTTTATGGCATTTACTAAAGCTCTTTTACTTATCTTGATACTATCGAATAGCTTAGTTATGGCCAGGACTAAACTCCTTGAGTTTTCAACAAGACAAAACGTTCATAACTTAAAGCTCGACAGCCTTACAGGTGTTACATTTTATCTAAAGGGTAAGAACACTTTAGCTTATTCAGCAAAGAATAGAGCAAATGTTGTCATAGAAAAGAAGTCTAATAGCGAGTTTGATGTAATTAAAGTTAATGATGATCTTTATATTATCAGTGTGAAAGAGAATCATTTTAAGAATTTTAGTTTCTTTCAAGATTCTGAGATATATTTTTATAATATAAAGTCCAACGAACTTAATTTTATCTCTAAAGGCTCATATCCTAAATTCCATAAAAAAAGTGGCTATATTTCATTTACGAAAGAAGACAAAGATAAGCTCTTCATAGAAGTTATCAATACAAGAAACTATTTGGATCGCTTCCAGATCCCACTTAAAACAAGGGATCTTCTCTATCGTCCACAAACGGTTATTTTCGATGATAGTCTCATCTACTTCACTGATAGAAACAAAGACTTTTACGAATATGTTTCAATCTATAACAACAGATCCAAAAAGCAGTTTTTATTACATGAGTTTGATACGACAAATTCTAAACTTAGTCTAACAAGTGATAATGAAAAAATTTATATTCTTGAGACTGCCATATCAAATAAGTCATATGTACAACTCTCAAGCCTTGAGAAAGGCTCAATCGACTATACTAAAAAGACACCACTCTTTAATACAACATACGGTCCAGCTTATAATCTTCAACATAATAGTGGTGAATTAAACTTCATTTTGACTTTGAAGAGTAAAAATTCAAATCTAATTAATCAAAGAGAGCTCGTCTCTTTTGATCTTAAAGAAAAGAAACTATTTAAAAGAACAGACCTAAATTATGTGTCGACATATACGATTCAAAATGAAAAAGTTCTTATTCCTTATAAAGATAAAATCTATCTACTAACAAATAAAGAAGGGAAATATTCAATAAACGAGGAGATTAAATCACAATTATGAAATTAATTATTTCGTTTCTATTTACTCTTTCAATCCTAGCATCTGCACCTAGCGAGAAGGAAATCAAATTTGCTTCTAATGTAAGTCCATATCTTAAAGACCTTATCTTAGAATTATATTTAAATAGTAAAATCACACAAGAAGAGGTCGTCATACTGGGAGAAAACCTTTTGGCCCCTATTGATAATGATTTTATTGAGCTTTCTATCATGGATACTGTTTTAAAAACAAAGACGACAAAAGAATACAAACATATAGATATTTCTCAAGGCCTTTTTAATGAACTGGAAAAAGAAGTGCTTAAGTTAAATCAAGAGATGTATTTTTCTAAAAGAATTGCAAAGAAAATTCTAAAAGACTTGGGGGAGCTACTAACTAACCAAACTCTTCGAGAATATAATGCTTATATAAAAAGTACTGATAGAAATAAAAAAGCTTCAAAAGAGCTTTCCCAATTCATGAATCGCATAAGCTATCTTCAGTTTTGGATTCAGACACTAAGGAAACCAGCTGCAACAAGAAAGCAAACATTACTTGATACAAACTTAGAAGTTTTTAATGTTGTTAACAGAAACCTTCAAGTAGCATCACGAACTGGTAATCAAAATACTAAAGGCCAGTATATTTCAATTAATGACATTGATCTTATTAAGGCACGCCGTGCAGTTGATAAACTCTTTTTTGACACAACTCCCCAGAAAGATCCTGACTATCAAGCACCTGAAGAACTCCCAGATCCCGTGGATTCTTGGTAGATCCCATCAATATATTTTTTGAAATTTCAATAGTTTACCCATCTATTTTTAAAAGAAAAAATGTGTATCATATGATATATAATTTCAAATAGTTAAATCGATAAAAGGAAGAAAGTTGTGACAAAATCATTCGAAGATTTACCGAAGACTTATAGCTCAAATGATGTTGAGAAAAAGTGGTATAAAAAGTGGGAAGGTGAAAAGTACTTCGCTCCAAAGGCCGGAAAGACAGGTGAGTCTTTTTGCGTCATCATGCCACCTCCAAATGTCACAGGTATTCTTCACGCAGGTCACGCTCTTGATATAACAACTCAAGATGCCCTTATTCGTTTTAAAAGAATGAAAGGATATGAAACTCTGTTCCTTCCTGGTATGGATCACGCAGGTATTGCAACTCAATCAAAAGTTGAAGAGCTAATTTGGAATGAAGAGAAGAAAACAAAGCACGACTATTCTCGAGAAGACTTCTTAAAGAAAATTTGGGAATGGAAAGAGCAATATGGTGGCGTTATTGCAAACCAACAAAAAGTAATGGGTGCAAGTTGTGATTGGGATTACTCAATGTTCACAATGGACCCTGAGGCAAATGATGCTGTAAGACGTGCATTTGTGACTCTTTATAACGAAGGCCTTATCTATCAATCAGATTATATTGTTAACTGGGATCCAAAACTACAATCAGCTATTTCTGATGCAGAAGTGGATCACAAAGAAGTTAATGGTGCCTTCTATCATATTCTATATTCTGTAAAAGATAGTGATATTAAGCTAGAAATTGCAACGACACGACCAGAAACTCTTCTTGGAGATACAGCTGTTGCCGTTAATCCAAATGATGAAAGGTTCGCTCACTTAATTGGTAAGAAAGCAATTGTTCCTCTATGTAATAGAGAGGTTCCAATCGTTGGTGATGAGCATGTTGATATTGAAAAAGGAACTGGTTGCCTTAAGGTTACACCAGGTCATGACTTTAATGACTTTGATATTGGAAAACGACATAATCTTGAAATAATCAATATTCTTAATCTAGACGGAACTCTTAATGAGCACGGACTAGAGTGGCAAGGCCTACCTTGTAAGAAAGCTCGTAAAGGCGTAGTTGAAAAGTTAAAAGAACTAGAGTTATTTGTTAAAGAAGAAAAGCACGTACATCAAGTTGGTCATGGAGAAAGATCAGGCGTTGTTATTGAGCCAATGATTTCAAAGCAATGGTTTGTTGATGTAAATTCTATGGCCAAAGAAGCTGTAGAAAGAGTTGAAGATGATACAACTCGATTCTATCCTAAAGGGTGGGAGAACACTTATTTTGCTTGGCTTCGTGAACCAAAGAATTGGTGTGTTTCACGCCAGCTTTTATGGGGACACCGAATTCCAGTATTTACTTGCAACTCTTGTGAGCACCAATGGGCAGACGAAGAACTTGAACCAAGCTCTTGTCCAAAGTGTAGTACAAAAGATTATACACAAGATCCTGATGTACTAGATACATGGTTCTCTTCAGGGCTATGGCCAATGACGACACTTGGCTGGCCAAATAAAGAAAGAATGGAACAAAGAGGATTCGATAAGTTCTATCCTACTTCAGTACTTATTACAGGTTTTGATATCATTTTCTTCTGGGTAGCTAGAATGATGATGATGGGAACAAAATTCTCTAACAAGGTTCCTTTTGATAAAGTTTATATCCATGCAATCGTTCGAGATAAACTTGGTCGCAAGATGAGTAAATCTCTTGGTAATGGAATTGATCCGATTGAAATGGTTGAGCAATATGGTGCAGACGCATTTCGTTTTACACTAGCAGCAGGCTCTGGTTACAATCGTGCCATTAATCTTGATCCAGAAAGAATCGCAGGATACAGAAACTTCATTAATAAGATATGGAATGCTTTCCGTTTCATCTCACCATTCTTAGATCTTGCAAATAAAGAACTTCCTGCAAAGCTTGATGATCAAGAGAAATGGATACTATCAGAACTTAATGATGCAACGAAAGTTGTCAATGAATCACTCGATGCTTTCCGCTACGACGATGCATGTTCTGAAGTATATTCATTTGTATATGATAAATTCTGTTCTTGGTTTATTGAACTTTCTAAAAACACTCTTAACGGAGATGATCAAGAAGCAAAAACTCAAAGAGCAACTGTTCTAAAGTACTGCTTTAGAAAGATCACTGCCCTTCTTCACCCAATCACTCCTTTCATCACTGAAGAGCTTTGGGGATACTTAAAAGAAGAAAACGAAGATCTATTAATCTCAGCCGATTACCCAGAATACGATACATCTCTTAACTACCCAAGTGAACAAGTTAAGATGAATAAGTTTATTGAAGTTGTCTCAAGTATTCGCTTCCTAAGACAATCAGTAAATATTAAACCTAAAGATGAGGTTGAAGTTGTCCTTTTAACAGATGATGAAGAAGCATCTTCTTACTTTGCAGACAATATGGCAGGCTTACAAGATCTCGCTCGTGCAAAAGATGTAGAGATTGCAGCCAAATCTACTGAGAACCCGAAAAAGTGTATTATGAAAGCAACAACTCACACGGATATCTTCTTAAAGCTTGATGGTGTAATTGATCTAGATGCTCAAATCAAACGTCTTGAAAAAGATTATGATAAGACAAAGAAAGAGCTAGATAAAATTGGCAAGAAATTAAATAACGAAAAGTTTATGGCAAATGCACCTGATGAAGTCGTTACAGAAGTTAGAGAAAAAGCCGCAAGCTTTGAAGAAAAAATAAAATCGCTAGAAGAACAAATCGAACAATTCAAATCATAAAAAAAGGCCTCTTTAAAGAGGCCTTTTTTTATATTTCAAAGTAAAAATACTCTTCTTGGTAAACTTCCCCGTTGAACTCAAATGGAGACTCTTTCAACAACTTAGCACCGTTATTGATAAAAAAACCTTTTGAAGGATTCTCTTTAAATGTACAAAGATAAAAGCAATCATAACCACGGTTTTTAAAATCTTTCACAACTGCTTCAAATAACTGTTTACCCATTCCTGACTTTTGATATTTTTTTAAAATATAAAAATCATAAATTTCACCAGGGATACCATGCTCATGCTCTCTCGCTGGTCCATAATCGATAAATCCAGCAACATCACCATCAGGGCCATGAAAGACAAGTGTCCCCCCCTCTGTTGGGCGTCTTGGAATTTTTCTTTCCCAAGCTTGTTGAACGTCGGAGTATTTAAGTGAGTAGAGATATTCTTTTGAAAGAATGCCTTTGTAATTTTCCCAAAAGCAATCAACATAAATGCGGGCCAGTGATTTGATATCATCAACCTCGACAGGAAGGATTTCAAATGGTGCAAATGTATGATCTTTTGCGGCCGCCATAGGTTTATTTTATCAACTTTCCCACTGGCCCGCAACGTTGGGCCTTTGTGCTTAAGGAACGAGCCTAAGTGACTGATAATTTAAGATATAATCTTCTAAATCAGGAAAAGCTTTCAATGAGATCGTCTCACTTATACCGTATGAAAGAAGAGAGCTTCCGCTAAAATTAAGTCGACCAATTGACTCAGGCATGTACTTCCACTGTGGTAGTTCATCATCTTCGTCACAAATAAGAAATGCTAACTGACCTCGGTTTCGAGACATTTGAGCGATGGCCAGATTATCAGTTATAACTCCATCAAACTCATCGATTCGACAGGCTAAAACATTTGAAGACTCACTAAAAAGGCTTATTGCTCCATGAACTTTAACGGCATCATAGATATCCACGCTTTGTGGGGATATGTAACCATGTAGTTTTATCGTAGGTAAACATTCTGCGATAAAATTAATTTTTTCAATGAATGCTACATCCATTTTATGTGGAAAAGAGATAAATATATTTCTTATATTTTGATGAGTGAAAGAATTATCGATTGCAGGGTTATTAAAGTCACCTTCGACAGCATTTAAACTGCTAACTTTTTTTTCATCAAGAAATTCTCCTGAGAACTCAGGAAGTGAGACCTGATAGAAAAAGCTCTTTGGGCCACCTTGTAATCCTATTTTTATATTTGCTCTAAAGGCCAAACCTAAGAATGCAGAATACATATCGCTAATAAAGTCGATATAGTAATCAGTATTAAAAATATCGTGAAGATTTGCAGCAAATTTATGTGCAGCAAACATTGATTCTGTTTCCTTTTTAGATATTGGATAGGCCCAACAACGAGAAGGTAACCAAAAGTCTTCTAATTCAAGCCCATCATTGTAAACGATGGCCACTTGATTATCTTCATTCTCATTCAATATCGCTTGTACTACAGGTAAAACAGAGGCGAACTCTGTTGCATCTCCTGTAACCCTAAGAAGAAACTTCTTCATTACTTGCCTGCTTATTTATTCTTAACTCACAAAAGATAACAGTAAAAAAGACAACTGCCAGAGGTAAGAAAAATAGATTTAAAAGAGGGATCGAAATAAGAAACATAAAACAAACTCCACCAAGTAAATAAGGGAGAAAGCCTTTTCTTACATCTCTAATGCATTCTGAGACTCTAAGCTCATGTCTTGCCCATGAGTAGTCGATAAAAGAAATTGCTAAGATTAATCCACCTAAAATAAAAGTAACTGGTGGGAAAACAAATCCAAACGCGATGTTTATCACTGATAAAATAACAATGACTCCTACTTTCTTTACTTCGTTTAAAAGAATGCTAGGTAATCTTTTAAATGTAGCAACAAGAGTGTCTGACTCTTTTTTTTGAAGATTATATATAACTTCAACTCTTGCACTTAACATGTCATTAAATGGAGAGGCGATAAAAGAGATAACAAGGAAAAAAGTCCAATTAATAATAACGCCTAATAAGACAATCAACACACCAGAAAAGACAGTACTCACCCATCCTTGATCTGGATACTTTTCATTAATATAACCATGACCCCATGTTGAGACTTCATTAAATGCGTATTGTCCTAAAAAGTAATAGAGAGCAAAGCCAATTATTACCGGACATAATGCAATAAGAATCATCTTCTTATCTGATTTTAAAATATTCATTGAGCGAAAAAAGAAATATGGAATTTTACTTACCATTTTTTATACACCTTGTTTTAATGGAAATTTAAAAGACTTTAACTCTTTAAAGTCTGTAAGCTTTGGAGAATGTGGAATCTTCTTTACTATTCTCTTAAGCCTTTGCCAGTCTAAATATTTATCCATTATATCTGACTCCACGTGATTTTTTTCGATGAAGTCAATTTTACCTTTTGCTTTATTAACCATCCCACTTGCTCCATTAAGGTTGTCATCCTCATGGTGATAGAGTGACGTAGCTAGTTGAATAACTACCCAATAAACATAACGAGCATTATCTCCCATTGCATCCATCCATAGATCTTCAATAACTTCATGGCACATCCAATAGTGCCCAGTGTTATATAATTCTAAACCTTCTTGAATAAGCTCTAGATGTTCAGGGGTAAATTGTCCAAAGTGATATTTCGTCATAAATGATAGTCTAAATCATCCTAATCCTAAGTACATGATGCACCGGTCAAAACTATTCAATTAGCACTAAAGAAGTTAGAATCACTCAGGTTAATATCAATTTAAATTACTTAGAAGAATAGGGAGCAACATGCACCGCAAAGACCTTGTCCCAGAATATTTAAAAAACTTACAAGTTTACCAAGCAGGTAAACCTATTGATGAAGTTGTAAGAGAGAAAGGACTAACAAGAGTTTCAAAACTTGCCTCAAACGAAAATCCACTTGGGCCATCTCCATTTGCTATTCGTGAAATGACAAGAGGACTCTGGGATCTTCATCGCTATCCAGATATGCATGCATATGCTTTAAAATCCAAACTGGCAGATATATACGATTTAAAACTTGAAAATATTATTTTAGGTAATGGCTCTGAAGGTATTATGGCCTATATTGCTCGAGCTTTCCTAAGACCGGATGATGAAGTCTTAACATGTGATAATACTTTCATTGGTTTTTATATTCTTGCACGAAGTGTGGGAGCAAAACTTAATAAAGTTCCACTCACTGAAGACTATCGCTTTGACGTAAAGGCATTAGCTAAAAATATTACCGATAAAACGAAAGTCATCTATATTGCAAATCCCAATAATCCAACTGGAACTTATATTACAAAAGAAGAATTTGATTATCTAATGGAGTACGTACCTCCACATGTTCTCGTAATACTTGATGAAGCCTACTTTGAATTTGCTCAAGATCAAGAAGATTACCCAGACTCAATGAATTACCGATATGATAACGTTCTTACTTTAAGAACTTTTTCTAAAGCCTATGGCCTATCAGGAATTCGCGTCGGATACGGTTTTGGCCATGCAGAGTTAATAGGCTATCTTTCTAGAGTTAAGCTTCCATTTGAACCTAATTTAATTGGACAACTTGGAGCAGTTGGCGCACTTGAGGATCAACCACACCTAGATCGTACACTTAGAAATAATAGAAAAAGATATGATGAACTAATGAGCTTTTTAGAAGAGAGGGACTTCTCTCCTATTAAGTCCATAACAAATTTTGTCACAATTAAAACAGGCAGTAGTGAAGCAAGTGACTTTATGTTTGAGGAACTCCTTAATGAAGGTGTTATTATAAGAAAACTTGTGGCCAATGAAATGCCAGAATTCGTACGCATCAGTATTGGAACGAAGGATGAGATGAAGCACTTCTTTGAAGCTTTTGACAGAATACTACCTGCATATAACAAAAGATTTAGAAAGGATCTCGTATGAAAATTTGTCAGTACATAACTCATGGATCAAATCGACCAGAAGCAAGACTTGGAATTCTCACTGATGACGGTCTTGTCATTGACCCTAACAACGTTTGGGCATGTGATTATGAAAGAGAAGGTTATTTTAATTTTTGGCAAAGGGCCAATCATGTTTGCCCTCCTTCTCTATTAGAGATTCTTCAAACAAAAGATGATCCAATTGACTTCTTAGGGGAATGTTATGGCCTCTATCTATTCTTAGAAAAAGTAGGTGATCTTACTCTTAAAGATGGTACACCAATTGCTTTTAAAACTGATGATGTTAATTTGAGAACTCCTATTGATAAAATTCCAAATTATCGCGACTTCTATGCACATGAAAAACATGTTGCTGCTGGATTCAAAAAAAGAAAAGAGCCAATTCCAGAAGCTTGGTATGAGATCCCTGCTTACTACAAAGGACCAACTCATGGTTTTATTGGCCATCAACAAGAAGTTCTTTGGCCAAGTTATACAGAAATTCTCGATTATGAATTAGAACTAGGAATGGTAATCGCAAAAGATGGAATTAATATTCGTGAAGACGATGCAAAGGATTATATCTTTGGCTTCACTATCCTAAATGATATATCAGCTCGCGATATTCAAAAGAAAGAAATGGCCGTCCGTCTTGGGCCGGCCAAAGGCAAAGACTTCTGTTCAGTTATTGGACCAGTTATTACAACATTTGATGAATTTGATTTTAAAGAACCAAATCTTAAAATGACTGCAACGGTTAATGGTGAGAAATGGTCAGAAGGATTCTCTGGAGACTCTCATTACAGTTGGGCACAAATGATTGCTCACGTCTCTCAAGACGAATGGGTACTATCTGGTGATCTTTTTGGCTCAGGTACAGTTGGTACAGGATGTGGACTTGAGATCGATAAATGGCTAAAGCCTGGGGATGAAATCACACTTGAAGTAGAAGGTATTGGAAAGTTAACCAATAAAATAGGATCTAAAAGAGGTACTAGATAATGGCAACTGATAATAAAATGGAAAGTTTTAAAGCAAGTGGTGTCTACACTAAACAGGCACACGTTGATATCCCCGAGGGGTTATATGAAGAAGAACATGGACGCAATGGCTTCTTTGGGCGAGTCAGCCAACTTTATCACACACAACCACCAGTTAACTGGACAGATATTTCGGGAGACTTAAAACCTAAGAATCTTCCTTCACTTTTTTCACATCCAGATCTTAAAGATGACTTTCAAACGATCTTAGCTAATACAGATTGTGAACTAAGTCTTGGAACACTGACAAAGTCTCTGGACTTCTTTTTAAGAAATGCAGACTTTGATGAACTTTACTTTGTTCACGAAGGTAGTGGAACTTTTGAAACAATTTATGGACACATACCTTTTGTTAAGGGTGATTACATCGTTATTCCTCGCGGTACAACTTATATAATAAAGATTACTGAAGAGGCTAAATTCTTCCAAGTTGAGTCTCGCTCAGAATTTGAAGAGCCTTCACGTGGACTTCTTGGGCCAAATGCACTTTATGATCAGACGGCGAAGTTTACGCCTGAAGCTGCACTAGGTTCTGATCAAGATTGGTCAGAATATAAGGTAAGAGTTAAAAGGCTTGGTGAAATTACAACCATCACTTATCCATTTAATCCTCTTACGGCAAAAGGATGGAAAGGATCAGTCTATCCATGGAAGATTTCAATCTATGACATCTGCCCTATCATGAGTCATCGCTATCATGTTCCACCATCAGGTCACACAACTTTTGTAGCAAAGAACTTTGTGGTTTGTTCATTTGTAGAAAGACCACTTGAGGATAAGAAACATAAGGTTCTTAAAGTTCCTTTCTATCACTCTAATATCGATTTTGATGAAGTCCTTTTCTATCATCAGGGAGACTTCTTCTCTCGTGATAATATCGATGCAGGAGCTCTTACATTTCACCCTCAAGGCGTTCATCACGGGCCACACCCAAAAGCCTTTAAAGCAGGTGAAGATAAATTATACACTGACGAGTATGCTGTCATGGTTGATACTCGCTACCCTCTAAAACCAACTAAGTGGTTTGAAGAGAATGAAAATAAAGACTACTGGAAAAGCTGGATGTAATTATGGCAACTTTTGATACAACAAAACAAGAATTTAAAGATAACTATAAACTACTAATTGGATCAGTCGTTCCAAGGCCAATTGCTGTGGTTTCAACTGTAAATGAAGATGGAACAAGTAATATTGCACCATTCTCGTTCTTCACAGTTGTTAGTGCAAACCCAATGATTATTGGCTTTACTCCAATGATTCGCTCAAGCGATGGAGAGCAAAAAGACACATTAAAAAATATTCTTCGCCAAAAAGAGTTTGTCGTAAACTTTGTTACAAAACATAATTATGAAAAGGTAAATCTTTGCTCAACTGAGCTTGCTCATGGTGAATCAGAATTTGATTTTGCAAAATTAACAGAACTTGATTCAGAAGTTGTCACTCCAAAAAGAATGAAGGAATCGCCAATACATTTTGAATGTAAGTTTAGAGACTCTCTAAGTTATGGTGATGTTCCGGGAACAGGAACATTTGTTACAGGTGAAGTTGTGAGAGTTCACGTTGAAGATGAACTTCTTGATGAAGGGCGAATTGATCAAGATAAGTATGCTCCAATTGGACGTGGTGCCGGAAATGACTGGATTGTCTGTGATCACAGAGTTCAAATTGAGCGCTTAATGAAAGCACAAATTCAAAAATAAACAATAAATTCAAGCCCTTAGGGGCTTGAATACTTTCTTTACACCCCTAGTAATTTTTCCAATTTCAGCCACTTACCTCCCATTATTAGCTATTCTCTTTATAGAAACACACAATTAGAAAGAGGATAAATATGAAGAACTTACTTATTTTAACAATGCTCCTATCAACATCTGCTCAAGCAGACCTATTTGATAATTTAACAGCAAACTTAAACTTATCACCTTCTCAATCACAAAACTTAAGAAATGGACTATCTTCAATTCTTAATGGAGGTGGAAGTTCACAAGTAAAGATTAAAGAAAACCTAAGCTTTAATAAATGTTTTCAAATGCTTGAAGCCGCAAAGAATAAACAAATTAATAACGATAAAGCACTTGTAAATATTGGTTATTCAACGAGAGCATTTTATTCTGATGTAATTGAAGGTGATTTTCGCCAATTCCATATAGAAGATACTCGTCAATTTGGTATTCAATTAATGCGTGGGCTCTCTGATACGAGAAGCATCCATATCAATTCATACTCTTCGGTAGAAACTGCTCCACAAAATGATCGTGATTGTTCAAATTATATGGATATTGAAAAAGTATCAAAAGTTAAGATTGATGGAAAAGTATGTCGAAAAGTAGATCTTGTCTTAAATGCTATCGATCCAAATACTCAAAAGAAGTATAAACAGCAAGCATCTAATATTTTCTGCGAAGGTGAAAATAATATTAAGGCCGATTTCACTGGAAAAGACTTTGATGTAATTTATGAAATGAATGAAATTATTGATTAAAAGATAGCCGCTGAAATCAGCGGCTTTTTTATTTTTAAAATGTATAACCTAAGCTTAATCCGTAAGTAAAATCATCAGAGTTATTCTCTTTATATGAAGAATTCAAGAAAGAGTAACCTGACTCTATTTGAACGTAGGCACTATCAAAATCAAGCCTCAATCCTGGTAAAACAAGAATAACCTCAGGTGACTGTTCTCCATCATACTCAACGGTAGCGCCATCTTTTAAAACACCGTCAACTTTATATTCCATAAAAACAGTATTTAAATAAAATAACAACTCTGAATTAACACGATAACCGATATTTAAAGAAGCTCCTAATGACTTCGCCTTAAGGTCTGTTGTGTATGATTTCGAATCTGTATTTAGTGTTCCATCCTCATGATAGCCAAAGCCAAACTCTCCTTGGAGAGATACTTTAAGACCACTTGTTGAACGATCTCCTCCTACAAATTGGTATTTAACCTTTAATAGATCAGATGTATCAGAGTAGGTTTGAAGTCCAATATCAAGACGAGGCATCAGTCCAACATTCCCTTTAAAAGTTAATAAGGGTTCTGGCCCTGTTACTGATTCCTGTGCCGTCGTTCCACTAATAACAAAGTCATAAGCTTCAGCAAGATCCACGTCGTATCCACTTGCAGCACCTATTGCAACATCAAACTTACCAAGCCCACCAGTTGTTTCCGGACTATCGAGACGAGAAGTTGGGATATTGTAATCGAGTTGAGCACAGCTCATTAATGATAATAAAATAAAGGTAAAAATAATCGATCTCATAAACTCTCCAAAAAAACATATTTAATAATTATATTAGAGATTTGAGATTTTAAAAGAAGGAATAAAAAAGCCCGCTTTGAGCGGGCCTTTTTAATTATTTGATTTTTAGTTCTTCATGAAGTTTTGCAAAAGTTTTTTCTTCACGGATTGCATACATAAGGTTTGCTTTCATGCGCTCATCTCTTGTGTAGAATTCTTTTACTTGATCAGCTGTAAGTCCTGAAAGACCTGCGCTTTCTTCAATTTTTGCATCAAAGTCAGCTTCAGTTGATTCAATTTCAAATTTAGTTGCAAGATTCTCAAGAATAAGACCTGACTTAACTTGGAAAAGAGCTTTCTCATCAAGATCACCGGCCCATTTCTCAAAGTATTCACCTAGCATATCTTCTGTGAAACCTTGTTGCTTTAGGTTATTAGCAAGATCGTTCTTTAAGTGTTCTTTTTGTTGAGCAACCATTGTTGAAGGAACGTCAAAAGAGTTCTCTTCAATTAGTTTTTCAAGGATTTCTTGATTTAACTTTTCAGCAGCTTGTCTTTCGTTTTGCTTAGTTAGGTTTTCTCTTGTTTTAACTTGGAAATCTTCTACAGATTCAAAACCAAGCTCTTTTGCAACTTCGTCAGTAAACTCTGGAAGTTTTCTTTCTTTAATTTCTAGAAGTTCAACATGGAACTTAACTTTTGCATCTTTAAGTTCTTCTACGTGATACTCAGTTGGGAAAGTAAGTTCAATTGTCTTCTTCTCACCTGCTTTCATACCGATCATTTGATCTTCGAAACCTGGAATAAATTGACCAGAGCCAATCTCTAGAAGGTATTCTTCACCTTTCATATTTTCTGGTTTTTCACCGTCAGCTTTTTCACCTTCAAAGTTCATTACAGCAAAAAGTCCGTTCTCAAGAGCAGTACCTTCTGCAGCTTCAACCATTTCAGCTTTAGGAGCTAAGTAGTTTGTACGTACTTTTTCAATATCTGCATCTGTTACTTCTACTTTATCTTTTGTGAAAGAAAGTTTTGAGTAATCTTTAAGTTCAACAGTTGGGAATACTTCAACGACAGCATCAAAAGAAACTGATTTTCCATCTTTGTAATCCATGTTTTCGAAGTTAGGGTAACCAACTACTTTTAGATCTTCTTTATTGATTGCTTCAAAAAGTTCTTTTTGTACGAAACGATTTAGAGCATCACCTTCAACTTGTGGACGATATAGCTTTTCAACCATAGCGATTGGCGCTTTACCTTTTCTGAAACCTTTAATTGAAACAGACTTTTGCTTCTCTTTAAGAGCTACAGTAATTTGCTCTGAAAGGTCTAGGTTATCAAATGTAAAAGATAATTTCTTAGTACAGTCATTAACTTGTTCTACTTTATAAGTCATGAATAAATCCTCACTACGCTATGCGACATTATTATAATTAAGAATAGCCGAAATTAGCCAGAATAGGCCAAAAAGTCAATGAATATCAGGGTTTTAGGTGTATAAGATTGGTTAATACTGAACATCAAAGAGGTAAAGACCTTGTGGTGGTGCTGTTGGAGCGATCTTATTCTCACTCGGATTGTTAAATTGATTAAGAATATCTCTCTCTTCAATCTTTCCTTCAGCATATGACCAAACTGCTGACACAACTAGTCGAACCATTTGCTTAAGAAATCCACTACCAGAAACCTCAAAGATGTAAACATCTTCACTTAACCCTGGTCCATAATTTATATTTTCTTTAAAGATGTGGCACTTAGTTATCTCTCTGATAGTCGTCTTAACAGGAGTTCCTTTAGTGGAAAATCCCTCAAAGTCATGACTGCCAATAAAGATCTTACATGCCTCATTCATCTTAGTTAGATTAATATCCTTCCCAATAAAAGAGACCGTATCTTTTAAAAATGGATTGGAGATTTTATTTAAACTAAAGATATAACGATAGGTTTTTGATTTTGCATCATACACAGGCTGAAAGTCATCATGGGCCATCTCAACATGGCTTGCTCTAATACTTTCAGGCAATAAGCTATTTAATGCATTTTTTAAATTATCTTCTTCAATCTTCAGAGGCATTTTTACACGGGTAACTTGTTTAACAGCATGCACTCCTGCATCTGTTCGTCCACATCCTACAACCTGAATATCTTGAGATTTAGAAATTTTTTGAACGACTTTTTCAATTTCACCCTGAATGCTTTTTTGATCTATTTGCTTTTGCCAACCGAAGAAGCCGCTACCATTATATGAAAAAGTAATCTTATAAGTATTCAAAGTTAAAACCTATCCCGAAAGAGGTTCCAGTTACTTTAAAATCTTCTCTTTTAAATCCAGATAATTCCATTGTTCTGGCCACTAAACTAATGCTCATATCAGATACATCACTAAACTTTTTCAAGCTTAGGCCAAACTCAGGGAATATATTATAAATAGAAAAATCAAGAGATGCAGATCCATTAAAGCCATATCCAACTTGTCTTATATCTTTTCCGTCTTCACCATCTTCTCTGTCATCTCGATTTTGCCATATTGGAGCGATAGTTGGTCCACCTTGCAGAGTTAAAGAAAAATAGCGACTCGGATTAATCTTTAAACCAAGATTTAAATCGATAGGAAAAATCCATAAGTTAAATGTCGTTTGAGATAAGGCCCCTGTATTAAAGCTCCCTTTTCCCGAATTAAAAGAGACACCAACATTTCCTTGAAAGAATGTTGAAATATAATTTCTTTGAAAATAGTGCTTATAACTTGCAAATAAATAACCGGCTTGGACTGAGTCAGCTTCTGCTGAGCTATTATTAAAGGTATTTTCGAATGTTCCTGAATTATCATAATAATCAAACGTATCATATATATAAGAGAAGCCAATCTGCGACTTTGTTGCTTGATAGCTATCTTTTAGAATTTCTTCAGTCGTAAATTCTGCGTATTCATTCTTATGAGATTTAAAAAGAATTGAGTCCTCTTCAGAAGCACTTTCGAGCCACTTCTTATCCTTGGCAGACATTTGAGCACCCTTAAGCTCCTCTTCTGTATACTGTTGAGGAACAGAACCAAAAATATTAGGTACAGAAGTATTATCAGATGGTTCACTAGAGTCTGAGTTTTCATAAGGAGAATCTTTAGGATCCAACTCTCCTGAAACGGTATGGCCAGATATTTCAGCAAAACCATTAAATGAAAATAATAATCCTATTAATAAAATATAGAGATTAAGATTCGTTTTCTTCATCATTGTCTTCCCAGTCAAATATTTCAACTTTTGTGTCTTTACTGAATATATTATACACCATACATCCAAGCACATAAGCAGAAATGAGCACGAAAATCATCAGTTTCTCGTAAATAAAGACCATAACAAGGATTAGAAGTATTAAAGCTAGAACCTTTCTTCGATTCTTTCTAACATAATCAGAATTCTTAAAAGAATTAAACGGAATATTTGAGATCATTAGTAAGGCATAGAAAACAACATAGGCGGCTGCATAGTAATTTCTATACATTCCAAAGTCGAATTCTAATGTCACCATAATAAAACCAATTATAGCAATGGCCGCTCCAGGAATTGGTAACCCCTGAAAGTAATTAGAAGGAACTTTATTAATATTAGCATTAAATCTTGCAAGCCTAAGTGCTCCACATAGGAGATAGAGGAAAGAAATAATCATTCCCGCACGACCAAGATCCTGAAAATATTTAAAATAAATCATAAAGGCCGGTGCCATACCAAAAGAGATGACATCACTAATTGAGTCAAACTGCTCACCAAATTCTGATTGAGTCCCTGTTAATCTAGCGATACGTCCATCAACACTATCAAAAATTGCACCCAGGATGAGAATCATACAAGCACCATAATAAAGGCCCTTTGTTGCCATAATGATAGCTGCAAAACCACAACCCATATTTAATGCTGTGAATGTATTTGGTAGAAAAAATGTTAATCGATGTGGTTGTGCATCATATTTATTCATGTGATTCCTCATTGTAGCGTCCAATAATTGTTTCACCACCACGAACTTTTTCATGAAGCTTAACCAGAGATTGAACGTTGTCTAACTCCATTTTAACGGTGGCACCAAAAGGATAAAATCCAAAATCAACTTGTCTTCTTCCTAAATCACCTGGAAGAACAACGAGTTCTGGATTTCTTTTAAATATAGAATTGATAAAGAAAAGACGAATCTTTCTATTGTCTCTATCTTCTATCGTTACTTTATTTCCGTGTTCTTTATTATTAAAAGAGACATTATTAAAGCGGCCTGAAATTGGTAAATAAATACCATATCCACTTAAGAGATTCATTTTTATAGAAATTTCTGTCTTCTGATCATCAGTCGTTTTTATCTCTGAGATCTTACCTGAAACGGGTGCGTAAATCGTTCCAGCAGTTGTAACCTGATCCTCTTTGAAGAAAATAAATTTTCGACGAAATAAAAACAGAAAAAGACTAACTAATAAAAGATAGATTAATAAAATATAAAAGCTAAACAAGAGCATTAGAAGAAATGCTATGACAATTATGAAATTAATAGTCGACTTAGATAGATAAAATATTTTCACTCTTATAAAGTACCAATATTATGCTGACATGTCATACTAAGACTTTTTAAATTCAACATGTAGGGGTCTAAAATAATAAGGTCTCTTCCTCATCTTTTCAGAAATAACCTTCTTAAATATGGACTGTGGCCGTGAGATTAGAATATCTCGAGTATCCTTAGCACATTGAGAGCTTAATTCATTTTCCCCATGAGTATATAAGAGGGACTTATCAACACCAGAGGCAAACGCTCCAAAGTCTTCTTCACTTAGAAGTTTTTCCTCGCCACTTGTACGAATATAGTACTCCCTTTTAAAGGCAGGAAAAACCCAATGCCCATCTGTGTCTCCGAGCATTTCGGGGATATCTGAACTATAGAATGAAAATACCGGTAATTTTTCTAATTCAACGATTTGTGCAAAACCTTCTCCAACTCTCATGCCAGTATAGGAACCGGGCCCCGCAATAATGACTAGTCCTTTTAGATTAGCTATTTCTATGTTGTGTTTTTCTAATAAAGAGTGAACTTTTGCATGCAGAATTTCTGATGTCTTCTTTGTTTCAACAACTTCACTTTCTATCCATGAGAAGTTCTCATCCAGAAGACCAAAGTGAAGTAAATGTGATGTATCAATAAATAAGTATGCCATTAGAAAAATCTAGTAAAGTCGTTAAACAGTGCTCCAATCATTAATAGAAGAAGTACCGAAAGACCAAATTGTTGAGCGATCTCAAGCTTTCTTCGTGAAAGTGGCCCACCATTTATAGCCTCTAAAATAAGAAAAACAATATGCCCACCATCCAAGACAGGGATAGGAAATAAATTAATAACTCCAAGATTAATTGAGATTAATGCCATTAACTGAAAGAAATACGATATTGATGTATTAAAAGAGTCAGAAGCAACCTTTCCAATTGATAAAGGGCCTCCAATGTTCTTTAAAGATACCTCTGCCGTAATTAACTTCTTGAAGCCTTCAAAAGTTTTAACAACTCCATCCCATGTACGATAGAAACTTCTTGGTATTGCAGAAAAGAAATTCATTGGCTCTGTTGTAACATATCTACCAGGAGCATAAATACCATAACTATAAACACCGATTAACTTAACTGTTTCATCACCTTGAGTTTTCACTTCTGGAGTGATCTGAAAATCTTTAAGCTTACCATTTCTAATTACTTTTAAGCTCGCTGCCCCATCAGTATCTTGAATTCGACCTCTAAGTCGATCAAAAGAGTAAACTCTTTCTCCTCCAACATTTATAATAATGTCACCGGCCAATAAACCGGCTTTGTCTGCAGGAGACTTCATTTGTACACTCTTAATGATTAAGTCCATTGGGTATAAGTCATTAGCGACAAGAGATTCTTTTAAGTCACCACTTACTTCGATCTCTCTTACAACTTTAGCGTTCTTATCAAATATTGGTTTATTAGTTTCACTATCAATACTTTTAACTGGAAATACGTAAACTTTCTGTGTGTTAATTGATAACTCTTCTAAGCTATATTTTGTACTAGGCTTATTGCTATTAGAAATTAAGAAAATATCGCCATTCTTTGATTTTACTATTGGAAGAAGTAAAAACGGAGGATAGTTAACTAGCTCTTGAAAGAACTGTTCAGGCTTCATATCAACTGAAACATCTTTTGATTCTCCTAAACGATTAACTGTAATCGAATGAATATGGCCATCACTCTCTAACACGATATCACTTGGAGAAGTAATACGATGCTCATTTACTTTATTAACAATATCTCCACTTCTGAAGCCTAGCTTATAAAATTTTGACTCTGTCGTAACATTCCCAATCTTTATCTCAGGAACTTTTTCTCCTGTTAAAAATAATGCAAAGAAAATAAAAAATGCCAAAATAAAGTTTGCTAATGGCCCACCAAAAACAATCCAAAATCTTTGCCACTTTTTCTTATGAATAAATGAATATTTTCTTTCTTCTTCAGGAACACCATCTTTATTAAATGGATCGTCCCCATACATTTTGACATATCCCCCCAGAGGGATTGCAGAAAACGCGTACTCTGTATCACCTTTTTTCCACTTAAATAATTTAGGGCCAAAGCCAATTGAAAAGACTTCAACTCTTACTCCAAAAAGTCTGGCAAATAAGAAGTGTCCCAGCTCGTGAAAAAATACAAGAGGTCCTAAAAATAAAATAAAAATGACGACTTTTTCTAACATGGTATTCCTTATAAAATTTTATCGCTTAATAATAAGGTGTAAAAAGGGATGACAAATAATAGGCTATCAATCCTATCGTAAACTCCACCATGCCCAGGTATTAAATTTGAGCTGTCCTTTACACCAATCTGTCTTTTAAATTTTGACTGAACTAAATCACCAACTTGACTTAAAATCCCCAAAATAAAAAAGATCAGTATATATTTTACCTCAAAATTACCAATTAAATAATACCAGGCCAAAGTTCCTAGGATACCTGAAGTTAAGGCTCCACCAATAAGCCCTTCTATTGTCTTATTAGGACTGACCGCTTTCCACAACTTTGTTCGGCCAAAGTTCTTACCAAAGAACCAGGCCCCAGTATCCATTCCAAAGTTAAAGATAAGTAGAATGATTATAAGGCCTTGCCAATTTTCTCGATGAAGAAGTGAATGTAAGTTCAAAAATGGAATCAAAAAGATAACCATCGACATTATAGAAATACTTTTTAGAAACTTAACAAATCTCATGGAGTCCATTGGTGAAATGAACAAATATCCCATAAGTAAAATGTTCACTAAACATCCCGCCAGAGGGATCAGCTGATTTCCAAAGATCTGTGGATTCAATGTTGCCCAAGACTGAACACCTATTAGAATAAAGAAATTTAAGATGGAAAAAAGGCTTCCAATTTTTAAAGAAAGGAAATTAACACTAAACTCAAAAAGACAGGCGGCACTCACAAGGATGAGTAAAACTTCAATCCCGATAACACCAATTGAATAGGCAATGGCCACAATTCCTATCATCACTATCGCAGATAGGATTCTTTTCTGAGTATTTGTCATTATTAAGTCCGTTTAATTAATTAATCTAAAATTATTTTTCACTTGAGTCTTTGTTGCTGCCAATGACTCTGTTTCTGTTACTTGGCCAAAGCGTCTTTCACGTTTTTCAACTTCCATGATAATTTTTTCAAATTCAGTACAAGTAAAATTTGGCCACATTGTTTCAGTGAAATACAACTCACCATAGGCAATTTGCCATAATAAGAAATTTGAAATTCTCTGATCGCCACCAGTTCTAATCATTAAGTCTACATCACCAAGTTCAGGCGCATGAAGAGCATTTGAAATACTCTCCTCAGTTACCTCAATATCTTCAGCAATTAATTTATTAACAGCACTAATAATTTCAGCTCTCCCACCATAGCCAAACGCAAATGTGAGCTTTAAGCCTGTATTATCTTTTGAATCTCGTTTTAGATCATCGATAATCTTTACTGTATCTTTTGGAAGCTTAGAGATATCACCAATGATATTGAATTTGATATTATTCTTTAAGACTTTATTTCGTTCTTTAATTAAGAACTTTTTTAGAAGTAGAAATAAGGTTCTAATCTCAGAAGGGGGACGTCCCCAGTTTTCTGTTGAAAATGCATAGAGGGTTAAAGCCTTAACCCCCATATCATCTGCTTTTTCAACGATATTACTTACAACAGAACTTCCACGAACATGACCCCAAACACGACGATGGGCGCGGTTCTGTGCCCAACGCCCATTTCCGTCCATTATAATTGCGACATGTTTAAGTTTATTAACTTGAAAGTCCATATTTCTATTAGAGAGTAAGTAGCTCTTTTTCTTTTCCTGCTACGATTTCATCAACTTGTTTTGTAAACTTATCTGTAACAGTTTGAATTTCAGCTTGAAACTTCTTTGAATCATCTTCAGAAATCTCTTTTGCTTTCTCTGCCTTTTTTACCGTTTCGTTTCCATCACGACGGGCATTTCTTATTTGAATCTTGCTATCTTCACCAATCTTTTTGATTTCTTTTACCTGCTCTTTTCTTCTTTCTTCTGTTAGAGCTGGGAATTGAATTCTAATTAGGTTTCCATCGTTTGATGGAGTTAGTCCTAAATTTGCATTGATGATTGATTTTTCAATTTCACTTATAAGTGTTTTATCAAATGGTTGAATTTGAAGTAATCGAGCCTCTGGAGTTGAGATTTGCCCAACCTGATTAACTGGAGTTGGAGCTCCATAATACTCAACCATAACACCATCAAGAACAGATGCTGATGCACGTCCAGTTCTTACTTTTGTCAGTTGATGCTTTAGAGAATCAATTGCTTTTGACATATCTGTTTCAAGGCCAGCTTTAATTTCATTAATCATTTTACACCTCTTATTTAATAACTTTTGTTCCTATTGCTTCACCTCTTACGGCCTTTGCAATATTTCCATTTTCAAACATATTAAATACCACAATTTCCATCTCATTATCCATACAAAGTGAGATAGCGGCAGAATCCATAACTTTGATTCCCTTATTTAATACATCGATATATTTTAATTGATCGAACTTAACTGCGTCATCATATTTCATAGGATCTTTATCATAAATTCCGTCAACTTTTGTTGCTTTAAAGATTACCTGTGCGTCAATTTCATTAGCTCTTAACGCTGCCGCTGTATCAGTTGTAAAATATGGATTACCTGTTCCAGCTGCAAAGATAACAACGCGTTTCTTTTCTAAATGCCTTTCAGCGCGACGTCTGATATATGGCTCACAAATCTCTTGCATATCAATAGCTGACATAACTCTTGTAAACACACCTTTTTGCTCTAACGAGTCTTGCATTGCAAGTGCATTTATAACAGTGGCCAGCATTCCCATATGGTCAGATGAAGTACGATCCATTCCTCTAGTTGCTCCAGCGACACCGCGGTGAATATTTCCTCCACCAACAACGATAGCTACTTCAACACCCATCTCTACAAGATCTTTAACTTCCTCTGAGATTTGATTTAGAACATCGTGTGTAACACCGTAACCAGCTTCCCCTGCTAAAGCTTCACCTGATAGCTTTAATAGAATTCTTTTATATTTCATAAGTCCCCAAAACCTTGCAAAAAAAAAGGGCTTATAAAAGCCCTTTTCTTATATTTAGTAATTATTTTTACTGTTGAGTCATCTTAGCAACTTCGTCTGCTAAGTTATCTTCTTTCTTCTCAATCCCTTCACCAAGGTTGATTTTATGGAAAGCTTTTACAGTAATGTTACCACCAACTTTACCTGCTACATCAGCAACAAGTTTCTTGATAGTGAAGTCTGGGTTCTTGATGAATACTTGCTCAACAAGACAAACTTCTTTAGCAAGTTTTCCTAGTTTACCTTTAACGATCTGATCGATCATGTTCTCAGGCTTCCCTTCTTCTTTAAGTTGTGCACGGTAAACTTCTTCTTCTCTCTTCTTGTATGACTCATCAATGTCATCAGAAGTTAAGAAAGTTGGAGCAGCAGCTGCAACGTGCATTGCGATATCTTTTGCAAGTTCCGCAACTTCTGGAGCATCGGCCTTATCAGTATCTAGATCAACTAGAACACCAATTTTTCCACCGTGGTTATATGAACCAAGAACACCTGTAGTTTCAACTGCAGAGAATCTTCTTAGATCAATCTTCTCACCACATTTCATAGTAAGTTCAGTTGTTTCAGCATTTTTAGCTTCTTTAAGTTCATCAACAGAACCAGGCTTGTTAGCAAGAGTCCATTCAGCAACTGATTTTGCGAAACCTTGGAAGTCGTCACCTTTTGCAACGAAGTCTGTTTCACAGTTAACTTCAAGGATTACACCTTTGTTACCATCAACTACAGATACTACAGTACCTTCAGCAGCAACACGGCTTGCTTTTTTAGCAGCTTTTGCTAGACCTTTAGTTCTTAGGAAATCAACTGCCGCTTCTAGGTCTCCGTTTGTTTCTGTAAGAGCTTTCTTACAGTCCATCATACCTGCACCAGTTTTTTCTCTTAATTCTTTAACAGCGCTTGCCGTAATAGCCATCTTATACCTCGCTAATTATGATTTAATTATTCTTCTTCACCAGCTAAATCAATATCGTTCTCGTACTTAGAAAGAATTTCTTCTTCTAGAGCTTTATCGGCAGCTTTAGTTCCTGCAGCAGCTTTAGTCTTTCCACCACTTGCAGAGATCGCACCAGCGAAGTACTCAGAGAATAGAGTAATTGATTTGATTGCATCATCGTTACCTGGAACAATGTAGTCAACACCTTCTGGGTTACAGTTAGTATCAACGATTGCAACAACAGGAATACCTAGCTTGTTAGCTTCTTTTACTGCAATTCTTTCGTTATTTGGATCAACGATAACAACTGCACCTGGAAGCTTTCTCATATCCTTGATACCACCAAGGTTTTTCTCAAGCTTTTCAACTTCTTTTCCAACTTTGATTCTTTCTTTCTTAGTTAGAAGCTCGAAGTCACCTGTTTCTTTCATCTTTTCAACTTTTCTTAGTTTATCGATTGAAAGATTAATTGTTTTGTAGTTTGTAAGCATCCCACCTAGCCATCTGTTAGTTACGTAGTAAGCTCCACAAGAAGCAGCAGCATTCTTTACTGTTTCAGATGCTTGTCTTTTTGTAGCTACGAAAAGAATTGGCTTACCTTCAGAAGCAGTCTTCTTTAGGAAATCGTGAGCTTTCTTTGCCATTGGAATTGTTTTAGCAAGATCTAAGATGTAGATACCGTTTCTTTCACCAAATACATATGGCTTCATTTTTGGGTTCCACTTGTGTGTTTGGTGACCGAAGTGAGCACCAGCTTTTAATAGATCATTGATGTTTAATTCTGACATTATTACTCCTAAGTTGGTTAATTACACTAACTCGAACCGAACGGACCAACCCTTCGAGCAGCTGTTTATTTCGCGATATTGCGATGGTGCATTTTTAACACGATGACTTCAGGGATTCAATATTTTTTTGTAATATTTTTAAGGATGTATAGGCCTTGAACTAGACTCGCACAAGGCCTTTCGAGATTATAATGATGCCGAATTACCATCGACGAGGACGCGACGCGGCTTAGCCCCTTGAGCAGGACCAACTACACCACGCTTTTCGAGTTCCTCAATAAGATTTGCTGCTCGGTTATAACCAATTCTCAATCTTCTTTGTAACATTGAGGCTGACGCTGAGCGTGACTCCATGACAATTTTTACCGCATCATCATAAAGTGCATCTCCAGAGTTCGATGAAGATGGAGTCGAGATATGAGAACCATATGTATAATCATCTGTTTCAACCTCTCCACCATTCTCAAGAAATTCCATTGCTTTTTCATCAAAGCCTGGCTCAAGTGCTTCTAACTTATTAGTTAGTGCTTCAATTTCATTTTCATCAACATATGAAGAGTGAACACGTTGTGTATTAATTCCGTGTTTATATAGCATATCCCCTTTACCAAGAAGTCTTTCTGCTCCTATTTTATCAAGAATAGTACTTGAGTCCGTACGAGATGAAACCCTAAAGGCAACACGAGTTGGGAAATTAGACTTGATAACACCAGTAATAACATCAACTGATGGTCTCTGAGTTGCTAATACTAAGTGGATACCGGCAGCACGAGCTTTTGCAGCAATACGTGCAATATTATTTTCAATTTCTTTCCCAGCTTTTGTAAGTACGAGGTCTGCAAACTCATCAACAATAATAACAATATAAGGAAGTTCGTAATTTTCAGCTGTCGTATCCTCATAGTGATGATGAATTTTTGCCAGCATCTCCGGTGTCGCACGCTTAAGCTTTTCGTTGAATCCAGAAATATTTCTAACACCAAAATCTGCAAGAATTGAATAACGTCGATCCATCTCTTGGCAGGCCCACAATAATGAAATTGATGCTGTTTTGGCATCTGTCACAACAGGCATCAATAAGTGAGGTAGTTTCTTATAAAGTGCCATTTCTAGTTGTTTAGGGTCAATAAGAATTAACTTCATTTTCTCAGGTGACTTCTTCACAAGAAGAGAAACGAGTAGAGAGTTAATAAATACTGACTTACCGGCCCCTGTTGCACCAGCAACTAACATGTGTGGACAAGTCGCTAAGTCGATAACAAATGAGTCTCCGAATGCATTCTTCCCCATTGCAATTGGAAGAGAGTATTTAGAGTCTTGAAACTCTTGAGAACTTAAAACCTCATCTAAATATATGATATCACGAGGATTTCTAGGGACTTCAATACCAACGGTATCCTTACCAGACATCGCTGGAACAACCCTAATTGGGGCACCATAAAGGGCCAGAGATAAATCATCTGCTAATCCCGTAATTTTTGAAACCTTAACACCTGCACCTGGTCGGTACTCAAAAGTATCAACAACAGGACCTTTTAGTACGTTTACAATTTCACCTTCAATTTTGAATTCTGTAAGCTTTGATTCTAGAAGTGTAATAATTTGTTCAAAGTAAGCTTTATCTGGCTCATTTGAAACCTTATCAACAGTACTTTCTTTTGCCGTATCAACAATATCAAAATATTGATTATCATTTTCACTATCAGCGATTCTATTTAAAGGTGCAGTAACATGGATCTTCTTAACCTGAGGCTCTCTTTGCGGTGATTTCTCTTCACTAGAAGCCTGTTGCTGCTGAAGATCGACTTGCTCAGCCTTTTGACTTTCATCTACTTTATCCTGCATATTAGTATTTGCAGTTAAAGTAGGCTTGATAATAGCATCTTCAATATCCTCATCTTTTGAATCATCTGATACATCATCGTCTTTTTTAGATTTTAAAATAGATGGAGTTTTAATTTTATTCAAAGAATCAAATAAGCCACTTTTTTCTTTTTTATCTTTTTTAGAGTCATCTTTAAGAATATTATCCATTCTCCTTTTTAGACTATTATCGTGCTCAATCTGAGCAATCGATTCTTTTTTAGCTAAGGGAGCAAGAAGGACCTGCTTAGCTTTCACTGTTTTGGCCGGTACAGATTTAGCAAAATAGAATGTTTTTACAATAGAATCCTTAAATCCAGTTCTGAAAGTCCCAAATAGAAAGGCAACAAAAGCTGCTGCTGTATAGATAGATAACCAAAGTGTTGTGAATCCATTTTTAAATGCGTATTGAAGGCCAAATCCTAAACTGTCTTGGAAAAATAAGAATGAAAGACTTCCAGAAACAAATACTAATGGAAAAAAGTTCAATACATCGACTAAATACTCTCGCTTATCATAAATGAAAGTATGACAAATAGAAAAAATGAAGAAAGGTATTAAAATCCATGGCCCACTAAAGTAAGAAGCTAACTTTACCAATGAAAAAAAATAATAACTTAATATATTGCCTGAGTTTTCTGAAGTAATTGTAAAGTAATTATCAGGTAGATCATTTCCGAAATAGAAAGATGTAAATGAAAATAACGTGAGAACAAATAGTATAAGTAGTTGAGTTTTAAGGATATTTTTCTTCATATTAATATTGTATATGAAATGTTGCTAAAGGCAAAAGAAAAGGCTTATAGATAGGATTTAAAAGATTTTTAACCCCTAAAACAAAAAAAGCCAGATCACTGAATGCGTGAGCATTCAGGACACCTTAAACAAAAAAAGCCAGATCATTGATCTGGCTTTTTATATAGAAGGTGCATCTTCCTAGTCTCACACCAAGTTACCCTGGCACTACCTTTGGCGCTAGCGGGCTTAACTGCTGAGTTCGGGATGGTATCAGGTGTTTCCCCGCCGCTATCGACACACCAAAAATTTAATTCTTGGTATATTTAATTCAATCTCTAGACTTTTTCAAGTCTTTTAAAGTTTTTACACTTAAAAAACAATATCAAATAGAAGTGAACTTAAAAGTAAAAGTTAAATAAAGCAAAAAGACTAATTAGTATCGCTCAGCTCAACACATTACTGCGCTTACACATGCGACCTATCAAGCTCGTAGTCTACAAGCTGTCTTATAGAAATCTTATCTTGTGATGGGCTTCCCACTTAGATGCTTTCAGCGGTTATCCCTTCCGAACTTAGCTACTCGGCAATGCAACTGGCGTCACAACCGATACACCATAGGTTCGTCCAACCCGGTCCTCTCGTACTAAGGTCAGATTCACTCAAATTTCTTGCGCCCACGGAGGATAGAGACCGAACTGTCTCACGACGTTCTGAACCCAGCTCGCGTACCGCTTTAATAGACGAACAGTCTAACCCTTGGGACCTGCTCCAGCCCCAGGATGCGATGAGCCGACATCGAGGTGCCAAACCTCCCCGTCGATGTGAACTCTTGGGGGAGATCAGCCTGTTATCCCCGGAGTACCTTTTATCCGTTGAGCGATGGCCCTTCCACTCGGAACCACCGGATCACTAACACCGTCTTTCGACCCTGCTCCACTTGTTTGTGTTGCAGTCAAGCTCCCTTATGCGTTTACACTCTACAGCCGGTTTCCATGCGGCCTGAGGGAACCTTTGTGCGCCTCCGTTACTCTTTAGGAGGCGACCGCCCCAGTCAAACTGCCCACCAGACATTGTCCCCCCACCGGATTACGATGGTAGGTTAGGATTTCAAATAGCAAAGGGTGGTATTTCAAGGATGCCTTCTTGTACGCCGGAACGCACATATCAACAGCTCCCACCTATCCTACGCATTACTATTCAAAAGCCAATGTCAAGCTACAGTAAAGGTTCACGGGGTCTTTTCGTCCTTCCGCGGGTAGCGCGTATCTTCACGCGCACTCCAATTTCGCTGGGCCTCTTGTTGAGACAGTGGGGAAGTCGTTACGCCATTCGTGCAGGTCGGAACTTACCCGACTAGGAATTTCGCTACCTTAGGACCGTTATAGTTACGGCCGCCGTTTACTCGGGCTTCGATTCAAAGCTTCTCCAAAAGGATAACCTCTCCTCTTAACCTTCGAGCACCGGGCAGGCGTCAGACCCTATACGTCCACTTGCGTGTTTGCAGAGTCCTGTGTTTTTGATAAACAGTCGCTACCCCCTTTTCACTGCGGCCCCCGTCAGCTACATCGGCAAGCGATGTCACCAGCAGGGGCGAGCCTTATCCCGAAGTTACGGCTCCAATTTGCAGAGTTCCTTAACAAGAGTTCTCCCAAGCGCCTGAGGATTCTCTCCTCATCTACCTGTGTCGGTTTACGGTACGGATTGATTACATTCTTCATACGAAGTTTTTCTGGGAAGCAGAGGATCACAAACTTCGGGCAAGCCCTCGTCATCACGCCTCAGCCTTCACGAGATGCGGATTTGCCTACATCTCAGCCTACACGCTTAAACCCACATCCAACAGTGGGATTTGCTACCTTTCTCCGTCACTCCTCATGTCAAACGAATATAACCAAGTACAGGAATATTAACCTGTTGTCCATCGATTACGCCTTTCGGCCTCACCTTAGGATCCGACTAACCCTGGGCGGAGTCACCTGGCCCAGGAACCCTTAGATTTTCGGCGGGAGTGATTCTCACACTCCTTATCGCTACTCATGCCATCATCAGCTCTTGTGGGATCTCCAGCGCTCCTCGCGGTACGCCTTCATCGATAAACACAATGCTCTTCTACCAATGAACAAAGTTCATTCCATAGCTTCGGTACGTATCTTTAGCCCCGTTACATTTTCGGCGCAGAACCACTAGTCCAGTGAGCTATTACGCTTTCTTTAAAGGGTGGCTGCTTCTAAGCCAACCTCCTGGATGTCACAGTAGTTCCACAACCTTTCCCACTTAGACACGATTTAGGGACCTTAGCTGATGGTCAGGGCTCTTACCCTTTCGACAACGGACCTTAGCATCCGTAGTCTCACTGCCTGATATTACTTAACGGTATTCTGAGTTTGATATGGTTTGGTAAGCTGGTAAGCCCCCTAGCCAATTCAGTGCTGTACCCCCGTCAGTATTCGTCAGACGCTGCACCTAAATGCATTTCGAAGAGAACCAGCTATCACGGAATTTGATTGGCCTTTCACCCCTATCCACAAGTCATCCCAACAGTTTTCAACCTATATGGGTTCGGTCCTCCACAAGGTGTTACCCTCGCTTCAACCTGCTCATGGATAGCTCATCCCGTTTCGGGTCTACGACCTGCAACTAAACGCCCTATTAAGACTCGGTTTCCCTACGGCTACACCTGCAACGGCTTAACCTTGCTACAAATCGTAACTCGATGGCTCATAATGCAAAAGGTACGTGGTCATGCCTTACAATAGCACTTCCACCGATTGTAAGTATATGGTTTCAAGTTCTATTTCACTCCCCTCATCGGGGTTCTTTTCATCTTTCCCTCACGGTACTTGTTCACTATCGGTCAGTAAGTAGTATTTAGCCTTGGAAGGTGGTCCTCCCAGATTCAGACAAAATTTCACGTGTTCCGTCCTACTCAGGATACTGCTAGCGCTTATCAACTTTCAGATACGAGGCTTTCACTCTCTTTGGCGGGACTTCCCAGACCCTTCTCCTAATCTCAAAGCTACATATTGCAGTCCTACAACCCCGCTAAGTAAACTTAACGGTTTGGGCTATTTCGCGTTCGCTCGCCGCTACTAGCGAAATCTCAATTGATTTCTCTTCCTCAGGGTACTTAGATGTTTCAGTTCCCCTGGTTAGCTCCAGAATGGCTACTTTACTCACCAAACGGTAACCTATGTCTCCATAAGCTGGGTTCCCCCATTCAGAAATTACCGGGTCAAAGCCTGCTTGAGGGCTCGCCGATACATATCGCACTCTAACACACGTCTTTCATCGCCTCTTACTGCCAAGATATCCACCATATACCCTTAGTAGCTTTATCTAACCAACTAAAAGTTTTGTATAATCAATATACTTGTCTTGTTTTGTTTTACTTTTAAGTTCTCGTCTTCTATCTGATACTGTTATTTAAATGTAAAAGATCTAAAATTATTAATGGTGGGTCTGGCTGGACTCGAACCAGCGACCCCGTCCTTATCAGGGACGTACTCTAACCAGCTGAGCTACAAACCCAAAATAATTTTGTATTTTTATAAAAAATGAGAAAGAAATCCAATTTCGTTTTAAACGTTTGACCAGAATAATGTACTTAATTTCTACTGTTATCTGCTTCAACTTGTTCGTACAAAAATCCTTTAAAAGGAGGTGATCCAGCCCCAGGTTCCCCTAGGGCTACCTTGTTACGACTTCACCCCAGTCATCGATCCGACCGTAGACGCTCCCCTCTAAAAGTTAGGGCCACGGCTTCAGGTAAGATCAACTCCCATGGTGTGACGGGCGGTGTGTACAAGGCCCGGGAACGTATTCACCGCAGCGTGCTGATCTGCGATTACTAGCGATTCCAACTTCATGGAGTCGAGTTGCAGACTCCAATCCGGACTGAGATGCACTTTTTGAGATTTGCTAACACTCGCATGCTTGCGTCCCTCTGTATGCACCATTGTATTACGTGTGTAGCCCTGGACATAAGGGCCATGAGGACTTGACGTCATCCCCACCTTCCTCCTGGTTAACCCAGGCAGTCTCTCTAGAGTGCCCAACTTAATGCTGGCAACTAAAGATAGGGGTTGCGCTCGTTGCGAGACTTAACCCAACATCTCACGACACGAGCTGACGACAGCCATGCAGCGCCTGTCACCGAGTTCTCCGAAGAGCACAATCAATTTTGGTCGATCTTCTCGGGATTTCAAGCCCAGGTAAGGTTCTGCGCGTTGCTTCGAATTAAACCACATAATCCACCGCTTGTGCGGGCCCCCGTCAATTCCTTTGAGTTTTAGTCTTGCGACCGTACTTCCCAGGCGGAGTACTTAATGCGTTAGCTTTGACACTGAGAGGGTCAAACCCCCAATATCTAGTACTCATCGTTTACGGCGTGGACTACCAGGGTATCTAATCCTGTTTGCTCCCCACGCTTTCGCGCCTCAGCGTCAGTTGATGGCCAGAGAGCCCCCTTCGGCTCTGGTGTTCCTTCGCATCTCTACGGATTTTACCCCTACATGCGAAATTCCGCTCTCCCCTCCATAACTCTAGATCTACAGTTCCAGACGCAGTTTCGGGGTTGAGCCCCGAGATTTCACATCTGGCTTATAAATCCGCCTGCGCGCGCTTTACGCCCAGTAAATCCGAACAACGCTTGCACCCTTCGTATTACCGCGGCTGCTGGCACGAAGTTAGCCGGTGCTTCCTTTAATAGTACCGTCAATCTCTAGGCCTATTGGACCCAGAGGAATTCTTCCTATTTGACAGAGCTTTACAACCCGAAGGCCTTCCTCACTCACGCGGCATTGCTGCGTCAGGGTTTCCCCCATTGCGCAATATTCCCCACTGCTGCCTCCCGTAGGAGTCTGGACCGTGTCTCAGTTCCAGTGTGGCTGATCGTCCTCTCAGACCAGCTATGCATCGTTGCCTTGGTAGGCCGTTACCCCACCAACAAGCTAATGCAACGCAGGCTCATCTCATAGTAAATGCTTCCAAGGAGAGGCATTCTTTCATCTACTTTTTCCATGTCGTAGATCGTATGCGGTATTAGCCAGAATTTCTCCTGGTTATCCCCCGCTATGAGGCAGATTACCTACGCGTTACTCACCCGTGCGCCACTCTACTCACACCCGAAGGTGCTTTCTCGTTCGACTTGCATGTGTTAAGCATGCCGCCAGCGTTCGTTCTGAGCCAGGATCAAACTCTCCAAGCATATATCTTGAAAAAATTTAATTTACTCAATTTACGTTTGTCCTGAATCTTCCGATTTAAACTCAAATTTACAAAGTTTAAATGGCATCTGACTGATTGAAGTAACTTCAATGATTCAGTTACGTCAGATCTTTCAAAAACCGTTTAAAACTTTTTTTGGATTTCTTCTCATCTTGATTGCTACCGAAGCAGCAAATCTTTTATACTATATTCAAATGTTAAAGAGCCTCTTGAAATAAATGGTGGACATGACAGGAGTCGAACCTGCGACCCCCTGCGTGCAAAGCAGGTGCTCTCCCAACTGAGCTACACGCCCACAAGATTTCGCATCAACTGTTTTGCAGTGATGTTTGTCGTTCATCTCTCAAGGTGAAACGTAATTTATGTCTTCTCGTTTTATATGTCAATACACTTTTTTCTTTTTTTTAACTTTTTTTTGCATTTTTTTTTATTCCCTATCATAATTTCATATATACAAGGAGTTTCTCAATAATGACTATTGCAAAGTTTGTAAGAATAACACTATTTCTATGCTTTATTTTAGGTTGTACTAAAAATACAGAGCAAAACCCGCAAGAAAATACATCGGACAAAAAGGTCGATGTCTTTAAAATAAAAGTTGATCGTACTGGATTATCTGAATCTGAAGGTATTATTAAGACTTCTCATGGTGTAATCACCTTTAAATTCTACCCGAAAGTGGCTCCTAATACCGTTGCACGCATTATTCAACTTATTCAAAGTGGTTTTTATGATGGTTTATCTTTTCATCGTGTTGTGCCTGACTTTGTTATACAAACAGGTGACCCTACAGGTACTGGTACAGGGGGTTCCGGTCAAAAGTTACAAGCAGAATTTAATAAATTAAGTCATGTTAAAGGAACAATGGCCATGGCACGTACTTTAACAGATGAAAATAGTGCAGACTCGCAGTTCTACATTGCTTTAACAGCACTTCCACACTTAGATAAAAAGTATACTGTATTTGGACAAGTTGTTGATGGATTAGATGTTTTAGATAAAGTCAGAAAGGGCGATAAGATAATTAGTATTGAATATATAGAGTAAAGTTTTTAAAAAGAAATTTGTGCATAAAAAAAGCCTACTGTTTAGTAGGCTTTTTTATTATTTTCCATGTCTCTTTTTATCTTTTGTGTAGATGAAGGTTTTTAGAACTAATAGCATAAGGATTAAAAAACCAATAATCCAAGTAGTCTTTGCAGTGAATTGGCCATCTTTTACTGGTAATGGTTCTTTCTTACTTGCTTGTGTTTCAGTCGTTGTATTCGTATTTGTATTTTCAGACATACAAACTCCTTTTTGTCCTATCTAAACATTGATTCTAAAATAAGTACTGTCGCATATACACCAGCTGAAATTGGAATAGCTGCGATAAAACGAGTCCACTTTGTTTCTTCGTTTAAGTGCATGAAGTAATAAGCAACAAGAAATGCTTTTCCTAATGCTAAAAGAATTAAAGCAGAGTCGCGGTAGATCTTTGCAATATTAGTCATACCAGGAATGATAAGTTCTACAGCAGTTAGAAACGCAAGTACGAAGAAAATAAAGATATAAAGTTTCTTATGTGAATGATGTGCACCTTCGGCCATTTTATTCTCCATTTTTATATTAGTTTTTTGAATATTCTTTTCTATTTACTAGTAAGCCAACATCGATCATTAATTTATTAATGTCTTTCTTTGTTGAATCATAATAACCTCTGACGTTTCCTGTTCCATCAACTAGAACTAACTTCTCAGAGTGTGCAATATCAAACATTGTAACAGTTTCACCGTTAACATTTCCTTTAACTTCTTCCATCTCACCCATGGCAACTCCGAAGCCATCAATAATTGTAGCTTGAAGGTCTTTAGTTTCACCAGTTAAGAATGTCCAAACATAAGGATTCGCTTGATGTTTTCTTGCATATTTAAAAAGAGTTTTTGGTTTGTCAGTATCTGGATCAACAGTAAAAGAAACAAGAGCAACTTTTTGTCCCAGTCCTCTTACTCTTTTTTGAATCTTTTGCATTTCAGCTGTTAATCTCAAGCAACTTGAAGGACATGTTGTAAAAATAAAGTTTGCAATATAAACACGACCTGCAAGTTCTTTCGAACCAAATGTTTTTCCAAAACTATTCACAAGTGAATAGTCTGGAAGCTTCTTTAAGACAGGCAGCTCTTGTGGTAACTCTCTTGTTACCGACTTAATAACCGGAACAGAGAAGAAATAAAGAACAAATACTAACCAAAATGCTTTCTTTGAAATAAGCACTTCGAATAAGTTATTTGATCTTTTTATACCTAGAGTTGCCATCTTATCGATTCTCTTTTTTTGTTATTGGTTTTTAATACGATCCATTAACTCTTTACGAGCATCTGTATTCTTTAAACTCTTTAAGTAATGAACGTAATGAGCAACTGCCCAAATTTGATCATCAGTTATTGTTCCCTTCCAAGCGGCCATTGCTGTACCACCAACACCAGCAGCTAAACGTAGAGCGATTTCTTCAACAGTATCTGCTGAACGAATTGAGTTCCAAGTGAATTCAGGTGGAAGTGATTTAAATCCCCATTCCGTTTCTTGAAGCTTAACTTGGTAGTCAAGTTCAGTGAAGTCATCTTCCCCCATTCCAGTAAGCTCTGCTAGCTCCTCTTTTGGAACATAAGCTCTGTGACAAGACCAGCACATTGCATCGGCGTGATATACTTTCTTACCTTCCTCAATGGCAGCTTCTAAGTGAGCTACACCATATGGGTTTTTAGTTAAAATAACTTGCTCACCAAGCTTCTTATCTTTACCTTCCCAAACATCTGGAGCAAATGTCTTGATGTATTGAACTACTTCAAACATTTGATCTTTTGTAAGGTCCCAAGGAAGCATTGCTGTTCCATGTAGTCCTTTTTCAAGGATTGTATAAAGATGTTTATCATGTGGAAGTTCTCCTGATGGAACAAGACCAAATTTAAAGACACCTTTTGTAAAGTCACGCGGTGGAACTTTCATTGACTTAGCTGCAACACCTTTTCCATCACCGTTAACACCGTGACAGGCCATACAGTACTCAGTATAAATTTGTTTCCCTCTATTAAGAACTTCACTCTTAACATAGAGACCACCTGCGAATACTTTATCTTCTTTAAAATGGTTTTCCTGGCATGAAACCAAAGATAAAATTGTAAACATTGCTGTTAAAGTTAATGCCATTTTCTTCATAGCTATCCTCTTAAAATACAAACATAACGATAAACATTACTAACCATACGACACCAAGAAAGTGCCAAAACTTAGATACATTCTGTACCCAAGTTATTTTCTCAACACTGTAACCTTTTGCAGCTACAGGAAGTAGAAATAATAATGCAAATAAACCTGCAACAATATGCGCAGCATGTGTCCAAGTTAATGCATAAAATAATGATGGAAAGACACCGCCTGAGGCGTGTAATCCCATTGCGGCCATTGAGTTCCATAGTTGTAACTGTACAAACATAAACCCAAGTCCTAATAAGAACGTTAAACCAAAGTAAGCTCTCATGGCCTTAAGGTTCTTTTTTTCAAAAGAAGACTCAAAAAGAACAAGAGTTGCAGAACTTAACGCAATTATAAACGTACTCACCATTGGAATTGTCAGAGGGATTCTCGGCATTCCCATTGGTGGCCATACATCAACAGTAAAGCGATATACAGAATAGCCAAGTAACATCGAAGCAAAGAGCATCGTAAAAGAAACAAGGATAACGATCATCGCAATTGATGATGTTAACTTTCTTGCCTCAATGTCTTTATTCGTCATAACCTGGCTCATTCTAATTATGCCTCAACTATTTCTTCAGTTTGGTATTGGAAATCCTTACCTTCTGGAAGATTAGGGTTTCCTAGCTCGTGTGGCCCACATTTAACAACAGGAATTTCCTTGAAGTTATAAACCGGTGATGGTGATGGGATAGTCCACTCAAGTGTACCTACATTCCATGGGTTATTAGGTACTGGCTCTTTTTCTTTCTTAAAGAAAATTGTGTACACAAAATTAATAACAAATGGAATCTGCCCAAGCCCCATAAGTAGAGCTGAGTAAGTAATAAATGTATTAATAGGAATCATTTTTTCCATGAATTCATATACGAATGGATTGTATAGACGTCTGTGCATTCCAGCGTAACCAACAATCATCATTCCCATGAAAACACCATTTAGACCAATCATTGTGATCCAAAAGTGTACCTTACCCCAGAATTCATTTAGGAATTTACCAAACATCTTTGGCATCCAGAAATAAATAGCAGCGTAACCACCAAGTAGAACCGAAGCGGCCATAGTGTAATGGAAGTGACCTACTACGAAGTAAGTATCGTGAAGGTAAAGGTCAGTTGTAACTGTAGCTAGGTATAGACCAGTTAAACCACCAAGACCAAATACGAATACAACACCTAGAGAGAAAATCATTGGTGTATCAAATCTAATTGACCCTTTCCAGATTGTTCCTAACCAGTTAGCAAAGAAAATTGCTGATGGAATCGAGATCGTCATTGTAAGAGTCATAAACGTTTGAGTTAAAAGTGGACTCATTTGAGTCGTATACATATGGTGACCATATACAAGCGTTGAAAGTATTGTAATTGAAGTCATTGAAAGCGCAGTTGCTTTCGCACCAAATGCTGGTTTTCTTGCAAAGAAAGAAAGTAAATCAGATACAATCCCCCAAGCAGGAAGAATAAGAATATAAACTTCAGGGTGACCAAAGATCCAAAAAACGTGTTGGTAAAGAATTGGGTCACCTGTCCCAGTTGTTGCTGCTGCACCAGCTAGGAAGAATGTCGTTCCAAATACACGGTCAAAAATAAGAAGAAGTAGACCTGCACCAAGAACTGGTAAGAAGATCGCGTTTAGAATAGCTGTAAGCCATAGACCCCAAACAGAAAGTGGCATATCAAAATATCCCATACCTGGAGCTCTAAGAACGATAACCGTAGTAATATAGTTAACAGCACCCATTGTTGAAGAAACACCCAGTAGGAAAAGCGCTAAAGACCAAAGAGTTTGACCTGCACCTGGTGATCCTATCAGTGTTGATAACGTTGGGTATGAAGTCCAACCACCTGCAGCTGCACCTAATGGTAAACATAAAGATGCCACAAGAATTAATGCAGAAGCTGCTGCAATCCAAAAAGATAGCATATTAAGTAGTGGGAAAACCATATCTCGCGCACCAATCTGTAGAGGAATAAGGTAATTACCAAATGCCCCAATAAGAATAGGTGTAATTGCGTAGAAAATCATGATCGTACCGTGCATTGTAAATAACATCGCGTACGTATCTGGTGGAACAACTCCTCCCGTTGAAGGGAAAAGAAGGTGACCAAGTACTGGGAATGCCTCTCCTGGAAACGCTAGTGTCCAGCGAATCATTAGGGCCATCATCCCACCTAAACCTAGACCAATGATTCCATACCAAAGAAATTGCTTTCCGATCACTTTGTGATCAAAAGAGAAAATATACTTTGAGATAAAAGTCTTTGGCTCTGAGTGAATATGTTGCTCGAAAAATGCCATTTTATATTCTCCTAAAAATTATTTTTAAATTAATACTGCCACTTCCAACCCCAGAATAACTCAGGGTTTTCAGGATCATTCTCTTGAAGAGCTTTCTCTTGTGCTTCTGCAAGCCATACTGCGAAGTCTTCTTGTGAATAAGTAGTCAGAGAAGCTTTCATTCTATAGTGATATGTTCCACACATCTCTGCACATGCAATATCCCAAGTTCCCGCTTTTGTAGGCTCCCACCACATACGAGTTAAACGACCAGGAATAGCATCAACTTTACGACGCGCATTTGGAAAGTATAGAGAGTGAATTACATCTTTAGAAAGAACTTGAATAACAACCTTACGATCAGTAGGAAGTCTAAGATCATTTAATTGCACAACATCGTCTTCTGTGTTGAAAACGTTATCTGCACCGGCATATCTAAAGTGCCATGCCCACTGTTGACCTAGAGCTTGAATTCGAAGTGGATTCTCATCAGCTTTTGGCCACTTTGCAAAAACGTTTACATAATCATCGTTTGAAATTCTTGTAATGTTCATATCGATTCCTAGGAATACCGATAGACCAATTACAGTCGCAATGATGATATGAATTTTCTTGTTTCCGTAAGTGTAATACGGCTTCGGGTGTCTCTTAGCTGCGTATTTATAAGAGAAACCAAAAAGACCAATACAAACTAATGCAAAGAAAAATAAGTTCATATAAGTCGTGTAACCAAATAACCAGTCAATTAAATGACCGTTAACTGAGATGTCTTCTGGAGGAGTCATTCTCTCCCAAAGACTCATCTGCTTAGAAGTTGTGCTAACAACTGCAGCATAAACAGGTGTCAAAAATCCCATAGACCTTCCTTCTATTGAAATACCTAATTAAATTGAATTGCTAAATTTTAACCCTTTTTTATAACATTTTCCACGATTTAGCTAAGGAAAATCATCAAGGATAACAAGAGAGGTAAATAGATTATAGAACCCCAAAAATATTGTCGGGCCCAAGCCACATAACTCTCCTCGTCATCAATGAAAAAACTTTGCAGACTTTGAGCAAAAAATAATCCATTAACAATTATCGAAGCTATAAAAAAGTTCTTTGAATTGAGATCGAAAAAGTATCCGCTGACAGCAGATAGTGCTAACAAAAATGTCCAAACAGCAATACAGATCTTCATCTTAGTAATTGAATAGAAGTGAGGATAGACCTTAATATCACCTTCAGCATAGTCGTGTTTATGATAGATTGAGATGGCCATGAAGTGTGGGATCTGCCAAATAAATAAAATTGTAAAGAGTAAAATGGCAAGGCCATCAATCTCACCAGTGACAATTGTGCGGCCCATAACTGGTGGAATTGCTCCCGGTAATGCCCCTACAAATAACGCGGCAGGACTCTTTCTTTTCATAGGTGTATACACATATAGGTAAGAAAAAAATGCCAACGCACCGAGCAATGCCGTCGCAGTATTAACAAAAAAGTACGTTGCGAGAAAACCAACTATAAATAAAATCCATCCCTGAATAAGAGCATAAATCGGCTTTACTCTTCCAGCAGGTAGCGCTCGATCTTTAGTTCTAACCATATTGGCATCAACATCAATTTCCATATAGCAATTAATAGTCGTGGCCGACATTACAATTAAAATTGAAAAAACTAGTGCATTAACTAGATAGAAAAAGTCGATATACTCACCAGTTAACAAGATTCCAGAAATGATTGTCGATACGACTAATAACCCAAGCCTAGGCTTCGTGAGACTTAACATATCACTTGCAAATGTATGCTGGTATCCACCAAGATTTACTTCTTCGAACTTTATAAACCATTGAAATAAAAAGATTAAGTTTAAGCTTATTAGTACGGCCAATAACAAGTGAAGAACTTGGAAGTAAGTCGTATCAGTTAATAAGAACAATCTCTTTGCATTAAATAAATGGATCAGAAACAAGATAACTAAACTTGAACTTAAAAATGAAAATTGCTTAAAAGCTCTCCCATGGAGACTCAGTGCAGTCTTAATAATACTAAATAGATAAACAATTAATGTAAGTAAGAAAAGTATCCCTAGATACTTATGTAGCGAGTGAATTTGGGCAGCTACAGAACTAGGCCAAAACTGAATACCATTTGCTGTATTACAAAGAATATTAATATTCTCACCCATACCACAAACATCTTTTGTTGCTGTTTGGTGAATTACACCGCCAAAGAAAAATTGTACCAATGCAATTAGGAGCATTACAAAAACAAAGTCTTTAGCTTTGGGATTATAACTGACAATTTTCTCACTGATTTTTTCAATATCAGGAACAAATAGCTGAGCAAAGATTGCGATATACGCAAAACTTAGCATTAAGTGAAAAACACTAACTAATGTAGGTAACTTATAGATAAAATTTATACCACCAAGAAGTGACTGAAGAATAAGTAGGAATAAACCTAAACGAACTGCTCTCTCTTTTGGTTTTTTTATAAAAAGAATCGTATTTAAAATAATGATGATTCCAGCAAAAATTCTATGGAGAATCGGATATATTGAGGCCTTATCAACAGTTGGTGCATAACAAATAGGCCAAGAAGTACACTCTAAACCAGTAAAGTCTGCACTAACGAGCCCACCAATAACAATTAGCCCTAAAGTCAGAACAATATTGATAAAGGCCAAAGTACGAAACACTTATACACTCACCTGTTTTGCTTTTTTTAAAATTACGATTAACTCATATATAAAGTATGTGAGTAAGATTGCAAAGAGTAGGTGTATAGGCTGAGCAACGGCCGGAAATGCTAAGTATGCTAAAATTACACCGGCAGCAACCACTCCTATCAGCGTTAACATGATAGAAATACACTTTCTTTGGACAAATGCATGGTCTTGAAATTCCTGCATAATTCTTCGCAGTGTATATGAGAAGCCTAAAAGTATTAGAATCGAGAATGAGCGATGGATATAAAAAATCATATCAAGTCTCTCAAGCCAATTAGTACGTGCTAAATTTGGCTCAGTATTTGTGATCACATCAATCTGCTCTCTTACCTGTGTCCCTAGGACAACCTGGATTACGAGAAAAGTAACTAAAACCCATAAATAATCTTTGTACTTATCAACATTATAATTTCGTTCAAATGAAATTGGCTTAGTTTCATATTTCAGCTGTGCCAGAGCAAAAGTTAGAAAAATTGTCAGTAGCATATGAACAGTGATGACATTTGGATGAAGATGAGAGCGGACAACCATTGCTCCGACTCCTCCATTTAAAACAACTAAGAATAAGGAAAGTCCTGCAAGCCAGACAACTTTCTTATTATCCTTCTTATAGGCAAAAGATAAGACGAATAAAATAATTGAAGCGATACCAGTCCAAATTCCGGCCATACGGTTGAAGTATTCCGTCCAAGTATGTACAGGATTAAAGACTGCAACAATTCGTCCTGGTTTAGAGAAACGTGTACGATAGTCGTCGGGAAGTTGATCAACACTAGTAGGTGGAATGACTTTTCCAAAACAGGTCGGCCAATCAGGGCATCCCATACCTGCACCAGTACTACGAACCATTCCTCCAATGAAAATCAATGTAAAAACGGTAATTATGACTATAGGCAAAAACTTTTTAAATCGATTCTTATCCATCATTATGTCTTCTACTTTTACAACTTCTTTACCCAACATTAGCTATCAATAATTTCCAATTTCGATGGGATAGGATAGTATTTCTCTATAGGAGTCAATATGCACAAAAATCAAGGACCTGTCTATTACGGTGACTATTTAGAATTAAATAAATTACTCGATACTCAAAATCCTCTGTCAAAAAAATATGGTGACGAGGCCCACGATGAAACACTATTTATACTAGTGCATCAAGTATATGAATTATGGTTTAAACAGATTCTACACGAGCTCAACTCAATAAAGAAAATTTTCTCAGTCGAAAAAGTTCAAGAGTCAGTACTTTCAACGGTATCTTCTCGATTAGAAAGAATTAAAAAGATTCAAACATTACTACTTGGTCAATTAGAAGTCATGGAAACAATGACTCCGATGGACTTCCTTGAGTTTAGAGAGCTTCTTGTTCCAGCTTCTGGTTTTCAAAGTGTTCAGTTTAGAGAAATTGAGATTTTACTTGGGTTATCAACAAGTGACCGTAAGGAAGTGGATCGAGAATACTTTCTCGGTCGATTAAATAAACAAGATCAAGAAAGACTTTTAAAAATCGAAAAAGAAGACACTTTATTTTCAGCTCTTGAAAAATGGCTAGAAAGAATGCCATTTACTTTTAAAGAAGATTTTGATTTTTGGAAAGAATACCAGGCTTGCGTAGAGGATATGCTCTGTGGGGATGAAATTACAATTTTTAGTAATGTTGCAAATATGACTCCTAAAGCACTTGAGATTCAAAAAGCAAATCTACAAAGTACGAGAGAAACTTTTGATACTCTATTTAATGAAGAAAAATATGCCAATCTTGTCAAAGAGGGCAAGCGTAGACTCTCACAAAAAGCAACTCTTAATGCTTTATTTGTGCTTCTCTATCGAGATGAGCCTATTCTAACACTTCCATATACAATACTTTCCCACCTAATGGATATTGATGAGAATTTTACAACGTGGAGATATAAGCACGCATTAATGGCCCACCGAATGCTAGGAACTAAGATTGGAACAGGTGGATCATCTGGACATCAATACTTAAGAGATGCCGCTGAAAATAACAGGTCATTCATTGATTTATTTAATCTTTCAACATTTTTAATTCCAAGATCTCAAAGGCCAAGTCTTCCACAGGAACTGCGAGACGAAATGAACTTTAATTATAAGGACTAGAATGTATAAGAAATACTTTTCAAAATTTCTAAAAGCAAACGAGGGAAAGCTTCACTTTGCAGCACATTCACATCATTACTGGCCAAATGTCACGCGAGAAGCACAGATTCAGTATTGGGATGACAGTGCAAAGTATGCAGACCATAAATGGGGAGAATTTTTCTCAAACACATTTCGCGAGCTTCAAACGAGATTAGCTGAAATATTAAACACATCAAGTCCAGAGCAAATTACATTTGCACCTAACACACATGAACTGACATATCGCTTATTATCTTGTTTTCCTAATGGAGCAAAAATCCTAACAACAGATAGTGAGTTTTATTCATTTGACCGACAGATCAATAGGCTTGCAGAAGAAAATATTGTATCAGTTACGAAAATAAAAAATACAAGAGATAACTCTTTCATAAATGACTTTATCAAAGAAGCAAACTCTAATAAATACGACCTGATTTTTATTAGTCATGTCTTCTTTAATTCTGGTTATGCAATTCCAGATTTAACGGAGTTTATTAACGAAATTAAAACCGAAGCACCCATTGTTATCGATGCCTACCATGGATTCATGGCATTGCCGACTGACTTATCGGCCATTGAGGATCGAATTTTCTATATGGCCGGCGGTTATAAATATTGTGGTTCAGGAGAAGGATCTTGTTTCTTAATTTCACCAAGAAACACGAAACTTAAACCCAAGAATACTGGCTGGTTTGCTCAAATGGGAGAACTAACAAACTACAAAGAAAATGAAGTTCCTTTTAGCAATGAAGGGTTTCGTTTTGCAGGATCCACAATGGACTTCTCTGCTCTTTATCGAATGAATGCAGTTTTACAACTTTGGAAAGAAGAGAATATTTCAGTAGAACAAATTCATAATCACGTAAAAACAAATATGAATGAGTTTCTCAATCTTATTTCTGATACTGATCTATCTAAGAACCTTATCCCAATGGATACAAGGGGCCACTTCCTGGCCTTTGAGTTTCCAAACTCTAAAGAATGCGAATCTTTTGCTCAAAAACTGAGAAAAGAAAGTATTGAAACTGATTACCGACAAAATATTTTAAGGTTTGGCTTTAGCATTTACCAAGATATTGATGATATAATAAGGGCTACAAATATTATTAATAATATCAAATAGGTTGATTAATGAGTACAAAAGAAAAAAAGAGCCATGAAGAACTTGGCTCAGGCGCATCTGACAAAAAGGGTATTGCGAGGTTTTTTGAGAATATCTTTAGAAAAAGTAATGCCATTGGATATGTCGTGGCAATGTTACCTCCGGCAATTACTTATGTAATTTGTATTACACTTGCATTAACTCCGGGCTATATATTTCTTACTGAAACATATGCCATGGTTGCCAATAGTAATATCCTTGTACAAGGCCTTTCCATGTCCCTTGCTTTTGTAATGTCATACGGGGCATATACTATAACGCTGATCTTTATTGTTCCCTTCTTCAATTGGCTCTATCCATTAAAGATGAAGCCATTTAAAGGAAGTTGGATCTCTCTTGAAACTCTTCCTTGGTACTATCACAATGCCTTAACTCAACTTGTTCGCTATACTGTTTTAGACTTTTGGCAAGCGACTCCAATTATTATTCTCTTCTATCGAATGATGGGAATGAAAATAGGAAAAAATTGTGTCATCAATACAACAAATATATCTGACCCTGGCCTCATCACTCTTGAAGACTATGTAACAATTGGTGGCTCTGCTACAATTTTTGCTCACTACGCGCAAGCAGGTTATCTCGTTATTGCTCCGACAGTAATAAAAAGAGGTGCAACAGTAGGACTGAAAGCATCGATCTTTGGTGACACCGTTATTGGTGAAAAAGTTCTAGTTGCCCCACATGAAGTGGTTCTTCCAAAATCACGACTTGATATTGAAAAACGTAGAACGACTAAAAATTCAGATACTTTAGGAAAATAAAAATAAGAACACCTGTTACTGAAACATAAAGCCAAATGGGTAAAGTCCACTTTGCCCATTTTCTATGACTTAAAAAATTTCCAGAAAAAGCATTCCAAAGAGTGATTAAAATCATTGGTAACATCACAATACTCAGAAGTACGTGAGATATGAGAATTGCAAAGTAAATTGGCCTTACCATTCCCTGTGCGATGAATTTCGTATCACCATGATAGTGATGATAAAGTAGATATGAAATCAGAAAAAGTGCTGATGTTACGGTCGCACCTGACATACTCTTTATATGAAGGGAAACCCTCTTTGTTTTAACAAAGTAATATCCCATACAAAGTAATGTCGCCGAAATTGTATTTAAGATAGCGTTTACAAATGGAAGATGATCTACCCACCACAATTTTACGGCCGCTTCTGGTTTGAAATAAATAAACCAAACAAGAAAAAGCGCAATAAAGCCGCTTAAAATAAATAGAAGTGTATAAATGAAGTTGCTGTTATTCTTCTTCATTGGCAATAGCAACTTTTGAATTTTTGCGATACTTGTAAATCGTTTTATAGAGAATAAAAAATGGAATATAAATTAGCCCAATAAATATAATTAAAATCCACACGAGACGAGCATCTTTTGGATTATCCATCGAACCAGCACAGCCTGGACATGCCATCACATAATCAGAAAATAGAACGACTATTAGTATAAGTAAGGGAACGATAAATGCTTTCATATACTTGACCTTATACTCTTTTCGATTGATTTCGTCTAATATTTTGGCCAAAAACAAAAAGGCCCCAGATTAACTGGGGCCTTTTTTTCATATATTCTAATTAATTAAATTAAGTAAATGAACGTGAATACTAGAATCCAAACAAGGTCAACAAAGTGCCAGAAAAGACCACAAACTTCAAGTAGTCCATAATCACCTTTATCAAAACGACCTCTAAGTGCTAGTACATACATATAAATTAGGTAAATAACCCCAGAAAGTACGTGAAGACCGTGGAAACCAGTAATAGCAAAGAATGTTGATGAGAACAGGTTATTTCCGTGCTCATATGTTGAGAAAGTCATTCCCATATCAGTCATTAAGTGAACATACTCATATGCCTGAATACCAAGGAAGATAACTCCACCAATAATCGTTGCTAGAAGCCAATTTCTAATTTGCTTAGGTTGTCTCATTTTTACAGCATCAATTGCCATAACCATTGAAACAGAAGAACAAATAAGAATAAATGTCATAATCCCTGAAAGGTGAACACCACCAAGTGCTTCAACAGGATTTGGCCAATGCTTAGTTGCACGAAGTACAGCATAAGCAATTAGTAGACCTGAAAACGACATGGCATCTGTTCCAAGAAACAGCCACATACCAAGTTTATTAGGGCTAGCCTTACCGAATTGTGGATCATCAGGGTAAGCAATTACACCATCATGAACTAAATCTTTTGTATTAGCATGTCCTGCCATTTGTTAACTCCCTTTACCTATTTACTCTGCTTCTTGTGCTCTGGTGAGTAAAAGTCACTTCCTAATTCTAAAACGTATTTAGTAACAGCTTCAATTTGTCTTTCAGCATCTCCATCAAGAAGATCTGGATCAGCTGCCATACCTTCAGGCCAGAAAGAAGGCATTGTTGTACCAGGCATAATTTGGTCTGGTCCTCTTAGCCATTTCTTAATCCAGCTCTTTCTAAGTCTTCTCTTAGCGTAGCGAAGATCTGGAGCTAGTGCTTCATCATTATTGAATCCTTGAGTGTGACAAGATGTACAAGCAAGGTCATTAAATAACTTAACTGCAGCACGTCTTTCTTCCTTGCTTTCCCAAACAACTTTCTCATTCTTATCAAAGAAAGGTTGATCAGCTTTTACACGGAACATATCAACGAGCTTTTCTTTTTCTTCATCAGTAAGATCAAAAGAAGGCATTCTTACATCAACAAAAGGTCTAATTGGATAAACATTTCCTAAGAAGTAATGGAACCAATCAGCTTGTACACGATGTCCTTGCTCAACAAGTCTTGGAGGTGCAGCATTTACATCATCGTAAATCTCTAGCATATCTCCAAATCGTCCATCAATCTGGTGACATCCAATACAGTTGTATTTAACAGCAACTTTCATACCTTCGTTAACAACAGTTTCATCAGCATCGTATCTCTTAACACCCTTAAGTGGGATTTTTTGATCAACCATACCAATTAGAGCAGTTGTAATTGTTGCGGCCTCTTCTTCTTTCATGTGGAATTGAGGCATTCTTAAAAGATCTTTGAATGGCTTATCAACACCGTTATCCCATCTTCTTGGGTTTAGTAAGTGTGCCTTAATCCAAGCTTCTCTAGAGTGCTCAACTTTCTCATGAGAGAAACCAAATTGAGTTAGAGGCTTAGAACCAATTTTACTTAATTCAGGACCAATAGGAGCTCTTCCATCAAATCCTTTAATGCTGTGACAAGAGTAACAACCGTACTTACCAACTGAACGACGACCAAGTTCCATTGTTCTTTCATGATCACTCATTGTCGCAAGTTTTGCTTTTGCAACTTCTACAGTGTCAAACGCTGAGAAGTAAGTAACAAGCATTTCATCTCTTGCTTCTTTATCCATTTTTGCAAACTTAAGCTTTTCAAATTTTTCATTCTTTAAGCTCATTAAGTAAGCAGTAATATCATTTGCTTCTCTATCAGTAAGTCTGAAAGAAGGCATGATTGTATCTGGTTGGAAGTGGCTTGGTTTTTTAAGCCATGAAACCATCCAGTTAGCATCTTTAATCTTAGAACCGATTCCATCTAAATATGGCCCTTTATGAGCATCAATTTTTTGAGACTCAAGTGGGAAGTCCTTAGCGCCGTGACAAGATAAACATCCAACAGAACCAACAAGTTCTTTACCACGTTCTTTATTACCACCAGTGTATTTCATGAATGGCTTGTAACTCTCTGATTGCTCATAGATAAGTTCGGCCATTGCATTTACTTCTGCAATATTCTTCTTTGTAAACTCTGGTGTTGAGTTATTATCATTTTGGAAGAACTGAGGCATTTTTGCATGCTTATTGAATGCCTTTGGTTCCCATACCCAATTTTTAAAGAATTCTTTATCAACTTTCGCTGCAATCTTCTCTAAACTTGGACCTGGTTTTCTCTTATGCTCCCAACCTTCAATTTTGTGACAAGCATAACAACCAAATTTTTCAAGGTTACGACGTCCTTCATTAAGAGTCGTTGCTTGTGGAATATATTGAACATCTGAGTGACATTTAACACAACCAGCTTCATAGTCACCACGTCTAAACTGAACGATTGGGACTTTGTGTGGCTCATGCCAATTATACTTAGCAATCCATTCTTGTTTTTGCTCTTCTGTAGCAGGCATGTGAGCTGCTGCATTGAAGTCATTAACTCTATGACCTTCACCACCGTGACAAGCTGTACATCCAAACTTCTTCATTGGGTGCTTACCTTGTGCACCAACCATTAAGTCTAAGTTAGGGTGTGTCTTATGTGGGTTTGGTTGATTCTCGTAACCAGGCTTATCAATAAATGTGTGACAAGTCATACAACGGTCAACTTTAGGAACCTGTTGAAAGAAACGATCATCTGTAATGTTTTCAAGTACAACTTGTTGAACCTTAACTGTTGGGTCCATAAAGTCGATAAATGGTAAGTTTCTTAAAGCGAAAATAGGAGTTACTTCTTTTCTAGCTTCAGCTTTCTTAAGAAGTTCTTTACGTCCTACGATACTATTGATCTGCTTCTTAATTGATTCAATATCTGAATTAAAAGAAGCAGCTTTTCTCTTAAGAGCTTTTTCACTTGCTTGAAGTTCTTTCTTGCGATCTGTAGATGCAGCAAATAACTTCTTCTTTTCCTGAAGTTTTGAATATAACTCACCAGCATTTGGAGCGTGCTCAGCATGAGCAACACCATAATTAAATGCTAAGGCAGCAACGTCAGAGTTAAGACGACCATTAACAATCTGTTCTTTCTTAATCTCTTTTTCAATTTTATGAAGTTGTTCATTTACTTCAGCAATTGTTTTTTCTTTTTCAGCAACTGCTTTCTTGGCTACTTCAAGTTCTCTTTCTAAGATCTCAAGTTTTTCTTTTGAAATCTTTGCTTCTTCTTCAGCAATGTCTTTAGCAATCTTCTCTTTTTCGATCTTCATTGCTTCGACTTGAATAGCTTTCCAAGGTCTTAAGTAATCATCGAGAAAAACCCAAATCACAGTGACCAAAAGAACTAGTGAAAAGATCGCGAAGATCTTATTCAGTTTTTTCATATCATAGGCCATGCCTGGCTCATGTTTCTTTGACATTTTTATATACCCTTTATTACTTCTTCTTTCTTACAGGTTAAGTTCCCACTCAGGCAGAGCGATAATATATTTCAGACTAAATAGCCATCTCAGAACCATCTTAATTGGTAGTGATGTCATACCTAGTACTAGAATAATGAAAATATAATATCTAATCTGACCAGTGTTTTCGATAATCTTCTTCCCGTACTTTGACTTAGCAATTGCAACTGGAAGTACACAACAGTAAACAAGAGTTAGGATAATCCCTACAATCTCTCTAACAATAATATTTGAAGGCATTGGTGTATTTAGCCACTTAAGCCACACAAACTCTGAAAGGTTAACGTTGTACTCAGAAACAACTTTATGGAAGTCCCAGTACTCAAATGGACCATAGAATGTCCAGTTTGGACCACGTAAGAAAGTACCAACGATAATTAGATACATCCAAAGAACAATCCAACCATAAAGGAATCCCCACATAGCAATTGGTCTTTCTTTAATTGTGAAATAACCATTACCTTTAGGGTTTGTATCAATATATGGAATTGCAATAAGTCCAACTAGAATAAGTCCAGGAAGCACAACCCCTGCCATCCAAGGATCAAAATATACAAGCATTTCTTGTAGACCAAGGAAGTACCAAGGTGCTTTTGCCGGGTTTGGTGCCCAAGTAGTATTTGCAGGTTCCTCAAGAGGTGCCTTGAAAACAATCGCCCATACAACTAAGAAAATTGTACAACCGATCATACACATAAGTTCAGTGAAAACTAAGTTAGGCCATACCCATACTTTTTCTCTATTTTCTGGAAGTGCTTCAATTGGACACTCACCATTTTCAATTCTCTTATCATTCTCAGCGGCTCTATAAAGTGCATACCAAGTAAGCCAAGCAATAAGAACAATAATAATGTTAATAGGAATGTTATCTGGCCAAAGAATAATTGCTCTAAAGTTCGCATCCATACAAAACCAAACCGTAATTGGTGCAGCTGCGATTAACGACCATTTAGCAAACTTTTTACTTCCAACAACACGATAATATTTCATCATGAAGAAGAATAAGACCGACACAATCGGGAATGATCTAATCGGATCGGCTAGCCAGTTGATAAGTTCTTTCATTTATATATCCCTTTCTCTCAAAATATACTTTCTAAAGTGGTGCTGAAATCCCACCGTCTTTTCTTACACGCCAGAAGTGAACTGCAATTAGAACACCTACAACAAGTGGAATGAATACACAGTGAAGAATATAAAATCTTAATAGCGCCGGCTCTCCAACGAAACGTCCTGCTAGAAGCTGGAAACGAACGTCGTTTTTATCAGAAACCATTACGAAGTCACCAATTTGTGCTAACGCAGCACCTGGACCACCATGCCCTAGGAATGGAGTTGCTTTGGCCATGTTTGAACCAACGGCAATCGCCCAAATCGCTAGCTGATCCCAAGGTAGAAGATACCCAGTGAACGATAGAAGAAGAGTTAATACTAATAGAATAACACCAACACCCCAGTTGAATTCTCTAGGTGGTTTATATGAACCAGTCATAAAGACTCGGAACATGTGTAGCCACACAGTAATAACCATGGCGTGGGCACCCCATCTGTGAATCTCACGCATAATCCCTAAAGGCACGTGCTCTTTAAGTGCGATAATATCGTTATATGCGTACTCAGCAGTTGGTCTGTAATAGAACATTAAAAGTACACCAGTTACAGTAAGTGCTAAGAAAATAAAGAAAGTAAGTCCACCCATACACCAAGTATAACCAAGTTGAACCCCTGATTTCTTAAGTTTGATTGGGTGTAAGTGTAAAAACACGTTACCAGCAACTACTGCTGCTCTATTTCTTGCGTTTGTCGGAGGACCGTGTCTAAAGATTGATTTCCAGACTTGAGTCTCTCTAATGTAATCAACAACACCTCTTTTAGCCATTGTTATTCCTTCCTATATATTTAACTAAATTAAACCTTTAAAAAACTTTGAGGGTTATCCCACTGACCTTTTTCATAACGGAAGATCTTAGTTTTATCGACGATGATTTTCCCTTCAGCATTCAGTGAAATTTTATATCTTTCAAGTGGTCTTGGAGCTGGCCCTTCGAAGTTAATACCATTTTGGTAATAACCAGAACCGTGGCATGGACACTTAAATTTTAATTCAGCAGGTAGCCAGTTTGGTACACAACCAAGGTGCGTACAGATATTTGAAAGTGCAAATAAGCGCCCTTCCATTTTAACAATCCAAACACCGTAACCGTTCTTCCAACGCTCATCAACGCCTTCTTCGTAATCGTTAGGTCTTCCGGCAACGAAGTCCATTTCTGGTTCAAAGTTAACGTTCGGGTAAGTGTAGCGGAAAGCTAATGTTAAGAAACCTGCGATTGCAGAAGTAAACGCAACCCAACCAACAGTTACAAAGCTAAAGAACTCTCTTCGGTTTAGCTGTTTTTTTTCAGACATTTTTAGAAACCTCTATTTCTTATTTATTCAAAAATGCACTAATTTAAGTCGCAATGACTCAAATTGTGATTCATAAGTTACTGCAAATTCAATTTATTCTTTGAAGGATGTTATCACTATTTCAACGAATTTAAAACTTCCTTTGCAAGGCTGACAACTTTTATATCCTTCTCAATATTTATCATTTTTTCAACGCTTGGCGACATTTCGTTCCAACCGTACTTTTTCAACGCAGTGAGTACATTATATTTAAGGCCACGGATCTCCTGTACAGTTAATCTTTTGCCTAAAGACTCATCATTTAGCATTAAAATCTCATTGATCGTATTTTTCGCTTCATCGTTCTTATACGCGATTAATGCTGTAGCTGCGGCATATCTAACAGTAAAACCGAGCTCACTTTTAAGCTGATCAACAAATAAATTTTCTGTATCTTTCACTTCGTGAGTAGCAAGAGTCAGTATCGTCACCTGAGTTAGCGCCGCATCATCTCTTCCTAGAAAAGACTTTACGAGATCCCAGTTAAACAAAATCCCCTTAGGCATTTTTGACAGTGCCACCATTGCATGAAAATTAATTTCAGGATGATTTTTATCTTTTAAGGCACTTTCAAGTACAGGAAGGCCTCCTTCATTACCAAGGGCCCCAATTGCCACAACAACAAAGTCACGAGTTCTTGGATCAACACTAGTTCGATAAACATCTTTTAGATTTTCTACAACCCATGGAATATCTTCTTCTTCAATTGCTCCAGCAGAAATAACTTTTGAAAGCTCTAATGCTGCAATCCACTTATTACCAAAGGTTTTCGACTTCATCTCATGGACAAGATCTTTATAAGAGTGATCATTTGAAAGCATCTTAGTCACACCAAAAATAATTAATGCTCCAACTAATACGATTGCAATAGGCACCATTAAAGAGCCCATTACCGGATTACTTTCAAGAAGTTTTTTATCTAGTTTATTACTTTGATTTTTCTCGCTCACGAAGAAATTGCCTTATAGTAAATGTTTTATTAAATATGAAATAAGAATTAGCAAATTAGAGTATAGTTGACAATTATAAAAGGTGAAATTATGGCCTATCTATTAAGAGCACTGATCGTTATCATGGTTGCCGCAATCGGCCTAACTACTTGCGTAGCACTAGGATTTATTGATGTGGGTATCAGTCACATAAAGTTGGCCATTCCAGCCTACCTTTATACAATCTTCGCACAAGCATTCGTAATGTTCTATTTTATTGGTGTTTCGAGACTTGTTAATAATATCAATCTGATTATTACAAGTGAAAAAAATCTCCATGAGCTATTTGATGACGCACCGGCAGACCTAACTCCATATAAAGATAAAGTTAAACGCTATGTTCATAAGGCCGACCTGGCCAAGAGACAAACTATTCCTTGGACAATGCTCATGATCATTCTAGGAATGATTGCATTTTTCCTAGGTGGTGCCCATGACACGAATATGGTGGAAAAAACAACTCACTCAGGTGTTGCGTATGGGTTTATTGCCTCAATGCTAATTGGGTTTGTTAGGCAATGGCACTTCCTTGGTCAGACTCACCAACTACTTCGTGAAGTAAAGACGCTATTTAGTATTCCAGATGGTCAGATGTAGCAGCCTTCGCGACAGCTTTCCCTATCGTCGGCCATTCAGACGAACCGTCGTGCATAAATGCACTCCTCTCGAATAAGATTTTTAGCTAAAGATTAGTGGGCTAGCAGTCAGCTTCGGCTCCTGCCTCTCGCTGACATACAAGTCATCGTGACCATAACCGCAAACAATAGATTGGCCTTAGCCAATCAATTTTGCGGGTGCTTAAATAGTCTTAAGCCAAATAAAGACCTTATTTTTACCAGGTGGATTACGACGTGTTCTTGTACGAGATTCATAAATAACAACAGCATCATCACCTTTAACTTGTGCCATGAAATCTTTTAAGTGAGATCTGGGAACATAGAGGTTGTAATAAAAACCACCAGGAACAGCGAGGCCAGGCTTTACGTTATCGACTTGTGTAACTTTATATAGATCTAAAAGTCTTGATAATCTTCGACGAGTTTCATCAGTATCAGCAGAGTTCATCATCACTCGGTAAACTTTTGTATTACCGTAGCGAGAATCACGATAACCACCACCTTTAATATCTTCTTCAAAAGACGACTGCTCGCGATCAGCAGACGAGATATCTCTTGGAAGTGTATCAATTGATGTTAGAACAACTTCTGATTCAACTTCATCACGTTCTTCGTCTTCTAATGTTTCACCAAGAAAGTTTTCTGAATCATCAACATTTTCAATATCTTTAATATCTAATTCAAATTGTGCAATCTGTTCTTGATCAGCGATTGTTTCTTCTGTGAATTTTAAACCTTCATTTTCCCAACGAAACTGTGGTTCATATACACTAATTTTATCCGCTAGATAACTTTCATAAGTTTTATTCGCATACTCAATGGCCCAAACAAGAAAAATAGCAATACCGACAAAGGCAAATATCTGTGCCATAGTTTGAATTTTTGAACTTAAGTTATCTCTTAACTTAATACGTGAAAGATTGAAGTTTCTAACTTTGAAGTCTTTTTCCATCTTTCTAACAAAGTATACCCACTCTTGATAAAGAGTTACCTCCATTGATGTTAGAATCTCATGGTTATGACTTCCTGAAAAAGTGAGATCCACACCGAGATCATCGACTAACTTCTGAACTGTTGTAGATTTATTGCTTGAAAGGATATCGTTAATTGTAAAGTTACGGTTTATATACTCTTCATGTTCAGGAAAAACTTCAACAAAGAAGCTTCTTAAAAGAATTGCAATATCTCTTTCATTTTGGTGAAGGTTTTGTGCAAGCTCTTCAATTGTAATTCCACGTGAAATAAAAACATAGCAATTAAACTTATCTCTAAGCCAAATAAACCATGATTCTAGAGGTCCTACATTTATATTTTCGATTAAATAAGTGAAGCGCTTAGAGATTTGAAATAATGTTAAGTCCTCATCAAAGAAAGCCTGCCAAAATCTTTCAAAATCCTCACGGTACTTACCTTGCCACGTTACATTTTGAATATCGAGACAAAGCCAGTCACGAAAAGCTACATAATCATTATGAAAGAATTTTAATTCTTCACTTACCTTATTCATCTATACTCTTTTGATAAGGATACCAATTCCTTGGCCACCACCAATACATGCACTTGCAATACCGTACTCTTTATTTTCAGTTTTTAATTGATGTGCAAGTGTTGTTGTAATTCTAGTTCCAGAAGCAGCAAGAGGATGTCCTAGTGCAATTGCTCCCCCCCAGATATTTACTTTACTCACATCTAATGAAAGTTCTTTTAAACAAGCTAATGTTTGTGCAGCAAAAGCTTCATTAATTTCAAATAGATCAATCTGAGATTGTTCCATTTTATTATTTTCTAAGATTTGATTAATTGCTGGAGCTGGGCCAATTCCCATAATTGTCGGATCAACTCCAACGACTGCACCATCAATAATTTCTGCAATAGGTTTTAAACCATGCTCTTTTACAAAGTCTTCACTAGCAACTAAGGCCACAGCAGCACCATCGACAATTCCGGATGCAGAACCAGCAGTAACTAGGCCATCTTTTACAAAAGTTGAACGCAGTTTATTCATATCGGCCAAAGACGCATCAGCTCTTAGGTGTTCATCTTTTGAAACACTTCCCTTTCTGATCTCTACTTCACATATTTCTTTTTGTAAGTGTCCATCGTTATAGGCATCAGCTGCTCTTTGGTGAGAAAGTAGTGAGAATTCATCACAATCAGCTCTAGATACTTCATATTTACCACCAAGGTTTTCTGCCGTTATCCCCATTGGACAACCAGCATGTTGGTCAGTTAGAGCATCGAGCAGCATATCCACATTCTTAAGTGATCCGTATTTCGTACCAAAACGTGCACCATATGTTAGATGAGGAACCATCGACATATTCTCAGTTCCACCGGCCAGTACACATTTAGCTTCATCTAATTTAATTAACCTAGTCGCATCTAAAATTGCCTGAATACCCGAGCCACATAGTCGGTTAATAGTAATTCCAGGAGTCTTTTCATCACATCCTGCCTTTAGGGCCAAATGTCTTCCACCATACATAGTATCAGTTGACGAAGGGACGACATTACCGAGAATTACCTGATCAATCAGCTCGGCCTTAAGGCCAACTTCGCTAAGTAGTGAATTTGTGGCAGACACTGCTAAGTCCACAGGCTTAATATCTTTTAATGAGCCACCAAATTTACCAAATGGTGTTCGTTTTCCCTCTATTAAAAATACACGACGGCCTTTATTTAAGGACATATTTGCCTCCATTCACTTACGGTTAAATCCTTTATAAAATATATTAGGACGCTTTTAGGTCCTAGTCAAAGAAGAGTATATTATGTCTACAGAAATTAACCGTCAGCAGCTCGAAAGATTCAAGCAACGAGAATACAAGAGACACGCCCATCAATTAAAGAAGGCGAAGATCGAGAATAATCGTGAATATGAAAAAACTGAGAAAAAGCATCTTTCAGACATTAAAAGACTTAATAAACACTATGAAACTGAGATCAGTAGTCTTGAAAATAAGACAGAACTTAAATTAAAACAAATTAGAGACAAGCAATCTGAACTTGTTAAAGAAGAAAAAGAGCGCATGGAGCTTGAGCTTAATAATATGAAAAAGTCCCATGAAGCAAGGGTTGCAGAATTAAAAGAGACCCATGACAATCAGATTTCGCAAATGACAGAGTCTCACCGCGATACACTTGAACAAGCTCGCGAAAAATACATGAAAGAAAAAATGAAATGGGAAGAGGCTTAATCTCCCAAAGGAAACTAAATGGAAGCTAGCAAAGAAAATGGTGGAGTATTCATTAACGGTAAAGCTCAAATTATTGAAATGCTCAAATTTATGGGAGCAGAAGAAAGGGCAACGTTACTTAAAAATATCCAGATGAGAAACCCTACGCTGGCCAAAGAGCTATATGCTGAAAGTATCACATTCAATACTATTTACTCATTGGATGATATTGATTTAGCACAAGTTCTAAAGTTTATTAAGGCCCCAATTCTAGGTGTTGCACTTAAAGAGTGTGAAAAAACATTTCAGAAGAAAATTCTTACACTTCTTCCAAGAGAAAGTGCTGAAGAGGCATACTCTTACCTTGTAAAGAATCTTGGTGGAAACGAAACAAGAGATATTCAAAGGGCCAGAAAAAGAGTTACTGATACAATTGTTGCTCTTAATAACCGTGGAAGACTTAGCCTATAAATCACACTTATAATTAATTTTTCGATCATCAATACGGGGACAATTTTTAAGGTTGTCCTCGAATTTCTCTCTTAATTCACTTGTATTTAATTGTAGCTCCAACAACTCGATTTGAAGAAAAATTCCATCTTCACTAAGTTGCTCTAAACATTTTGCCTTAACAGAATACTCACAATCAGCAGGGTTTACTTTGGCCAGGGTTTCAAGTGCTTTTTTAAGACGATTCGAGTCCCCTGCTTTCTCTTTTATCCAAGTGTCGATATCGTCACGGATACCATTACTATTTTGATCAACACCACCTTGCCAATTAGTCTCTTCTTGCTGACAGCCTAAAAGAAAGACGAATAAAATTCCAATTATAAACTTATGCATTCATTAACTTCCTAAACTTGGCCTCTGCTTCATCATCAAACGAAAAATCACTACTTTTAGCAGTATCAAAAATCTTATGTTCAGCAAGAATATTTACAGCGCTATCTAAACGATCAATAGTCGTATTAATAATTTTCTTAAGCCATAACTCATTATTATCGATAATTTTTGCAACCTCACTAATCGGAATAGGCATAAGTTCTACCTGACCAACAGTAAAGGCTGACTCATCATATACACCGCGATTTATTCCACCTGAAACTCCAAGAAAGTCACCATTTTTATGAATTCCAGTTGGAACAAGACGTCCGTTATGATCTTTTACAGTGACAACTGTACCAGACTTCACAAGAACAATATAATCCGCTTTTTGTCCTTCTTTAAAAATCAAAGACTCGGCCTCTAAAGTTGATAATTCATACGAGGTAAGTTTCATCTATTGCTCCAGAAATGGCCGTTCCATAACGTAGGCCGTAAGTTGAAAATTTTATTTCCTTTGGATTGATCTTATTTAAGATTGTTTGAGAACAGATCGCTCCAGATTGAATTGTCTTAGACCTTTTTCCTAAGAAAGAAAACTGCTTTCCTAGTGCCTTTGCATCAACCAGTTGTATACGATCCACACTCTCATTAAAGTCAGCAAGTGCTAGTGAGAAATTATTAATTGCATCGTTTGAAAATTTATTGGCCCCAGAAAACATAAGAGCTAAGCTAGTTAATGTCCCAGCTACTCCAATAACATCGTAACCACTATAATCTTCAACATTATATTTTTCGAAAATAGCATCAAGGTTCTTTTTAAGTTCCCCGTCTTTGATCCAATCATCAACTCGTACTGATCCAATTGGCAGTGAAACTGTTTTTAATATTTCAAAAGGTTTTGGCTTAATAAGTATTAACTCACTTGAAGCTCCACCGACATCTAAGATAAGTTGTACCTTCGATTTTGATTTCATCATTTCATTTATTCCAAATGCAGTGTAATAAGCCTCACCTTCACCAGAAATAATTTGAATCTCTAAATCTAATTCTCTTTTTACTCTTGAGAAAAATTCTTGCGCATTTTTGGCAACTCGAGAGGCCTCTGTTGCAGTAACGATTATTTTTTCGCAACCAAGAGACTTACATTTATCTTTATATTCACTTAAGGCACGGAATGTATCTTCCATAGATTTATCTTGGAACACACCATTTTTATCCAGTCCTCTACCAAGTGCCGTAATAGTTGAAACTTCTTCAACGACTTCTTTCGTCTTTGTATTTAAAACTAATAGAAGAGTTGAATTTGAACCAATATCAATTGATCCAATTAGATCTTTACTCATTGAAATAAACCTTTAAATAATTCTTTTACTTTCTTTTTGTTCTTTTTAAGAATCTTATCTGATTCTTTCTTTAATAAATTCTTACCTGCATATTCAGCAAGCTTCTTTACTGTATATTCGTAATCATTTCTTAATTGGTAACCAACTCCCTCTAAACGAAAAGGAATACTAGATGTACCATAATCTCTTTCAAGATCATGTTTTAAATCTGGTTTATTAATAACAACTTCTCCAAGTAGTTCACCAGTCGTTTTAAAGTCTATCTTTCCTTTACCTCTTAGAACGTAAAGGCCATCATCTACAATCACTCGATATTCTTGAATTTGATGAAGACGATCGTCAAAACGTCCTTTAAATGATATCTCATTTATTTTCCCATCAATTTGGAAATCATTCTTTGCTATTTTTTCAACTTTTGAAAATAAACTGGTTAAGACCTTTGTCAGATTTATTTTATTAAGTTTTGCCTCTTTAACTCTTAAATTAACATTAAAGTCGTATTCTTGGTCCTTAGTCTTTCCATCAATAGCACCGCTTGCACTTCCTTCTATTGAATCAATTATATTTTCAGGGATAAAGAGTGCTGCACTTGAAATATCAACGTTCTTAAATGAGCTTTTGACTTGTGAAGTTTTTGAATTCTCTTTTATTTGAGAATCATAACTCAGCATCAAGGGAGCAATTCCAAGTTTTAACTTATTAGATCTGATCTTTAATTGTTTCCTATTAACACTAAGAGAAATTTGCCCATTTATAGGTGACTCTCCTAAGATTACATTTGAGAATCGAACTTTGGACTTTAGTGGAAATTGAGTAAAAATTTCTCCTTCAGTATTGGATAGTGACTTTTTACTACTTGTCTCACCACTCTCATCTTTATCTGTCTCGGAGCTTTTCTTTTCTTCCTCTCTTGGCGTGCTTTGTATCTGTGTAGGAATAACAACATCTTTTAAATGAACGTTTACAATAGATGTTTTTAAATAATCAAAACGATCAACTCCAAGTACATATGGTGTTGACTGGCCTATTTTTGCACTTCCCTCTAAAGCTTTGACCTCAATTGCAGAACGAATCTGCTTATTATTAAGATTATTTTTTACATCTAATTTCAAAGGGATATTATATGCAACGACATTTCCATTTATTGAAGTTGTAATATTTGGATTGAGCTTATTATTTTGACTGCTTAATTTTCCTTCAACCTTAAGTCTTCCATCATTAATTAAAATGTCGAGAGTCGTTAAATCGATAAAGTAAGAGATAAAGTTTTTTAAATCTGTATCGAGATTTAGATTATGTAAAAATAGTCTTCCATTTTTTAAGTCATAATCAAGTTTAGATTTCATAAATTGCTGCTCTTCAAGCGCAACAGCTAATTCCGATGATAACTGCTTATCTTTTAGGCCACCATTAATCGTTAAAAGTATTTTATTTAAAGGCTTAATAAATAGATTCGACTTTATATTTGTAATCGAGGCTTCGGCATTAAAGTCTAATTTCTTTTCTGTAAGCCACTTATCAAGCTTCGACTCCCCTAAGATTGCCAGATTAAAAGACATTGCATTTTGCTTATCTTTTAAAAGGTCGAAACGAGACTTGAGCTCGAACGTTGTTGTCGTATTTAGACCGACATCTCTAAGGGCAAAACGATTAATAATAACTTCACCGTGATCACCATCTCTAAGAGCATAGTTTGCCTTAATATCATTGATATTTAAGTTGATACTTGCATTTGCAAAGAAGCCTAATGCTCCAAACGAGTCATTACTATCCTTACTTTCTTCTTTTGATGAAGCTTTGTTGCTTGCTTTATCTTCTGTTCCAAATTTAACAACTTCTTTCTTCTCTAAGGAGTTTTCCCAATTGGAGCCCTTTTTAAATTCAATATAGCTGACTTCTGGTTTGTTGATGTTAATGGAAATCGTTCCATAACCTAAAAGCATCGTCCAAAAAGGAACTTCAACTTGTAGATTATCAAATGAACTTAAAGGAAGCTTTCTTCCAGCATGAGGGTAAAGTATTTCTACTTTTCTAATATTTACCTTAGAAGTTACTCCTAGCGAGTAATCAAGAGATTGCGTAAAAACTTGTGCATTAGGAAGGGCCTTTTGTAATTGTTCAGTAAAGACTTGCCTAATAGCATCTGGTTTCAAATTCCTCTTTGCCACAAAGAGAATAATCGCTGCAAATAATACAGCGGCTCCTAAAAATAAAAAAATTATTTTTAATGGTGACTTAGTTTTCACATACCCTCCAATGGTATTTAGATTAAAGTCAACGGTGCGAACTTTGCCATAAACTTCTTCTGTGCACCATCATTAAACTTAATTGTTACTTTTTCATCCCCACTTGGCCCAATACAATCTAAAACAGTACCTTCACCATAGAGAGAGTGAACAATTTTTGATCCTTTTGGATAAGTGGCCTTCTTTTCTCGCATTTTTTTTGATGCCGATGAATCCACACGATAAACCGGCTCATCATCATAAACTGGATCACATAGATCATCCCAATCATCTTTTTCATTGGCCTGGGTTCCACCACCAATTTTTCTCCAAGTATAGTATTTGTTCGGGATCTCTTGGATAAAGCGACTAAAACCATTAAACCTTAGCTGACCAAAAAGCATTCGCCCTTGAGCAAATGTAATATACAAATGTTTCATGGCACGAGTCATGGCAACATAGAAAAGTCTACGCTCTTCTTCAATTGCAGCCTCTCCATTTTCCATTGATTGATAACTAGGAAATACAGTCTCTTCGACTCCTGTAACAAATACGTATTCAAACTCAAGACCTTTGGCCCCGTGAATAGTCATTAAAGAAACTTCCCCCTGATTCTCCTCTTCTTTTCCAACAACAGAGTTATCTAGAGTAATCGTTTCAAGAAAAGTACCAAAGCGACTTTCTGGGTTCTGGTCTTCAAATTGAGTAAAAGCACTACCTAGTTCTTCAAGGTTCTCCATTCTCGCCTGAGACTCATAATCCTTTGATGCTCTTAGCATCTCCCAATATCCCGACTCGTAGAGAAGTTTTTCATATACTGTTTCAAGTGGTTCACCTTGATCATGAGCTATCTTAGCTTCAGTAATTAGGTGAACAAATTGTGACATTGAGGACTTAACACGAGATGATAGACGAATATGTTTAAAATCTTCAGGGTTATCAACAATTCTATTAACAACTTCCCAAAGAGAGCTATCTGTCTTGATTGCTTCTTCTTCTATTTTCCTTAAGGTTGTTGCACCAATACCACGTGTTGGTACGTTTATAATACGACTTAAAGCAAGCGAGTCCTTATCATTAACAAGTAGCCTAATATAAGCAATAAGATCCTTAATCTCTTTTCTTTCATAGAATTTGATTCCACCAACAACTCGGTAAGGAATATTAGATTTTCTTAAAGCATCTTCAATCTGGCGAGACTGAGAATTAGTACGATAAAAAACAGACATTTCATCATAACTAGCTCCATGCTCATTATGAAGATTAATGATTTCTTCTGAAACAAAGTCTGCTTCTTCACGATCACTAGAACATTCAATTATGTCGATAGAGTCTCCTTCCGGATTATCTGTCCACATACTCTTTCCCTTACGCTGGGTATTTCGGGAAATAACTGCTCCAGCTGCTTCAATAATATTCTTTGAAGAACGATAGTTTTGTTCAAGCTTTAGAATTTGAGCATCGCTATAGACTTCTTCAAAATCTAAAATATTTCTAATATCTGCTCCACGCCAAGAGTAGATCGATTGATCCTCATCTCCAACGACACAAATATTTCGCCTTTTCTTTGCAAGCTTTGTCACAAGATCAAATTGCGCACGGTTTGTATCCTGATACTCGTCCACTAAGATATAACGAAAACGATCCTGATAGCGCTCAAGAACTTCAGGAAATTTTTCAAAAAGTTGAATAACTCCACCAATTAAACCTCCAAAGTCAGTCGCATTGGCCTTATGAAGCTCTTTCTCATAATCAAGATACATGTCATAGAAGATGTCATCATCTTCAACTTCATAATCTTTATCTGAAATATCTCTATCTGGATAATGACCGTGATTTTTCAAGTCCTCAATGAAGTACATTACTTCAAATGGAGATGTTTCCTTTTGAGAGATACCACGGCGATTTAAAATTGCTTTAACCACACTCTTTTGTTCGGCCGTATCGTAAATTGTAAAATTACGACTTAGCCCTAAGTAATTGGCCTCTGCTCTTAGAAGTCTTGCACAAAAAGAGTGAAATGTTGTTACTTGAAGTGCCCCAACATCACAACTAACATCGCGGCCGACACGGTCACGCATTTCCTTTGCTGCTTTATTTGAGAAAGTTAAGGCCAATAATTGAAAGGGAGAAATATTCTTCTCTTCTAAAAGATACGCTATCTTCGTTACTAGAGTTCTCGTCTTTCCAGACCCTGCACCAGCAAGGATCATCATTGGGCCATCAATCTCTTTAACAGCTTGTCGTTGTTGAATATTGAGGTGATCTAACTTCATTCAAATTCCTATTTCGTCTTACTCAACTGTAACTGACTTCGCCAGGTTTCTTGGCTTATCAATATCTGTACCTAAATTTTTAGCAATGTAATAAGCTAACAGTTGGTTTACAACATTTACATATAAAGGAGCTAGGTCTCCTAGTCCTTCAAAATCTAATTCAATATAATGGTCTGATACTTCTTTAAGCTCGTAACGATTCTTAGGACCAATTGAAACGATAAGCCCCTTACGTGCTTTAATCTCTTGAATATTTGAAACCGTTTTTTCAAATAATTCTTCACCCACGAGAGCAACATTTACTTTCTCTTCATCAATAAGAGCGATTGGCCCATGTTTTAACTCACCAGAGGCATAGCCTTCAGCGTGAACATAAGCAATCTCTTTAAGCTTAAGTGCCCCTTCCATAGCGATTGGAAAATATGCTCCACGACCAGTATAGAAAAATCCCTTATGCTTATAGATTGCATCCGCAACGTCTTTAATTGGTTTTGTGTTATCAAGTAATTGCTCAACTCTCTCAGCTAATAAGCTGTATCGAGAAGCTAAAGTATTTCTTAGTTCATCATCAATTCCACCATGCGCTAGAACTTCAGAAAGAGTTTTTCCTGTAAGGACTTGTTGAGTGAATGCTTTTGTTGAAGCAACACCAATTTCAACACCTGCGCGAATCATAAGATTTACATCACAATCACGATATAGAGTTGAACCTTCTGTATTAACAATAGAAAGTGACTTAAGGCCCTTCTCCTTACACATTGATTGGGCAGCAAGAGTATCTGCCGTCTCCCCTGATTGAGAGATAAACATCGCTAACTCTTCTTTATCTAGTATTGGATTTCGGTAACGAAACTCACTAGCAATATCAGCAAAGCAGCGAACGCGGTTTTTTGATTCAATATAGTCTTTAATTACTAGGCCTGCATAAAAGGCCGTACCACAGGCAGAGATATTAACTGCTTTCATAGGAAGCTTTGTTGCTTCTTCTAAACTTTCTTTCCCTTCACCTTGAAAATAATATTGAGTAAGTGAGCGGATTAGTTCAGGCTGTTCATAGATTTCCTTAAGCATATAATGCTCAAAGTCACCTTTAGAAGCTGGATCATGATCAATCGTTTGCTCTTTAGACATATAGCGATGACATTTTTCACCACTAAGCTCATAGAAGTTTAGTAGTTGATTATTTTTAACACTTAAATGACAAAGAACACCGTCTTCTGGAAAATAGATACGTGTTGCCATACCAGCAAGAGCATAAGGGTCACTTGAAACAAAAACTTCTGAGTTTACTTCATTACTCCCACATACCAGTGGTGCACCTTTTTTAATTGCAAAGATCTCATCTGTTTCGCGGTTTAAAACAACAAATGCAGAGAAGCCTTCAATTCTTTCAAATGATTTTACAATCGCCTCGCGAATCGGAGTTCCCTGACGTTTATGATAAATAAGAAGTCCTAAAAATGTTTCAGAGTCAGTTTCAGATTCAAAATAGATTCCTTGACCTTTAAGTTCTTCACGAATTTCAGATGCATTTTCAATGATTCCATTGTGAACCATAGCAATACCATCTTTCGTTGAAACGTGAGGGTGAGCATTGTAATCGGTTACTCCACCATGAGTGGCCCAACGTGTATGACCAATGCAAGATCTGGCATGGATATCCTTACCTTCAAGCTCTGCTTCAAGATTTTGAATTTTTCCTTCTTTCTTATAAACGAGTAGTTCATTATTTTGGTTAATAAAACTAACTCCAGCCGAGTCATACCCGCGATATTCTAGTCTTCTAAGTCCTTCTAGAACAACGTCAACTGAATTTGATGGCCCTAAATGCCCAACAATTCCGCACATAGTCACTTCCTTATATGTTTAAAACAATACTAATTAGGAAAAGATACCATTTTGCAGGCGAAATTAAAATTTTTGGATGACTTATTTATCTGTTTTTTTCTTAATGAAACGCTTTGCCATGCCTTCTTTCGTCTCTTGACGCCCTCTAGCAATAGCAAAAGATCCATCAGGCATACTTTTATTGATCGTTGAGCCTGACGCAACATAGCACTCTTTCCCAATTTCAATAGGAGCAATCATTTGTGTATCAGAGCCGATGAATGAACCATCACCGATTATTGTCTTATTCTTATTGGCCCCATCATAATTACAAGTAATGAATCCGCAGCCAATATTTACACCATCACCAATTTCAGCATCTCCGACATAACTTAGATGAGACACAGCGGACTTCTTACCAATATTTGACTTCTTTACTTCAACAAAGTTTCCAAGCTTTGCCCCTTCACCAATATTACTTCCAGGTCTAAGTTGTGCCATTGGTCCTATTGAAGCACCTTTTGAGACCTTTGAGTCAGTAATATATGAATTGGCCTTAATAATGGCACCGTCTTCAATAATTGAATTCTTTATTGTCACGCCTTGTTCGATAATAACATTCTTACCGATTACTGTTTTGTCATCGATAAAAGCATTTTGAAATAGATGTGTTCCTTGACCAATATTTTTTGAATAACAATATGTATGAGAAGGATCTGTAAAGCGCACTCCTGCTTCTAGCATTAAGTAGCGAGCAATTGAGCGTCTTAAATAAATATCCGCTTGAGAAAGTTGAATGAGGTTATTTACTCCTAGAAACTCACGGGGCTCTTCAAATAATAAAGGTGTAACATTTGCTTCCGGAGAAAATGTATCAGTTAAATAGAATTCACCTGATTTATTATCATCAGATAAATTAAAAATATGATCCATTAAATAAAGTGTTTTAAAGATATAAAGACCAGAGTTAACTTCATCAATTTGTCTTTGATCATCATTTGCATCTTTTTCTTCGACAATTTGAAAACCTGTTCCCTTGCGAATGATTCGGCCATAGCCAGTTGGGTTATCTGCCGTAAATGTTGCACATACTGCATTTGAGCCTTTTTCAATTTCTTCAATTAATGAACTAACTGTTTCTTTTGTGATTAAAGGAGTATCTGCACAAGTTACAATTGTATAATCATAACCTCGAGAGTTTTCAAAGTCCTTCAAGTAAGTCTGTACAGCATGGCCAGTACCTAATTGTTCCTTCTGATATACATAGTTAATATTTTCAAATTTCTTATTAACATGTTCTTCAACAAGTTCACGTTGATGGCCCGTTACTAATGTGATGTCACCAAAGTCTTTAAATGTATCGATTACATAATCGACTAATGTGTTTTCGTGAAGTGGCGCTAGTGGTTTTGGGATGTCCATCTTAAGTCTCGTTCCCTTACCTGCAGCAAGAACAACAATTGCAACTTTTTTTGATGAATTATCTGACATATTTAATCTCCTAATAACCGACTATAACGGTCCACTTACTCTTTATGGAATTACAACACATTAACTAAATCATAGCAAAAAAATCAGTTAAAAAACTCAAAAAAATCACGCATTTTCGCTCTTTTTATTAAAGAGTTTTTTTTATTGCCCGATGTTATTTAAGAACATATTGCCTATATTGCGCCGACCTGTTGGAGGAAAGATTTATGGTTACAAATTACGAGGGTGAGAACATTGAGTTTAAGGAAGAATTGGCCCTCTTACCAATCCGAGACTTAGTTATTTATCCATTTATGATTTTACCTCTATTTGTTGGTAGAGAAGCATCAATCAAAGCTATTGACCATGCTATTAATCATTCAGATAGATTAATATTATTATCAAGCCAAAAAGACATCGTTGCAGAACATCCAGCCCCTGAAGAAATTTATGAGCTAGGAACAGTTGCCATGATCATGAGAATGAGAAAGCTGCCTGATGGACGTATTAAAATTTTAGTACAAGGTCTATCTAAAGCGAGAATTACTTCTTTTGAACAACAGTCTCCTTTCTATGTTACAAAAGTTGAGAAAGTTGAAGATGTTATCGCTGATAATGCAAATATTGCAACAACTGCTCTTATGAGAACAATTAAAGAGCAGCTTGAGAAAGTTATCCAACTTGGAAAAGTTCTTTCTCCAGATATTCTAATGGTACTAGAAGATATTACAGATCCTTCTAGACTTGCAGACCTTATTGCATCAAATCTAAACCTCCATGTTTCAGAAGCTCAAACAATTCTCGAAACACTAGATCCAGTTGATCGCCTACATGCAATCAACGATATTCTAAATCGTGAATTAGAGATTCTAATGATGCAACAAAAAATGAAGAACAATACTTCATCTGAATCAACAAACCAAAGAGATGTTTTCCTTAAAGAACAGATCAAGGCAATAAAGTCAGAACTTGGTGATGGGCAATCACAAGAACAAGATGAATTCGCAGAGTTTAAAAGAAGAATTGATGAAGCGGGTATGCCAGAAGATGTCTTAAAAGAAACAATGAAGCAATTCACTAGACTCGAAAAGATGCACCCAGATTCATCAGAAGCTAGCATCATGAGAAATTATATTGAGTGGATGTGTGATCTTCCATGGAATAAAAAGTCGCAAGAGCACATTGATCTTAATGCAGCTCTGGATATTCTAGACGAAGACCACTTTGAGCTTACTAAGATTAAAGAAAGAATTCTTGAGCACCTAGCAGTTAGACAACTTAAAGGTGATGATATGAAAGGGCCAATCCTATGTTTCCAAGGTCCTCCTGGTGTTGGTAAAACATCACTTGGGAAGTCAATTGCTCGTGCAACAGGAAGAGAGTTTGTTAGAATTTCTCTTGGTGGTGTAAAAGATGAAGCTGAAATCAGAGGTCATAGAAGAACTTACGTTGGAGCAATGCCAGGTCGTTTTATTCAAGCGATGAAGCAAGCAAAAACTAATAACCCTGTCGTTCTACTTGATGAAATTGATAAATTATCAGGTGACTACAAAGGTGATCCTTCAGCAGCACTTCTTGAAGTACTTGATCCTGAACAAAATGTTGAGTTTAGAGATCATTACTTAAATGTACCATTTGATCTTTCAAATTGTATGTTTATTGCTACTTCAAATATGCTTGAAAATATTCCTGGTCCACTTAGAGATCGTATGGAAGTTATTAACCTTTCAGGTTATACAAGAGAAGAAAAAGTTGAAATTTCTAAGAGGTACATCATCCCTAAGCAAATGGATGAGAACGGTATTAACGATGAGCACGTTGTCTTTACTGATGAAGGTGTAGAAAGTGTAATTGAGCACTATACTTCAGAAGCAGGTCTACGTAATCTTGAAAGAAGAATCGGAACTCTTTGTCGAAAAGTTGCAATGAGAATTGCAAAAGGCGAAATGGCAAAAACACATATCGTAAAAGATACTGTTGTTAAATACCTAGGTCCACCTATCTTTGTAAAAGAAGATCATAAAGAAGATGATGAAGTTGGTGTATCAACAGGACTAGCTTGGACATCTCATGGTGGTGAAGTTCTCTACATTGAGACAACTAAGATGAAAGGACAAGGTCTTACTCTTACAGGTCAACTTGGTGACGTAATGAAAGAGTCAGCAAAAACGGCAATTAACTACATCCGTTCTCGTGCACTTTATATGGGAATTGATGAGGATATTTTTGAAAACCATGAATTTCATGTTCACTTACCAGCTGGTGCAACTCCAAAAGATGGACCAAGTGCCGGTATCACACTAGCAACAGCACTTGTATCTAATTGCACAGGTGTTCCAGTAAGTCGTGATGTAGCAATGACTGGTGAGATTACTCTTACAGGAAAAGTTCTTCCAATTGGTGGCCTAAAAGAAAAGGCCCTAGCTGCTCTTAGAATGGGGATTTCTACAGTAGTTATTCCATGGGGTAATAAAAAGGACTTAGTAGATATTCCAGAGAACCTAAGAGAGAAAATCAACTTTGTACCTGTTAAAACTATTGATGAAGTACTCGATATAGCTCTTGTTGGATGGCATGAGTACAAAAAAGAGGTTCATCAAAAAACAGAGAAAAAACATCAAGAAAAAACAATGGCCTCAGAGGCTGCATAGAAAAGAGGGCCTTACTGGCCCTCTTTTTTTTTAAGTAAGTATCACTTAAAATGAGAGATGTATGGAAAAAACAGATCTAAAAATAATGATTGTGGATGACTCAGAGATGGCAAGAACATCAACAAAAGATATTCTTGAGCAAGAAGGTTATGAGGTCGTTGCCACTGTAGGAAATGCTCAAGAGGCCCTTAAACTGTCTTTTGAATTAAATCCAAACCTCTTCATAATTGATGTCGTTATGCCGCAAGTAAGTGGACTTGAATTGGCAGAGTCAATCGTTAATAACTTTATGGATGCTAAGGTAATTATGATGTCCTCTCTTGATATTGAAACTGTATGTATCGACTCAATATCAACTGGTGCACAAGACTTCTTAGTAAAACCTTTTAAAAAGGAAGATTTACTGAAGTCTGTTGAAAAAATGATGCACGATATGATCCAAGAACAAGCGAGCTAGAAGATGATTCGTTTTGCAATTTATTTTACAGTGAGTTTTTTAATATTGGCCTTTCCTGTAAGTCAGAAGAAAACAGTCTTTGAATCAATCAATAAGCCGCTGCGCCCTTATACAGAAAAGGTTTATTCTACGATTTCTTTTTATTTAAATACAAGCCTATCAGAAGGCAAAGAAATGACAGTTAAGTTATTTAATAACACTGCTAAGAAAGTTGATTATGTAAAAAGAGAATCTTCAGGTGTGACAAAGGAACAAATAAAGAGAGCTGAGGACCTCGACGCTCTTGATGAGTATCAACATGGTGAATACACTGTTGAAGAACGCGAGGCCCTTTTAAAAGTATTACGAGATAATTAAGCTTACTGACTAGTTGCTGAAGAGTTATCACTCTCAATAACACTACCAGCAGATTTCGCAATTAACTCATCTACTTCTTTCATTTTTTGCTTTAAATCTAACCCTCTAGTTAAACAAATTGAATCATCAAAAGTTTCTGTTGGTGTCTCACGTGGTGCAGACAGAACATAACTTGTTAATAGTGATAAAATTGATACTAAAAATAGCTTTTTCATAATACTTCTCCTTTGCTAGTCTCTAATATTAATGCATAACATGTGCCAACTTAAGAGATAGTAATATTAGATACTTACAGACGTAAAAGCGTAAAAAAGATAGACATATTTTCATAGGTGTTCATCTTTTAAACAACTCATAAGTCTCTAGTTTTTAAGTACTTTCAATATCTTCCCAGAATCTGTGGTGAGGTAGATTTCTCCCGCTGGAGAGACCCTTATTTGCCTCATTCTCTCGTCTAAGTCCTCTAGATAGACTTCTTGCCTAACCACTTTATCACCCTCTAAAACAAGCCTTCTGAGGTGTTCGCTACCGAGGGCCGCAAGTAAGACATTTCCTTTCCAATCTTTATATTTCTTACCGTTATATATGGTCATACCAGAAGGAGAAATACTTGGTGTCCAATAGACTATTGGTTGCTCCATACCGGCCTTTTTTTCCTCTCCTATACTAGGTCCCCAGTATTCTTTACCGTAGGTAATGATTGGCCATCCATAATTGAGCCCAGGCTTGATTAGGTTTAACTCATCTCCACCACGAGGACCAAATTCACAGCTAAAAATTCTCTTATTAGCATCCATAAAGATCCCTTGAGGATTGCGATGCCCATAGCTCCAAATCTCTTTTAATGCGCCCTTTGTTTTTTCAAAAGGATTTCCTTTAGCAGGACTTCCGTCGAGATTTAACCTAAGGATCTTACCGTTGTGATAATTAAGTTTTTGAGCATAATCCCTTTCACCTCGATCACCAACAGTCATAAATAAATAGTTATCTTTGAACTGTAAACGTGAACCAAAATGTCTTGAAGTATCACTATATACCTTAGTTTCAAGTAGTACTTCTGGGCGAGATAAACTCTTATCCTTGTACTGCGCTCTAGCAAGAATCGTCGCAACCGTTTTACCGACCTTTCCAGAATAGGTGTAATAAGCATAAGTTTTTTCACCGATATTCTTAATGACGATATCAAGCATACCACCTTGCCCTGAAGCAACTACCTTAGGTGCTGTTAAAGACTTCGTCTCTTTAGTAAGAAAGTTGTGATATTTAATCTTACCTTCTCTTTCGGTGAAAAGAATTTCATTTTCATTAATGAATGTGAGACCCCAAATGATTTCATTGGTTTTAAAAACTTCTTTTGCTTTAACATTGGATTTAGCAAAGGAGTAGAACGGATTTAATAAAGTGATAAAAATAAGGAATGCTAGATTTTTCATAAGAAAATTCTAGCATGCGATTTCCAATAAATAAGTAAAATAAATTTAACTGATTAAGTTCATCAACTTTCTAATAAATGATTCTTTCTTACTATATGGTGGATAGCGTAAGTCATTTTCTAAGAAAAAGGCCCTATTCATAACAGACTTGCGATGAGAGAAGAGTTCAAAAGAGTGCTCCCCATGGTAAGCTCCCATTCCTGACTCACCAACACCTCCAAATGGAAGTTGGTCATTTGACAGATGAATGATCGTATCATTAATTACCATACCACCACTGCTAATTTCATTGATGACACGATTCTTTTCACTTGTTTTATCAAGAAATGCATAACATGCAAGAGGCTTATCATGTCTTTTTACGTAAGCGATTGCTTCATCAAGATTATCGATATTCACAAGAGGAAGGATTGGTCCAAAAATTTCATCCTGCATAATTTCACTTGATTCATTTGCTTTTAAGAATGTCGGTGAAATATATAAATCGCTCTTATCAACATCTCCACCAATAAGTACGTCATCTTTTTTAACAAGAGCATTTAAACGATCAAAATGTCTTTCATTGATGATGCGTCCATAGTCAGGACTATTCTTAACATTGTCGCCGTAGAATTGGACTAGGTACTTCTTTGCTGAATTAATAAATTCGTCTTGATCCTCTTTGCGTAAAAGAACATAGTCAGGAGCAACACAAGTTTGACCTGCATTGAAGAACTTACCCCAAACAATTCTCTTGGCCGCTAAATCAAGATTCTTAGTTCCAACAATTGCTGGAGACTTACCGCCGAGTTCTAGTGTTAGCGGTGTTAAATTCTTAGCCGCTGCGGCCATGATAATACGACCGACATGGCCATTTCCTGTATAGAAAATATAATCAAATTTTAAATTTAATAACTCAGTCGTTTCATCAACACCGCCTTCGACAACAGCAGCGATCTCGCTATCAAGGGCACTTGATATGAGTTCATTTAAGATGCTAGAAGTATTGGGGGCAACCTCAGAAGGCTTTAGAATAACTTTATTACCGGCTGCAATTGCTCCAATCAGAGGAACGATGGCCAATTGAAATGGATAATTCCACGGAGCGATAACTAGAACCTGCCCATAGGGCTCAAAATGAATACGACTTTTAGCAGGCATAAAAGGTAACGGTGAGCAAACCCTACGTGGCTTCATCCACTTTTTTAGCTTCTTCTTTACAGTTTTAATTTCGTGTAAACAAAAATCGATCTCAGACAAAAAAGACTCAAATCGAGGCTTTCTCAGATCAGCTTTTAATGCATCTACGATTCTCGGCTCTAAGTCCTTTATCCTCTCTTCTAAGGCTTCTAAGACTGATATGCGATCATTATAACTAAGTTCTTTTCGCCCTTTCTGAGCTGTGTATATCGTTGCTATATTATTGTCCATGGGCCAAGTATACTAAAAAAGCCTAGTTCGTGACTAGGCTTTTTATAAGGAGTGTGGGTAAATTTTTGAGTTTGGTTTTGTTGTGCTTCTTACTGTCCTGTTGCAGAAGATGAAGATGAAGAAGTCGAGCCTGAAGCTGCTGGAGCTGCACTCTCAACGCTTGCAACGCTATCGCTACTTGCATACATTTCATCACAATTCGTTTCAGTCTCAGACAGAGCTAATACGTTTGTGGCACTTAAAACTAATAAAAATACTAATGTTAACTTTTTCATAATTCCCCCATTATGGTTGTGTGTTTCTATGTCTTATATAGAGCAAGGGTGATGCCAAAAACACATATGTAATTTTAAGTACTTACGCAAGGAAGTTTTGATATATTTTGTACACTGATCATAAATTAGACATCAATTTGACTATATGGCACCTAACGCATTGATTTTAGTTTTGAGATTAATCTCTTGGATTGCGCCTTATAATTGAGTGATGGCAATGGCCCATAAAGCTCTTCTTCAAGGCTAGCTCTAATGGCCCTAAGAATCTTATCAATATATTCCCTCTTTTGATGTGAATTAGTTGGCCACAGATTTGAGCCAATATATTGTCGAACTAAATAGAGCTTAGCATGTGGGCTTTGTTCATTTTCTTTTGAGAGCTCTACATCCACTTGATTAAAAGATCTCGCAACTACCACTTCTTTTTCTAATTTTGAATACTTTGGATGATCGACGATTTTCACAAGAAAGTCTTTATCATTATAATTATATACAGTAATGACATCGGCCAAGAGCTCCTGGTATGGTAGCATTAAGTTAAAAAATCGCTCATAATTCTCATTATTCCTCTTACTTTTTAATTCTTTTATTTTCTTTGCTGTTGTAAGAAGTTCATTTTGCAATGAAATTCGCTCACTAACACTTGTCTTAGGTTCTTTAATTAATAAGCGTATTCCAAAAGCACGTATTTTAAGCTTTGAAATTTTCTTTTGTAATTGAAAAAGATTATTAAATGAAGGTAGTTCTTGGGCGAGAAAACTTGATAAAATTGCATGCCCATACTCATGAGCAACAATCCCTACTGTCGCTTCATTACTGACGAAATGATAGTCTCCAGCTTTATTTTGGCGAATAAATTGTTGTGGAATCTCAAGGTTTGAGCCCAAATCAAAAGAAGCACTAAAAGAACGATCACTTAAAATAATATTGACCACTGCATCCACAGAATTAAAGTCATTTATATCTCTTAAAGTGCCAATGACATCTTGGTAGAACTCACAGTTCAACTTGCCAATATTTGAAATAAATACTTTCTCTTCAACATATAAACTATCACTATCACGGCATTCAATTTTTTCAAGAGCATATAATTGCGTACTTAGTAGAGAGATAAGTATAATGATAAGTTTATTTTTCATTATATATACTTAACATGCTTAGAAAGGCTATTTTTAAATACTATATAATATATACGATATCGAAATACGTTTATAATTTAGTCAGCTATTTCTTGTCGACAAAACAAGTCTTTAGCAAAAAAAAGGCCCTCTAGTAAAGAGGGCCCATTCATTATAATAGATTTTAACAACTTCTTTTACTGACCATCACCTTTCGCAGATGTATCTGTTTGAGAACTTTCTCCAGACTCAGAGTCAAGAGTTAAGCAGTTATCACCACTTTCACACTTAGCCTCGTTATTATTTGCATCACAAGGAGTTGAACTTTCTGACATTTCTGCTTGTACAGAAAGGGTACCCATAAGAAATAAAACCATTAATAACTTTTTCATATATTCCCTCCAATTACATATTTAAGTTAACACCAGCAGGCTTAACAATTGCTAAAAGTGATTGGAAGGCCCTTGTTACTTGTAAGGCCATCTTATGTCCTGCTTTAGACTCTACTTTTAAAATTTCGCCGTAGTTATCATATTTAACATTGATCTTACCAATTTTATTCATAGTAATCTCAACTGGCTTACCTTGAGCATTGTATTGGAATTCAAGTGCTCTTTTCTTCTTTGTTTTCTTATTGTAGTCCATCATCTTAGAGATACGACCTTTTGAATCATAAAGAAGAACAACTGACATACCTTTTGAGTTGTTAGCTTTCTTTAGGTTACCTTTCTTATCATAATCAAATTCAGTCCAACCTCTTGAATTAACAACTTTTGTAATCTTCTTAAACTTCTTGTGGTAATCAAGTTCTACAAAGTCACCTCTTGAAGAGCTCTTTTTAACAAGTAGTCCATCTTTGTTATATTCAAAGTTTGTAACATGCTTTCCTCTTTTAATTTGCTTTGGAAGAGAACAACATTCTGTATAAATTGTTTCAGTCTTAAGTCCATTAATTACAGTAAGAATACGGTAAGTGTAATGAGACCCGTCTGGTTTTTTCTTAATTTCATACTCATAACGGTTTACAACTTCTTTCTTAGTTGGTGACTTCTTTGCAACTAAAGTCCAGTAATGGAAATCTGGATTCTTTGGATTACTTTCATATGAATACTTAACAACCTCACCACTTCTTTTTGTAAGTTCTTTTACAAATTGTGTTTTCTTTTCATAATCAATTTTTTGGAAAGTACCATCTTTATATGTAATCTTCGTCATGTTGTGATTAGCATCGTAATCATATTTAAAGTTGTTTCCAGAAACATCTTTTGCTTCTTTTAAGTTATAAGCTGAATCATAAGTATAAACAGTTTTCTTTCCTGCACCTGATTCAACAGACTTTACAAGTCCATTCGGGTACCACTTAAAGAAAATTTGCTTTGCCATTGAATCTTTAATTGATTGAAGAGTTCCAGCTTTTGAATAATCAAGTCTTACAACATAACCATTCTTATCTTTAACTTCGATAAGCTTACCATCTTCATTGAAATGGTTCTCTTTACCATCATTATACTTTCTAATATAACCCTTTCTAGTTTTCACAACCTTTTGAAGACCGCGAACATTCGAGTAAAGTTCTGTTCCTACAGCAAGGTTTGAAGAAACATTGAATTTCTTAGCATACGCTTGTCTTAATTCAGCATCATTTGTTAGCTTCTTAACAAGAGTACTTGCAACTGTAGTTGAAAGGGATGTTTTCTTTCTCATCACATCCACAATCTTTTGTGCTGCTGCCTTAGGATCAACGGCCTGTCTTGGTGTGAAGCGTGTTTTTGCACCTGACCCATTTTCATGAATCGTTACTGACCCATCTGCCGAAACAACTAAATGTGTTTCATAGTCAGAACCCCAACCATAACCAAACCATCCCTTTCCAGGAGATTTTGAATTATAAGTTCTTTCAATAACGAGATCGTTCCCACCACCAGGCACAATAATGTCCGTGTACGTGATGTAGAAGTTTCCGTTCTTCAAGTTCACACCAGCAATCGATGCCAGCGAAAACAAACATAGTACTAATAACTTTAAACTGATTCTCATGACGTATTTCCTTTTTGGTTTTAAAGAATCCTAAATTCTCTCCCTAGATATATCGGTATCCAATAACCAAAACTTAAACATATATTAACTTTATTCCTTGATTTTTACGATTTGGAGGATAATGTAGGTCCCAATACCGTCTAAAATACATGCGACTACAAATAAGACAATCCCTATTGGTGTCGAAAACATCTTCGGTAATAGACTTGGGTCATTTGATGAGAAAATAGCTAGAATGACAAAGGGCATGGCCGCAATAGTCAGTCCTTGGAACTTTCCCTGGGCCGTAGCAGTATCAATTTTCTGCTTTAAACGAATCCTTTCACGAATAACAGAGACGATAGTGTCAAAAACTTCGGCAAGATTACCACCTGTTTCGCGTAAAATATTAACACTTGAAACGAACATATCATTGTCTTGTGTTGGTACTCTAGCTGCCAAGTTTTCGAAGCACTCCTCTAAAGTTACCCCTACTCGGTTCTGTTGAAGGATAACACCGAACTCTTGAGAAATAGGTGGTGGCATCTCATCCACAACCATTCCTAAGGCCTGTGGAACAGATAAACCGGCCCTAAGACCATTTGATAAAAGAGTTAGGCCATCGACCATTTGATTTTGGTAATCTGTAACTCTCTTATTGACCATATAGTCAACAATTGGCTTTGGTGCCTTAAATCCGATAAAACCGAGGATTAAACCTACAAATGCACCGATTCCCCATTTTCCAAAAACACCAAAAATAAGTAATGTCAGTGTTCCAAGTCCAAAAGATAAGGCCAAAAGAGCATATGTGACATGCTCAGGTTTTACATCAATAAAGAGTAATTCAAACTTTTCTAAAATATATGTACGCGTTCCGAAAGTCTGCTTCTCGATGAGGTCAAAGATCCCAACTGAATAGCGGTAACAAAATAGAAAGAAGATAAGACCTATGAAGGCTATCATTCCATTTCGACCTAATAATTCAATAAAGAAACTCATTGTTTATACCTCTACCTTAAGCTTTCTTCTTCACCGGTGGGACACCTGGACGCTGTTGTGGTTTACCTTGTGGTGGTCTTTGTCCTGGCTTTTGTCCCTTTTGTGGTGGACGATTCTCAGGGGCCTTTGGCGGTGCTGCCGGCTTTTGTCCTGGCGCTCCTCCACTAGGAGTATTAGAAAATAAACCTCGTGGGATATTATAACCTTGTCTTTCTAGTGTTTCGATAAACTTAGGAATAAATCCTGTTGCTTGATGGGATCCAATAATCTTCCCATTCTTATCAATATCTTTTTGTTGAAATAGGAAAATATCTTGTAGTGTTACGACATCACCTTGGATTCCACCAATCTCTGTAATATGGGTAATCTTTCTTGAACCATCATCAAGTCTTGATGCCTGAATAATAAGGTGAACTGCATTAGCAATCATATCGCGAATGGCCTTTGGCGTAAGTCCTGCTCCTGCATATTGAACAAGGGTTTCAATTCTTCCAATACACTCTCTTGGATTATTAGAGTGAACCGTTGTAAGCGAACCATCGTGACCTGTCCCCATGGCCTGTAACATATCAAGAGTTTCACCACCACGACACTCACCAACGACAATTCTTTCGGGACGCATTCTCAGACACTGCTTAACGAGACAGCGAATATCAATTTCACCATCACCTTCAAGTGACGGAGGTCTTGTTTCAAGTCGAACAACGTGCTCTTGAGGAAAACTAAGCTCGGCAGAGTCCTCACAAGTAATAATACGCTCGTTTGCTTGAATAAAACTTCCTAAAACATTTACAAGTGTCGTCTTACCAGAACCGGTACCACCAGAGACAATAATATTCTTATGCCCTTCAACGGCAATTCTCATAAAGTCGGCCATGTTCTGAGTAATCGACCCGTATTGCACAAGGTGCTTATGAGTTAGCCTTTCTTCAGGGAATTTACGAATTGTAATACAACACCCATCAATGGCAGAGGGTGGGATGATAGCGTGAACCCTTGAACCATCATGTAATCGAGCATCAACATATGGAGTCTTCTCATCAATACGACGACCAATAGGTGCTACGATTCTTTCAATTACATTTAGAACTTGTCTATCATTGGAAAAGGTCACTTTTGAAAGCTTAACCTTCCCATCTTCTTCATAATAAATTTTACTAGGGCCAACTACCATAATCTCAGAAATAAGTGGGTCAGCAAGGAGATCCTCTAAAGGACCAAGACCTAGGGCCTCATCCAAAATCTCCTTAACAATACTATTCATTTCATCGCGATTATTAACAATTCCCTTAGTATCTTCTTTGCCAAGAAGCTCAATAACAATCTTCTTTGTTTTTTCTTTTAGAATAATTTTAGCTTTAGGATCGTTATCATCATCTTTTGAGAGATCCATCTCTTCGACAAGGGCCTTATGAATTCGAAGTTTTAAATCTCTCCATGAATTGGCCTCTGCACCAGTTGCTGAACGCTCTTTCTTTACACCCACACCCGATGGTTTATTTAGCTTAGCAAGCTGATTGAGAATTCCCTTACCATTAATAGTACGAGTTAACTCGATAATACCTTTTGCAAAAGCACTATTCTTTGCTGCCAGCATGATTGGCTTCTTTTGATTTAAGGCCATTGCACAAGTTTGATCATCTTTTGGAACTTGAGCTAATACTGGCCTTCCCACAGACTTACCTGCAACATCAGCAGAGACTGGATGACCTTTTTGTGCCTGATTAAAGACAAAATGAATCATCTCTTTTGGAAACATCATGGTAATCAGTTCTGAAACCATGCGCTTTGTTTGATTAAGTGCTAAAAGATCCGGTGTAATAACCACAAGGATCATTGTAGCGTGCTCTAAAGCTTTAGCTGTTAAATCATTAATCTCAGTTCCCACATCAATTATCGTAGTGGGATACATATTTTTTGCAGCTTTTAACACCTTACCAGCGTTATCAACACTCATCCCTTCGGTTGCAACGGGATCATTTGGCAAACCAATATAATGAACACCACTTGGATGCATATTAACGAATGGTTGGAAGGAGCGAGGATCGATATTCCCATTAAAACTGAAAAGATCTTTTAAGTTCTTATTAGTCTTTATTCCAGTTAGAAGATTTAAATCTCCACTGGCCTTTTGATCGAAGTCCAATAAAAGTGTTTTTGAGCGTTTTTCACCACTAAAAGCAAATGCTAAATTCGTGGCGACCTGTGACTTACCGACACCGCCTTTACCACCAATAACTGCTATAATATGACCTTCGGCCATTATGGCCCCCTCTTTCTAAACTTTCTTTTTATATCCTCAGTTCCAGTTGATGCACTTTCAATAATCTCAGGAGTAATAAAAACAACAAATTGTTCCTTTGACTTTGAAACATCTTTTGAACGGACAAATGAGAATAATGAAAATGTCTGAACTGATGAGTCAGAGTCATCACTCTGAGTACTTGAAACACCATCTGGAGGATCTTTATCGTATTCTGTTGCTGTCTTATTAATGGAAATACCACCTACAACAGCTGACTCTCTTGATTTAACAATTAACTTTGTATCTAATGAATTTGTTTGTTTATCTGCACCTTGTGAAGAAGAAACACCTAGGACAATATCGAGATTGATCTTCTCTTCTTGAAGAATCTTTGGTGTTACGTCTAAGTTAAAGCCAGCTTCAATTACTTTTGCCTGTTGAAACTCTCCAGTACCTACCGCAACATTTCTTTCTGAACCTTTAGAGAGCTTGGCTTTTTCACCATCTTTTGTAATCACCATTCCAGATTGAACAATACGTGCATATCCAGCGGCCTTAGCAGAACTTAGCTTAGGAAATAATTGATTTATTGTTCCACCGAAGTTTCCACTTGAAGAAGTTGTAATTGTTCCCCCGTTTTCACCACGGCCAAAAATAATCTGACCACCAGTGGTTCCAACGCTTGGATTCCACTTAAAGCCAAAGACTCGATTATAATCTTTAGACAACTCGACGAATTGAGCTGTAATCTTAATAAGCTTTGAAGGCTGAGGTGGTTGTGGTTTTCTATTAATTGCAAGAAAGTTTTTAATAATTTCATCACGACCCAACTGTTGAACCGAGTCAGTACGTCTTGCTAAACTCTCGATACGATCCGGTAAATAAGTGGCCGCAATTTTCACTGCAAGAGCACTTTCTTCTTCTGAATTTACAATCCCTTCAAGTAGATAAGAGTTATTAAAAAACCTAACTGTTACATCTTTTAAATTATTACGACGTAATCCTTCTTGCATTTCTCGAGAAATAATCAAATAGGTTTGAGGTGAAACTTCAACTAAGTTTTTCACATCAGGGTAATCTTCTAATACTTTTACAATTCGACCAATATCACCTGGAACAATGATCTTTCCTTCAACAAAGACTTTTCCACCACGAAGGTTAATTTCAAGCCCTTCAATTGGCCCTAATTGCTCTTTAATTTCAGAGATAAGTTTTGACTTTTCTGTTGCTGTTACCGTAACAAGGTATCTCTTTTTGATAGCACCAAGGCGATCTCGAACTGTCACGGAAGTAATACCAGGAGCCTCACCTTTTAAAACAAGCTCACTAGTTCCTGCTGCTGTATTTACAGGTTGTACTTTTAAGATTCTTTGATTTGCAACTTGAACACTTCTTGAAGTAATACGAAAGTCTATTGGAAGTACTTTATCAATACCCAGAACAACTTCGACTTTTTCTTCTTGTACACCAATACCTGAAGAGCTTTGCTGCGCAAAACTCATAAAAGTCATTGAGAATATGATTAAGATTTTAAATATATACATTAATTTTTCTTCTTATACTTTTCATTAAAGTAAGCTCTTGCCTCGTTACGATCTGCATCTGATAAAATATCGTATAGCCTTGTTCCTTCAATTAGTTGTTTCTCTCCATCATTAATATTTCTTAAAGTTAAGATCGGTTTATTTGATTGGAAGAGATAAAGGTGTGTTAGCTTTTGTGCTTGGAATGGACTTAATTCAAGCGTTACTGTTGTATAATTTGAATAAGTATTAAGCTTCATTTTTCGAACGACATCGGCCGTCTTTACACCAATGAGTGGAATATTATTAGATACACTTTTACCTGTTGATAGAACTCTTACATCTTGTAGAATCGTTACAATTTTTTGACGATCCATTCTCGCTCCACCAGTGTAATCCATCGGTGCAAGTACATCGACACGATCACCTGGACGAATAAGTTTTCCTACAGAACTTCTTTCATCAACTTGGAATGCGATGGCCCTCATACCAACAGTAACTTCTCTAGAAAGTCCAGTACTCTCTCCTGGATAAGTTACACGAGGTTTTGTGATTTGCTCCCCTTTTAAAATAGGAACAGTGGCAATTGTATTTTCAATTTCTTTAACTGTTTTAAAACTTCCGGGTGCTAAGAACTTCTGAGGAACAGTTACAATCGAAACCTTCGTTTCATCTAGTAGATCGAACTCTCGAATATCTTCTTTTGCAACGAGAACAGAACTCATTGTTCCGTACTTTTTAATTAGCGCTGACTGCTGGTCTTCAATATATGTATGGACCATAAACATTGCGACCATTGCAATAACTAGGGCCAGGGTAAAAGCTCTTGTATTCATAAAACATCCTGCTTTACTTAGTTAAGTAATCAGTTAATATTTTATCAAAAAACAAGGAGTTGGTGGCCAAGAGGCATTTTTGGCTACTTCAAGTGAGGTAATTCTACTTGAAATTACACGACGAATTTAGTGTGGCAATACCAGGATCTGTATTTCTAAATAAAACATCACCTGTTTTATTAAATGTTTCTCCGCAAACACCAAATAAAGTGAACACTTTTATACATGTCGTATCCTCTGGATCACCTCTATCTTGACAATTTTCCTCAGCTGCTGGGGCCCATGGCAGTGTTGGGATTTGAAAAGTAGGAGCTATCGGACTTTCTCCACCAGCGCCACCCATTTCATCACTCCAACCAATCATAAAGTTACCAAGTTCACTTAATGTTCCATTTAGTCGATTAATATCGAAATTTCCGGATGCATCAGAATTTCCTCGCATAATATAGAAAGTATAAGTACGAGCTGCTTTATTGTGATTAATTGCAGTGTTAATGGAGTTACCGATTGTGATCATCATTACAACTAGGTAGAGAAGGATAGGAATGAATATCATGGCCTCAAATAATGCCTGACCTTCTTCATTGTTGAATATGTCTTTGTAACTATTCTTCTTCAATTAACATCCATTATCGTAAATTGTTGTCAGTGTACTTGAACAATTTCCAGCGCCACTTGCTGTCGTAACTTCCGAAAACGACTGACAAACACGCACTAGGCATTCTCTAATGGTGGGCTCTTTTCCCAAAAATGATTCAATACGAAAGCTCATATCGATATCACCAGTTAAAACCTTCATTAGAGAAAACTTTGTTTTATAATCTAAGTAAGTACCTGTTAAAAACCAGTCTGTTGTTTGTTTAGAGTTGAACTTTAAAGCACAGTCAGGACCACAATTAACAACATTATAAGATTGAAAAACCTGGTTTGCCTTTGAGCGTGCTAAGCTATCACCAGGTATCTTATTATCTGCAACAAGGTATGCACGAGAGGCCATAAAATTTGCATATTGTAGTAAATAAGAATGCGTAAAGTTTAGGCCAATTTTAGCAAACACAAAGAAGAAGGCGATCACAAAAGTGAATGTCGATAAGAATTCAATCGTCGACTGACCTTTATTATTCTTTGATAAATTATTCATTATAAGGCTCTCTTGGTGAGAAGAAATGCGTCTGCCCTTTTGCTTCATTATAATATAATGGGTGTCTTGGATTTGAGTAATTACTTCCATAACCATCTACAGTTCCCTTCGTTCCATAACGAGCAGAGTACTCCATTGATCTTGCAAGTGTCCCAAACATACCTTCACCAATCATGTCCTGAAAGGCATCACTTTTAAATATTGTCATGGCAAAAGTCGTGACGACAACAAAGAGCAGAATATACTCTACTGTTGATTGCCCCTTCTTATTTAGAAGTAAATGAGTTCTTTTATTTTCCATCCTAGAAAAATCCATGAAACTAGTATAACAGGAGCAAATGCAAATTTCTTCCCAAATATACGTTTTATCTGAAACAGGTTACCTTCTTTGAAAGCCTTTACTATAAAATCCCAATTCTTGAGTATATTAGTAATAAATACGGATAGCCCCACAATCACTGTAACAACGGCCAAAGAGATGAATGCTTGTTCTTGAATTTCAACAGGAATAATAAGAAACAAACTTGCTAAATATTTCGAGTCTCCCCCTCCCATTATCTTTAAAATAAAAAGAAGAAAACCGGCACAAAATATCCCCAATGGAAAAAGAAAAGTTTGAACACTTAGGTTATAAGAATTTGGAAAAAAGAATAACAACACAATAAAGAGAAAGATATTACCAATTGACCATGCATTGGCTATTTTTCTTGATTGAATATCAATATAAGAAATATAAATTAATTGAACGAGAAGAAAAATAAAAACACTAACTGGCATATCGAATTACTCATTTCCATTTACAAAAGGTGAATGCCAGCAACCTCTTGGGCATGCTCCAGTAGAGAGTTCTTGCGATAAATGAAATGCAAAACTTTTAAAGAAGCCAGTAGTATACGTACCAATCCCTCTTGCCATAGCAATAGAAATTCCCGCAAAGAAAGCTAAGATAAATATATACTCGATTAAAGCCTGACCGCTTTGTGACTGACGTAACATACTTAATATTTTACATTAAGTACGACTTTGAAGTTGGTGAGAAAGATTTTCCTCCGCTCCCTAGAAGAAACTGGGGAGCGGGGAAATATATTAATTACCGCCTTGGAGATCTTGCAGTAGATTAGATGTATTACCAAATACACCATCTGTAAGCTGTTCAATCCCTTGAGAAGCTTTCTCTCTAAACTTCATAACTAACATCGCAGCAACAGCAACAAGTAAGATATACTCTGTTGATGTTTGACCTTCTTCGTCTTTAAGAAACGCTAGTAAGGTTTTCATTGTTGCACTCCTTTCAATTAACCCCAAACGTGGGGACAAAACTCAGTAACTATCTCAACTTTTCGGCTGAAATGGCCCAGAGCTTTAACTTTTCTTAAGTTTATTTTAACACCTCGCATCCACAGGGCCTAATATTTTAGGTTTATGTTCATAAATAACTGAAAATACTATCGTCAAGGTGATTTAAATGTGCCTATTTCTGTTGCCGTTTACAAATTTCGGGTATAATTTATGGGTGAGCTAGATGGGCATCTATAAAGTTGTTTCGCCCTACAAAGCTTAGAAAGGAAGCGGTCACTGGTTACGGTGAGCAGGCCCATGAATCAGTGGGAAGCCTAAAGTGATTATCACTGCATCCACCTGTCACATGACGGGCGGAAACTTTCAAATCGCTCATCTAGCTCATTCACATCTCCAAAATGCCCTTTATTATTACTCATTTCAAAAAAATCTTTTCAAATCGCCAATATCTAGTAGAATTTAAGTTATGGATATTACAAAATTCGAAAGAAACACGGAAGTATCAACGAAATGGATCGAAAATCTCGCTCTTGAAGAGATCAATATGGATGAGAGCGGTGTCGTAAGTTTCAATGATCATTTAAACCCAGCTTTTCAGCTAGAAGAGTCATCTGTTAATTTTATGAATAAATTAAGAGATCTCTTTGAGATCTATGTCCATAAATTCAATGAATATCGTGGTGACACTAATACGATTAAAATCTTTAAGATTGCTAATACGATTAATGACTTCATGATCTATCGCAACTCACTACGTCTTATTTTTGCTAGAAAGTCTGATGATTTAATTTCAATTGGGTTCTTAGCAAATGGAAAAGACATCTTTAGTGCCAGAATGAGTGAATCGCAAAACCACGGAGCAGGAAATCTTCACGAAATTCGCGCTCATATTGGTCCTTTTAATCAAATTACATGGCGATTTGAGAATGAAGAAGTTAATTGTGATGCATTAGTGAAGCACTACCTTAGTGAATTCATAAAATTATCTGCAAGATAGACTTAAATATAGTTGATTGAATCCTTAGACTCTGATGCTTCTTTGTTATCAGCAAGCGTTCGCATTTTTTGCGCAGAATACTCAAGTGATTCTTCAACCGTTGGAAGTCTTAAGTGAAGATAGCCTTCGGCATTGGCAATATTCATATTAAAGTTTAGATAACCACTATGATTATCTCCAACTTTAGCACTGCTCATAATCGGATAAGGCCATTTTCCTGAACTAATTAACTTTGCAGGTTCGTGAAACTTTTCACAATATAGCTTTCCAAATGCATAGGTCGACATAAAGTCAGATGAGCTTATTTGCAATAATCTATTTTTAAGCTTTCTTTCAATACAGATTTTTATAACCATCCCTAAGTAGTCCACATCGAGAAAGCCTGTCTTAACATAATCATCGAGTTCAAACTCCTCTCTCAAATGTAGCTTATACTGTATCTTTTCAAAGAGATTTCTTCGAGTGTGCACGCCACCACGACCGTATAATCGACACACGCGAAAGATTAAATAGTTTAAAGATGATTTTTGAATATAAAACTCAGCAGCTGCTTGAGTCTTTCCATATGTAGTTGTCGCATCAGGAATATCAAGTTCCATATATTCATCAGACTCACCAGAGAAAACAAAGTTGGAAGAAAGATAAACAACTTGAGACTTATAGCGCTGACAAGAATCTGAAACGTTAAATAGACCACTCGTATTCAATGCGTCGGCACTTCTTTCAGAAAGTGCGCAATCTACAATTGACGACTTCCCTACAGCATATATAGTGATATCTGGCTTAAAAGTATAAAGGACAAGTTGAACTTCTTGCTTATTTAAAACATCACAAGGCAAAGTCGTAATTCCCCTAATTGATACGGGGTTTTGACAATATGTCCCCACGACTTTGTAGTCTCTTTTGAAGAATTCCGCTAAAGATGATCCTACAAAAGAAGAGATCCCAAAGATTAGAATAGTCTTAGGTTTAAGTTCACTCATAGTCTTTATTATAAGGGTAAGATGAAAAAATTGATAAGTAGAAATAAGAGGAGGCAACTATGTCCTATTCAGGACCATAGTCGCCTATATGATTGATTTATCCAATTAGTTTTAATGCCACATTCGGCACTTGGTTTGCCTGTCCAAGAACAGAGGCTCCCGCCTGAATAAGGATGTTATTTTTGGCCATATCTGCTGTTTCCTTGGCCACGTCCACATCTCTTATTCGCGATTTAGCTGCACTTAGGTTCTCATCGCTAATTCCCAGGTTGTTAACAGTTGACGAAAGTCGGTTTTGGAGCGCACCCATATTTGCACGCTGCCCGTTGATTTCAACCAACGCATCATCAAGTTTCTTAAGAACGGATTGAGATCCTTCTTTAGTTGCGATACTGTCAGCGGCAAGCCCAAGAGCGGTAATTGTTGCGTCTGATCCTGCTGCGTCGTACGTGAGTCGATCGAGCGTTGGATCATTGTGAATCCCGACTTGAAACTCAAGTCTACCACCTGTTCCATCCAGTAGCTGAACTCCGTTAAAGTTAGTCGACTTAGCAATTCTGTCGATCTCTTCTTTAAGCTGTTGGAATTCGATGTCTGAAAATGATCGTTCAGTATCACCGATCGTGTCAGAGGAAGTCTGCACTGCAAGCTCTCTAAGACGAATGATAATATTTGATACTTCATTTAATCCACCTTCTGCTACTTGGACAAGAGAGATAGCATCGTTTGCGTTTCTCTTTGCTTGTCTCATACCTCTGATCTGCGCTTTTAAGTTTTCACTAATTGCCAGTCCAGCGGCGTCATCACCGGCCCTCGTAATACGTTCACCTGATGATAGTTTTCTTAAGTTATCTCCAACTCTTTTATTTGTAAGTGACATTGCTCTTTGTGCTGCGATTGATGCCACATTTGTATTAATTCTGATTCCCATGATTAGTCTCCTTCAATCATCATATAAACCTCCTGTTTGATAATTGAGCGTCCAGCTCAATAAATTCGTTAATAATTAAATAATGCTTCTACGGATAAACCAATCATTCCTCTTGTATTGTATTAACAAGCAAATCAAGGTTGCAGTCTGTCATTGCTTTTACTTAGCTATCCAGTAGTTTGCATATTGACTCCGTTTAAATTAGTTTTAAATCACTTTGCCATCCGGCGATCTCAGGGTTTATTACCCTTGAGATGCTGCCTGGATTAAGCTTAGTGCACTATTTGTACTTGTGTTCGCTTGCGCAAGAACCGAAGTACCGGCAGTCATTAAAATATTTTGTTTCGTTAAGTTTGCAGTTTCTGCTGCGACATCTGTGTCTCTTACACGAGAGTTTGCTGCACTTAAGTTTTCAATCGACGTTGCGATATTGTTTACCGTTGATTGAAGTCTGTTTTGAAGGGCACCAAAGTCTGCTCTAATACCAGAAACTGAAATAATTGCTTGATCGATTGATGATAGAGAGTTCTGTGCAGAAATCTTATCAGCAACTGATGCAAGGTTAAGACCTAGGGCAGCGACGTTAACATCTGCTGATGAAGCGTCGAATGTTAGACGGTCAGATATAGGGTCATTACGCGTCCCGATCTGAATATCAAAAACTGCACCTGTACCATTTAGTAGTGGTACTCTATTGAATTCTGTTGAGTTAGCAATACGATCAATTTCTGATGTAAGTTGCTCAAATTCAACGTTAAGAAACTTTCTTTCTGTTGAACCGATAGTATCCGAAGCGGCTTGTACAGACAGTTCTCTAAGACGGATTAGGATGTTTGAAACTTCCCCTAAAGCCCCTTCAGCAATTTGAACTAAAGAGATCCCATCTTCTGCGTTTCTTTCTGCTTGTCCAAGACCTCTAATTTGTGCCTTTAAGTTTTCAGAAATCGCTAGACCTGCGGCATCGTCACCTGCTCTGTTGATTCTTTGACCTGATGATAATTTTTCTAGAGATTGTTGCATACCAAGACGTGTTCCACGTAGGTTCCTCTGTGCGTTTAGAGATGCAACGTTCGTGTTAATTCGTAGTCCCATTCTATCCTCCTTGACTGGGTACCGACAAGATTCCTTCCTGTCAGTCAGCTGAAATCCATACAGCTGTACAATTGTTACAACTCCTTATCGCTAGAAATATGAAACTCTTTAGAAAAAATTTGTCTAATTCTTATACGAACTTTTTTGCCTAGTTAGACAAAGAAGTCAGTATTAATAGGCTTCGAGGAAAGCGGAGTATTTCACTCAACATCAATCTTCAAAAAAAATGTAAAATAAATAGACATGATTTTCACGAATTTAAAGAAACATTCACAGTACAAGAGCGAAGTTCTAAATGAAATCGAAGATGCTTTTCAATATAATGAAGAGAATTCTTTCGCTATCGATTTTCATCAACTTATAAAAGATAGTAATCTTGAAAATTGCCACTTACTTCTAAATGATAATAGAGAGCTGATTGCTCATATTGGAGTTCGTCCCGTAACACTACATTATAATGATGCAAATATTAATGTACTTCTTCTTGGGGGAATCTTTACAAAGAAGGAATTCCAAGGTCAGGGGCAATTTAAGAAGTTATATGAATATATATGTAAGCTATATAAAGATAAGTATTCAATGATTATTCTCTGGTCTGATAAGAATGACTTCTATCAAAAGCTAGGCTTTCGCCAATTCGGGCTCACTTCTGTAATAGGAGAAAAGACTGTTACTGAAGAAGAGATTATCAAAAGAGGTTATCAAAAAGACAATATTGCAAACTATAGTGATTCTCAACTAAGTCAATTAAATGAATTATATAATCAGTCTTATAAGAATACGATATCGATAAAAAGAACACTAAATGATTGGAGAGATATCAGGCAAATATCTTCAATGAAGCTATTTAGAAATAAAGATAATAATGAATATTTATTTTTTGAGAAAGGACAGGACTTAAAAGGAATAATTCATGAAGTTTCTTTTTCTTCTAATAAAAAAGAATTAAAGAAATTTAAGCCTCTCCAACTTCTTAATCCAAGCACATTGGATGAAGATTCTTTCTTTATTCATCTCGCCTGGGGAAAAATTATTAATGAGGATATATTTTCAAAGTTTATCCACAAGTTAAGTAAAGGGTCTATTGAGATAAAAAGAGATGAGCTTAAAATCGAAACGAGACCTTATCAAATTGATCAAAATGAAATCTTAACAATCTTATTTGGACCAGGAAAAGCTCAAGAGATTGACCATCTATTACCTTCTATTTACATAACTGGTGCTGATAGTATCTAAACTATTATCGATGCCTTAGTGAACCGTAGCCAATTGAAAATAATGAAGCGGCCCATAAAACTAACGTAATCGTTGGATAATCTAAGAGGTCACGATTTGTTAAATAATGTTGGGACACAAAACTTTTACCTGCAAAAAAGAGAATTCCACCTAGTATGTAAAATGACAAAAGGCGTACTGAACTAGCAACAGATAGAATTGGTTTCCAAATTCCTTTATGTCTTACTTTAATTGCGTAATTATTTTTAGAGAACTCTTTTAAAAACCATTTAAAGTGACGTGGTATCACTCGCGAAGCTCCTAAAATATCTTTTGCGATCCACATCCCATCTTCAACAAAACTTTCTGTTGAAAAGCTTTCTTGAATGATCTCATTAATATCTCCCTCTAAAAGATTAAAGATATCAAAATCAAGATCTAATGACTTCCCTACACCATCTAAAGTTATTAATGCTCGGAAGACGACAAACCACTCTCTTGGTAAAAAGATATGATGTTCTCTTAAAGTTGTAATTATGGAACGAATGATAAGAGCAAAGTTTGTTTGCTGAATTGTTAATCCAATCTGAGGTCCAATTGCATTCTTTATATCGACAATTAATTTATCAACATCTGGCACATCATTATAAATAGCGACATCTAAAAACTCATAAACGAGATTTTCAAAATTCTGCGTTAAGATAGCATAAATAATTGCAATAAAGTTCTGACGGCCTGTTTTTGATAAGCTCCCAACTAGTCCAAAATCAATCAGTGCAATTTGATCATTTTCTAAAAAGAAGAAATTCCCACCATGAAGATCAGCATGAAAGAATCCTTCGTTAAGAAAACAACGCATAAAGATACTTAAACTTTCATCTATTTTTGGCTCTAAGCGAGAGATGTGCTTCTTTATTTCAACTGAATCACTAAAAGATATCCCCTCTATCAGCTCCATTACAAGAAGATCTTCAGATGTGTACTCGTTATAAACTTTTGGAAGATAGAAAATTTCTTTCTCATCATATTTAGCAATAACTTTCTTAAGCTTCTGACAGTTCAAGGCCTCAACATTAAAGTTTAATTCACTTTGTAATGAATATGAAAAATCTTCTAAGACATTAGAGAAGCCAAGAAACTTAATTTCATCTGTTGCTCTTTCTGCTTGATTGGCCAGAAAAATAAGAATTGAAAGATCTGTTTCGATTAGCCTATCAATTTTTGGTCTTTTAACTTTTAAAACAACTTTTTCGCCTGTTAAAAGCTCAGCTTTATAGACGAGACCAATAGAGGCCGTACCAATTGGTTTATCTTCTATTGACTTAAATATCTCTTCGACTTTCTTTCCAAGTGACTCTTCAACTTCTTTTTTTACACTTGAAAAAGGCAGAGGCTTAACTTGATCGCGAAGCTTTTTCATATGTTTGATAAAGTCTTCATCAAATATATCTTCACGTGTACTTAATAGTTGTCCAAATTTAACAAATGCAGGTCCCAACTCTTCAAAGCATAACTTTAGACGATATCCCATAACATCGCCCCAAGAGTTATCATGCTCTGGCAATTGTCTTACTTTTTCACTTTTTTTAGGAAAAACAAAATTTGGAATAATATTTAGAACATTCTGTGAAATAAATTCATCTAGTCCATTCTTAGCAAAAACTGTTGCAATCTCCCTTAATCGAGAAATATTTCTAATGGTTTTAGTAATCTTAAAACTAGTTGTAATTAGCCCCACACAATATCCTTTCTTAAAATTATAGTATTTTATCACGCTAACGACAAAAGGTGCATAGCCCTATTGCCAGAAAAATGGTAAAAATATTACGTGAAACATATACTACTCACTATATTTATACTTTTTTCAACGACTTCAATAGCAAATGATGAGACCTGCTCTCGCATTGCAGTAATTAATCAACAAGAGATTCTTATTGACCCAAGTTCTTCTCTAAAAGGAGAAGGGTTAAGATATCACTTAGAAAAAGATAAAGTTGCACTAACTTACTTAAATGACTACCAAGATGCACAAGAGGATATTTGGCGCCCTGCGATTATGGGAACTGTTGGAAGTGGACTAATTCTTTCAGCTTTCTTAACAAATCCAAGTTCTAACACAAGGCGTAGCCTCATTGCTTCTGGAACTGTCATACTTATGTTAAACTATCTCTTATCAAAGACCATTCAAACTGGTAATGAAGAGCTTCTGTATCGCAGTATAGACGAATACAATAAAAGACAAGAGCCTAAAATTTATTTAAAGTCAGATGATCAAATCAATTCACCTGACGTATATATAGAGAAAAGCTGGAGCTTTTAAATGTTAACTAATAGTAATGAAGTAACTTGCTATGCGTGTCAAAAAGTAACAGGACTTGAAGCGGGACAAAAAATCTCACTTAAGGAAGAATGCCCGTATTGCTACGCAAGCCTACATTGTTGTAAAATGTGCAAGTTCTATGACAAATCAGCATATAATGAATGTCGTGAATCAAGCGCAGACCGTATTGTAGAAAAAGAAAAAGCAAACTTCTGTGACTACTTCATTTTAAAAGGTGGTAGCGATAACGGAGATGGAAAAGATGATCTCCTTGCTGCTGCAAATGCATTATTTAAATAAAGGATTAACTAATGGCCAATCAACAACCAATTACTAAACAAGGATACGATGCAATTCAAGCAGAGCTTGATCAACTTATTAAGGTTGAAAGAGAAGAGCTAAAAACAACAATTGCAGAAGCTCGTGAACTTGGAGACCTTAAAGAAAATGCAGAATATCATGCAGCAAAAGAAAAGCAGGGTGTTGTTGAAGGTCGTATTTCTCAACTTCAAGGGATCCTTGCAAGTAGCGAAGTGATTGATCCAAGTAATGTAAATTCAGATAAAATTGTATTTGGTGCGACAGTAACAATCCTAAATATTGATACTGATGAAACTGTTACTTATAAAATTGTTGGAGAGCCAGAATCAGATATGAAGAAAGGCTTAATCTCATACAACAGTCCACTTGGTAAGGCCCTTATCGGTAAAGAAGAAGGCGATGAAGTCGTAGTTCGTGCACCAAAGGGAAATATCGAATACGAGGTGGAGTCAATTGAGTATAAGTAATAACTCACTCTATACGAAGATTGCCGACCTCTATAGCAAGCCGACTAAAACACTCGAAGCGCTTAATAAGAAAAATATTACCACAATAAACGATTTGCTTTGGCTTCTGCCAAGGCGGATCGTCAAATTACCTGACCTCGCTAAGTTTCAATATGCCAATATCGGTGACTTCTTTCGAGGTCGTGGTGAAGTTGTCTCAATACAGGCCAGACCAAACTTTAAAGCACGTGGAAAAGGTCGCGCTGTTTTATTAAATATTACTGTAACCGTTAAAGATGACCTCAGTGAAAACTTTATTACCTTGAAATGGTTTAATGCATATCAATCAATCCAAAAGAAAATCGAGTCATTAAAACATTTTGAATTCTTAGGTGTTGTTTCAGTTTTTAATGAAAGCTTGCAAATCGTTAATCCTGAAATATTTGATATTGGAAAGTCTGATTCCGAAACTGGTCTTAGAATTACATATCCGACAATTGACAGTATAAAGTCACACCATATTCAAAAAGTATTTGATAAAATACCAAAAGGTTTCTGGGATAAAATACCAGAAATTATTCCAAGCTCAATTCGAGATAAAAAAGGACTACTCTCTCGTAGTCAGGCTTTTAAATATCTTCATGGAAGAGTCCCTCCAAACGAGTGGAGCCAAGAAGAATTTGATCGCGCAAAAAGATCTATCATCTATGAAGAGTTTATTTATGATCAATTGAAAATTAAACTAAGAAAAAATAAGAGAGATCAGCTAAGTCGTGAATACATAGATATTTCAAAAGAAGATATTGAAAAGGCGAGAAGTCTTTATCCATATCAGTTTACTGAAGACCAAACAAAAGCATTAAATGATATTATAGTAGACTTTAAAAATTCAACGCCGTCGATGAGACTCATCCAAGGGGATGTAGGTTGTGGTAAGACGACCGTAGCAGTGGCCAGTGCATTTTTAATCTTAAAGTCAGGTGGTCAAGTCGCATTAATGTGTCCTACAGAAACCCTTGCTCTTCAACACTTTCGTGAAATAGAAGAAATCCTAGGCAGTGAGTTTAATGTTGAGTTATTAGTTGGAAGCACTAAGGCCAGTAAGAAAAAAATTATCAATCAAAAACTAGCAGATGGCGATATTGATATTGTTATTGGTACACACTCTCTCTTTCAAGATAGTGTAAGCTTTGCGAATCTTGAATTAGCTATTATTGATGAACAACATAAATTCGGTGTTGAACAACGTATTAAATTAATGAAAAAAGGTGAAAATCCACATTGTATAATCATGTCAGCAACACCTATCCCGAGATCATTGAGCCTAACAAAATATGGTGACCTCGATATCTCAATAATTAAGACCATGCCAAAAGGTCGAAAAGGTCAAAAAACAAGAATCGTTACAAATGAAAACCTCAAAAATTATTTAAGCTTTGTAAAAACGAGACTTGAAATGAAAGAACAAGTCTATGTTGTTGTTCCGGCCATCGAAGAATCAGAAAATGAAGATATAAGAAACCTGGAACATACTTTTGAACTTTATAAAAAATATTTTCCAGATTTTCGAATTACTCCACTACATGGACGTATGTCACCTGATGAAAAAGAAGAGGCCATAACAAAGTTTAAAAAACATGAAATTGATATTTTAATTGCGACATCTGTTATTGAGGTTGGAATTAATATTATCAACTCAACGATTATGGCAATCTTAAGTCCAGAACGTTTCGGATTAAGTAGCCTACACCAAATGAGGGGAAGAGTCGGACGTGGAGATAAACCAGGATTCTGCTTTCTTGTTACAGATCGTGAAGTATCACCTGAAAGTATGCAAAGACTTCAAGTCATTGAAAAGTATACCGACGGTTTTAAGATAGCTGAAGAAGACTTAAAGATTCGAGGAGAGGGCGATCTTTTTGGACAGGAACAATCCGGAGTGGTCACTCAAAAGAAATTAGCAAATATTGTTCTCAATCAAGATATTCTCTATGAGGCAATAGAGGATATTAAGAAGTATCCAGATGAATTCAATGGAGTACTTAACTCAATTGAAGTTGACGAGAAAGTCTTTACTACAATTTAATTTTCGCATTTTTTCACGTTACAGGATAAAATACTTTTATGATACATATCCAAGTCCTTGATAGCCTAGACTTACTATCTATTGGTCATTATACATTGAATCTACCACGTGTTTTTATTGGAAGCTCAATTCATAATAATATTCCTATCGAAGACACTACACTAGATCTCTACGTTGGCGTCATAAAGCATATGGCAAACTCACTTACATTTGTTTGTACGCAACCTTTTAAATTAAATGAGAAACGAATTGAAGGCATTGTTAAATTAAATAAGAATGACATTATTGAAGTTCAAAATCTAAAATTTAAAATAGTCGACTTTGATGAGAATAAACATAATGACCACGAAGATTATTATCAATACTTAGAAGATATTAAGCACAAGGATCCAAAAAAGTATAAGTTGATACAAGCACTTGAACAACACTACATAAAGTTAACAGGACAATACGATAATGACCTCTTGGATGAATAAGTCTAAATTTCTAAATATTGATGAAAGTACAAAGATTCAATACTGGACAAATTTTGAACCAGTAGAAGGAGAAAAATACCAAGATGTTATAGTCTTCAATTATGGCCTTGTCTGTAATATCCGTCATTTTGAATATCAAATCGATTTCTTTCACAATAAAGGATATAATATCCTATTGCATGATTATCGCGGTCATTACGAATCAGAGACGAAAGAAGGTATCGAAACAATTACATTCGAAAATATTATTAGTGACTTAAATACATTGATTAATCATCTAAATATTGAAACGACAATCCATATCGGACACTCAATGGGTGTTAATGTAACAATTGAATATGCATTCAAGTACCCTACAGAAGTTAAAAAGATGATTTTAATTTCAGGAACAATCTTTCCTCCACAAGATGTTATGTTTGATTCAAATCTCGTTGATATATCAGAGCCATATATTAAAGAGATTAAAGATAAATGGGAAAACCAATTCAAACTTATTTGGAAAAATGCATATCTCAATCCCCTCGCAAAATTTATGGTTTGGCGCGGAGGATTTAACACAAAGAAAACGAATCTCGACTTCGTTCAGTACTATATGAAGAAATTGGGGCAGCTTTCACCAGATATCTTCTTTCAATTACTTGATGAAATGAGAGAACAAAGAGTTATTAAGGATCTTGAACAAATTAAGACTCCTGCCCTAATAATTGGTGGAGATAAAGATAAAGTCATCCCAAATTACCTTCAACAAATTCTACACAAGGGCCTAGCGAATTCTGAATTATATATCATTAAAAATGGAAGCCATGTGCCGCAAGTAGACTTCCCAGAATTTATAAATGAGAGAATAGAATTATTCTTGGATTAAGCCTTTATGTAATAAAAGCTTTTTAAATACTCGATTCATTGCATAGATTTTTTGAGCTTTCTTATATTCAGAATGAGATGCTTCCCCTTCTGAATTAATTTTATAAGATGCTTCATCTACGACCTGAACTTCAAATGGATAAAAAAAACGTACATCTCGAGAAAGTGATGAAAAGTCTAAACCTAACAGTTCTTTAGCAACTGCAGAGTCTTCGTCCTTGGCCATTTTTCTTAATTTAAAAAACTCCGCAAGGAAAGGATTCTTGTATTTGATCAATTGGCGACAAGTGAATTGTACTGAACGATATTTAGCAGATGAGTGAAGATTATGTTCACTTTCAATATTTTCAAAGCTACATTCATCAATTTCTCGATTTACAGCAGAAACAAAGCGCTCCTCTGAAAGATTATTCCTAAGGGCCATTTTTACTAAGCTTGAATATTTTGATCTAAATAAACTGATATCAAAAATAGTATTTAGAGATCGAGAAGGCTTAATATTATGTGGTGTAATGATGTAATTTCTAATTAAAAACTGAAGAACCTTAATAATATCTAATTTATTCTTCGTAACAAGTCTTACACCAACTCTATCAAAAAGTTCTTCTGCAACATTTTCTGCTTTATGAAGTAACTTGATAATAACACTATCACGAGATTTCTTTGACTTAGTTTCAAAGTCTACAAGTGGGATCGAAATCTCACCGGACTTTAAGTAAAGGTTGTTGTCGTTATCACGATGTAAGTAGCGATAAAACTTATCAAAGATTTGTGTTTGAATTTGGTTGAAGTAATTTGAACGTAAATCTTTGTCAGCATGAAGTATTGTGTGCATCACTTTTAAAACAATCTCTGCCCATAACTGTTCTTCAACTGTATGTTCAGAATTACCTGTGGCCATTAAGAAGAGACCACTAATATCTGTAACTGTAAAAAGTGATGTTGGAATTTCAAGATCTAGGCCGTCAGGGCTGCCATCTTTTAGGAAGTAGCGCTTTATAAATTGAATCGCCTCTTGAAAGTTACCAAATAACTCAGCACGTGCGACAGGATTATCAGGATCGAGTCCATAACCTTTTAAGAATTTATTAACCTCAGTAATATCATCTAGCTTCGCTACAAAGAAATTTGAATCAAGAGCAGAACGGCCACCAACGACAACGTCGAAGACATCCCAATCAAAAATATAATTTTTTAAATAATCTGGTCGATTCATAAAGTTTCTTTTCTCTAAGTGTTGAGTAATGCTACCATAAGGCCATGAATACAGAAAATCAGCTAAAAAATACAAAAAAACTGACATTTAAGTCACTAACTGATCTTAGAATCGTATTTCTTACATTCTTTGGAACTGGACTCGCTCCAAAAGCACCTGGTACAGTAGGAAGCCTAGCAACTATTATCCCATTATATTTTGTTGGGAAATTAAATGCACCTTTCTTTTTCTTTATTCCATTTCTTATACTGCTTACAATTGGTGCCGTCTTTATTACATCAGTAATTGAAAAAGAATATGACTGCATTGACCCATCATGGATTGTTATTGATGAAGTTATTGGTATTTGGATTGCGTCATTATTTATTCTTGAGCCAACTTTTGTAAGTTACGCATTTATTTTTATCTTCTTTCGTATATTTGATATTTGGAAGCCTTGGCCAGTTAGAGTCTTCGATGATCGTAAAGACGCTCTAGGAACTATTCTTGACGATGTCGCAGCAGGTCTAATGGCGGGTATTCTCTATATTCTTACTTTCAAACTGTTAGAAATTTACGCTTGACTTACGCAAAACTTACGCTAAAAATATAAATAAGCAAAATGTAAAAAACTAGAATTAGCTTTTTGGAATTGTTTTGATTTCATCAACTTAAAAGAAAGTTAAAACAAGCAACTTTTGCATTAGCTGATAGCAGATTAATTTGGTAGAAATAATTCTAAATACAAAAACACGGAGAGCTTATGGCGACAACATCAACTGACAAGAACAAGCAAAAAGCACTAGATCTAGCACTTTCAACTATTGAGAAGCAATTTGGTAAAGGTGCCATCATGAAACTTGATAGTGAAAACGGACCAGAGAAAGTTCCTGCAATTCCTACAAGCTGTCTAGGACTAGACCTTGCACTAGGTGTTGGTGGTGTACCTAAGGGACGTATCATTGAAATTTATGGACCTGAGTCATCAGGTAAAACAACTCTTACTCTACATATTGCTGCTGAAGCACAGAAGCAAGGTGGAACAGTTGCATTCATTGATGCTGAACACGCACTTGATACAGTATATGCTCAGAATCTAGGTGTTGATATTCCAAATACATTAATCTCTCAACCAGATAGTGGTGAGCAAGCATTAGAAATCACAGATATGCTAGTTCGCTCAGGTGCAGTTGATCTTCTAATTGTTGACTCTGTTGCGGCCCTTACTCCACGTGCAGAACTTGAAGGAGATATGGGAGATTCACACATGGGTCTTCAAGCTAGACTAATGTCTCAAGCACTAAGAAAACTAACAGGATCAATTAATCGCTCAAATACGACAGTAATCTTTATTAATCAGCTTCGTATGAAGATCGGAGTTATGTTCGGTAACCCAGAAACAACAACTGGTGGTAACGCTCTTAAATTCTACTCTTCAGTAAGACTAGATATCAGAAGAACTGGTGCTATCAAAAATGGTGATGAGGTTATTGGTAACAGAACGAAAGTAAAAGTTGTAAAAAATAAAGTTGCACCTCCATTTAAAATCGTTGAATTCGATATTATGTACGGGCAAGGTATTTCTCAAATGGGTGACCTACTAGATCTGGCCGTAGCGAATAATATCGTTGGAAAAGCAGGTGCATGGTTCTCTTACAATGATGCAAAAATTGGTCAAGGTCGTGAGAACTCGAAGCAGTACTTAGCCGACAATCCAGAGATTGCTCAAGAAATTAAAAATAAAATTCTTGTTCTACATGGACTGATTAAAGATAACTCAGTAGTTGATGAAGCAACTGGTGAGATTATTGAAGAAACTCCAGTAGAAGAGAAAAAGACTAAATCAAAGTCTAAGTCAAAAAAAGTTGTTCAATAATTAAAATATAGCCTCTTAGATTTCTATCCTACAGAATTGTAGACAGTGACCTAAGGGGCAACTTTTTAAATGACTCTAAAAGAAACCATCGAAAAGCTTCCCTTTAATAATGAAGATTATATTCTTGCAGAAGATGAAAGCAAGGCCGATTTAACTCGTTCATTTAAAAGAGCTTATCATTACTGCATCTGGTTACTTTCAAAAAGAGACTATTCCCGCTTTAAACTTGCGCGCAAATTATACGAGAAAAAATACACTCCATATGTAGACGAGCTCCTCGACTTCCTTGAAGAGGCCAAGTACCTACAAGAAGAACAATATATCCGTACCCGTATCAAAACCTTCATGTACAAAGGTCAATCTAAGAGAAATATAATCAATAAGCTAAGAGCGGAAAGACTAAACGTAGAAGGTCATATCATCGAGGAAATATTCGAAGAATATCGATACACAGAAAATAATCAGCTTCGCGAGTTAATCCATAAAAAGATTCGATCTAAAGGCATTGAGGCCTTGGAAGATTTTAATTTTAAACAAAAGCTGATACGCTTTCTTTTGTCAAAAGGGCATTCATACGACAAAATAAAAACAGAAATAAATTATGTCCAAAACGAGGAAAGCAATGCGCAAGATTACCCCATTTAGTACATTACTAATACTTGTAACACTCACTTTAACATCATGTCGTGTTTCAAAAACTGATAAGAATACACTTAGATTCCCACTTACAGAATCTATCTCTACTATAGACCCAGTAAACGCATATGACTCTGTTTCAATGTCTGTGGTTTATCAAGGTTATGAACAATTATATGAATACCACTATCTCAGAAAACCCTTAAAGCTAGTTCCTCTTCTTGCTGAAGATATGCCTCAAGTTTCTGAAGATGGCCTCACTTATACAATAAAGATCAAAGAAAATATCCAGTATCACGATCATCCAGCTTTTAAAAAACCAAGGTTTGTTAAAGCAGAAGACTTTATTAACCAGATTAAGCGACTAGCCTTTAGGCCATACCGTAGTAATGGTTGGTGGTTATTTGATGGCCGTGTCGTTGGCCTTAATAAATTTAGAGAAGAGGTCGGAAGTGATTTTAGTAAACTCCTATCAACAGATGTTGAAGGATTAAAAGCATTGGATGAGCGCACTCTTCAAATCAAATTAGTAGAGCCATATCCACAAATGTTAAATGCATTGGCCATGAGTTTTACTTCCCCAATGCCAGCTGAAGCAATGAAAGAAGAAACTTTTATTGATGAACTTATTGGTACTGGCCCTTATAAATTAGATAAGTGGTTTCGCGGCTCAAAGTTATTCATGAGTCGATTCAAAAATTACCATAAGGAATTTTATCCTGGAAAAGGTGATCGCTTCGCCCACAGTAAAGAATTATTAGAAGATGCCGGGAAACGCCTTCCATTTATCGATAAAATTGAATTTCATATAATTAAAGAAGCACAAACTCGATGGTTACAATTTATGTCTGGTAATCTCGACTTCCTAAGAGTTCCAAAAGATAACTATCATTCACTAGTATCACCTAGTGGTGAGTTAACTGAAGAGTACAAAGATAAAGATATCACACTCGACATCTTCTCTTCTTTCACTTACTGGTGGTTTTCTTTCAACATGAAAGACCCTATCGTAGGAACTAATAAGAATCTTCGCTTGGCCATTGCTCATGCAGTAAATATTGAAAAGTATATTAAAACATTTACTAATAATATCGGACTGAAAGCTAACTCAATTTATCCTCCAGGTATTCCAGGATACGATCCATCTCGTAAGCTTCCTTATAGTTACAATATTGAAAAAGCTAAAGAATACTTAAAAAAAGCAGGCTATCCAAACGGAGAAGGTCTTCCAACTCTTGTTTACGACACGAGAGCCTCTTCAACGACTCAAAGACAAAGGGCCGAATTACTGAAACAAGATCTTGAAGCAATTGGGATAAAAATTGAAATTAAACTCAATACATTTCCTGCTTTCCTAAAAAAGGCCAAAGAAGGGAAACTCCAAATTTGGCTTGATGGTTGGACTCTAGATTATCCAGATAGTGAAAATGTTCTTCAATTACTAACAACACAAAACCAAGCACCAGGGCCAAACGTATCTAATTATTCTAATAAAGAGTTTGATAAAAAGTTTGAAAAAATAAAGGTGCTCTCTGACAACGATCAAAAGTATCACTTGATGGCCGAGGTTGAAGAAATTGTTCTCGAGGACTTACCATGGGTACTTCTCTATTACTCGAGAGACTATATTGTTTATCATAACCGACTAAATAACTTCAGATATAATGATCTCGTGGTTAATAAAGTTAAATACTTAAGATTGAAATAATTAAGTTCGACATAATTTCGGGGGAATATATTTCCCCCGGTCCTTCTCCCTCCCTTCACTATCATTTTTTTCCTCTAATTTCCGAATAGTAGATCAGTATGCTTGTAAAAAAGTATATGACTGCAACAACAAAGGATAATTAGTTATGAAGACTCTTGCTCATTTCATACTTGTCGTCATTGGATTAACTCTACAAATCCAAGTCTGTGCCAATGATTATATGATCTACTCTGTTGAGCACGAATTACCAATGACCAACGATGTGTCTGAAATTCAAAAAAATTATTATGTTAATATCGGAGAGAAACAAGGTATCAAAAACGGTACTCTCTTAGACGTTTACAGAATTATTATTCTCAACGATCCTTATGATAAAGAAAGACGCTATCGTCACAAAATGAAAGTAGGTCAACTCGAAGTCATCCATCATGATGGAGATACTTCAATTGCAATTACAAAGAATTTCAATAGCGAAGAGAAGCGCCCTATACTTGAAATATCTTCATTTATGGTTGGCGACCAAGTAAGTGTGAATCTGAATTAAATGCTTTTAACGTTTGATCTCTCATGAAGGATAAAACGACGTTTTTTAACCAATTCAATTTGATCTTTAATGGCCTTTAAAGCTTTCTTTTGACGACGGATTAAGTCTTCATCTGCATTAGAAGACTCCATAAGCCTTAGAACCTTTGCGGCCATTCCATCTGCAACAGCTAACTTATTTGATATCTCATGTAAGAACTTTCTTTCTTCAAGGGCAAGTTCTAAAACTGTATTTTCATCCATATCTACTCTTTAAAAAACTTATAACTGACAATATCGCCATAAAGTATATGAGAGTCTATCCTATTCACCACAATCTTAAAAATATAATAGCCGATTGCCAAATTAACTTTTTCATCTTTAAAACTCAGCTCGATTCGTTTCAATTTATGGCCACAGCACACGCCATTGAATTTCTGTTTGAAAAACAACGCAGATCGTCTCACTCTTATGTTTTCTGTAAATATAAATATTTGATTGTTCATACCCAATTGATATGCAAAAGGACGATATTTCACAACCAACATAAGTTACTGAAATCACTTAGCGCATCGTAATAATACTTTAAATATTTTAAATATTTACGTCCAGTATCTAGACAAAAACAGCGCTTTGTCCTATAAAAATAACTTAAGTCACATTTAATTTTTCGGAGTGCACAAATGGCAAGAATTACAATTGAAGACTGTTTAGAAAAAGTTGAGAACCGTTACGAGTTAGTTCACTTAGCAGCAAAGCGTGTTAAGCAATTAAGAGATGGTGCAGACCAACTTGTTAAGAGCAAAAACAAAGATGTTGTAACAGCACTTAGAGAAATTGCAGCTGGAAAAGTTAAGCATGCTCCAGTAAGTGAATACGATTCAGACGAATTTTAATTTATATTTAAATTTCATAAAAAAAAAAGCCTCTCATGCGAGAGGCTTTTTTTATTTCTTAAACTTAGGTTTAAATTTTGGGAGTGCGATCTTCAATACTTCATCAAAGTGCGCTACTGGATAAAACTTCATTCCTTTTCTATGTCTTTCAGGAACTTCTTTTAAATCCTTTTCATTATCAATTGGTAAAATAATATTTGTAATCCCTGCTCTTTTTGCAGCAAGAACTTTTTCTTTAATCCCACCAACTGGAAGTACTTTACCAGTAAGAGATAACTCTCCAGTCATGGCCAAGTTACTTTTCACTTTCACATTATGAGCAAGTGTATAAAGAGCTAAGGCCATTGTTATACCAGCACTTGGTCCATCTTTTGGTGTTGCACCGGCAGGTAAGTGTAGGTGAACTTCTCTTTCAGATAAAAAGTCTTCTAACTCTTCTTCATTTTCATCGGATGCCTTTCTCTTAGGCTTCATCTTAAAAAATTCATCCATTTCATTTTGAAGAAGTTGTTTAACATAACTATAAGCTAGGTTAGCAGACTCATTCATAACATCACCAAGCTGGCCTGTTAACTTGAAACCTTTTCCATTTAAAGAAAGTGTTTCAATATAAAGAATATCACCACCATAACCTGTCCACGCAAGTCCAGTCGTCATACCTGGAGATAATTTCTTTAGGGCCTTTTCACTCTGATATCTTGCTGTTCCTAAAATATCTTCAAGTTCAGCTGGCTTAGGTGCAAATACCTTCTTTCTCTTTGCATTTACTTTTTCTAAAGCTGCACGTCGACAAAGTTTAGCAACCATTTGCTCCATAACACGAACACCAGGCTCGCGGGCATAATCTTCAATAACCTTCTTAAGTGTTGCTTTACTTAAGTTGATATCTTTCTTCTCAAGTCCATGTTTCTTGATCTGCTTTGGAATTACCCACTTAGTTGCAATGGAGAGCTTCTCTTCCATTGTATAACCACTAAGCTCAATGATTTCCATACGATCCAATAATGGCTCAGGGATATCACCGATATAATTTGCAGTAGCGATAAATAAAACCTTCGATAAATCAAAAGGCACATCTAAGTAATGATCAATGAATGTATGGTTCTGCTCAGGGTCTAGAACTTCTAAAAGAGCTGACGCTGGATCACCTTGGAATGATTGTCCAAGCTTATCGATCTCATCTAGCATAATAACAGGATTATTCACTTCGACACGTTTCATCGCTTGAATTAAACGACCAGGCATTGCACCAACGTATGTACGTCTATGTCCCTTAATTTCTGCTTCATCACGCATACCACCTAAAGAGAAGCGATAAAACTTACGTCCTAATGATTCTGCAATACTTCTTCCCATTGATGTTTTACCAACACCTGGAGGACCTGCTAAGCACAGAATAGTACCATCAAATTGAGGCTTAAGCTTACGAACAGCTAAGAACTCCATGATCCTTTCTTTCGCTTTTTCTAGTCCATAGTGATCTTTTTCAAGAATCTTTTGGGCCTTTGGCATATCCACATGGTCATTTGTCGACTTTGACCATGGTAAATCAACAATCCAATTTAAATATGTACGAGTTACGTTATATTCTGGAGATGAATCAGGAATAACCTCTAATCTTTCAATCTCTTCATTAACAGACTTTAGTACATCTTCAGGAAGCTTTGCTTCGATTATTCTCTCTTTGAGTTTACTAATATCACGTGCTTTATCATCTTCTTCAAGACCTAGCTCCGCCTTAATTACTTTTAGCTGCTCTCTTAGGAAATATTCACGTTGATACTTATTAACTTTGTCGTTAACTTCATCAGAAATTTTCTTTTGAATATCTGCAACATCTTTCTCACGTTTTAAATAAACAAGTAACTTACCAAAACGTTTCTTAACAACCAGAGTTTCTAAAAAATCTTGAGCTTCAGGAATATCAAGAGATAAGGCAAATGCAACGAGGTCAGCAAGCGCCCCCGGTGAAGATGAGTTAATCATTGCTAACTTCATTTCTTCATTGAAGTAAGCATTTACTTCACTAAGCTTCTTAACCTGATTAATGATAGAACGAGTATATGCATCAAGTTCCTCATCCTCTTCTAAGATGTCATCAAAGACTTCATACTTAGCTCTAAGTAATGGTGACTCTTCATAAATATCTGAAGCACGATAGCGTTTGATACCATGAACCAGGACATTAACTGAACCATCAGGAAGTTTTAATCGCTTAACAACTTTACAAAGCACACCTACTTTATAGATGTCCTTTGAAGTAATTTCACGAGTATCAATTTCATCCTGAATTGTTGGATCTATTTCGCCATCATCATTTTTAAGATCATTCTTAACAAGGTTTAGAGCAAGATATCCACTTTTAATAAGATACTCATCTAACTCTGCAGTGAATTTATCTTCTGTTAAAATAATAGGTGCAATCATTCCAGGAAAGATTGGACTATTCATAATTGGGATAATCACAACATCTTCTGGAAACTTTTCCTCTCCTGAAGAGTCTTTTATTTGTACATTATATTCTTCGTATTCATTCATATTTTTTCACACCATTTATTTTTTAATATCAATAACCAGACGACCTGGATTAGTTAAGGTAAATACATCAATTGAATGTTGGCCACTAATAACGAGCTCTGCTGAAAGAGTATCATCTCCCACTGGGTAGAAATCAACTTTTTTAACAAGCTTAGATGTTCCAAAAGAGCCAACTTTCTTATCTAGTTTAGTTTTAAAGAAATCAATATAGATTTTATTTTCTTTCTCACTCTTGTAACCATATACACGAGGGGCCTCTTTCGTTTTAAAATCAAAAACAAGTCTTTCATAACCTCGACTTGAACCATTTCCATGTCTAATTGATTTTAGAACAGAACTCGTATTGCTATTTGTTGAGTGAAAAATTCCTTTCTTAAAGAAGATTGATCTCTTCTTTTCTGGAATTTTTCGAATTCTCTCATTTAATAGGTCTTGTGAGTTTGCCGTGTTTGAGATTGAAAAAATTGAAATTAGTAAAAGTACTTTTAAAATATTCATCATATTTACCTTCCATGGGATAACTACTTAAAATTTTACTAAATTGGTCGTGAAAAAAGAATAGTAAATTTCAGAATTAGGCTTTTGTTTTTCTTAAGTGTGCCGCACCAAGCAATCCAAAAATAATAACAAGCCAATATACAGGAATTTTATATGCGGTATTCTTTGATTTCTCTTCATTGATTGAGGCAATTCGACGGCCTGATTTTTTATTCTTGTAAATATCCTTATCAGAGCCAAGCCCTTCTAAGCTCTCTCCAAAGACTGTACTTACCCATAAACTGAAGGTGCTTAAAGAGTTTGCACCAAATGTATCATTTGCTGGAAACGCCTGTGAGACAACCTCTTCCTCACCTTCTCGCCCTATGACAGTATAGACACCGAGGCGATCATAAAAAGGATAGAACTCTTGCTCACCTTTTACGAGAAGAACTATATAACGACGACCTTTTACAAATCGAGGCATATTTTCATTTGGATAGTTGATTCCTTGCCACTGGCCACCATTGTAGACAAAATTAAAAGAATTCTTACTCAATTGTTTTCTATTTCCAAGCCCAACAGACTTTTCAAGCTTGAATGTGACATTGGTAACAATTTTTCCATTATTTAGCTTTTTCACGTAGCTATCTTGATAAACGCCCATGATAATGGCATTTGATTCAGATAGTTGTTTACTTAAAGGAATTTCAAATAACTCTGCACCATATGATGTCAGAGAAAAGATAGTAAGAAATAGAGTCACAAAGGCCTTTATCATACCAATCTTATCGGTTATTGAGCCTAATACTTTAACCTTTTAATCAAGCTTTATCTGGTTGAAATTACTGAAGATTTCGTGGTTATCTAAAATAATTAATGTATTTCCTTGATCTGTAAGTCCTTGAAGAAGTTCACAAATAGAAGTTAGCTCATTCATTGATAAACCATATGAAATATTTGTTAGTACGATAATCGAATCACTAACCTTCTTATCAATGGCCTTTAATAGCTTCACTCTTAAACGTTCACCACCTGATAGCGAGGGTATTGTTCGATCTAATGTTAGATAATCAAGATTTAGTAATTTCAAATAACCGAGTGTTCTTTTTATTTTTGGTGTAGCTGGTATTGTCTCAAATAAAGTTGATACAGGAGTTTCACTCGCTTCAATGATTGTATATTTACCATCTGTAATTGAGGCGTAAAACTTCTTTAAACCAGTTCCACCACACTCATCACAAGGAAAGCTCACATCTTCAAGATATTGCATATCAATCTCTTGAACACCTTTTCCTTCACAAACACTACATTGACCAAGTTTAGAATTCTTAGAAAAATGCCCTTTTTCTAGACCTAAGGACTTTGAAACAGGAAGTTTAGTGAAATAGTTTCGAACATTGCCAGTTAGATCTAATGTCGTTCCCACCGTTGAGCGACTTGTAGATTTTTCAATTCGAGTTTCATAGATATGAATATCTTGAACTTCATTTGTGATATCAATTGAACCGATCTCATAATCAGTCTCAAAATTATATTTTTCTTTAAATAACTCTTCGTTTAATTCATTAAATAGTGCATTTATAATTAGTCTTTTATCGAAAGATTCAACATTCGTTAAAACCTGATTGATTGTGCCTAATTTGAATTCTATCTTTTTATACTTTTTGTCCTCAAACTCAATATCTTTAAAAGTAAGCTTTCCACTAGGTTTCGTCTTCTTTAAGACTAATTCTTTTTGTTTCTTTGATTTACCTTTAATCTCTACAACTTCTCCGCCAAGGTGTCCTGCTCCTGGCCCAATATGAATCGTCTTATCACTTCCATTTTGTAAATAAGCACTATGTTCAACCATTACTACAGTATTATTTTTTGAAAGATTTTTTAGATATTTTAAGAGAACTTTTTGTTCTTCAATAGTCATCCCAAGACTCGGCTCATCAAGTACAAATAAAGAACCACTTCCTTTAAAACTTAAGTAACGAACGAGTAATGATTTTTGATATTCACTTGTTTCTAATGACTTTAATTTTGTCATTAAGGGAAAATCCCCTAGACCTAATTCAACTGCAACGGCCAATTTATCTTTAACTTTTTTAATAATATTATTTTCATTAAGATGTTTTAATTCGATTAATAATCCCTCGACTGTAAGAGATAATAAATCACCATAAGTAGATATATTCTCAACTTGTCCACAGTGGGCCATTGCACTTTGAGAAAGTCTTCTCCCATAACAAATATGACAGACTTTTTCACTTTGCATCTTTCGAAGAAAAATTCTAGCTGATCGCTTATAACGTTTTTCCTCTAAAGCATAAAGAAAGTTTAGAACGCCATAGAATCTTCCACCACCATTTAAAAGAAGATCTTCAACCTGATCACTTACATCACAATAACGTTCATTATCACTAACACCAAGCTTCTTCATTTCAGTTATAAAAGTCTTGTAGTAGGCACTATATTTAGAATAATCTAAGAAAGTAATTGCACCGTCTTTTATCTTCTTTTTGGGATACTTTACAATTTTATTAACATCATAACTTAGTGTAGATCCATAACCCTTACATTCAGTACAGGCCCCTATTCCGTTGTAAGGAAGGAGGTCACTAATCTGTCTTGCACTCTGTAGTCCCTCTTCATCACATTTTGGGCAAAACTCTTTTGCGTTTAAGCTGAAATGATGTAATTGATCATCTCCAGTGAAGAAAACACTTAATTGCATAACTGCCGAGTTCTTAATAAGCTCAAGCCATTTCTTTTTAAAGTTCGATATTTTATTGGGCTTAAGACGAAAGATTTCCCATTGGGCATCCTCTTCATTAAATTCACGAATTAACTGCTCATTAGAATTAAAACTTCTAGCAGGCATTCCTGATATACACTCTTGATAATGATCCTTACCGATAAGGATATGTAAGACTTTTGTCTTATCTGAAATTATTGATTCAATCTCTCGTATTGCTAAATCTAGCCCATCAATAAATTCTTCATTATGAATTAAACACTTTGAAGATTGTTGATCAAAATATAGTTGTGCTAGTTCGTAGCTGATTTCAAGTTGATCGGCCAAGTTGAGTCTTGAACCCACGATAGGATTATTTTGAGCAAGACTCCACACTGGCAATACTGGCTCAATTAAATCGACTTCAGCACTTGTTGGAACTCTTTCAAAAAAGTTCATTGAAGATGGCATTGAATTTAAAAATCGTCTTTTAGACTCATTGGCCAGCGTATTGAATACAAGTGATGATTTTCCTGAGCCAGAAACACCTGATACACAAGTAATCTTATTAATAGGAAACTCGACATCTATATTTTTAAGATTATTTGTACGTACACCTTTGAGTTTAATTGATTTTGCCATATGGACTTATAGCATATTTGAGTTCTTTTTGAATATTATACAGTTAACTATAAAAAAGAAAGGCCCTCTGAATAAGAGGGCCTTCTGTATATTCGAAAATTTGTAAGATAAATCTTAACGCTTCGAGAATTGGTACTTTGCTCTTGCACCTTTCTGACCAGCTTTTTGTCTTTCAACTTTTCTTGGATCTCTTGTAAGAAATCCTGCTGATTTAAGCTCGCCTCTAAGCTCTGCATCAATCTTAAGGATTGCTCTTGCAATACCAAGACGAACAGCACCGGCTTGACCAGTAGTTCCACCACCAGTTACGTTAATTTTAACATCATACTTATCTGCAAGTTTAAGTAGGTTTAGTGGTTGATTAACAACATATCTGTCAGTACCTTTTGTGAAGTACTCTTTGATATCTCTATTATTAACAACAACTTTACCAGTCCCTGCAGCCATATAAACTCTAGCAACTGAAGATTTTCTTCTACCAACTGCTTGTGAATCCCAAGTTTTTCCTTTAGCCATAATAATAACCTCTTACTAGAATTTGTATTCTACTGGGTTTTGAGCGCTATGTGCGTGCTCAGATCCAGCAAAAACCTTAAGTTTTGTTAGTTGTTTTCTACCAAGTGAGTTCTTTGGAAGCATACCTTTAACAGCGTTCATAAGAATCGCTTCTGGTTTTCTTTCAAGTTGCTCTTTAGCAGTTCTTTCTCTAAGTCCACCAGCATAACCTGTATGTCTGTAGTAAACTTTATCGTTCCACTTATTCCCAGTAAATTTAACTTTTTCTGCGTTGATAACAACAACAAAATCACCAGAATCTGTATGAGGAGTGTACTTCGGTGAGTTCTTCCCTCTTAATACATTAGCGATTTCAGTTGCTAAACGTCCAACTACCTTATCAGTAGCATCAATTAAGTGCCATTTTTTGTCAGCATCTGCTGGCTTTAACACAAATGATTTCTCAGTGTACATAGTAACCTTCCACTTTAATAATGTTAAAAATCAATAAAACGTAAACGCATCATCAGAATAAAATGATTTGTTTACAACACTTAGGACCTATAAAGGCCCATAATTCCGTTGTTTGTGGGGTAACGGGTTTCGGCAGATATTAAACAATTTAGACCAATAATACAATGGGTAAATGTTATTTTTTTTGGCCATGCGTAATATTTTCTTCGGCTATAAGTTACTGATTTTAAATGAATGGCTAGAATTGGCCAATTGTTATGTGAAAACGGCCAAATGAATCTCCACCGATTCGATCTAATTTAACACCGTAATCAAAATCTAGTGAACCAATTGGGGTGAATAATTTGAAACTTAGGCCAACAGATTTTAATAATTCAAATTCATCTATTTTATCAACAAAAACGCGACCTGCGTCAAAGAAGATAGCAATAGCAGAATAGTCACCAAGATAATAACGAGGCTCTACTCTAAAATTAAATAAATAAGCATTACCTCTTACAGTGGTATCTGTAATATAAGAATTATCTGATAATCGTCCACTTTCAAAATCACTATATCCTCTCAGAAAGTCTCGTCCAATTAGTCTAAAAACTTTTAAAGGTGGAATATAACCTGAAGTTTGTGGCTTACCATCAGCATCGATAATTATATTTCCACTATCATCAGTAATAAGATCATCTGAAAAGTTATGTTCATATCCAAGGGTAATTGATGTCGCTAGAGTAATATCACCTAACGGGATATAGTTATAATTTCTAATAACCGCCTTATTATAGTTGATTGTTAGATCATTTTCTTTTTGAGAGCCAAGATACGGATTTGCAAACTCCCATGAGAAGTTAAACCAAGAACCTTTTCTAGGCATTGATGAGTTATCTCTAAAGTCTAGAGTGACTTCAGGTCTTATTGCTCCAATATAGTACTTATCTTCATCAATCTCATCTGTGGCATCAAATTGCCTAACATTATCAAACTCGTATGTGAGACTAGTAGAGAGCACATCAGAGAATTGCTTATAAAGTTGAGGGGCAATACTGTAAATATCAGCATCAAAATCTGAATAGCGCTTTCTTTCAAACTTAACTGTTGTTTTAAAAGTTAGTTTGGAGCCCAGCCAATCATAGAAGAGATATGGTTCGATGAATTGAAACTGCACGAGTCCCTCAAGTAACTTCTTTGACTCATCAAATCTTCTCTCATCTAAATAGTCAAAATCTGTTCTCCAGTTTGTTTGTGCTTTGAAAATAACAGATCGATTCATCCCTTGGATATTATTGTAGGCAATCATTGTCGAAAATTTAAAACCGAGATCTGTTCGGAACCCAGGAGCAATTTCTGCTTGTCCAAAGTCCTTTTCAGTAACTTTTATAACAAAATTTAAATACTTTTCACTTTCCGAAACTTCTTCACCAACAAATGATGAGATATTAACATTTGAAAATAGGCCAAGCTCTCTTAAGCGATTAACAAACTCATTCATCGCCCTTGGTGTGACGAGATCCCCTCTTTTAAGAGGTAGCTCTCTTCTAACGACAACATCCTTTGTCTTCGAATTACCTGTAACGATAACATTTCCAAGATATGTTTTAACTCCAAGTGAGAACTTTAAGTTAAGCTCAATCTCATTAGTAGCGGAATTTACGGTCACAATCTTCTTAGGACGCTTTTCTAAATATGAGCTGAAATAAAACCCTCGACTTTTTAGTGTATTAATTGCAGCTTTGAGATCCTCATCGATATGAACAACATTAAATGGTTTTCCTATCTTATTTTTAAGTGCATCCTTGATAAAATAGACTGCTTCTTTATCATCAACACCTTCAATATTTATTTTACTCAGTCTATATTGTGCTGACTCAGAAATTGAAAAGGACACAATGGCCGAATCACCACCATCAATGAAGTCAATTTTAGGTTTTTCAATATTTACAAATATAAACCCATCTTTAACATAGATCTCTTTAATTTTTTCAGAAGCATCTTCAAGACCTTTCTCATGTAAATAATCGGCTTTTAATAAATCAGAATTGCTCTCAGAATAAGCTTTTTCTAATTCATCGAGACTTTTAAAATTATTGCCAGTGAAATTAACTTTAGCTATTTCAACTTTTCGGCCTTCATCTATTGTAATGTAAAAGTTTATAACACTATTACCAAATCTGTCCTTACCTCTAGTTTCGTTAATTTGAGATTTAGCATAATAGTATCCATTCTCACGATAAAAATTAACTAAGTGGCGATTCAATGAAATGTCATCAAATCGGCCTTTATTATTCTGAATATACTTCTTAACATGATTAAAAAGTTCGTTGTGACTTAAGCGTTTATTATTATAAAAACTAATCCCAAAACGATGACCTAATTTTATTTTAAAAACTAATTTATAGTTTCCAGTATTTAAGACATGTAATTCTTCTTTTACATTTGATAACCAAAAGCCTTCAGTGATTAAAAGGTTTCGGTACTCCTGTAACATCTTCTTATAATTTGTGAAGTCGAGAGAGGATCCTTTAATCCTATTCCAAAACTTTTTAGCTTGATCAAGATTTGCACCATCAATCCCCTCAAGACTAATTATTTCTAAAAGCCTTATTCCACTCTTATTTAAATTAATTTCTAAATTTAACCCATCTTCTGTAAGTTTAGTTTTAACTGTTCCAACTTTTGCATCTTTCTTAAAGAACGACTCACCAATTTTTTCAAGTCCTTCTTCGACTTTAATAGCATCGTAGTAATCACCTTCTTTTAGTGTAAATTCATTTTTTATACGACGATTAAGGACGGAATCAGTTCCAACAACGTTTAGTTTAGATATTTTAGGCTTAGTCACTGCGACAATTTTCAGATTGCTATTTTTTATTTCATAAAAGAAAGACTTATAATATGGCTTACTCAATTCAAAACGTACCGCCGACTCAATCTCCGAACGAGTTAAGTCTTTTCCTTCGTATTTCTTGAAGCTTTCAATAATAAATAGACATTCCTCGCGACCAGTACAATCGACATCGACATTGTCAATATGAATCGTCTTAGCAGCAAAAGTGCTAAAACAAAACAATGTGAATATGAATAATTTTAAAATGACCATTTATATTTTATATCGGCTCCAGCTGAACCATCTGTCCTTTCTTTATTATTTGTATCATCTTCACTTTCAAAAATACCTTCAATCGAAAGCTTATCACTTATACTATAATCAACATTAATAGACTGTCTTGTATTCTCACTATCAAAGGTATTTGAAAACTTTAAGTCAATATTTTCGTTAACCTTTTTAGTAATCTGTAACTTAGTAGCAGTTTTAACAGATTGTTCAGACTTTGTAGCTTCCTCAATCGGGCTATCAGAGCTTTCAGAAAATTCAGGAAGAACACTAAGTTTTAATCCAAGAGCAGAGTCAAGTCCTTCATTAATATTTAATTGATCCACTAAGAAGGTTCCAATACCAATCGTTGTTAAGTTAGTTCGTTGACTGTCCTCTAAGTTCTTCGAAAAGTCTGAAGTTACTCCTAAAGTGAGAAGAGAGAATATATTATCGCGAGTTAAATATGGATTAGACTCTAGGTTAATTGAAATATCCTCGACAGAACCGGTAATTCCCATTTCAATATCATATTGTCCAATTGTAGAGTTTGCCAAAAGATTTAAAGTTATTGGATCGAGATTTTCTTGTCTTGTAAAATAGACTACGCCTTCCGATAGGATAAAGTCATTACCTCTAAATTTAAACTTACTGACTCCAGGAACTATAATTAGCTGTCCTTGCATTTCAGGATTATTGAATTGTCCTTTTATGGAAAGATCACCTGCAACTAAAAGGTCAGCAAGTCGATTACGTACACGCACAGTTTCTTTGATCTTTAGATCGATATCTAAGTTAATCAAGTCGGGAATACCCCTCTTTGTTTGGGTAATATACTTATTTAAGCTTTTGTTATATTCAGATGTGGATTTAAAGTCATTGAACTCATTTTCAACAAGACCACCGTTTACAAATACATCTCCCTTAACAAGGTATGGAAAACTTTTACCTGAAAAGCTTAACTTTCCGTCTGTATTTATGAGAGATCGAGATTCAACTTGATAACCAACATCACTATAGTCAGCGTTTAAATAAACTTCAGGGAACGGGAAATTCGCCTTAATATAACCTGAAAGATCAAATCGTCCTGAACCTAATTCACCACTTAATGAATTTATTAGGATCTTCTTATCACGATATGCACCGATACCATTTGCATTGGCTATCTCTAATGGGATGGATTTTAACTTTAGTCCAAATCCAGAAGTAGAAAAAGAATGAGAGATATCGTAATTTCTTCGATTACCATAAATAATACCCCTTCCTTTAATATTACCTAGTATTCGCTCAATCTCACTTGTGAGTAATGTTAAATAGCTTAAATTTATATCAAGTTCTTGTATAAGTTCAAATCGACTGTCAACGTTACCTGTTCCTGTGACATAGTAGCGTCCCCCCGAACCTTCTAGTAGAAAGTTTAACTTTTTAATTTCTGATTGCTCAATTTCAATTTGCGTCGGTCTTCTTAAGGTAAGATCTCTTCCGTAATTATTCAGATGAAATTGATTAATTATAGAAGTTGCACTAACTGGCATATCAGAGTTGAAGTCGTATGAAATTTGACCGGCCATTTGCATAAAACCATTTAGTTGATTGTTAAATGCATTATGTTCAGAAATAACACTTAGAAAAGTTCTTAAATTTGGAATATCGACGTCGTAGTTAAGATCAACTTTAGGGTATTGTTTACTAAGGTCTAATATTCCTTCTAGATCAATTTCCCCATTTAAAAACTGAGAATCAAAATCAATAACACTATCTGTGAATTTAAATTCCAGCTCTGAAGATCCAATCTCCTCGTTACCAATTTTAGTTCTAGTTAAATATGCCGATCCATTCCCTTTAAAGTTCTTACCTCTTTTGGCATTTAAATTAATTGAAAAATAGCCATTATATCCTAGACCGATATCTCTATATCTGAAGAAGTCATTTAACTTAATAGGAGTAGTTACAAGATTGACTCGATCAAAACCTTTATCATAACGATAGGCAAAATCAGATGACAAACTCGATACCCCTTTCTTTAGGAATAAGTTTTTAACATCAATTTGATTTTTATCAACGGCTATTTCTATCGCGAAATTATCCATTGCTTCGTTATATAAGCTCACTTTTGAAGAAGTTAGATTTGCAGTAGTTTTAATATTATTGAAGCTACCACTGATATTTGCATTACCATTAAAAATTCCAGCAAATGGTTCTACATATAGTTTTATATCTTTCCAGATTGGATCTAATCTTCTTTTAGAAGTAGCAATATCTAATTCTGTAAACTTCAAATCAAGATTAAGTAACTCTTTTGGAATATCGACAAAGCCCATTAAATCAGTTTTTCCACTGACATTATTTGAAATACTATCAATGAATATCTTATTGCTATTTATTGAATAACGAGCTTTAACACTTGATGCTCCTTCAAATAAATAGTCATATACTTTAAGGTTATTAACATCTTCAGATGTGACATCAATAAAGACTTCGTCTTTACCGCTTATTTTTATATCAATATCACCGCGGCCACTACCAATTGCGCCGACCTCACCACCGAGGTCTGATAATTCAAGCCCTCGTCCCTCAACATTAAAGTCGACAGCTTTTCCTTTAATAGTTCCATTCGCTAAGAGGTGCGATTTATTAATATTTGCATCAATTTCTATTGCAAAACGATTATCAATAATAATTGATAAAGAATTAATTTTCCCTTCTTTCATATTAAGAATATTTGTATTCGATGGCCTCAATGAAAGATTAGTAAAACTTAAGCGCCTTAAAGAATCTGCTGTAATAAATAAGTCGCCACCACCATTCATCTTTAAATTTACAACGCCGTTAATTCGACCTTTTAACATTTCCAGATCATCACCTAAAAAATATAGAATATCGTTGAGATGAAGATTACTTAATTCAACACTTGTATTTGTTGCTACAACTTTCTTTGATTTAAAATCTAAGGTGAGATCATTTAATAACTTGAATGTTCCTTTATTCACTGAACCTTTTAACTTTCTAAGCACAAGAGATTTATTATGATAAGTGAAATACGTATTTACTTTCTCAGCAATAGCGTAATCAGAGCTAATGTTGTCACCAACGACATTACCATTGACGTATAGCCCTTCAAGACTTAAATCACCCGTTAGGTCTGCCTTTCCTTCAATTAGCCCATTTAGATTTAGATTATGTTTTTTAAGTAAAGAATAGAAACTGTCAAAGTTTACACGATATTCAATATCTGCATCTATCTTTCGCGATTTAAATTCATACTTACCTGTACCAGTAATTTTTGAGTCCTTAACAAATACGTATGCATTCCTTAGCCTAATACTTTCTTCAACAATCTCGGCATCAAGAAAAAGGTTATCGACAGCAAGGCCGTTCCAATAAAATCGCTCAATATCAAGAACAATATCAAAGCTGCTCTCATAAGGACTTATTGAAAGAAAGCTTATTGGAATATTCACATCAGCTTGTTCAAGATAAAAATCAGAGTTCATAATTTGTACTTGATTGATTTGAAACGGAAGCTTCTTAGTAATCTGAGTCAATCTTTCAAAATGGCCAATGTCATCTTTTTCGTCATTTTCTTTTTTTGTATTAATTTGATTTAAGACAATATACCCATCATCAAAAGACACACGACTAAACTTAATCTCAGATGAGAATAAACTCATAATAGAAAAAACAGCTGACACATCCTTAACCTGTATCTCAACTTCATCTTTAACGACTAAATTTACATTGTTTAGTATTGTTCTCGGAGGAAAGAAGCCCCCTGAAACCTTTGAGAATTTCAACTGGATATTTTCATTAGAGATTAGATTATTATTTATATACTCACTCAAGATAGTGGAAACATATTGAGACTGAATAAAATTCCAAGCACCGACACCAATAATTGTGAAAACAATGGTAAATACAATGAGGAATTTATTCATTACTTTCATTATTTTAGAAGATCTCCTACATTGCGATAACCAGGATGGAGACGGTTAACGATTACGGCAAAGAAGTAAGACCTTTCAAATGCACCAATTTTTTTATAATTATACGAAATCTCATAGAGTGTATTTACATATTCCTGCTTGGTTTCACATCCTTCAACCAATTTCTCACGAAGAGTGGCAATACTTCCAAGAAAGTCTTTCTTGTCTTTATCAGAACAATCCATATGTATATTCACTTCTGTTGTTGATTTCTTTGTATTATTTTCTTTTTTCGTTATCTTCTTATAAACTTCGTCATCATCTAAAATTGAATTTAAAGAGTCTACAAACTCTTGATCATTAGTATTGAGTGCATAATTATAAAATAAATCCTTCCACTCCTTAGATTCAAAAATCACAGGAATAACTTTAAAGATATTTTCAATGAAGTTTAAAGGATCAAGTAGTTCGACCTTGTCCACAAGAGTTTTTCTAATATTTTCAAATTTTAAATATACTTCAGGATTTGAAATTGCAGTATTAATTGAAGTACTTAATCTGTCTTCATTATCAAATTTTAAAAAGGTTAAACTATTTATCAAATTCTCTAGTTCAACAGTAGTTGAAATACCAAGCCTTTGAAATAATTCTTTTAACTCAATGAGACGATTAACTTTTTTTTGATTAAATAGTTTATGGAATAATTTCTCTTGTAACTTATCTAAACGATGTAGTTTACCTAATTGATTTGCATAAATAATTTCAACTAAACTCTTTAAGTAAAAATTCTTATAGATATTGAATTCTTCTATTGGAATCTTTTTATAGTTTTTTAAAATTGAATCGATCCATGAATTGAATTCAATCGAATTTTTCAATAGAAGACTCTCATTCAACTGAATGTGAAATTCCGTTAATTTAGACACTCTACCTCGGCCAAAAGTTTTACTAACTACCTAAAATTATTATATCAAATTATAAAATTTAATAATATTAAGCGTACTTTTTACCTTTTAAAAATGGGGGGAAATCAAAGAAAAAAGGGCCATAAAAATGGCCCTTTATAAGAAAATTATTTGTTTACTCTTTCTACGTAATCTCCGCTTCTCGTATCAATTTTTAGGATCTCTCCTTCTTTGATAAACAGAGGTACATTTACTTGAAGACCTGTTTCCATAACGGCCTTTTTAAGTCCACCTTGAGCTGTATCACCTTTAAGACCAGGGTCTGTTTCTGTAACTTTTAATTCAACAAAATTCGGTAATTCAACAGAAATAGGCTTACCTTTATAATAAAGTAGTCCTACTTTAATACCTTCTTGTAAATAATTAGCGGAATCATCGATATATTCACTAGCTACATGAATCGTTTCATATGTAGATTGATCCATGAAATTGAATCCATCTGGATCTGCATAAAGATATTCTACTTCTTTTTCATCTAGATCTGGCTTTAGTGCTCCAGTAGCAACACCTGATTTGAAAGTTCTCTCAATTACTGCACCAGTTTCAAGATTCTTAATTCTTAACTTATAAAAAGCTGAACCTTTACCTGGATTTGTGAAATCACACTTGATGCAAACATATGGTTTGCCATCGATTTCCATTTTTAAACCTTTTCTAAAATCAGTAGTTTGATACTCCATAAAAACCCTTTAAATTAGTTGAGATAAAATAGCGAGAAAATAACCTTTTTCTTTTAAACCTTCTATCACAGCTGTTGAGGATTTTGCAGTAATTTTATTACTTCTAAACTCCTCTCGTTGATTAGTATTAGACAAATGTACTTCAACAACCGGGCACGAGAGAACACGCAGCGCGTCCAAAATTGCGATACTTGTATGAGAAAAAGCAGCTGGATTAATGATTACTGCTTTGTATGAAGCATTTGATGCTGCTTGGATTTTTTCAATAATCTCTTTTTCACCATTACTCTGAAACCATTCGACATCAACCTTGTGGCCAGCATTTTCAAGTCTCTTATTAGTTAAGTCTTCAATTTCTGTAAGACTGTACTTTCCATATATATCAGGTTCTCTAGATCCGAGAAGATTCAGATTAGGTCCATTTATTACTAAAAACTTATCCATTTAATACTTCACTACTTCTTTTTTTGATATATGAATCAAAAAGATCAAAGGCCATTGTGAGTTTATCTAACTCTTGCTTTGGCTTACTTTCTAATTTTTTCGCACTTGCTTCAAAAGCGGCCATTAAACTATCATGGCCAGTGCTAGCATCGTTTTCATGCTGAAGCTCATCAAGTCGCATCTTGATTTTTTGGTCATCTGGATTTTCTTGAAGTGCTGAACTTAAGACTTCAATTGCTTTTTGTTTTGCACCTTGCTTCAAGTACAGATCAACTAAAGTGTGGCTAAAGAATTGAGGTGTATTTGTTTCTTGTACTTCCTCAATAACTTCTTCAACTTCTGGTTCTTCTTTAGGTACAAGACTTAAAGTATTCCAGCTTTCGATTTCATTATCGAGATTGGAAATATCAAAAGTCTGCTGAGTAAGATCCTCTTCTTCTAAACTATCAAAGTTATCATATTTTGAAACAAATTCACTAGCTTCCTCATCTCTTGGAGAGATAAATAAAACGCGCTTATAAGTATTTAAAGCTTCAAGAATGAAATTTCTATGAAAACATACTTGTGCAAAAGTTTTTAAGAACTTTAAGTTGTCACCATTAAGATTCAACTGAGGCTTTAGTGTTGTATATGCTTCTTCAAGTTCATTTTCTTCGAGTAGGATTTGACCATAAATAATGATCGCTGCACCGAAATTAGGATGAAAAGAAATTCCTCTTTTTAAGATTCTTAATGCTTCATCTGTCATTCCAACTTTTCGATAGATTTCAGCAAGAGGAGCAAAGGCCCTCGAACGAGGGTCTTTATCTAATTGAGTTTTATATTTTGTTATAAGAGTTTTATAGTTTTTCATTTATAAACTACTTGTAAGTCCTGCACGATCCTGATTGATAATACGAGGAGTCATGAATATAACAAGCTCTGTTTTTGAAACTTGTGGATTATAAGGAGTTCTAAATAACCAACCAACAATTGGCATGTCTTTTAAATAAGGTACCCCTGAATGTGTTTCAAGTTTTGAATAACTATATAAACCACCTAGTACAATCGTTGATCCATTTTCAACAAGTACATTTGTTTTAACTTCTCTTTTCGCTTTATCAGGCGGTGCTCCAGCGGCCGGCGCAGTCCCAAATTGTTCTTTTGATAATTCGACAGTAAGATCAATTGCACCATCATTTGAAACCTGAGGAGTTACTGCTAAACTTAGCTCTACAGATGTTTCCTTGAAAGTAATAACAACGTCTTCACCTGTACCTTGTCGTTCTTCAAATGATGTCGTATCAGTTGAAATAATTTCTGCTTTAACATTATTTTTTGCTACAACTCTAGGTGTTGCAATAATTTTCCCTTTCGATTCACTTTCAAGTAATTGTAATTGAAAGTCTAAATTAAATAATCTCCCAAATCTTGAAATGCTTAATCCCAAGAGGTTTCTCGCATTTTCACCTGCTGCAGGAGCACTAGAAAAGCTTAACCCAGGACCAGAGATTGCTGTTGTACTCGGGGTTCCTGTTAACTCTGTGGTCGGTGGAATTTGCCCTACAGGGTCATAGCCGAAGTTAAGACCATTTTGAAGACCAATTTGTTTCTGATATCCCTCATTTACTTCAACAATTTTTGATTCAATTAAAACCTGTGGAGTTTGTCGATCAAGTAAACTTACTATCTTAGCGATTTTTTCTGTTACTTCTAGAGTATCATTTATAATCAAATTATTAGTTCTATCGTCAGCTATAATAGATCCTCTATTTACTGTTACATAATCCTTTAATAGTGCAGTAAGATCTTTAGCTTTTGAGTATGAGATCGGTAGAACTTTAGTTACAAGAGGCTCTGCTACTGCTTTTACCTGATTTGCATCTCTTTCTTTTCTTCTTTCTTCTGTTGCTTGTGCCAACGTTTTGATTGTTAAGATAGCTCCGTTCTTCTCTGCAACCAATTTATTAATTGAAAGAACAGTATCTAAGGCTTGATCCCATGGTACATTTACAAGATTTAACGAAAGTGGATGAAGCTCAGCAACTTCATTTGTCATTATGATATTAAATCCAGATGCATCAGCAATAAGATCTAAGATATCATTTACCTTCATATCCTTTACGTTTAATGTAATTTTATTTCCAACATACTTTTTTTGACCAGAAAGAGTTAGATTCTCTAGAATATCTTCTAAGCTTGTCGACTTCGGTTTAAGAACCTTGGCCGATTCGTTTTCCTTATCGTCTTCAAGTCTTGCAACACTGTTATCTTCTGTAGAAGTACTAGCAAAAGCACCATAACGATTTTCAAATATTACGCTAGCAGTATTTCCCGAAGTTTGAGTCTTTGACCTTACATTATCTCGTAACTGAACAATCACTCGTATTTGTTTTTTATTTCCTGGTTGCTTAAAGGCTGAAACAAAAACTACACTACCGGAGAATTCAGAAGTATCAAATGCTCTAAGTACACGGTCTGTCGAAACAGCATTTTCAATGTCTATTACAACTTGCTTGTCTTTTACAATCTGAAACTTTTTGATTTTGAAGTCTGAATTATCAAAATTAAAATTTAGATAACTGAGATCATTCTTTTGTTGAAAGTCTATCATATTTAAATTTGCACCAAATGCTGCAAATGAAAACAAGACTACTATTACATATATTATTTTCTTCATTTTTACTCATCCTAAGTAAAATAGTTATATAATTATCTTATCATATTTTTGAATTTTAAAAAGTTATATCAATCCGATAGTGGAAGAATCGTTTCTAAATATTCTTCTTCATCATATACATTAATAATTTTCTCAACTAATACCACACCACCAGGAAGAATTGCCTTAACCTCTACTTGGTCTGGTCCTATCTTCATTCCCTCTTTTATAATTACAACTTCACGCTTCTCTGCAGCAGCACCATTATTCTCATTCTCCTTCTCGTCTACTTCAGTAACAATTGCTCTAGGGTTTTTCCCCATAAATATCCCAGTTACGCGAAGTCGATCAATTCGAAGATTGTCTGTTGATAATTTATTAGTAAAGCCTTTAAACTTCTCTCGTCGAGTTCTTTTTTGTCCAAACTTTTTACGATATTTAACTTTAAAGGGATCCCTAATACTACGAGCTGAATTAAGATCTAAAGATTGAGAATATATCTCAACTATGGGTAGAGCGAATAGAAATGTTATCATTAAAGCTTTAATCATTTCTTCCTCTTTTTACGTTTAGGTTTTTCTTTCTTTTTTGAACTCTCTTCTTCAATACGACGTTCAATCTCTTCAATCCCACGATTTTCACGGTGATTAGAATTATAAATATAACTTTCAATCGTTGCTGCTAGATTAATAATTTCATATCTCGACTTATTTGTTTTTGATATTTTACTTAGATTAATATCTCTAACATTTAAAATCCTTTCCTGTTTTGAAATATTTTCTAAAAGTAATAAGAATTGAAGATATGTCCCCTTTCCTGAGAAAGTATAGAATTTTGTAATATAAAAACCATTCTCTTCTTGGCCACTTGGGATAATCTGTACTTCTTTTATCTTTAGAGACTCCCCAATTTTTTTAATTAAATTAATACTCTCGTTATCACTAATATCTTTAGGTAATCTTCTTTGTGTCTCTTCAAGCTTCTGAGCGACTATCTCGATTTCTTCTTTTTTACGCTCTACATCCTTCTCATAATCTTTAAGCTTTTTGAGCTCTCTTTTTTTCTTATTAATCCTAGCTTCAAAACTTTGTGCTTCATTTTGCAACGCTTCTCTTTCTATTTGTATTTCACTATATGCTTCATATGTTAAAAAACAACCATAAAGAATTAATAACAAATATAACTTATTAACAATTGATAGCATTAATTTAGATCCCCATAAGATTGTATTTTACCCTCAATTGTAAAGCTCTGAAGTGTAACTGTTTCACCATATAATTCGTCTTGAACTTCTTTAAGTTCCTTCATTCCAAAAGTTTCACCAGTAAAGTTTCCTCTAGATATAAAGTATTCTAACTCCTTCACATTATTAACAAAGTCACCAACTGAAGAGAATGAAATAGATTCACCTTCAATTTTAATTACACGATCTTTATCTATCGATAGTTGATTAAACCAAATATCATCATTTAATGAACTAGATAATCCTCTTAATACCTTATAAGGGTTAGACTTTTTAGACATAACCTTTGCCACAAGTTCTTCACGAGACTTCAGCTCTTCAATTCTTTTTGAAAATGCATTCATTACTTCATTTAAGGAACCATATGAGTCCACTTCTTTTTTAACTTTATTATATTCACTACGAGCTTGTGAAATCTGCGCACGAAACTCTTTGTTCTCGTCTTTGAAACCAGGTACAACATATCCCGTTAGGATGTAATAAATTAAATAGCCAATAACTAGAGACTTCTTATTAACTTGATTTAAGTCAACACCTAGAACAACCGGTAGTTCGAATGGTTTCTTTTTCTCTAATAAGTTAATTTCTATCATTTAGGAAACTCCCTTATTGCTAAACCAAACGAAACAACCCCCTCATGGGCCATATCAGTTAACTCCTCATCAGAGAACTTACTTTCATCAAATTCAATTTCATTAAAAGGGTTTAATACATTAACATCGACTCCAAAAGAAGTTCGTATTTCTTCCAATAGATTAGGTAGCCTTACAGATCCACCTGTGACAGTAATATCTTTTAAAGAATCATCAGAAGTTGCATTTATATAAAAGTCATGAGCTTTCTTAAGTTCGTTTACAATAGACGAATTAATTTCATTAATAATCATTAAGACATCATCAGGGACACCGCCCCCAGCAGACATCTTTTTCAAGTCTTCCGCTTCAGCAAACTTTACACCTAATTGTCTCTGAATCTCCTCAGTGATACTAGCTCCACCAAGAATAATCTCCTTCACAAAGACCGGTACACCTTTTTTTAGAACAGTGAATATGGTCGCCTGTGAACCGATATCGATAAGAAGTCTCGAGGGTATTAAAATTTTGGTTGAAGTCCCTGCAGACGTTCCTTCAAAGACTTCAGATTCTTCATCCTCAAGTTCATCATCGTTTTCTACCGCTTCTTCACCTGCTAGTTCAAAAATATTAGTAATTGCAAGAGGACAAAGGTCGACAACTTTAACGACCTTACCTAAAGAGGTTAAAATGGAACGAAATGATTCAAGTACATCTTTTTTAATGGCACAGACAATTACGTCTAAACCACCACCCATATTCTCACCGATTACATACCAATCAATATTACAATCTTCGACAGGAAAAGGAAGATACTGTTCTGCTTCCCATGTAACTTGATCCTCTAGCTCTTCATCCTCGCCCCCAGCAAGCTGAAGTTTTTTAATAACTGTATTTGGACCAGATAGGCCGAGGCAGATATATGGCTCAGTGATCTTTGCTTCTGCAAATGCTTCACTTAAAGCATCTTTTAATGCTTCTTCATCTTGAATTTCATCTTCAATAATCGTTGCTTCAGGAAGAGGGACTGATGCGTATTTAGTTAAGGTATAAGTATCGTTCTTTGTCGTAATTTTACTTACCTTAACTGAACTTTGACCAATATCGACACCTATTAATTCCTTTGGAACTAAACCGACCGCCTCGCGTATTTTGAATATAACATCCTGTATCTCTATATTTTTATTCATCCATGACCTATAAAAGTATTATTTTATTATACTCTGCACAGTCCAGTCATTTCAAGAAGTTATTTAAAAGAGTACGACCCCCAGCATCATTTTAAAAATATTTGGAAGGAATATTTGCATCACTGCAACAAGAATTATAAATGGGCCAAAAGCAATCGCTTGGTCTCTTTTAATAATTTTAAAGATTAAAAGAGGTAGCATTAGTACACTTCCAAAAACACAGGCAAACAACATATTGTGAATGATTCCCAAAGGACCTAGATAAATTCCTAAAACCCCAAATAGCTTGATATCACCACCACCAAGACCGACAACACCTCTTAACTTATAAAATACAAAAGTAATTAAGTAAGGTATTGCAAAACCTATTATTCCTCCAAGAAGCCAATGCTGAATGGGAAAGAAAAATATGGCATGTATAAAGAAAATTACACCCAAATAGATATTGATTGAATCAGGTAAAATCTGATGTCTGATATCAATTACAAAATGAACTAACAGGCAACAAGCTATAGTAAAAAAGAATAAATAGGATGTAGTTGTATGGAGTGAGATCTCATTTCCAAATAGTAATAAAGATATCACAGCTGTTAATAATTCTATTACTGGATACTGTAAACTTATCCTTGATTTACAGCTTGCACACTTACCTCTCAGTAAAATATAACTTATGATTGGAATATTATGATACCACTTTAATTGAAATCCACATTTTGGACATCTTGAGCGATCAACGAAGAATTTCTCCCCCTTAGGCAATCTCAAAATAAGCACATTAAGGAAACTTCCAACCATTGCACCAAAAATAAAAGCATAAATCTTATATAAGAGGATCATTATGCTAACTCTTTGTTTTTAAAGACTAAGGAATTAATGAAAGCTAAAATTAGGACATAAGAGATTCCATAGGCATAACTTTTTAAAAGAATATTATTTGAAACTAGCTCAGAATTAAAAACAAATGGTTTATAATTTAATAAGTTTAAGTCTGGAAGAAATAACTTATAGATCTTAATGATGAAATTAAGCCCTTCCCTGCTTTTAACAAACGTTAATTCCGATATATGTGTAACAGCATGTCCTATAAAATATATCACTACAGTATTAATAACACTCAAAGCTTTTGAAGTAATCAAACTAAAGAATAATACAATCAAAAACAATAATAATGATTCAATAATACCAAGTAACAATGAGTGAACTATCATATAATCAATTACCCCGCCTCTTGAGAGGAATGGGATCAAAGAAACACTAAAAATAAGAAGTGAAGCTAAAACAAGGACAGATGAAACACCGGCCATTTTACCAATCAAGAAGCTTACACGTGAAACAGGACGAGACAGAGAAATATATACTGTTCGGGATTCTATTTCATCAGAGAGAATATTTACACCTACAAAAACTGCTAAAATATTTGCGGCTAAAGAAGCTCCACCAAGTCCAAAGTCGATAGAAACGCGTAATATATTTCCATATGCAAACTCAGAAGTTACATAGCTCATTACCAAAATAAATAGTGAGATCCATAAAGTTAAATATAACACTCTACTTTTAATAATATCTTTAAAAGTAAACTTAGAAATTGTTATGATATTTCTCATTTATTTAACCTATAAATAATTTCTTCTAGTGAAGAAGAGACTCTTTCAATTCTTTCGATTTTCATGCCTTGTTTAAGTAGTTCATACATTTTCTTATCCTTATCTGTACTACTTACTACTAAACTCTCTAAATTATCTTCATTATAGTATTTTATGATAAATTCATTACTTGTGTTTTCTTCAACAAGTTTCTTGATTGGTCCATTATATACAATCACGCCATCTTCTAAAACAACGACATCGTCACATACCTCCTCAACATCTGAAACGATATGAGAGGAAAAGAAAACACTTACGCCATCTTTATTAACTTCCCTAATTACATCTTTAAACTCTTTTCTTCCTACTGGATCAAGGCCTGACAACGGCTCATCTAGAATAATTAACTTTGGATTATGGAGAAGAACTGAAGCAAAGCCTAGTCTTTGAAGCATACCCTTAGAATAACCTTTAATTTGTCTATCAAGAGCAAACTTAATTCTAAATTTTGTTGTCCACTTATCAATACTTTTTTCGAGATCGTTCTTGTTTATATTCTGTAGCTTTCCACAATATTCTAAAAATTCAAGACCCGTTAAGTTTTGATAGTAAAAAGGCCGCTCTGGCATATATCCGATTTGAGCATGTACTGACTCATCAAGCCAATCTTTGTTTAATATATTAATACTTCCAGAGTCTGGGCGAATAAAGCCTAAAATAATCTTTATCAGAGTAGTTTTTCCTGCTCCATTTGCTCCAAGAAATCCAACGATCTTCCCTTGAGATAACTCAAAGTTAATACTTCGAAGAGCAATAAACTCTTTGGCCCAAAAGTCTCTTTTGAATGATTTAGATATATTAGTACATTGTAACATTTGAAACCTTTCTTATTTTTATAATAATAGTATAATCATTAATGCATATGAAAAAAACAGTAATATCAAACTTTATCTTTTCAACAATACTTATCATTTGTCTTGTAACAATTAATAATTATCTTCAGTTTAAGAAACCACATAATCCCGAGTCATTCACTACGTTTTCAGCACCCATTACCAAAATATTTTCCTTTGGAAACTACCGATTTATTTCTAGTTTCATTTGGACTAAAACACTACTCGATGCAGATACCTCTCATACACCGAGAGATAGAAGATCTTGGCTTTTTTATCGATTTAAGCTCATATCCAGTCTTGATCCGACTTTTTACGAAAATTACTTACAGGGCGGTATATATTTATCAATTATCAAAGATGATATTGAAGGAGCTAGAATTCTCTTTGATAAAGGTTTAACATATTTCCCAAATGATACCTCCCTCCTGTACTACTCTGCATTTAATTATCATTTTGAATTGAATAACTATGAAAAGTCCTTAGAGCAATTTAAAAAACTCAAAGAAATTGATCCATACAAAGTTAAGAATATCGACAGTCTTATTACAGATGCCAAATTAAGAAAAAGTAATATCAATATGAAAAGAGAAGCACTTTTAAAAATTTATCGTGAAACTAAAGACGAAGAATTAAAAGAGGCAATAAGAAGAAAACTTAAAATAAAAAAGGGGCCTTAGATGGCCCCTTACATTTATTTAATTAGTAACCAGTATTGGTATGAATTAAAGACTTGTTTTCGTTAATTGTCCAACTATCAGCTTCAGTAATGTCTGCAGCGGAGTCGGCTGAGATATAACCAATTGCACCGGCTACAAATGTCGAACCATCCGCAGATACAACAGCTGTCACTTCACTTAAGTTTGCCTGAGTTGCACTATTACCGGCAACACTTTTTCTCTGTGCAACACCTGAAATAGCATCAGCTGTACAATCACCAGTACCAGAGTTGGCATCAACAATTGCACGTCCACCTCTATCATCATCAGCTGAATCAAAACCTACTGCATAATAGTTACCTTGAGTTGGTGGAACATAACCTGCGTAATCAAGACATTCTGCGAATGCATCATAATCAGTTTGAAGTGATGTAAGCGCTGAATAAATTGCTGCTAGTTGAAGCTTAGCCTCTGAAGTTTTTGTTTTTGCTTGGTACTTCTTAAAGTTTGGAATTGCTACCGCAGATAGAATTCCGATGATGGCAACAACGACCATCAACTCAACCAGGGTAAACCCCTTCGAGTTTTTTAATTCCTGTGTAAATTTCATTTCTGTTCTCCTCGTTAATCTAATTTAGATAGATTAATAATGTTTATTGAGTTCATGAATGGAATTTAGACCCATTTTATCCCTCAGTATAACTTTACGGTATAACTAAAAAAAATCTTAATTTTTATAATATCAACAACTTAAATAGTTAACATACCAATAAATATTAACTAATTTGCCCACAATTCTTGTCTTTTACTAAGCTCCTGCTGACATAAACATTGGCAAGTAGATTGCGATCATAATTCCACCAATAATCCCACCTAAGACAACAAGCACTAATGGCTCAAGCATCTTTGTTGCTCCAGTGATGGCCTCATTAACCTCGTCCTCAAAAACATCAGAAATTTTTGCTAACATTTGATCAATTGAACCTGTCGATTCACCAACTTTAATCATTTGAGCAACCATTTCTGGAAAGTAGTCAATCTTACTTAATGGTTCAGTTAACGTCTTACCTTCAACAACCTTTTTTCGTACTGTTTTGATATCATTTGAGATAACACTATTATCAATCGTTTCAATACAAATTTCTAAGGCATCAATAAGGGCCACACCTGAACCAAGTAGAGTTGCAAGCGTTCTTGAAAACTGAGCAAGACTTCCTTTAATAATTACATTTCCAAAAGCTGGAACATTCATGGAGAACTTATCAAATAGAATCTTACCTTGTGGTGTTTTCACAAAGTAGGTAAAAAACATTGAAGCAGCAATTCCAAATAAAATCATTTTTCCAGAATATTCTCCGAAGAAATCAGAGGTGTCGATGACAAATTGAGTAATCCAGGGAAGGGCCTGACCAGTATCTGTTAGCATCGAAGTAAATTGAGGAACAACATAAGTAATAAGACCCCAAACAACGAGAGCACCGATGCCAGAAACAATTAATGGATAACTCATAGCAGATTTAATCTGCTTTTTAATCTTCTCTTGTTTTTCTAAATGTTCAGTTAGCTTTGATAAGATCTCATCTAAAATACCACCAACTTCACCTGCCTTAACGAGGTTACAGTAGAGATTATCAAATCCTTGCTGCTTACGCATACTTTCAGCAAGAGTATTACCTTCAGCAACATCCGTTGCAATATTTTTAATAGCATTTTTAAGAGCGGGATTTTTTTCAGATTTGTAGATAATTTCTAATGATAAAATTATCGGTACACCTGCATTAATCATAATTGATAAACGCTTAGTGAAATTCATTAATTCTGCTGCACCAAAGGCCGAGCCTATTCCCTTTTCGATTAGCCAAGCATTGATATCAAATTCAAGAATTGATGGTGGAATAATTTTTCGGACACGATTACCTTGAGCGCGCAAACGCTTCTTTGCATCTTTCTCGCTATTGGCCTGAATTTGACCATTAGCTTTCTTTCCATTTTTGTCGAGTCCTTCCCATTTATATAGTGGCATAACTTACTCTATCTCTCCTTAATACCAAGTTGTGGACCTAGCTCTTCTGGGTTTGTTGAATAAGACATTGCTGTTTCAACATCAATGGCACCTGAATCGACATGCTTCTTTATGGCCTGATTCATGGTTGTCATTCCCGTTTTATCCTGTCCAATTTGCATCTGAGAATAAATTTGGTGCATCTTATCTTCTCTAATTAGATTTCTAATGGCAGAAGTTGGTCTTAAGATTTCAAGGCAGGCCACTCGACCTGGCTCATATGTTTTTGGAATCAGCTGCTGAGAAACAATCCCTTGGAGAACAAAAGATAAAAGAGTTCGAACCTGATCTTGTTGATCAGATGGGAAAACGTTAACAAGACGATTCATTGTTTGAACACATGAGTTTGTGTGAAGAGTACCAAAAACTAAGTGACCAGTTTCTGCAATTGTTAAAGCCGCTTCAATTGTTTCAACATCACGCATCTCACCAACGAGCACAATATCCGGGTCTTGCCTTAATAAACCCTTTAATGCATTTTCAAATGAATGTGTATCTCGACCAATTTCTCTTTGGTTCACAATACTCATTTTATGTGGGTGAACAAATTCAACAGGATCCTCAAGTGTAACAATATGTGCAGGCTCAATTTCATTGAGACGATTAATCAGTGCCGCAAGTGTTGTTGACTTCCCGGAACCAGTTGGACCAGTAACGAGGAAAAGACCATTAGTTACATCTGTCATCTCCATTAAAACATTTGGAAGATTTAGAGCTTTAAAATCTGGTACAGCACTTGGAATTAACCTAAAAACAGCCGCTACACCACCTTTAGAATAAAATATATTCGCACGAAATCGAGCTAATCCTTTAATCCCAAAGGCCAAGTCGAGTTCTAAGTTCTTTTCAAATTCGTTTCTTTGCTCTTCTGATAAGATTTGATAGATCAAAGCTTTACTTGTCGAGGCATCGAGAGCCGGAAGCTTTACCCTAACAATATCACCATTTACTCTCATTGCTGGAGCAGTTCCCGGTGTAAGGTGTAAATCAGAGCCACCGTTATCGACCATTAACTTAAATAGTTGCTGAATCTTTAGCGATTCTGTAATTGCAGCACCACCTGCATGTGTTTCGGTCTGAGTTTTTGTTTGTGTACTATCGTTACTCATCTTTTGGTTCCTGTAGTTCCTACTATAGTTTATCGATACTTGAGTTTTTAACTGCTTCTTCTAATGTCGTTACACCCTCGGCTACTTTAGTAAGAGCCGACATTCGAAGTGTTTTCATACCGTCAGCAATGGCCTGTTTTTTTAAGTCATCAGATGAACAGTTTTTTAAAACTAGCTCACGTGCACCAGGAGTCATTTCTAAGACTTCATATATTGCGACACGCCCCTTATATCCACTTCCATCACAAAACTCACAGCCTTTACCTTTGTAGACTTTTAAATTCTTTGCAGAGTTCGGGGTAACACCACAGGCTATAATTTCTTCAACGCCGACTGATTCATCAACAGCTTTACAATTTTCACAAATCTTTCGACAAAGTCTTTGGGCGACAACCACATTCAACGAGCCTGTAATAAGAAAAGGCTCAAGTCCCATATTTAAAAGTCTTGTAACAGTAGATGGTGCATCGTTTGTGTGTAGAGTAGAAAGAACCATGTGCCCAGTTAGTGCTGCTTCAATAGCAATCTCACCAACTTCTTCATCTCGAATCTCCCCAACCATGATAATATCAGGGTCTTGTCTAAGGAAGGCCTTAAGAGCTCGAGCAAAGTCTAAACCGATGTCTTTTCGAACGTTAACCTGATTAATCCCCTCTAAGTTGAACTCACAAGGATCTTCAGCTGTTGAAATATTTTTCTCAATACTATTAAGTTCTGATAGTGCCGAATAAAGAGTTGTTGTCTTACCTGAACCAGTTGGCCCTGTTACTAAGCACATCCCATATGGCTGCCTGATCCCCTCAAGAAAAACTTCTAATTGCTTTGGCTCAAATCCGAGTTTTGTCATATCAAGCTGAAGGTTTGATTGATCGAGAAGTCGCATTACAACTTTCTCTCCAAATAAAGTTGGAAGCGTTGAAACACGATAATCGATTGGGTTCCCATCGATCTCTAATTTAATACGTCCATCTTGAGGAATTCTTCTTTCAGAAATATCTAACTGACTTAGAATTTTCATTCTTGAAACCAGTGGCATAAGCATCGACTTTGGAGGCTGTGCGTATTCAATTAGAGAACCATCAAGACGGAATCTAATTCTAAAGTTATTCTCATAAGGCTCTACGTGAATATCTGAAACCTTTTTAAGATATGCCTCTGCTAAGATCTTATTAACAAATGAAATTACATCTTCACCAATATCTTCTTCTTTAACATTCTCATCACCTTGAGCTTGATCGGCCCTAACTTCTCTAACTGTTTCAAGAATTTCATCAATTGATGCGGTAATATTTTGGTAGAGAGCTTTCCATGCTGATAATGAGGTAAGGACAAACTCGACATTGGATTGAATATCTTTTTGAATTTCTGCTCTAACTTCTATTAATGAAGGATCAAAAATAGCAACAACAAGAGAGCCGGCCTGTCTTTTTAAAGGAACAATTCTATACTTTGTTGCAACACCCTTCTTAATCATTTGAAGAGTTGATTCCGGAACCTTCGTCTCTGAAAGGTCAACATATGTAAGGCCACTATTTTCTGCAACGGCCTTTGCAAACTTCACATCATCAAAGAAGTTAAACTTTAATAAATCTAACTCAGAAACAACGCCAGGATTCTTATTTGCTGAAAGAGGAACCAAGTCTTTTCTTGGAACCATTCCAGTTTTTGCAATAACTTCGAGGAATTCTTTTCTTATCACTTTACTTTACCCAGTATAAATTTCTTTGAAAATTAACTACTTACAAACAAATAATTATTAACTATTTGTTTATATTATAACGTAAAGTTCCAAAATTTTTTTGCGGCCACTGCCTGTAGGTAAAGAAGTTCACTTCCATCAATATAAGTGAGTTTATTTGTCAGGGAAGACTCATGGAATGAATGTTTATAATTCATATCCCAGAAAATAGTATTTTTTGATAATGATAAATTAAAATGAAATGCTCGTGCACAACAATTAATTATCAACAATTTATCGAGGTTAAATTCTTGTTCAAAATTGATATCATTCAAGTTTCCATCAACACTTCTAGAGTACTGAACATAATCTATATTTAATTCATCAAATAAGACATTAAACATCTTTGCCATTGTTCCACTTCCAAGAACAACAACTTCTCTCTCATTATAGTTTTCTCTTAAAAAGATTTCTTTTGCCGCTAAATAGTCAGTATTTGTAGCAATATACTGACTTCCTTCTTTTTTAATGCAATTTATACCGCCAATCTTTCTAACGGTAGTATCTATTTCCACAGCATTAATGAAATGAGTTTTATAGGGTGCAGTAATAGATAGGCCCATTTGCTCTTTAAAAATTTCATCAAGAGAAGGAATTGATTGAGGCTTTGCTATATCGAGAAGAGTATATTCGACTTCATTATTAAAAAGTTCAGCATAAATATCCGGAGATTTAGAATGATGAATACTTTTTCCTAAGAGAGCGAGTTTAATCATTAAAATATTCTCTTGTTTTATCAACATCTAAATTAATTTGCTCAATGAGATCGTTAACAGAATCAAACTTCTTTTCATCGCGAAGCCTTTTAATAAAAGATACCTCGATCTCGTTACCATAAATATCATTATCAAAGTCAAGGATATGAGTTTCGACAAAAACCCCCATACCATCAGTAAAAGTTGGATTATGACCAATATTAGTAACGGAATACCAAGTTGACTCACCAAATTTTGTCTTTGTTATATAGACACCGTTTTTTGGATATCGACGATATCTATCAAGATCGAGATTAGCTGTAGGAATGCCGATTTGACGTCCTCGTCCAGCACCTTTAATGACGCGTCCTCTTATAAAATAGTCGCGTTTTAGATACTTTCTAACTGATTCAACATCTCCATCAGCAAGGGCCTCTCTTACAATTGTACTTGAGACCTTTCCCCCCTCAACATCAAAAGAGCACAAAACTATCACTTCTGTATTAATATCTTCACAGTATTTTTTTACAAAACTATGATTACCCTTTTTTTGTGCACCAAATGCAAAATCGTGCCCAAGATAAAACTTAGCAGGGGCCTTTGCATTAAAAATAAACTCATCCAAAAAGTCCTTTGGTGGCATTAGAGAAATATCTCGATTAAATTCAATTTCAAATAAATAATCAATTCCTAATTCAGATAAAAGTTCACGCCTTTCTGAATAACTATTAATTAGATAATGCTCCTTGGGATTTAGGATCTGAATTGGGTGAGGTGTGAATGTAACAACAACTAATTTTAAGTTGGAGTTTTCGCACTCGTCCTTAATATTTCTTATAACTTTCTGATGGCCACAGTGGACACCGTCAAAATTACCAATAGTGACAGCATAGTCGAGTTCATTTAACTCATTCAAAGATTTAATTACTTTCATTTGATTCTCTTATTAGTTCGTTCCAATATTTCTTTTCGAACTTCAATGGAAGCTTTGCACCCTTGTATTCGTTTTTACTTGCGTTCTCAACTAAATTACTAAAATAAGTACGAGCTTCACTGCTTAAGTTTGAGTTCTCAATCTTATCTCCCAGACTATCACCTGACTTATTATTTGAATAGGTACAGATATAGTGAAAGATTTGAGAATAAACAAAGTTTTTCTTAAGATCATTAAGAGGATCTCTCTTAAATAATCTAATATATGGAAAAGCGGTTAAGGCAAGTATAAACACAGCAATCGCTCCGAGTGAATAATTTATAATTGTCCAGATGTTGCGTTTTTGTGATGGTTTAAACACAGGTGCCATAACATTTTGTTGAATATTCTTTTCGACAGTGCTTCTAATATTTTCTTTTGCTTCTTTGGCTACAGTTGTAGCTTCTTTTGAAGAGATATTTGAAGAAGATGTTCCTGAACCAATAATAGAAAGAGCATCAATTTCTAACTTCGTCGTTTCAAATTGATGTGTTAGTGGATTAAAAATAGATAATTCCAATGAGTTTTTTGGAATATCTTCGGAATATTTTGCAAGATATGTGTAATCAAAACGTTTATTCTTATCAAGAGGTGTTTTCTCAATCATTTCTGCACGGGCCTCAAATACTTCAAAAGCATCTGAGCTAATTAAACGAGGTGCTTCAAATTTCTCCAACGCACCGTCACCGACAACGTTTAACCTAGCCTCTAAAACATCATTTACAACAACCTTAGACTTATTAAAGCTCAGTTCAAAGCGATGTTGTCCAACAAGGCCAGTAAATGATTTTGGCATATTTTCTGTAGGTATTGGGATCGATTTAATTTTAACGCGATCACTTCGTATAACCTTTGTTTTATAAGTTGCGCTTGAAAAAGAAAATGACATTCCAAAAGCATTTCTTCTTCTACTTTTATAATCAGGATATTGAATTCTTAACTCAATTGGATCAATTGAAAGATCACCTGTTTTTTCTGGATACAATACTGACTTATAGACTAGTAACCTTTTATATACTTCACCTTGTATACTGACTCTTTCTACATTAGTGCGAGGTAATTCGAATCTCTTTAAAAAACCTTTTTGTACTGGGAACTTTACAAATTCAGGGTTTGTAATCTCACCCTTAAAATATACATAGTAATTTAAATCAATGCGCTCACCAACATAGGCTTGAGACTTATCAACCTCCGCTCTAACAAAATAATCTTGCAGGGCCGCTCTTTGCCTTAAAATACGTACAGAGAGTGAGCGATGCTTTACAACGCTTCCACCTAAGTCGACTTCAATATCTTTTACAACAGTAGTACCAGGCTTTCTCGCTCTTATTTCGTAGACATAATTATAGATCTTCTTCTGGATCATTTTACCGCCAGCAAAAATCCCCTTAACCATCATACGACTTGCATCATTAGTGTTATCAGAAATTATCTCTCCATTATTAAGTTTGAAGCTTACATATGGCTCAACATTACTTTGACTTTCAAAAGAAATCGTTAATTTGAAGGAATCTTCTAATGCTACCTGACTTGAATTTACTTTTGCTGTAATTGTTTGTGCAAAAGTAGATAAACCAAGAAGTGAAATTAAAATCCATTTTATCATTACCAGTCCTTACGATTATTATCACCTTCAGATGAAGTATCTATAAATTTCTGTTGCAACTGAGCGTCATCATTCATAATTTGCTTAAAAACACCATTGGCCTTACGCATCTTCTTTTTACGTTTTGCCTGACTCTCAATCTGCTTCCATTGCTGCTGCTTAGTTTTTTGTTCTTTTTTATTACCATTTTTAGAATCTTTCTTTTGACTCTGCTGCTTTTTTTCTTGATCCTCTTTACCTTGACCAGACTTCTTATTCTTCTTCTCTTGACCTTTATCGTCTTTATTTTGACCCTGCTTTTTCTTCTGCTCAGAGTTCCCGTTATTGTCTTTATTCTGATCCTTATTCTTATCTTTTTGATCCTTATTCTTTTTATCTTTCTTATTTTTCTTATCTTGCTTCTTCTTTTGTTCTTGTTTCTTCAAGGCCAACTTAATTTGCTCAGTAATTTTCTTTTTTAAATCATTGTTTTGAGTACGTGTACTTATATAATCAAATAAGTTTAAAGAGTCCTCGAGTCGATTGTTTTTGAGTAAAGCTGTAGCGTAGTTAAAAAGGTCTTCATCCTTCTCATTCTCATAATTACTTAATGTTTCACTATAAATTTCTACGGACTGCTCTTGACCATTCTTCTGCTTTAAATATAGTTCTGCTAGCTTTAACTTTTCATTATGAGTAATTTCTCCTCTACGCATTTTTTCAACTAGCTCATCTTGATAGGGGTTCGGCTGCGCTGCTAGATCTTCTTGATTTGCAAACGCTTTATCTTTCGGGCCAACAACAATTAACATTATGAAGATTGCTGTCATTGCATTAAACATTTTAAAGCGACTTAGTATCACGAAGATAACGTATGAAATAATTGCGCTAATAATAATCCAATACCCCAATACAGGACGAGATCTAAAACTTCCTTTAGAAAAGGCATTTAAATGTACATTTTTAAAAAAGTCCAATATCTCTTGAGTTGGTAAACTGTATGATTCGATAAACCATACTTTTGAATACTTTGATTTCTCTACTAAATCCTCAAAGAAAGTTTTATTTAATTTTGATACGATTTCAACATTGTTATGTTTTTTATATCGTCTAAAGTTTCCACGCTTATCACGAACAGGAATTTTACCACCATCCGGTGTTCCGACACCTACAATTCCAAGGCTAATTTCTTCAGGGATTTCAACATCAATGCTTCCATGTTCTTCGCCATCAGTAATTAAGAGGATATTTCCCTTTGTGTACCCATTAGAAGTTTTAAAGTATTGAAATGCTTCTTTTAGAGCTAAACTAACATTTGAGCCCCCATCTGGTGCTGCCGACAACATTGTTTCAAGACGCGACTCAAGTATGTCTAAATCATCAGTAAATGGAACAATTTTTCTTTGAATATCAGAGAATATACTCAATGATACTTGGTGGCCAAAGGCATTCTTAACAAAATGTTTTGCAATAATAGCTGCCTTAGAAATTCGATTCGGCCTTACATCCTCTACAAGCATACTCATAGAATTATCAATAAGTATGAGTGTTCGTTGATTTGGTATATTAGATTCAACGACTTCTTCAGGACCTCTAAGATCACCTACAGCAAAAGCAAAAATAAAAAATGATAAGAAATAGAAGATAATTGAAACTTTTTGTCTTTTCTTGATTTTTAATGACCAAATAGACTGCACTAGTTTAGAAAACTTATTTCTAATTCGTAGTGAAACCAATGAAAAAATTGCTACAACCACAACTGAAATCACTAATAATTTAATATTAACAAATTCCATTACGCAACTTCCCTATATCCAATACGTCGAACAGATTCAACAAAAACTAATAAGAAGAATCCGGCCATCAGATATTTATAATAGTCCTCTTTATAGATTATTCGTCCTTTAATTTCGAGGCCTTTCCTTTCAAGCTTATTAATTTCAGATAAAACTTCATTAAGAGAGTCATTGTCTGAGGCCACAAAGTCTTTTCCACCAGACTCTTGTGCAATCTTGCGAAGAGTTTCAAAGTCCATGCTTTGGCCTGGCATATTTTGATAACGTTTACGTCCATATGCATCTCTACCAACCGGTAGTTTGGCATTAGGATCACCACCAATACCAATTGTATAGATCTTAATTCCGAGCTCTTTTGCTTTTTCAGCAGCCTGCATAGGTGACATTAGACCAGCATTAGCACTACCATCAGTTAGAAGAACAATTGACTTATTCGCCGCTATACTCGTCTCAGATCTTGCAAGTGCCAGACCTAAAGCATCTCCAATATTTGTACCAGAACCTAAAAAACCAATTTTAATTTGTTCTATTGATTGCTCCACAAGCTTTAAATCAGTTGTAACAGGAATTAGAGTAAAGACCTTATCTCCAAACATAATAATTCCAATACGATCTACTGGCGAGAGCTCAACGAACTTTCGTATCTGTTCCTTAGCTGCTTCCAAGCGATTTGGAGGAAAGTCTTCTGCGAGCATCGAACGTGAAACATCCACAACAAAATAGATGTCATTAATTTCTTTTTTTACATTACTCTTACCCATCGGGGTTTTGGGCCCCATTAGAGCGAAGCTAATTAGAAGCCAAGAGATAACACCAAGAACTAACAAGATACCTCGCATAATTGAGAAGACATTTTGTGTACGATATTTTGGAGGTAGAATTAACTCCCCTTTTCTCATGACACTGAAGAAGTCTAAGATCCAAAAGAGTAATCCTACTAGACCAGCAATAAATAAATATTTATTTTGAAACACGTAACTATCTAACAACAATATTCTCCTTGGCCTTACGATGGGCCTCCTCTAATGTTATTAAGTCACTCTGATCCCAATCCTTCTTATACTGAACTTTATTAGTTAAGTTTAAATATTCGACATAAGCGTCTTTATTAGAAAATATTTCATAAAACTTATGACGATTTGAGTATATATACTCGTGACCTTTACGATCTGATACCTTCTTAAATTCATCGACAATATTCTGCCAATGCTTCTTTTGAGCATTCTTTGTTTGAATCTTACGAAAGAATATAAAGATTAAAATAAGAACAACGATTGCAGTTATAGAAATTAACAGAATCATTAAAGGACTTAACTGGCCAGGCACACTCTTATCAAAAACAAAGAAGTCCTGTCTTGAAACCGGAGTATTAGAAAATGATATAGCAGAATAATCCACAGCGACTGCCATACCGCGATAGTCCCAAATCTTTGGAAAGTTAGGCTTAGGTTCGCTTATTAGTACACCTCTAGCCTCAACAATATAATACTCTGGATTTTCTTTTAAAATAAATTGCTTCTTTATTTTTAGGATTTTAATCATGTCCACAAAGTTTCTAGAAAGTAATGATTTTTTAATATCCTGATCACTTACTTCACTAATTGGATGTAGCATGATTTTAAAGTCTTTTATTTCACCAACATCCCATGAACTCTCTTTATCGATAAGCTCAAGTGTTAGCTTTGTATCAAGTGCAAACGTAGACAGAGACAGAATAGAAATAATAAGTAAAAGAAATCTCATAGCATCTCCTTTACAAAAACATCTAAATAACGATCACTAACATCAATATCTTTCAAACGAAAATCATAATCTAACTTTTCATTTTTCCCTTTAAAACGAGTATTAACTCGTCCACTCCCCTTTCCTGCGATTCGTCCAACTAGAGTAAATCTAAACTCATCAGAAGTATCTAAGGGAGTTAACAGCCTGAAGGCATGAACGTGCCTTCTAACCGTTAACCTCTTTAAGGTCTCAGGAGAAAGAAATTCATAGAAGTCACTTAGTATAACGACCTCTCTTTTTTTATAAAACTCTCTTACTAACTCTTTATCAAATTTTGCGAAATTTCTTTCTTTTTGATTCACAAGAAATTCCGTATTCACTTCACCATTTTCATCAATAACTTTAGATTTTCTCAAGCTGTCGACAAATGCGACGAGGCCTGCTTCTCCTCTTTTCTTTTGAACTCTTACAACTTTATCGTTTAAACAAATTATTGTTTCAATATAGTCATGTGTTTTTTCTGAAAGTAAGTATAAAAGACTGATAATTTCAAAAGCCGCCTGTATTTTAGAGACGCCATTATGACCAATTACCATTCCGGGACTACAATCTAATAATATTGTTATTTCAACATTTCTTTCTTCTTCAAAAGTCTTAATATATGGTGTATTCGTTTTTGCCACCATCTTCCAGTCTATAAAACGTACATCATCACCATGAACATATACTTGATGTTCTTTAAACTTAAGCCCCGTACCTCTAAAGTGAGACTTAAGCATTCCAATAGAAAAAGAATTGGCCCTTTTAAAAAGACTATTCTTCATTCCTTGGACAATTTTATGTACTTCAACTGATTTCATATTAAATCATCTTTTGTGCGATCTTAACTGCAATATCCCTTGCGTTTTGGCCATCAATAGTGGCTTCATAAGTAAGAATAATTCTATGCCCTAGGACAGAGGCAACAACTTTCATAATATCATCTGGTGAAACATAGTCTCTTTGGGCCATAAAGGCATTAAATCTTCCAAGCTTGTGTAGCCAAATTGCTGCACGTGGAGAAGCACCTGCTTGAACCAACCCTTTAAAGTCAGGAGAAAAGTGCTGATCACCAGGTCTTGTTGCTCTTACAATCTTTACAATTAAGTCTTTCATTTTATCATCAACATATACTTTTTCGACTTCATCTCTAATTGAAAGAATGTCATCTGTTGAAAGAATAGAAGCCATTTCATCTTTAATTTTTTCCATATCAAGAATTGATTTTTCAGCTTCAAAGTCTGGATAATTCACTTGTACCTTCATCATAAAACGATCAAGCTGTGCTTCAGGAAGAGGATATGTCCCCTCTTGCTCTATTGGGTTTTGCGTAGCAAGAACGACAAATGGGCTCGATAGCTTATGTGTAGAATCTCCAATTGTTACTTGTTTTTCTGCCATGGCCTCTAATAAAGCCGATTGTACCTTAGCAGGGGAACGGTTTATTTCATCTGCGAGTAAAAGTTGTGTAAAGATTGGGCCAAACTTAGTAGAAAACTCTTCTTTTTGTTGAGAGTAGACCATAGTCCCCACTAAGTCCGATGGAAGTAAGTCTGGTGTAAATTGAACTCTTTTAAAGGTTAAATCACAGAGCTTACTCATTGTAGAAACAGAAAGAGTTTTACCAAGCCCAGGCATACCTTCAATTAGTAAATGTCCTTCACAAACAAGAGCTGCGATAATGCTATCAAGCATTTCATCTTGTCCATAAACAATTCGTTTTGCTCTGTCTAAGACACTTAGTACTTTTTGTCTTGAATTATCTGTCATTTCTATCCACCTTATATGCTAAATATTTTATGTAATTTGATCTTGAATCTAAATTTGATATTGGGTGATCGAGCCCTTGAATACCTGTATCAATTAATTTTACACTTACCCCTATTTTATTAGCAGCTTTAAGAACACATTGATCTAATTCACTCATACTAATATTTTGGGTACATGATGCAGCGGCAAGAAGGCCACCGTTTTCAATTATTTGAAAAATTTTGTTATATAATTTTTCATAACCTTTAAGTGCAGCTTTCTTATCTTTATAGTTCTTACTAAATGCTGGAGGATCACAAACGATAATATCATATTCATTACCGCTATTTATTGCACCATCAAGAAACTTAAATACATCACTTCTAATAAATGTTCCCTTGCCCGAAAAATTATTAAGACTGAGATGCTCATCGACGACACCTTGCATATTTGCCTGATCAACAAAATCGACTTTTGAAACATTTGCTCTAAGTAGATGCAGTCCCCAAGAACCAACATATGTAAACAGATCTAAGCCTTTCTTAAATGATTGCCCAGTTCTTATCGTTAGCTCTTCAAATTTACGACGATTTTCTCTATGATCGTAGTAGTAACCTACTTTTTGCATCAACTCTCTATCGATTTTATATTTGAATCCATTTTCAGTTACACTTATAACTTCAGGCAAATCATCTTTTTTAAAAGTGGGAAGTTCTTCAATCTTTCGATATGTTTCGTTATCTAGAAGTAAAACATCTTTATCAATCAATTCATTGAGATATGTCTTTATATCATTTCGAAACTGATCCATTCCTGCTGAGTTAATTTGTACAATAGCACAGTTTTCATAGGAATCGACAATAACACCAGGCAGACCGTCCGCTTCTCCGTAAATGAGTCTCGAATCTAGAGCATAGCCAATCTCTTTTCTATAAGAAACTGCATTTTTAATTAAGTTCTTAATTAAGGATAAGGGGTCATCTTGTGAATACTTATAAACACATATATTTTTTTTACGAGAAGAATTTGGATTAACAAAGCCTATGTACTTAGCTTTATTAAATTCAAAGAAGCACCATTCACCAGGTCGATAAGATTTCAAACTATCTTCAATATCATTTCCAGAAAGCAGTATTACTTTTTCTTCAAACCGAAGATTTATTTTCTTCTTTATATTTATTGTTCTCATTATTCAATACCCATAAACTTCTTAGCTTTGCCTGTATTGATATGATAATTATTCACCTTCAAATTCATTTTTCCAAGATCAATCTTCTTATCACCATTCATGGCATAAGAGACTGTATTAATTTCACTTGGAAGACCAAACGTATTCACTTTATCGTATTCAATTTCAATTTCTTTTTTAACTGAAGACACCCCACGACCTTCACTAATAACGATTTGAGAAACAACACTCTTGCCTTTGGCCCACGACTTTTTAGAGTATGAAAAAGCGGTTGTAGTGATAAGGTTTGGGCTCTTTGTTTCAATTGATTTAATATGACCACTTGAATAGAACGATACAGCTAAGTCTAGTAATTCTTTCTTTGATTTCACCCTAATATATCGGGCCGACTCTTTTGTATCTTTTTTATAAACACTTGATTCTAAAGCAGTTGTTAAATCTTTAGCTAAAATCAACTCAACATATGGCTTAACCTTAGCAATTAGTGTTTGCTTTAATAAATCAAATCCTTTCTCAGGTAGTCCTTCGACTCGAACACGTATGTTATTTGGAAATGACCAATACACTCGATAGTAGACATCATCCGGTACCAATGCAGTATTCGACTTAACGTAATTTTCCAAGTTAGGTTCCCTAATATCAAAGAATAGATCTTTAATTTCACCTGCTAGTGGTGTGTAGGTTCTTAATTTATGGTCTTCAAAAATTTTTTCGTTATTTGAAAAAACTGAAGATACAGATAGAAGTAATACAACAATTAGCGAAATATTAAATTTAAGCATAAAACGTCCTTTTAAGCTATTTTAAAAGGGACATACAGCATTACCAACTAGTTGAAATTATTTCCTTCCAATTGACTTTTGGAAGTATTAAATGCTTTTCTTTCTTATAAATGACCTTACCTTGTGCTCCCTTGACTCCTTTCAAGTTTTCTACCTGAGTAAAAATCACAGGTATTTGATCCGCACCAAATTCACTGTACTCAGCAAGCATTGAAGCAAGGACACTATAAGTATCAAAATCAAAGGTATCAGCATTTTTCGCAATTAGGTGTGCACTTTTATCACCATCTAGGTGAAACCACATATCTCCCTTAGTTGACCATTTACTTCTGATATAATCATTTCCTCTCGTATTTAGGCCAATGGCGATTGAGATTTCGCCCCATTTTACAATGACATGATCATCCGACTTTTTAGGTTCATTACTACTTTGTGCTACTTTCTTCCATATTGGAGTATTTACTTTTTCCTGAACAAAGGTTTGTTTTTTATTCTCTAATTCTTCGATCACATCTTGTAATCTCTTAGTGAGAAACTCCTCACCTTTTTTTAATTTCTTTATCTTAGTGAAAACACTATTCTTTTTTTGATAATAATTTGCACTATAATCAAATTTAACTTTGAAGTTCTTATATTTAAAAACGTGACCTGATAAATCTAAGTCATCCTTAATTAATTTCTCTTCGATTTCATGTCTAATCTTACAATTCTCTAGGTCTTTAGAGATAAGAGACTTTTTACGTAGTAGTTTCTTATTGTAACCAGTTTCAACTTTTTTATTAAAGACATCATTCGCCTCTAGAACAAGTTTTGAATCTTTAATATTCTTTATATCTAATTGTTTACGCCCTATTTCATCAAATAAATCAAAATCAGACTCTTCATTAAACTCAAGTTTCTTTTGTGAAATCCATGGAGAGAAGTGCATCCATTTGTTATTAGATTGATAAATATATGAGAAATATAGCTGTCGGCCTTTCCAAAATAACAATAGTCTAGATTTATCTAGAAACTGAAAGGATAAACACTTATCAAGTGTATCTGCTTCTATTTTAACGAGTCTCGCATTTCTTATATTTGATCTTAAAAACTCGAGGAACTGATCTCTTTGGATACGATATTCTGAAGGTATAGTTTGAATCGTATCCCAAACCCCACAGTATTCTCCACCTCTGCCAATCGTTATACAAAGGTTTTTTCCCCTAAGCCTAAGTTGAAGTAATAGCAACTTGCCTGATGAAAAAATCTTTTGGATTTTAGGACATGTTGATTCCCCATTTTCCATAATTTGCTTGTTAATTTTATCGACATTTTGTCCAAGCTCTGAGAAATTTAAATTCATGAATAATCCAACTATTTTGTCACAAACGCTTAGTAATATTGACTGGAGTAAAATTGCTTCAGAAATTACAACGTATGCGAAATTTGATACCAATAAAAGCATTATAGAACAAAACCCAAAGGTTTACGAATTTGAATCCTTAGCTTCTCACTTTTCTAATTTAAACGAATTAATTAAAAAGATTGATGAGATAGGAAGTTTACATGAGATATTCTTTAGCAATCTAAGAGATAATCAAGAAAATCATAACGCGCTTAACTACATCTCTAAAGCCGGCGTTGTAACAATAGATCAACTTAACTTTTTAGCAAATCTTATTGAGAATCTTTTTCCAATTAAGCGAACACTTAACTTTGGAGACTATAGAGAAATCCTTGAAGATTTCATTAATAAAACTCAACGCCTAAAAAGTAAATTCATCAACCCATTTAGAAAGTTTGTTGATGCCGATGGAAGCGTACACCTTGAAAAACATCCAATTATTGCACCTTTGATTCAGGAACAAATATCACTTGAAAGAAGAATACGTGAGACGATTAACTTTATATTAAAAGATGAAGATATCTCTAAACGTCTACAAATGGATACATTTGACATCATAAATGAAAGATTTGTCATTCCTATTAGAAGTGATTCTTACCGAAGTGATCTTGGAAGCATTGTCGCTCGATCATCAACTGGAAATACACTTTTTGTCGAACCTGTATCGACGAGAAAAATGGCCAACGAATTAATCGAAATAAATTCCAAGATAGATTATGCACTATCTCAGATCTGTAAAGGCTACTCTGAACAAATTAGTAATGATATTCAAGTAATGAAAGATATTTATTCTTTCTATATTTCACTTGATTATACAAATACATTAGCAAGTTATTCACATGCAAAAAACTTCTGCTATCCAGAAATCAGTGCTGATGGTGAAACCATTATTACAGACTTCTATCATCCTTTAATCGATGAGTGTGTCACAAATAGTATTGAACTAGAAAGTAATCATAAAGGCATAATTATTTCTGGGCCTAATACAGGTGGAAAGACAGTAAGTATAAAGAGTATTGTCATATCTCATCTATTTTTTAAACTTGGGCTTTTCATTCCTGCACAAAAGGCAAAATTACAGTACAAAACAGATATCTTCTATTTTGATAGCGACTATCAAGATCTTGAGATGGGACTTAGTTCTTTTGCTGGTGAAGTTAAAGTCATTCTCGGTATGCTTGAAAATATTCAAAATAACTCACTTATTGCCGCTGATGAGATATTTAATTCAACATCTTCAGATGAAGCATCTTCTCTTGCATACTCTATAATTAACTATGTTACACATGAGCTTGGATGTGATGTACTTATTTCAACTCACCACCAACTTTTAAAAACCAAAATGCAAGACAATCCTGACTTCCTTTCGGCCCATGTTGGTTATGACTTTGAAAAGAATTGTCCGACATATAAACTTGCTATGGGGACCCCTGGTTCATCAATGGCCCTTGAAATCTTCAAACGCTTAAGTCATGAACATTCAATCCCTACAAAAATTCTCGATAATGCTAAGAAGATGTTAGATACAAAATATGTAACATATGAAAAGTTATTACAGGATTTATCTCGGAAACAAGAAAAAATCGATAAAACACTACGTGAGAATAAACAGCTCAACTTTGAATTAAAAAATCAAAAAAAATCTCAAGAAGGTATTCTCTTTCTCGAAAAGCAGAGAGCTTTTGATAATTATGAAAAAGAGATACGAAAAATCATTAAAGGCCTAAATGACGTTAAGGCCAAAAGCCTAAGTAATGAAATTACACATCTAAGTAAACAGTTTGAAAAGCTAAAGCCTGATCATGACGAGAAGAAAGCGAAAGAAGAAGTACGTACCGTAGCAAAAGAGATCAAACAGGGGCACCGCTATTTTTGCGATCGCCTAAATACAACATGTGTAGTCTCTGAGATTAAGGGTAAGAATTGTATTGTCGAGGTCAATGGTAAAAAAATAACAGTTCCTAAAAATTCTCTCTTTGATCAACAAGGTATTGATCGCAATAAAAAGGCAAAGCCTAAGAATGAAGTACAAATAAATGTCTTCAAAACAATTAATTATACAACTGAAGTTAATTGTCGTGGAATGAGACTAAGTGAGTTTCAGCAAAAAGTCTTCTCTTGTATTGATGATTTAAGAATGGGTCATATACCATATCTAATCATTGTCCATGGCCATGGTGATGGAACACTTAAGAAATGGCTTAGAAATGAGATGAGAAGGCACAAGGACTTAACTTGGACACCTGATGAAGGCAATGACGGCGCAACTAGAATTGACTTGGTAAACAATAATTAATTTATTGATTTGAAGATTCGATCAAAGTTTATTGTCATTTGTCCTGAATAACTATCTTGTTTCATCGAAAACCACACAAAGAAGGCGCGACCTCTTATATTTTCAAATGGTACAAAACCCCAAGCACGAGAATCTGAGGAATTGTCGCGATTATCACCCATTACAAAATAGTGGCCTTCAGGGATTTTAGTTTTTTTGAAATTTAATTTATAGATATTATCCATATCCTTTTTAACAACAAATTCTTTATCATTAACTGTTGTTTGAAAATATTCATAATTATCATTATTTTTTGTAGCAATTAATTTCTCAGACATTTTTTGACCATTAATGAGGACTTCCTTATTTTTAATTTCAATAGTCTCACCTGGTAGGCCAATAACTCTTTTTATGTAATTTATTTTCAAGTCATTTGGATACTTGAATACAATGATATCCCCTCTTTCAACTTCATTAGTACGAAAGAGATAAGTAGGTGTTAAATTAATATTTCCAAGAGCGATATCAGAAAATGGAACTTTCAATCCATATTGAAACTTTTTTACAAGGATGAAATCTCCAATTTCTAAGGTTGGTATCATTGACCCAGAAGGGATTCTATATGGTTCAAATAAAACTGAGCGAAAGATTAAAAGTGAAATGATTATAATGAATGAATCGCGAGTCATCTTAATAAATGTCCTCTTACGATTTAAAATCTTCTCTTCTATCAATTCACTCACTTACTTAAGCCCTCTATAGTATCTTGAGATTATTTCCTGTGCTAATTTTGTGGATTTAACATACCACTTTTCATAGTTAATAATCATAACACAAACAGAGATGCCCTTGTCATTATTATCCTTTTTAGGTTTTGCATAAGAAGTAAACCAGTCTCGCTTTCCATAGGGGAATCCACCTGTAATAGAACCTGTTTTCCCTCCCATTTCAAGCTTTCTTGAAAGGCGACGATTCATATAACGTCTAAAGGTTCTTCTTGCTGTACCCCTTTTAATCGTTCCCTGCATTAGTTCAGATAACTCATCAGCCACTTTCTTATTTATAACTCGTTCTTTTCTTATTTCGTTTGTCCAGACATCCTCGCTCTTATTATCACTTAAATGCAGTGCCAAACGTGGATAAGTCAGCTCTCCCTCATTTGCCACAATACTTGAAATCACAGCACAATGAACAGGTGACATCTGTGTGCGTTTATTAAAACCTGAGGCTATCTCGGCCAAGGCGTAATCAGTTTTTGGAACTTCAAATGTTGAGCGAGCTAAATCGATTTCACTCATAAGGTCTTCATTAAAGCCTAACTTTTGCGCCATTTGCTCTAGCTCCTGTGGAGTTGTGTTGTTAATGGCGGCCTTACCAAAGATTACATTATTTGAATATGCAAAGGCACGATCAAAAGAAGTCGACCTCTGCCAACGTGTCTTCTTATTTTTTAGCTGGTACTTATAAAGAGTTGTCCCTCTTCCTCGGTACTTAAACTTATCATGAATATCGAAGTCAGCATTATTTACAAGATCCGCACTAGTTACAATCTTAAAGACACTGGCGGCGGGATGGGTCCCAGTAAATGGCAGTAAATAATCAAAGACTTTCCCTTTTCTAGTAAAACCGAGGGAAACTAAAAGATTTCCATTATTATTATCCATTACAACAACAGCTGCTTTATCAGGACGATAGTAGCGCAATCTCCAGCGAACAAACTTTTCAAGCTTCTTATCTGTTGCGTACTCAATACTATACAATTTGCCATTGTGTTGAATTGATTGTTGAAATGGTTCAACCGGGTCCAATAATTGACTGGAGAGATAGTGCTTTATTTGTTGATCACTAATAACACTTGGTTTACTTTCAACTTTTGCTTTTTTATTCTCTTCTTTTCCTAAAAAGAAAAAACCAATCAAGGCAAGTGGGGCCAAGATTAGTAAATACTTATAGATAAATTTATACTTTTTGATCACCTTTATAGCCTTTACCAATCACAAAGAATTCCTTACTTACCGATCGTGTCGATTTTGGCTTTAAAAAATGGAATTCTTTAAAAATGTTTTTTTGTGATTTTAAAAAGACTTGCGCCTCATGGCCATCAAATACTTTAATAACAAAGTTTCCACCAGGCTTTAAAAAGACAGGTAAGTGATGAAAAACCTGCTCAATAAGGTTTAAACTCCTTAACTGGTCAACTGATCGAACACCCGTTGTATTAGGGGCCATATCAGAAATAACAACATCAAAGCGATCATCAAAATCAAGCTCTTCTACTGTCGTTACATCAAAAATACTCTTTTCAAAGAGTTTAATATTCTTAACCCCTAAAAGTTTCTTATTGACTGGTTTGATATCGATACCGACAGCAAAGCCATCAGGCCCAATCTTCTTACTCGTGTACTGCATCCACGAGCCTGGGAAATAACCTAAATCAAGAACATTATTACCCTTCTTAATAACTTTATACTTATTATCAATCTCTTCTAATTTATAAATTGAGCGAGCAAGAAAGTTCTCTTTCTTGGCCTTTTTATAATAGTAATCCTTAACTTTAAACATCATGACCTCAACCTTATACCAACTATTAGCTAAACATTATTTGCAGAACTGAATTCATGCTAATTTGTAAGCGCATCTATATTTTCTTACATCTGAGAGCAAAATATTTTTTTATTTTGTGAAAAAACTTATTGACTCAGGTTTTTTACTAACATTATTAACAGAGTTATCCACACTTGACTATAATCGTTGGTTATTTTTCATTGTCTTTACTTTTACTAATGAAATCCCTTATTTTCAATACTTTACCATCTATGTTGCGTAGTGATGTCACACTTTGACAGGTTGCGAACCAACTTACCAACAAAAAACACCAAGTTATCAACATATACACATTTCAAAGTGCTTTCAAAGCTTGTCAACAATATTTTTAGAATTTTATTGTAAGAAATTTGGGGATAAACTCCCCTTGTACGAGATGTACAATAATACTTATTTTAAAGGTCTTAGGGCCATTTCTGGCCCATAAGATTATTCTGACGTTACCATATATTCCAACTCATCAGTACTTGCTAAAATAGCACCGTACTCTTCACCATCATCATATGTGAATGAACTAGCAATCAGCTTGATGCTACCATCAAGTGGATCAACTAAAACAAATGGCTCGTTGGAATTAGATGCTTCTCTTCGCATCTTGTAGGACTCAGAAAACTCTTCAAATAACTGTCTTGTTATATGAGATTTAAACAGATGAAACTCCCTTTCATCGTTAACGTTATCTTAATTATAAATTAAATCTCAAATAAAGATAGCGATTTAAGAGTGAGCAATTTAGTCAATTGCTCCTATTGTACGCAATAAGATCTTCACACGTCCCTCAAAGTGAGAATCCAATAAGCAAATGATGATATAGACAGCATAGATCATATTGCGACGACTTCTAAGGTGGCGAATTTTTTGAAAAATAACTTCGATTAAGAGTACGCTGAAGAAGGCCAGAGGCCATAAAATAGAAAAGTCCTGAAATGTTCGTGAACTAAATAGAATATCGATTAAGATAAGGCATAGAATTGATATAGCAACCTTCATCGATAAATCATGCGAGATATTTAAAACTTGGTTTTTTTCACTTCTAGTTTGCCCAATTAACTTATAAATAAATACACCTAGGCCAAAGATAGAAAGTATGAAAAATGACTTTCTAAAAAAGAGTCTCGTAAGCTCCGCATAGATAATATTTATACTCTCAATCATCTGTACTGAAACGTTACTTGTTGAGAAAAAGAATAATGAAATTGAAAGAAAAACACCTAATAAAGTATATTTGAAAAATTGTCTGCGATACCAGTATGTCTCTTCTTTTAAGAATACAAAGTGAATTAGCAGAAGTTGTACAACTAATAAGATGATATTGGATTTATCAATAACAGTACCCCAGGCACCGAGTAGACCAATAAAGAGACCAGAGCGATAAGTTGAACTCTTAGTCGACCATAGAGTTGACCATACCCACACAACAGAGAAAGTTGTTAGAAGCGTAAATCCAAAATTATTGGCCAAGATTTTAGAAAATGACCACGAAGAGACTAAAGCAAAAACTCCAAGTAACGAAAGCCTACGAGAGACAAAGTTTCTCAGCAGAGCATAGAAGGTCATCAAAAATAAAGACATTGTCACAAAGTAAAAATGAACAGACCAAGATAAATTTAAAAGTTGTGGATACTTACTAAAAGGAATGTAATTGATAGAAATAAAGTTCCAAAAGGCACCCGATACTTTTTCACCTGGATCAAAGAATAAACGAAGTGATCCAGTTGAAAAAAGGTTTGGTAGTTCAGGAAGCGATGTAAAGAACATCACAACAGTTAAGAATAGAACTGTCTTTTCAAATTTATCTAAATAGCGATACTCATGAAAGTTAGTCGAAACAGACTCTTTGATAATTTTTCCACGAGTGGGCCATGAATAAAATAGGCCCATAACAACCCACGTAACCCAAAATATATTATAGCTCCATTTATGAGGGAGGAGACTTAGTAGGTTAAAATAGATGGCCATAAAGAACATCCCCATAAAGAGACGATAAACCACCCTATCGATTGAGGAGTTCACTTTAAAATAAATTTTTAAACGATGATCAATTTCCTTACCTAGAAGAAACCATTGAGAAACAATGAACATAGAAAAGAAGATCATGGCTATAATTTGCCAAATTGGTGCTAAATTCACTTCTTTTTGTAAATAAATTGGAAGTAGCAGAAACGTAAAGTATGTAACTAGCCGAAATGACAAGAATTTAGTTTTTTCAACGAAAATATCCGACTTTTTTTCTAAAGTTTTCACCATAATACCCGATAAATTTAGTACAAAATCCCAATCCCAAAATTACTTTCTCGAAAAGTACCCGTCTTAACAGGCGGGTTTTTTATTTTCAGGGATTTACCTATTATAACCTCCAAGATGCCAATTGACGAAGATCTCAGACAAAGAAAATTCTTCCACTAATGATGCAGCGGAAAAAAAACCTCAAGTATGATAAAATCAGTGTTGGAGACTTGCGTGAAAAGGAATTTCACGTAGAAAATCAGGAGGATTTTTTGTCTATAGCAATGGGCTCCATTAACACCGGCCTTCCAAAGGATATTGTTCAGCAAATCATGAAAGCTGAGCGTATACCTATTAATAATATGGAAGCGCGCAAGGGAAAGATTCAGGACAAGAAAGCTCTTGTTCAGCAACTCTCATCTCTTGTTGAGGCCATGCGTGGTACACTCCTCCAAAACGGTAGTGCGAGATCCCTAAGAGAGCTGGAAGTTGTTGGTAACGATGATATCGTAGAAATCAGTGCTGACAAGAACATCGCAGAGCCTGCGACCTATCAATTTGAAGTTAAACAGCTTGCACAGAAGTCATCGGCAATGACCTCTGGATTTGCTGATCCAGACGAGAGCTATATCGGTGTAGGATTTATCCAATACACATTACCAAACGGTGAAAATAAAGAGATTTATATTGATGCAGATAATGCTTCACTTAAGTCTGTTGCAAAGCTAATCAATAAAAATGACGACGCAGGCCTTAGAGCAAGTGTTGTTAATGATGGCTCCGGCTCAGATACACCGTGGAGACTAATTCTCTCCCTTAAAGACACTGGAGATATCAATAAGGCTGACTTTCCATACTTCTACTTTGTCGATGGAGAGCAAGACTTTTATATTGAGTTTGAAAGAGAGGCCCAAGATGCAATTGTTGCCCTTGATGGTTTTGAAATTGAACTCCCTGAAAATAAAGCAGCTGAACTTATTCCGGGTGTAACAATTGATCTAAAAAAAGCGAAGCCAGGTGAAGAGTTTACAATAAATATCAGTGAGGATGCTGGGAAAGTTGGTGAAAAGATCAACTCACTAATTGAACAAATCAATGGTGTTCTTTCTTTTATTAAACAACAAAATACCATGGATGAGAATACGGATACATCTAGAACACTAGGTGGGGATATCCTACTACAGTCTATTGAATCAAGAATTAGAAATACAATCTTTAAAGATATTAAAGTTGATGGAAGAACGTCCCGTATAGGAAATATCGGTATTCAATTTACAAGAGAAGGTCTTTTAGAATTTGATCAAGAGAAATTTAAAAGTGAGATGGAAAAGGATTATGATCACGTAGCGGAGGTTTTAACTGGACGCTATGAGGATGGAACCAAAACGAATGGTTTCATTGATAATCTTAAAGAAACTGTTGGTCAGCTTCTACAATTTCCAAACGGTCTATTATCATCAAGAAAACGTTCATTAGATAACAATATTGAAACAATCGACCGAAGAATTGCTCAGCGAGAAAATATGCTACAGCAAAAAGAAAAAAACTTAAAAGATAAGTTCGCTCGATTAGAAGGAACAATGTCAAGAATTAAGGCACAAGGTGCTGGCCTAGGTGGCGCACCTTCGCCAATGGGATAGTAAGGAGAATTAAATGAGTTACGGTTTAGGTGCTTACAAACAAACATCTGTAAAAACAGCAAGTAAGGAACAAATCCTACTAATGCTTTATCAAGCTGCAATTAAGAATTGTAAGAAGGCCATTGAAGCAATTGAAAAAAAGGATATTGCAGAAAAGGGCCAATACATTGGAAAGCTGCAGGACATTATTATTGAACTCAACAGTAGTCTAGACTTTGAAGTTGGTGGAGATGTTGCCAATGAATTGTCGTCACTTTATGACTATATGCTACATTCAAGTACACAAGCTAATATCAAGATCGATAAAGAACCATTAAAAGGTGTACTCGATGTATTAACGACTCTATATGAAGGTTGGCAACAGGCCATCAAGCAATTAAGAGCAGAACAAAAGGCAAAATAATGGCCAATTTTGATAGCCTCGCTGGTAAAATCATGCGTCATCTTGACCTGATGAATGTACTCGTGGATGCAACACAATCCATGCTAAAGAATAGTCAATCAGGCAATTTTGAAAGCGTAGAGCAGATCGCTGATAACCGAGAGCGTTTAATCAATATCGTTAGGCTACTTCAAGATGAAATCGAAAGTAAATTACAGAGCGCTTCGACTCATTATACTAGTTCTGAAATCGATGTATTCAAGTCCTGGATTAATGATGTAACAGAAATAGTTAAAAAAAATGATGAGCTTGATCGTCAATGTCTCGAAGAACTATCCCAAGCAAAAGAGTCAACTACAAGAGAAATCTCTAACGTCTACAAAACACGTAAACAGTTTCAGGGTTATAACCTAAATAATACAAAGACTAGGTAATACTCGACCTGTTTGCCCGCTTAATCAAAAGTATAGTATAATCTGGTGGAGCTCTAGGAAAGAGCTTCACCTATATTTACCCATTATCCCTTAGGAAGAGGAAATTATGGAATTGGCAAAAAATTCAAGTCAGGAAATTAATCCAAAGTCTTTATCATTTTTAAATATTGAAAGTTACGAGATAAAACAATCTCGAAGTAATTTAAAGGTTCCAGTAATTAATGGTGTTCACCTACACTCTAATTATCACCCAGCTAAAGAAGCTAAAAAGATAATCGCCAACATCGAACATCAACTTAAAGAAAATAATCATCTTCTAATATTAGGGCTAGGTTTTGCCTATCATGTGTATGAAGCGTGTAAGCTACTTGAGAGCTACCATGGTCAAAACTATAAGGTCATCGTAATTGAACCTAATGAGCAAACATATTCTGAATGCATTAAAAATAATCTATTTCCAAATAAGAATATCGAAGTTTATGCAACTGATTCAGTTGCAAATATTTACAAAGAAAAAAGCGTCGTTACATTCCTTTCGTCAAAACCAACGATTCTTACACATGCTCCTTCATTTTCTTTATACACAGATTTCTACAAGGCATTTCTAGACTTTGAAGCAGATAAGAGAATCTCTGAATGTGTTGAACATATAAAGTCAGCAGAGCTTAAGACCCTACTTTATAATGGCAATCAAAGCTTGAGTGTCGACGAATACATTGAAGAAAATATTTATCAAACAAGTGAATTTAAAAATAAGAACGACTTTTTGCTACTTGCTTTTGATGCAATCATTAAGCAAGGATAAGGCACGAGGATAAGATGAAAGATATACTAATAATAAATTTCAAGCGACATGGTGACATTTTTCAGATGGGAAGACTCATCTCTTCTTTAAAATACAAACACCCAGATTCAAATATTTCAATTCTAATAAATAAAGAATTTGAAACTTCTGCTCAAACACTAGGTGGCATAAAGCAAATCTTCACTCTCGATCGTAAAAGAATTGTTAGTTATAAAAAGAATAAAATATATTCTGATGGCTTTGCTCTTGATGAATTTGGTAAAACGATTAAGGAAATTAACAAGGGTTGGAATTTAGTTATCAATTATTCTAATGATCGAATTTCAACAAGCCTTACATCTTACCTAGCAAAGGAATACAAAGGCATAAAATTTGATACACATTGTAATGTAAATTATTCAAATGAATGGTCTATTGTTTTTAATGATATTTTAACTCAACAAAAATATACACCTATAAACTTTAACGATACTTACCACAAGATGTGCTGCTTAAAAGAAAACAACTCATTTAACTCGTTAAATGTTTCAAATGAATACAACAAGGTATGCCATCAAAACTTCCTAAAGATGCGCAAATCAGAGAGTAAAAATAATCCTAAAATAATTGGTTTACAGCTTACGGCATCTAACCTTAGCAAGATGATCGAAAGAAGTGAGCTTATCAAACTTATTAATGAATTAAATAATCGAGTTGATACTATTCCTCTTCTATTAATTGCTCCAACGTCGGAAGAAAGAAATTTTGCAAACAAAATTAATTCAGAACTTGATAAGAAAGCAGTAACGATAGAGGCTCCTTTCACGGCGCTTCCTTCTGTATTAATAAATTGCGATATTTTAGTAACTCCAGATACAGCTATTAAGCATGTCGCTGATATACTCGATGTTCCTTTAATAGAATTATCAATGGGTCCTTCACCATTTTTAAAACAAGGAACAGTAAACCCAGAGAGTATTATTATGACTCCAAGGTTAAAAGATCGTGATTTTACATATACAGCAAGTGTTCACACTGAAAAACAAGTAAGAAGTAACGAAGTTATAAAAGCTAATGATATCATTTATGGCCTTGAAAAATATTATCTAGGTTTCACAGATGCAAAGTTAGAAAACAAAGAAATCTCAGTCTATCGACCTGAAAATGACGAGGTTGGTACTTTCTATAAAAATATTGAAGGACGCTTTGATGCAGAGATTGAAATCTCTCGTTATCTTTCAAGAGACTTTATTTTAAGAAAAGTTGAAAGAAAAAGCCTTTCTAGCCATGGGATAATCGAATCTAACTTGAACTTCACTTCAAGCTGGCTAGAGCAAACACAAGGTGAATTAATCAAATCATCTCGTCATGTATTAGCAGCAATAAAAACGGCCCTAGCTAAAGACAGTCAAAAGCTAAATGAGAAATTGTTAGAAATGAGTCGTTATATAGCTAGTGCGTCTGACTACTGTTCACTACCTTTCTTATTTTATAAAGCAAAAATAAGTAATATAGACAATCCGACTATAGAAGAAATTGAAAATACACTAATTGGACTTAAAAACGACTTACAAATTCAATTTGAACAAGTCAAAGAAGTTTCAAATCTCATAAGAGAAAATCGCAGCAAGATTCGTACAGAATCGGCAAAGGACTTTATACATGAATCAAGATCAGAATAACTTTAAAAAAGACTTCTTTTCTGAATTAGAAAGAATAAAAGAGCTGCAAATAAAGCGTGAGACGCTAAAAGAGGACGACATGGCCTTTTTATACCTATGTTCAATCCTAGAAGAAGAGCAATAGAGGTATTTATGAACGCAATCAAAACACAAAATGATCATTCTGATGAAGTAAAAAAGACAATTGCGATTATCCAAACGACAAGAATTGGAGATCTTCTACAAACAACACATGCAATAAGACTCATGAAAGAAAATCATCCTGAATTTCGAGTCATCTTAATTGCAAGAAAGAAGTTTAGTGAACCAATTAAATTCATCCTTAATAAGTATTTTGATAAGATCATTCAAATTGATCACAAATCTGCCATGGTTGGAGCTGATAGTACGAAAGATGCTCTATCTAATCTTAAAAAACAAATGGCCGAAATAAACGATGAAAGAATTGATGTATCTATCAATCTTGCTTTTTCTAAATCATCAACATATCTTCACACTCTTATTAAATCTGAAAACAAAGTTGGACCATACTTTAACCTAATGCATGAAAGAGTACTTCAGGATAAGTGGTCACAATACCTATACTCAACAGTTATGAGAGGAGATCTCAACCCTTTTAACCTTGTTGACTTATTTGCAAATATCATTGGTGTTAATAAGAAAATGACTCACTTGAGCAATAAAGAATACTCAAATGAAGAAAAAAGTCATGTTCTTATTCACCCATTCACTTCACAAGAGTCTAAACAATGGACTTCGAATAGATGGGTGGAAGTAATCTATCAAACTTTAAAAAGAAACAAAGACACTAAAGTGATTATCTGTGGAAGTTCTCTAGATAAGACAAAAACAGAAGAGATCGTAAACTCAGAACTTCTATCCTCATTTAAAGATAGAATCGATCAATGGTTAGGTTTAGAGCTACAAGAGCTTTATGAAAAAGTTGATCAAAACTACCTATTCGTTGGACACGATTCAATGATTGGTAACTTATTAAGCTATAAGAATGTAAAGTCTCTTACAATCTCACTAGGACCTGTTAGACCTCATGAAACCACTCCATATGCACTTGATAACTACAACCTGGCACCAAGACAAAAAAGTGATGAATTACCATATAACGTAACTTATCAATGCATTAAGCAACTACTTAAAAAGAACTTAATTAATATAGAAGAGCTACACAATAGCTGCTCTACACTTTCTATAAACAAGTTAAATCTCTATAAAACAGATATGCTTGCAAATGGTGATGTAACAATTAACGAACTTTTACATAAGGAACAAAATGCAAAAGAGATTATGCGAAATTTCTATCACATTGCGTGGTCTAGCATTATTACTGAAGCTAACATTAGCATGGATATCCCTGTTATTAATAGTGAAGCTAAAGCACAGTTAATGTCTCATACGAAAGGTATTGAGGCACTATTTGAGCTTTCAGAGTTTGGTAAAAAGTATTCAAGATACATTATTGAAGAAATCAGTAAAAACACACCAAGCCTCGAAGAAATTAAGAAGTTTTCTGCAAAGCTTGATGAAGTCGACACTCTTAGTGATATGATACTAAGCTCATATCCTCTACTTGCACCAGTTGTCGATTACGCCAAAGTAGCGAAAAACAATCTACAAGGACATAATTTAGTAAAATTATCAGAGTCAGCATTCTTTACTTACAACGAAGTCTCACTACTTTGTAGTGTGCTCTATGAGTTTTTTGAAAAGTGCTCTCTTATTAAAAAGCAGCCGGAAGCTGCAAGGGATAACGTATGATTACTTTAGAACTAGGAAATGATAGCTTTTCTCTCGATGGGGATATTATCACGCTACGCCAAGCGATTAGCGCAGTTGAAAGTGACGGAGGACTGTCTAATAATGAATCAATTACAGCAGTTGTAATTGATGGAGAAACTTATGCGTTAAATCACGTTGAAGAGGTTCTCGATAATACTCTTGCAGAATTAAACTACCCAAGCCTTAGAATTCAAAACTCTTATGAGATTGCATTTGAAGCACTTGATGACTGTCTTGGATATATTGATCAATTATTAGATAAGATAATCATTACAACTGCAGAATTCAACAAGAGCAATATAGATGAAGCAAATTTATACTTTGCTGATCTAATTGAAGTTTTAGAGCTATATATCCATTTAATCACAAGAATTCATGCTACTGCCAGAAAAGGTAATCCAGAATTCTTCGCAGACAATGAAATGGTTAAAAACCTTGAAATACACCTGTTTTCAGTTATTAAGGCCCTAGTTCCAGCTAGAGAGAAGAACGATATCGTTATGCTTTCTGACTTGCTAGAGTACGAACTAATGGATAATCTAAAACAGTGGAAAGAAAAAGCAATACCTCTAATTCAACAATCGAAAATCAACATCTAAATATTTATTTAGAAAAGTCCATCTTGGAGTATTTAAATCAAGATGGACTTTCTAATTTACTTGCGAAAAAGAACTCTCAACTTCTCTTATCTGCTAAGAACAATAAAGTTGTAGCAAAGATAAATGATCAAAAATTCACCTTACAAAACGTATATGATTTATTCATAAAAATTATTAATACAAGCTCTATTCTTGAAAATGACTTCTCAAAAGAGTACGAATTTAAGAAGAAAGACAATCTTCGCACCCTAGTTAAATCATTTACAAATACACCAGAGCTTCCAGGCTTTTCTTCTTCACAGGTACTAATTCACGAAAAGGGAACTACAAATATCTACTCTCTTTCATATAAAAATAGCGAGTATTATGAAAGCTTTGAAGACCCAGCATTTTTCAACACTCTTTTTACCAAGGTTAGAAAAAGTAAAAATAAGTCTTTTGATCAAAAAGAGCTGCTTAATAAACATATAAAGCTTGATGGACACTTTCTTGCTAAAGAGCTCTCATTTAGAGACTTTAATACAATATTTTTACTCTCAAGAGATGACCTCTTTCCTTTATCAGACGATGACCGCCTTAAGTTTAACAATTACATAATTAAGCAAATACCAAAAATCTTTAAAATCATAACGAGTGTAAGCAAGAAGAAAGTAGAACTTGAAAAAGCAAATGTAATAAATAACTTCCCCATAAGAACAGTGATCTTTAACGATGAAGGTAATTCAATCACAGAAGAGGACTTGGAAGCTGCACAACACGATACGAGCTCTCTTCACCATGAAAGAATTCTTCTCATGGGTGAATTATTAAATACTCTCAGACACGAATTGAGTAATCCTCTGTTTGGAATTGATCTTTCACACACTCTCTTAATGGATCAAACTAATGACTTTGATGTTAAAGATACGCTGTCTCACATATCTAATAGTGTAAAAAGATCACAAGCAATTATACAAGAATTTTCAAATCTCTATAAAGACGATGAGAAACTAGCTCTGATTTCTTTAAAAAGTTTAATTAACGAAACTATAACATTAACTAAGTCTGAATCTAGAGCACATCGAGTTGTCTTTGAGATGGAAAATGACATTGAAATAAAAAGTAATGGTACTCTATTGAGTCAGGTTATATTTAATCTACTTATTAACAGTTCTCAAGCACTCACAAATGAAAATGTTGATAATGGTAAAATCGAAATTAAAGTCCTTGAAAATAGTAATGATATACATATCGACATTATGGATAATGGTAACGGAATTCCTGAGAATATAAAAAATAAGATTTTCACCCCTTTCTTTACAACTAAAGAAACAGGTACAGGCTTAGGACTTGCCATATGTAAAACTCTTTTAAAGAAGATTAATGGAGATATTAATCTAATGGATGTAGACTTTGGTGCGAAATTTAGATTAACACTTCCAAAGGTATCGTTTTGAAAATATTAGTCATTGAAGACGAACTACTAATACAAAAAACCATCTCAACTTTATTAAAGCGTAAAGGTGCAGAGGTTGAATCGACCGCTAGCGGCAAAGAAGCAATTGAATTAATTAAAAATAATTCATACGACAAAATCATTTGTGATTTAATGCTTCAAGATATCACTGGATTTGATATAATAGAAGAATCGAAAACAAAGTATAACGAAGATGAGATTGCCAATTTATTTTATATTATTACGGCATATAGTTCTGATCAGATTGTACAAAAAGCTTCATTATATGGTTGTAAGGTCATACAAAAACCTTTTAACGATATCAATCAATTTATAAATGAAGTTCTAAGCTGAGGTAAGCATGGCCACAATAAATAAAGTAGCTATCATTCTAAAACCAAAAGTAATTACTGAGTTTAATACAGTACTACCTAACCTTACCAATTGGCTTAAGAGAAGAAAGGTTGATATTTTCTTTGAAGACTCTCAAAAAAACAGGATAGAGAAGATATTCAAAGGCTCTACAACTAAGAATTTTAATTATATTCATCGAGATGAAATATCTAAAAAATGTAAACTAATTATAACAATGGGTGGCGATGGCACACTCATTGGAATAGCCAGAGGCAAAAACATTAAGAAAGTTAATATCTTTGGAATCAATATGGGCAACCTTGGTTTTATTGCAGAGTTTTCCAAACAAGACTTTTACGATGGACTAGAGCTTGCGCTAAAGGGCAAACTTAAGACAAGAAAAGTTCAAATGTATCAAGCTCAGATACAACGAAAGGGTAAGAAACCGTTTACGTTCAACTTTCTTAACGATGCTGTTATAACTAAATCGGGTATTTCTAGAATGTTTAATTTAGAACTAGAGTCCAATGGTCAAAGTATATACAATCTTGCAGGTGACGGACTAATCGTGAGCACACCAATTGGATCAACGGCCTATTCACTAGCGGCCAACGGGCCAATTCTTCACCCTAGTGTAAAAGGAGTTGTCCTTACCCCTATTTGTCCACACGCCTTAACACATCGGCCAATGGTCTTACCTGACAGTGAAGTAATCAGTATCATAATTCCAAGAGGACATGACGATATCTACTTAACAATTGATGGACAGGAAGAATTTCGCTTAGAAGCCAAAGATGAAGTTGTCATTAAAAAATCAAGAACACATTATGTAAACTTCTATGCTAATGAAGAAAGAAATTATTTTAGGACATTAAAAGAAAAGTTTAAGTATGGACATCGCTAGAAAGCTTAGAGCGGTAATAATTCATACCTTTCTGTAATTTTTAAGTATTTCATTGTAGCAGGTACAAAACCACAATTATAATATTCAAAACTATCACCTTGGTAACTATCCATATAATGACTATGGCCACATATTATAATGTCGACATTATAACTTTTACTGGCAATCAAAGCAGATTGACGAAACTTATCACGTATATGATCGTTTTTTTGAGTTTCTCCGTAGCGTTTCTCATTTCTATTTCTACTTTTTTGAGATAAATAATCCCCAATTTTTTTCACAATTTTATAATTGAAAATATATTTTGAAATTAAGGCCAATGGATAACTTCTAATAAATGCACGCCATATTTTGTAATTAAAATTTTCAATTTCAATTTCGTCACCATGACAAAAGAGAACCTTCTGGCCGTTGATAATTTCAACAAAAGGTTTAGATTTTACTATTATCCCACTCTTGGCCAATAGCTCTTCAATATGAAAGTCGTGATTACCTTGGATATAGAATATTTTAAGACCGGCCTTTGCTAATTCTTTTATACGAGTAAAGAACCAATCATAGTGTCCCTCATACTCATCATAGCTTCCCACCATTAAATCAAATATATCTCCTAGAAAATAAATACGATCTTCTGGTTTAAAGTCAATTTCTAAGAATTTTTTAAGTGGTTCAGAATTGGTCATATCCCATTTGACATGAATATCTGAAATTACATAATCGGCCATATTAATTAATCATAGAAGATTTCATCCAATAATCAAAGAAGATCTTTTAAAAGCTTATCACAGCCATCTTGAAGCTTTTTCACTTCCTTTTTGTATCCTGGATTATCCTCAACTTGAACAGCTAAACGATATGCACCATATGGAAATCTTGAAATTTGATAGGGCTTAATCTTCTTCGTATCAACAACCTTCCCTTTTACATGAACTGATTCTTTTGCGAATTCGATTGTAAAATTCAAAGTATCATTCTTTAATTGAAACAATTGTTCATATTGCGAAGAGCCTAATACAATAGAAAGTCCGCCTTTACTTATGTCGTATATTTCATATTTAAGGTTTTGAAATTTTGCATAATGTGGAGTTAAGGGCTCAAACCTCTTATGCTCCCTTCTTTCGAGTCGTTTTTCTTTTACTGGATATGAAACTTCTAAGGATGTCCCATGAACAGCATTTAATTCACTCACAAATGCTAACTGAAGCTCAGGTATGTAAAACTTAAGTAGTCCCGGACCTCTTAAAAAATGGGCCAAGCTATCTTTAAGTCCATCCTCTATTGTAAGAAATAATTTAGATGCAAAGGAGTTGAGACTCTTAAACTTAACGGGAAGTCTAAGAATATTATTTTCAATTACATCCCAGATAATAACTTCATTATCCTCGTTAATTGACTCAATAATATCTTGTTCAAACTTCTTTTTATCCATATCAAACCGTCTATTAAAATAGGCCCAAGAACTTTTCCTGAGCCTATTTAAGAAAGGAGGGGGGATCTTCCCCCACGCTACTCCAAAATTATTATTAACCTACTAATCTAAGCGCTTGCGAATTTAGGTTATTCGCTTGTACTAATGAAGAAACACCAGCTTGCTTAGAAATATTAGCCGACGCTAATTGTGATGACTCATATGCCACGTCAGCATCTTCAATAACAGACCTAGAAGCATCTAGATTCGTTGATTGAATCTCTAAATTATTAACTGACGACTGTAGTCTCGACTGAATCGCACCTAAATTTGCACGTTGCTCAGAAAGACTTGTAATCGCCTCATCGACATTTTCCATCGATGATCTAGCATCATCCTTAGATGAAACACTTAGCCCTGAGATATTAAGAGCTGAAGCTGTTGCATTTGTTTGAGAAGGGTCGTATTGAATCTGACCACTTTCTCCAGCAAATGTACCAACCTGAATGTCCATTTCTGAACCAGATCCATTTAAGAGGCTAATAGAACCAAACTTTGTTGACTCTGCAATACGATCAACCTCTTCTACCAATTGCTGATATTCTTTATCCAAGAAACCACGTTCAGTATCACCGATAGTATCCGATGCTGCCTGCACTGATAGCTCTCTTAGACGAACTAGAATATTACTTGTTTCGTTCATGGCACCCTCAGCAGTTTGCACCATTGAGATACCATCATTTGCGTTTCGAGAGGCCTGTCTTAAACCCTTTACCTGTGCTTCCATATTCTTAGCAATTGCTAAACCGGCAGCATCATCGGCGGACTTATTAATCCTCTTACCACTTGATAATTTTTCCAAGGCTTCTGTTGAGGCCTTACCTGTTTGTTTAATGTTTTTCTGCACCGTTTGAGCTGCAGTGTTAGTAGCAATACGTAAACCCATGTTATTCTCCTTTCCTACGTCCTACTGAAATACCATTCAGGGAAACTCGTGTTCACAGATACCTGTTCGGAACACTCGGGTAAATACTTTAGTAAATCCCTCGAATATTTGGAGAAAAGTATGGCCACTACTATAAATTCGGGTACTTAAAAACCACAACCTCAATAAATATAACTGCATATAATCGCGAAAAGTGACTCATAAATTTGTCATTATTCTATGACTTATCTCATATTTATGAACAGGTTTGTTAGTTATACTTTTTATGAGCTTAACCTCTCTCCTGAGATTCAGCTCTTTCAAGATTCTAGTGGGCCATGCGAAAGCATGGCTTTGCTGTTTTTAAGATAGATTTTTAGACTACATTGAGGTCGGCTCCGGCTCCTGCCTCCCGCCGACATACCGTTCATCCTGAACATAAAAGGGCCCTCGTTAGAGGGCCCTTGAAGTGTTGCATTCGATTTTGGTTTTTTTCTTAACCGATTAGTCTAAGTGCAGACTGGCTCGAAGTATTAGCTTGAGCTAGAACTGAAGTTGCAGAACTAGTAAGTACATTTGACTTCGCTAGGTTTGCTGATTCAGCTGCTACATCAGTATCTCTGATTCGTGAATTTGCGGCACTCATGTTCTCGTTAGAGATCTCTAGGTTATTAATTGTAGACTGTAGTCTATTTTGTAAAGCCCCTAGCTCCGCTCGTCCACCTGATACAGATGTCATGGCCTTATCGATAGCCTCAAGGTTAGATTGAGCATCACCTTTAGTAGCAACAGAAAGTCCTCCAATTCCAAGGTCTTCTGTTTTTACTGATACTGCTGATGGATCATACTTAATTCTGTCATTCGTCTCATCATTATTAAGACCAATTTGGAATTCTTTTTCTGAACCTTCACCATTGATTAGTGATGTACCGTTAAATTGTACTGACTCTGCAATTCTATCAACTTCTTTAGTTAGTTGTTGGAATTCTTTATCAGTAAATTCACGTTCAGTATCACCAATTGTATCCGATGCAGATTGTACTGAAAGCTCTCTTAGACGAACTAAAATATTAGATACTTCGTTCATCCCACCTTCAGCGATCTGAATCATTGAGATACCATCACCAGCATTTCGAGCTGCTTGTTGAGTACCTCTGATGTTTGCTCTTAACTTTTCAGATATCGCAAGTCCTGCAGCATCGTCTGAGGCTTTATTAATTCTAGAACCAGATGCTAACTTATTTAAAGATTCACCTTGTGCTCTCTTAACTTGACCTAAACTTCTTTGTGCTGCAATTGACTGTGTGTTCGTGTTAATTCTTAATCCCATTACTATTCTCCTCGAATAAGCAACCTCCTTGTGTAATTTGCGTTGAAACTCCTTGTCTCAACAATTAAATCCCAAACAACCAGTCCCAACTGGTTGTAATACCCATAACGGTTACTCGGAAATATTCTTGAGATAAAAGTGGAAAAAAAGTTAAGTTTTTTTAAGATAGCCGAGTGTTCAACTCAAGCATATACTGGAGCATTTCACTAAGGTTACTGATTTTACAATGTGTCTCAAATCGATTTTTTAGAGAAGTATTAATAAATGAAAGTTTATCATTGTGAATAAAATGTTTACTCTTAAGTTTTGCTAAATCATATTCATGATCATGATAAAGGATAATTACAGGTAAGCCTGTTTTTAACGAAGCTTTTATTGAGACTAATAAATGTTCAAAGGGAATCAATATTTGTGAAACTTCGTTTGATATCAGATAGTGGTCTGTAAACTTGTGTAGATACACCTATGAGCGGCCTTGAATTCTTGAAATTAGATTAGTCGTTGAGTAACCATCTTCAAAGTTTAAGCTTAGAACCTTACCACCATTGCCAGTCACAATATCGTGTCCAACAATTTGATCAACGGCCCAATCGCCACCTTTAACTAAAATATTTGGTTCTACTGCTTTTATGAGATCATAAGGAGTATCTTCTTCAAAAATAAAAACCTTACTTACGGACTTTAGATTTTCAAGCATATAAAGACGGTCATCTTCATTATTAACAGGACGATCATCACCTTTAAGACGTTTTACACTAGCATCTGAATTTAACCCTATAATAAGCTCATCGCCTAGCGCTCGAGCTTCATTTAAATACATTAAATGACCTCGATGAAGAATATCAAAACATCCATTAGTGAAAACAACCTTCTTGTCTTTGAAATGTTTATTTACATAATCTTTAGCGTCTTCGTAACTCATCTTACTTATTCTTCTTTAGGTTGTTACCAAAGAACTTCTTATCCAGTCCAAAGATATATGGAATCCCAAGAAGAGGTATTGATAAAAACTCAAATAGCGTTCTTTCAATTATTGTATTAAAAGCTGCTTCATTTGATTGCTTTGGCTTAACACCACAAATATATTGACCAAGAGTCGGTCGATAAACAGAAGTGATTCTATAAATTAAGTGAATTAAAACAAATAGAGCGATCAAATAACGGTAGCTAGAGTTTTTAAGTGTTAATGAAACAAAAGATTCTAATGGAATTGATGTCATGAAGAACATTGCAGAAATAATAACAGCAAAGATCACTGTCGATACACTCATGTCAATTACATAAGAGAAGAACCTTCTAACGATAGAAACTTCTTTCGATTTACTTTTAATTTCAATTTCACGATTAACTTGAGGGATATCAGACTCTTGTCCTTTACGGTAAAAAGCTTCCAATTCAGATGGAACACTCATTTCCTTTTCTCGACCTAAGACCTTATTAAAATTGTTTACATGAGCTTGCGTAGGTGTAACTTCAACACGCGTTTGCTTAAGAGTTCTCTTCTCTTTTTGACCATGATGAAAACCGAGGCCTTCATTTATTGGTTTAAATGGAATGTCTTCTATATCGAAGTTATCGATATCATCTAAATTATTTATATTCATTGAGTTGTACTTATTTTTATTTAGTTGTTCAGTATCAATATTCATCCCAAATCCCTCTTATAATAGGATGACACATTTTTTATTTAACATCAAATTTTCCGAGTATGTATCCAACGATTGTTGGTACCGCAGTCTCTGTTTTTAAAATTGGTGTCGACAACTTTAAACCAAAAACATTACTTTGTTTTAATACAAGTTCTTCTTCTTTGGGTGAAAGTCCACCTTCTGGACCAATAATAATTAATATTTTTTTATTCCTTAAATTAGTTGCTTCTTTAGTTGTACTTGCAGCATCAGAAAGTGTGGTCAGAAAGATATAGTCATAACTGCTAAAAATCTCAAATAGCGCATCTAAACTATTAACTTCTTCATTTATCTTTGGAAAGTAACAGTTATTTGATTGTATAAGAGCACTTTCTATGACTGTTTCAACTCTAGAAAAGTTTTTAATTGACCACTGAGAATACTCTGCACGAAATGGGTAGATTGCACTAATACCAACTTGTGTAGCATTCTTGATTGCACTTTCAAAAGCTTCTCTTTTGGGTAGGCCAAGGGCCAAATCAATATTTGAATATCTCTCTTCCTTATCAAAAGACTTCACCTTAAGTGAAACCTCTCTCTTAGTACAATTAATAACTTCACTAAGATAACGGCCACCTTGACCATCAAGGATTAGTACTTCATCCCCATTTTTTACACGCGCAACTTTAATTAAATGATGGCTTCGATCATCATTTATTCTCAATATTCCATCAATAGATGGTGATAAATCGTCTCTTGTGTAAATCGCACGCATAAGGACTCCTTTATATTTGAGATTAATCTTTTTTCATTAAGATGGCAGACCAATCCCCTTTAGAAAGTACATCAATTTTTTTCAAGCTCTTGTACTCTTCAAGAATATCATCAACTTGTTCGTTTAAAATTCCAGATAAGATTAGATAAGCTCCATCATCAAGAGACTCCAGAAGGAGATCTTTCTCAGACAACAAGACATGTTTTAAAATATTAGCAAAAACTAACTTATATTTATCATCTACACTAAAACGTTTTCTTGCAATAAGGCGATGTCCATTTAACCGATCTTCTACGAGATTTAATTTTAAATTTTCATGACAATTATCGAGGGCCGCTGGATCAATATCGACAAAGTCCACCAACATATTATTCTTTTTAACTGCACCTATACCCAAGATCCCTGAACCACAACCAAAATCAAGGCAAAGATCCTTATCTTTAAAATCATCTTTCACGGCCATATAGTGCTTTAAGCATAAATATGTTGTCTCATGCTCACCAGTACCAAATCCCATCCCAGGGATTATATAAATATTGTTATCATTTGTTTTATAATCATCTTCCTTAAACCACTCTGGAATGACACTCAACTCATCTGTAACTTCAATCGGTGCATAGTGCTTTTTCCAAACTTCATTCCAATCTGAATATTCTTCTTCTTTTATTTCATAAGAAAGGTCCATTTGATCTAGAGCTTTTGCAAATTCCTCTGCTCTAGAGATGTCACCTTGGAAAAAGAAGTAATTAAACTTTTTCACATCTTCATTTGCAGAAATATCTACGACTTCATCAATTACTGATTCAGGTACATCACCACCAGAGTATGCTCTTTCCCCTAGAATCTCATCTACTCTCTCTTCTTCCATTGAGAATTCTTCAATCCCATCAACTTCGAAATCATTTAGAGCGATTTTGTTGACTTCCTCACATTGAGAACTTGTTTTAAACTCAATTGTCACAATTTTAAAAACTTCAGTTTTTACAGACATTTTTAATTTCCTTTAGAACTAGAAAGTTTCCGTTTGGATATACCTGATCGAGATGAATACACTTATTCATGACCCAAATAACGTCTGGATGCCATAAACTTATATAAGGGTATTCTCTATTAACGACAGAATTTGCTTTCTTATAAATTTCAATTTCTTTGCTTTTATTAATAGTATCTTCCGCTTGAGCAATTAAACTATCGAACTCTTTATTATCAAAGAAAACACGATTTGCCCCTTTCGGTGCCATATTTTCAGAGTGAAAAGCAAATTTAAGCATATCTTGACCAGTAAATCCGACCCAACGTCCAAGGTAGAGATCGTATTCACCACGTTTTATTCCTCTAAGGAATGTCCCCCATTCTTGAGGAACAATTTGGATATCAATTCCAAAGTCGACGAATTCATTTCTAATAATTGTAACTAACTCTTGTTGAAACTTATTACTACTCGTTTTAAAAGTAATCTTAAACTTCTTACCATCACCATTATACCAGAAACCATTTTTATGCTTATAACCTGCTTCAATAAACAAAGACTTAGCTTTGGCCGGGTCATAATTATCAACAGGAGAATCTAAATAGAACTTCTCAAAAGACTTAGCAAATAAACCATTTGAAGCGACTGCGTAGTTTTTAAACTTATACTTAATAATCTTTTCACGAGGTATTAAATGGCTTAATGCCTTTCTAACCTTAAGATTTTGTAATTGTTCTTTGCGCTGATTTAGACCAATATAATTATAATCTGTACCTAGAACCTTTTTAACCTTCACACTACCTTTATTGATTAAATAATTAACCTTACGTGGTGAAATATTTGATACAGATAAGTCAATTTCACCCTTTACTAATTTAAGAGCAAGTGTTGTTTCGTCTTTAACAACCACAAAGCTTAAGTCTTGGCGTCCTTCTATATTCGACTTTAAGTCTATTTGAAGTGGTTTAATATCGGTAATTCGATAATCACCTGCACCTACGATATCGTTTATTTCAACCTGGTCTAAGGTTTTATAATTAGGTATCTGTATTATCTTAAAAAGCACAAGATTTGGTAAATGATCAAGGCCATATGATTTGTATATTAATTCAAATGTATATTTATCTAAAATCTTAACTTCTGTAATATTTGAAAAAGCAAATCGAAATATCGATTTAATTTTTTCAGTCTCAGTGAAGTAGTAATGAGATTGCTTAACACTTCTTGCCGTTATTTTCTCACCATTTGAGAAATAAATATTTTCCTTGAGCTTAAAACGGATCTTATAACTATCGATTGTTCTAAATTCTTCGTAACTTTCACAAAGCTGGCAAATTGGCTTCATATTAATATCAAAATCTATCAATGAACCATTAACCAGGCGATTAATGTTTTGCGAATTTGCATCAGTAGAAAAAAATGGGCTTAAACTATTTGGAGAAGAGGAAATAGCGATCTTCAATGGGTCTGCGTAAACTATTGAAGTTACGATAAAAAATAGGGATATTAGCAGATATCTTGGCATTAATTATTCCTCAAACTAGCATGAAATGTAATTATTATAAGATTATCACCTCTTTTATTTGATGTGAAATAAATCCGTGTTAAGTTACTGAAAACATTATTCAAAAGGTAATCTATGAAGCTAATTGGGATCACAGGCGGATCAGGCTCGGGTAAAACAACGTTTGCCTCTAAAGTTATTTCAAAACTTCCTCAAGAAAAAGTGTCCATGTTATCTATGGACTCATATTACTTACCAGAACAACCAAAAGAGTATTATACAAAATCAGGGCGTCCAAATTACGACCATCCCAAAGCTTTTGATTGGGATCTTTTACAAGAACACATTGTCCAACTAAAAGAAGGACAATCAATTGAAGTTCCAAACTATGATTTTAAAACAAGTCGAAGACTTGATAAAACAACTACATTAACACCTACTCCCGTTATTTTATTTGAGGGTATCTTCACACTTTTCAATCAAATCATTCGCGATCAATTAGATATAAAGTGCTTTCTACATGTTGAAGCAGATATAAGATTCACACGTCGTCTTAACCGAGATGTAGCGGAACGTGGCCGAAGCCTTGAAAGTGTTATTAATCAATACTACGATAGTGTTAGGCCAATGTATGAAAAGTTTCTCGCACCTCAACGACAACATGCTGACTTTATAGTCGGTGAAGAAACTGATGTTGCATCAGAGATCTTATCTGCACGCCTCTTACAATTTATTGATCAAAATAAAGAGTTTGAACTTTTACTAAATTCGACAAAAGGCAATTAATGTCAAAATTAACAATCTCTCCACTTGGTGGTGTTGGACAAATTGGATCAAATGCAACTCTGATATCTTATGAAGAAACAAATATCATCATTGATGCAGGAATCCTCTTTCCTTCAGAAGATTGCTTTGACATTAATTATTTAATCCCTGATCTCTCTGACGTAAAATTAAAAATTTCAAATATTATTATTTCACATGGACACGAGGATCACATTGGTGCGATTTCTCACTATATAGAAAAATTTCCTGAGGCCCAAATACACGCACCAAAATTTGCCAAAGAATTGATTGAAGATAAGTTAAATTATCTCGATCTCTCAAAAAAAATCCATCGTTTAGATGACACATTAATTATTGATAAAATAGAAATAAATGCAGTCCACGTAAATCACTCTATTCCAAATACAAAAGGACTACATCTGGGAATAAAAGAGATCGATACTGGCATTCTTTTTATTTCTGATTTTAAAAGTGACTTCAACTGCCCATACGAAGGTCCTATTGATCTCGAGCAAATGAAATCACTAGCAAGAAAGTATACCAATAGAATTTCAATGCTTGATTCTACAAATATAACGAGCTCAACCTTAAGAACGACTTCAGAATCTGAGTTAAAAAGCGATCTTTCTAAGTTTATAAAAGATGCGCCAGGAAGAGTCTTTATCACCTGCTTTGCTTCAAACATTCATCGTATTCAAACAATATTTGATATCGCCAAAGAACAGAATCTTAAAGTTATCACTTATGGCCGATCATTATTAAAATACACTCGAATTGCTAGTGAATGTGAGATATTTGATGATCATGGACTTATTAGAGAAGTAGAAAGCGTACAAGACCTCTCAAAGAAACAGATTATAATCTGCTCAGGTAGCCAAGGTGAGTTTAGAGGTACTGTTAAACGAATCTCAAGTGGTAACGATAAGTTTTTTAAAGTGAATGAAAAAGATACATTCATTTTCAGTTCAAAAGCAATTCCTGGAAATGAAAAGAAACTTGCATTTCTTTATAACGAACTAACAAGTTCTGGTGCAGAAGTTATCACTAATGCCAATGGTTTAATTCACGCCTCTGGTCACCCTGGAAAAGAAGACTTAAAAGACGTTTACGAAGCATATCTGCCAACGATCGCAATCCCCATTCACGGTGAAACTTATTTTATAAGAAAGCATATTGAATTTTTAAATACGATTCTTCCAAAATCTAAAGCTCTTGAGATTGCTAATCGTGATGTTGTAACGATATTTGCAAATGGAGAAGTTAAACTTAATAAAACTGAAGAAGTACCACCAATATTAATTCATGGTAATCGAATTGAAATCGAGCGCGAAAAAATCTCAGAAAGAAGAAAGATGGCAACCCTAGGCTCTGTCTTTATTTCAATTGCTAATAACAGTATAAAGAAAGCAAGCGGAAGAGTTCATATCACGGCACTTGGAATACCATACGAAGAAGATCAACTTAACCAACTTAAAGAATTATGCTTTAACATCTATCAAGAAAAAGGCACTCTCGATCAACGATCAGAGAAAATCAGGATTGCGACACGTCGGTATTTTCAAAATATTCTAGGATATAGGCCTCTGGCCATTGTTCATATTTGTTAAGTCATCTAGAATATTATTATGGATAATTCAATCATCATTATAGCGTTGTTAACAATCATCGTATTGGCCTTACTTGCCTTTATTGGCTTCTTTGCATATTTAGTATTTAAAAGAGACTTTCAGAATGAAGAAGAAAAAGATGGTGATATTACAAATAAGATAAGTCAGATGCTTGAAAAAAACAAAACCAAAGAAAGAATCTTGGGACTATGTAGTATTTGTGAAAAAGAACTTGTTGAAAACGATTATTTTAATGTTGAGTCTCTACACCTTTGCCGTGAGCACTTCGACACATATTCTGCAAGCGACTGGATCCCCATAACAAATGAAAGAACGACAAGCGAGACCCCGGAAAAAGGTGTCTACATTTATAACTTTAAGAAAAAAGTTTGGAAGGATGATAAAATTCCTACATTCATACTATGTGAATATAAGATTGATGTCACAAATGATCTTATTGAAACATACGTACAGTTATATGTTCAAAAAGAAAGAGAGCTGGATTTAAGAGAAAGGCTACAGCTCGAAAAGTAAGAGGTAATTATGACAGACATGGAGATTCTTAGAGGTCAAATTAATCAAATCATTGAAGAAAATAAACCTGAGGTTATTTTCGATGCCAAGTACGATAGAGTTATTCGTGAATGCGAGAAAGAACTCACAGCATCTGGACTTAAACAAAAAGTATCTTACACAATTGACTCTCTTGATCCTCAAAAGCGTGAGCAAAAGTTTGGTTCTGGACAATTTGCTCGTTGGCAATATGAACTTAGCTGGCAAGACTGGGAAGGAAGCTTTCGACTAGTCCTTAGAAATATTCCTCACGATAACTCAAAACTACTAATAAAACTTCCAGAAGACTTTAAAATAGATACGGCCGAGCTAATCGATGCCTTTAAATCAAATATCGCAAAACTAGTATCTTAAAGAAATATAATATATAGAAAAAAGAAAGGGCCCTTTTCAGGGCCCTTTTTTTGATGTTGCCATCAATATACTCGGGGGAATCCTATCGCTCTAATTGGCGAAAAGTTTCATTTGATGTATTTTGACCTTCATCTTTTCTTAAATAAGATGGAGTATCTAGTTCTTCTTCATCAAAGTTAATAAATCCCAATTTCTCAGCAATTGACTTAGGACGCTCTGATTTTTCAACATTTGAGTTATTACCAGTTAATGCTTTTTCATTTGCCCAAGGATCAACTTCTGATTTTGAAGCTTCATATTGAGAAGCTGCCTCACGAATTGAATCTGTTAAGCTTGGACGACTTGAAGTATCAGTTGTATCTCCATCAAACCCATTCGATCTCAATTGTTGTTTTTCTTCAACTTGTTGAGTTTCGTAGTTAACTGATTCACGTTGTGCTTCCATTTGAATCTCTCTCATTGCATCAAGATTTTCATCTTGTTGTGGAGTTGATTCATAGTAAGCTGGACGAGAAATTGTTTCAGTTCTGTGCTCAATAGGTTGCTCGACTTTCTGCTCTTGTTTTACTTCAACAGTTCTCTCTTCAACTATTGGCTTAGCAAATGCTTGTGGAGCTTCTGTTTGAACAGGTCTTCTCATTTCTTGTTGAGGAGCAACTCTAGTTGATGAGTCTTCACCACCAAGACCTGTAGCAATTACAGTAACCTTGATATCGTCTTCTAATTCTTCATCTACAACTGATCCAAAGATAACTTCAGCATCTTCATCAGCTGCTTCCATAATTAAAGTAGCTGCTTCATTTACTTCATGCATAGTCATTCCAGAACCACCAGTAATATTGATAATAATTCCAGTTGCACCATCGATTGAAATATCTTCTAGAAGTGGTGAAGAAATTGCTTCGTTAGCAGCTTTAATTGCTCTATCTGGTCCAGAACAAAGCCCTGTTCCCATTAGTGCTAAACCTTTATTAGACATAACAGTTGATACGTCTGCAAAGTCAGCATTAATATGTCCTGTTGTATTAATTAAGTCAGAGATACCTCTAACCGCATTAAGTAGTACTTCATCTGCTTTCATGAAAGTCTCAACAAGAGATAAACTCTCACCTGCTAATTGAAGAAGTCTTTGATTTGGAATTGTGATTAGAGAATCAACATTTTCCTCAAGAGTTTGAATACCAGTTTTGGCATGTCTCATTCTCTTTCTACCTTCAAAGATAAATGGCTTAGTTACAACACCAACAGTTAAAGCTCCAAGCTCTCTTGCTAGTTTTGCAATAACAGGTGCTGCACCAGTACCTGTTCCACCACCCATACCAGCAGTAATGAAAACCATATCTGAACCTTCTAGTACTTGGCTTAACATTTCATACTCATCAAGAGCAGCTTTGCGACCAACTTCTGGATTTGCACCAGCACCTAGACCTTTTGTTAATTCAACTCCAAGTTGAACTTTTGTTGGTGCAAGGTTTACAGATAAAGCCTGCGAATCTGTGTTGGCAACAATATACTCAACACCAGTAAGTCCGGCCTTGATCATAGTGTTTACGGCATTACATCCACCGCCACCGACACCAACTACGCGAATCTTCGCGCCTTCAGTTAATTTTAATTCATTGTTATCAGAAATTTCGAACATAAGTTCCCCCTTATTTAAAAAATTTCTCTAAATACTGATTTAATCGATCCGGATAACTTTCCGACAATATCGATTTGATTAATATCTTCTTCAACTTCCGCATCCACTTCTTTACCTTTAGTAGCTTCAAGAAGAAGTCCAAGCACTGTTGAAAACTTTGGATTTTGCATTATGTTTGTCATCCCGCCAAATGCGATTGGATAACCAATTTTTAATGGACGATCAAGAAGGTACTCACCAATCTCTGGCATACCCTTAATCATTGCACCACCACCTGTAAGAACAACACCACCACTGATGTCTTCGCCCAGGTTCTTTTCTTTAATAATATTTTTAATTAGATCAAATAATTCTTCAGCTCTAGCACCAAGAACATTGGCCACAGTATTTAATTGAACTTCACGTGGTTTAGTTCCAGAGATACCTTGAACTGTAATATGCGCTGACTGATTTACTTGTTCTGGTAAAACAGATCCATGATTAATTTTAATTCTTTCTGCTTCTGCGTGAGGAACTTTCAAGGCTACCGCTAAGTCATTAGTAAAATGATTACCACCAACTGGAATAACCTGAGTGTGAACAAGAGCACCATCTTTCCAAAGTGCAAGATCTGTAGTCCCACCACCAATATCAACTAGAAGAGTTCCCATTTCTCTTTCTTCAGGAGAAAGAACTGATTCCGATGAAGCAATCGGTTGAAGTGTTACGTTTTCAACTTTAACACCTGTATGCTCAACACATTTAACAAGGTTTTGAATTAATGAAATTGATCCCGTAACAATATGTACATGTGCCTCTAAACGAGTACCACACATTCCAATAGGGTTTTTAATTCCTGTTGTATTATCTACTTTGTATTCTTGAGCGATAACGTGAATAATCTCACGATCACTTGGCATTACGACCGCCTTTGCAGCCTCTAATACTCTTTCAACATCATCTTCCGAGATTTCATTACCCTTAACAGCAACGACCCCTGAACTATTGAAACTATAAATATGGCTTCCAGCAATTCCAATAGTAGCACTATGGATATCAACTCCGGCCATAAGTCTCGCTTCTTCTAATGAGTTTTGAATTGAGCGAACTGTTTTATCGATATTAACAACACTACCTTTTTTAAGGCCATGGCTTGGATGTGTACCAATACCAATGATTTCTAATTCACAAGGATTAGAAATAGTTGTTTGTGTATTTGAGCTATTTTGAATTCCGACAATTGTACAAACTTTAGTTGTACCTACGTCTAGACCGACTACGATGTTTTTTTCTTTCATTGAGAATCCTTTCTCTAGTTTTTTCTTACAGAATCATTCTGCTTTTTTTCAAGAAATAATACGGCAATTTTTACCGTGTATAATGAAATTTTAGGATTAGTCGTTGAACTTGACAACAACTTTTTTGGAATTTGTAATATTAATTACAGATGGAACTTTCTTTTTCTTATTCATGTAACTAATAATCTGAGTAAGTTTATCAACCTTTAGAGGCCATTCATCTTTACCCATAAAGACACTTGATGGCTTGCCTTTAATCGATAAAATCATTGTTAATTCTTTATTATCACTAACAATAACTTCTGAAATTAGTTTTCTAAATACTAGATCAAGTCCTGAGACAATCTTCGTTATTTTTCTTTGAACGTCCTTATCCATCTCTCCTACTGGAATAGCGAGATAAGGTAGTGAGTAACTCAACTTCTTTTCTGTTCTTAGAAGTATTTCATAAGTTGGATCAAATAGTTGACCATTTTCAACAAGAATCGCTTCGTAAGATTCCATTCCATTCTCTTTATAAATTTGTACTTTCATAAGAGGAGATGGACATTCGTATATAAAATTTAGCATTCCTTGAAGTGGATCGTACTTGATAGTGTAATCAGATAAGAAATGTTTTTCTTTTAACTTATCGTGATCAATTAAGTTCTTCATACTTCGTAATGAACTATTTTTTTCGAAATCTTTTACGAGTTTAAGAGTTAGGGTTCCCGCTGCACGAGAAGGACATTTACCAAAAGCCGTTTTGTATTTGATTTTCTCCATTGGACGTGATGTCGCAAGTATCGACGTGCTCATCATTAAGAAAGTTATAATACCAAATACTTTTTTCATTAGTTGTCTATCCTGACTTCTGGTTCGAATCTTAATCCATACTGGAGTAGTAATTCATCTTGGACTAGTTTTATCAGCTCTTTAACATCAGAAGCGCTTGCCTCATTAAAATTTTCCATAAAATTTCCATGAAGATTGCTAACTCTAACACCACCAACTTGTAGTCCCTTTAAATTTAGTATATCAACAAATCGTCCCGCAGTGCAAGTTCGCTCTTTATTTGTGATGTTTTTAAAGACACTACCACAGGTTTTTTCTCGTAAAGGTTGGGTTTTATTTCTAACCAATAAATAATCTCTAATTTTTTTCCCAAGTTCCGGATCTTGTCCATGACTAACTAATTCAACCTGGTAAACAACATCACCTGGCCTTAAAAAATTATTCTGCCTGTATGAGAAACTACTTTCATCTACTTCATAGATATGCTCAGTGCCTTCTTTATCAATATACCAGACGCGCTTTACGATCTCATTTATCCAGCCCAGACCTGTTCCTGCATTCATAAAAACAGCGCCCCCTAAAGTGGCCGGGATTCCCGTAATGACTTCCCAACGTTTATTTCCAAATTTTGAAGCATGAGAAGTTAGAGTTGAAAGCTTTATAGATGCGGGTAAAATATAAGAGTCATGATATGAATCAAATATAGTCTTATCATATGAAAAATCTAAATGAATTATTGGCCTCTTTATTTCTTCATTTAATAGTTGATTCGCACCTAAACCAAGCAAATGATAAGTCATACCATTATCACTTAATTTTTTAACAACAGACTTTAAGGCGTTAACACTTTTTATAGTAATTAAATTACCAAAGGACTTTACTTTCATCGTTGAATAGCGAGAAAGATCCTTTCTGATTTCAACTTCAATATCTGAAATGTCTTTAAGTAATAACTTAAGATTATTCATTTCTGTCATTATCAAGAACCCACTCTCTGATAACACGACCAATTGAACCAGCACCAAGAGTCATAATAGTTGCTTTTTCATTCGACTTAATAATTGAATCTAAATCTTTTAATTCTATATTCTTAGCAAGACCTGGATGTAGACGATTGATATCCTCTACTAATCTTTCTGAAGTAATACCTGCTATTGGTTCTTCACTTGCTGGATATATTGGACACATGTAAAGTTCGTCAACATCGTTAAAGCAGTGTAGAAATTCATTCCAACAATCTTTTGTTCTCGAAAAACGGTGTGGTTCGAAAATTGCAATTTTTTTGTGATCTCGAATCTCTTTTAAAGTACCAAGTGTGGAAGAGATCTCTGTTGGGTGATGTCCGTAATCATCCAAGATCTCAATTTTGTCATTTTTATAAAGAAGCTGAAAACGACGCCCAACATTCTCAAAGCTTCTAATCGAGCTCTGAATCATTTCAACTGGTACACCCATTTTATGAGCAATAGAAATTGCACCTAGAGCATTCAAAATATTATGCTTTCCAGGTAGATTAATTTTAATACGTCCTAAGTTCTCAGGACCTACGATTAAATCAAACTCTGAACTTAGACCATCCATTGTTATATTAGTTGCTTGATAATCAGCTTCATTTTTAATACCAAAAGTAACAATTGGTTTCTTAATAAATGGAACAAGACTCATTAAGCGATCATCATCTGCATTTAAAGATGACAGTCCATAAAAAGGAACTTTGTTAATGAATTCTTCAAAGCTTGCCATAAGAATGTCTTCACTTCCATAATGATCCATGTGATCCAGATCAATATTCGTAACTACTGACATAATAGGATTAAGCATTAGAAAAGATCCGTCAGACTCATCTGCTTCTGCTACAAGATATTCCCCTGTACCAACTTTTGCATGACCAGCAAGATTCGATACAATTCCACCGATAATATATGTAGGTTCATAGTTACTTGCTTGTAGAATCGTTGCAAGAAAACTTGTTGTCGTTGTCTTCCCGTGAGTTCCACCAATTGCAATTCCACGCTTAAGTCTCATGAGCTCTGCTAGCATTTCAGCCCTTCTCATAATTGGAACCTGATTTTCACGGGCCTGTTGCATCTCTGGATTAGTATCATTTACCGCTGAAGAATAAACAACAACTGTCGTTTCATCTGTTATGTTCTCTCTATTATGACCAATATAAACTTGTGCTCCCAAATCTCTTAGACGAACAACATTGGCCGAGTCACTAATATCAGAGCCTGTTACTTTGTAACCAAGTGAAAGTAAAATCTCAGCGATACCACTCATACCGATACCACCAATCCCAATAAAATGAACTGAGATATCTTGAATATTAAAATTCATTTCTAATCCTTTAAAATAATTTCTCTCATAAATTTAGCCTATCTATGAGCTATTGTTGAGAAAAAAACGGCTTTTGAGCATTATCAGTGTGTTGACGTGACACACAAGAGAAAATAACACCTATGGCAATTAAGTTTGATAGAAGTGATGATCCACCATAACTTACAAACGGAAGGTTAAGACCTTTTGTTGGAAGTAGTCCAAGAACAACTCCCATATTTAGACATGCTTGAACACAGATAATGAAAACAATTGAAGTTACCATCTTTCTTGCAATGACATCTTTTAATGAAAGAGCAAGTCTGAAACCGAAATGAGTAAAGGCCATAAAAAGGCCAACAAATGCGATAACACCTAGAAAACCAAATTCTTCTCCAATGACAGAAAAGATAAAATCGTTATGCGCCTCTGGTAAGAAGAATAATTTTTCTAAACTATTTCCTATCCCTTTACCGAAAAAGCCACCATTGGCAAAACCAATCCATGACTGAATAACCTGAAATCCACTTCCCCTAGGGTTTGCCCAAGGATCAAGAAAGGCCATTAACCTTTTTACTCGATAAGGTTGCGCAATAAGAATAAGACCGGAAAGAACTGTTCCGACTGAGGCCAAGATATAAAAGTATTTACGATTAAAATTTGAAATGAAACATGTAAAACCGATTCCTAAGGCGCAGATAAAGAATGTTCCAAAGTCTGGTTGTAAAATAAGAAGCAATAAAACGAAGAAAATATTGGCAGCGAATTTTAAACGGTTTTTAAGATCTAGCTTTTCATAACTTTCAAAGAAAAAGAGAGAAAGCATAAGAGTTGAGTATTTAGCAAATTCTCCGGGCTGAAGTGATCCCACTCCAATATTGATCCAGCGATTTGCACCTTTAGCGATAACACCAAGTCCAGGGATAAAAGTTAATATAAGTAGAAAACCGATTACAATATTGAGATGAAATGAAAATTTATACCAAAATTGATATTTAGTCTTAGAGACGATAAATGCCAATCCTATTCCAAAAAGAGCGAAGAAAATTTGCCTTGAGAAAAAGTGTAAACTTGTTCCATACACTTCTTTTGAAAACATATACGATGACGAATAAACCATTACCACGCCAAATGCGACAATAATTGAAGTAATGATTAAGAAGAATTTGCCAAAACGATCCGTGTTTTCCAATGAGTTCATATATTTATCATATATGAATTTGCTATTCGATGCATTAGAAAATAAAGAAGCTGTGCAGCGTTACCCTACTTTATATACATTTGAGCAAAAGTACGAAGAGAGTCGATCTTTCGATTTTCAAAACAATTATATACATTAAGTGGCGTAATCCCTTCATGATGTACGATATGTGAAAGACATGCTTTCTCTCCTCTATTCTTAACGAGCGCAGCAAGAGTCACATGTAAGCTATTTACCTGTGAATTATAATAACTTGTAATCTCTCGTACGGCCTCAAGTCCCACAGAGGATTTCACATAAGTGCACGCATTAAATTCAACAAGACTGATGGCCCTTCTCGTATTCAAGACATCGGTAATACAATTTAGCTGATAGGAAGAAGTAATCTGTTCACACTGCTTTCTAAAGCGGTATTGATTCATTTTAGATAAACGTTTCTCAACGACTTCACGACAATCATGCGTGAACTCATTGGCCTTAATGTGAGAGGTAATAATACTGACGAAGATAAAGAATAAGACAACTTTCATGCAGTCATCATATGCCTGTGTACTTGTTCTGTATTAGTGCTAAAAAAAATGCCTGCATAAAGCAGGCATTTGAAACAATTATAATTGATATACTAGTTTTTTGAAGTAGTTTCCTCTTTCCTCATAATCTCTAAAGAAGTCTGTTGCAGGATTCCCCGGTGAAAGAATAATCGTATCACCAGTTCTCGATTTTTGATAAGCAAAGAGAACTGACTCTTCAAATGAACCAACAATGAAAGTTTGTGGATGCTCGCCAAGAGCACGATTCATACGCTCTTTAGCTTCACCTACAAGAACGATAATACGAGTAGTTGAACATAACTCATCACTGAATTGCTCGTACTCAAGTTCTTCCATGTCTTTACCACCTGCAATTAGAATAACAGGAGTTTTGAAAGACTTTGTTGTTTCACAAAGAGTCTTCATATCAGTTGCTTTTGAATCGTTATAGAAGTTAACGCCATTCTTTTCCATTAAGAATTCAATTCGATGTGGAATTCCTGGGAACTTTGTTACACATGTTTGAATTGCTTCATCTGAAAGATCAAGGGCCTTACATGCCGTAATTGCAGCAAGTAAGTTTTCACGATTATTTTGACCAATGATTCTCATCTTCTTCACTGTAAATTCTGAATGGTATGAAATATTTGAGTGGATTCGACGATCGTGGAAATGCGTTCCTTGAATCTCTTCCATTACACCAAGCTTAACGAATGATCTTCTTGAGTACCAATAAGTTTGGCAATTAGCATTTCTAAAGAAGCTATTATTTGCAAGCTTATCAAAGTTAACAATAAGAGTATCATCTGGAGAAAGAGTCTTAATAATACTAAGCTTAGTCTCCATATACTCACCCATAGAAGTGAAATGATTCTGTGGATAAGTGTCAGCAATATCAGTAAAGACAACCATCTTAGGGTGGAAGTCATCAAGTTTTCTCATTTGAACGGCAGAAACCTCAACAACAACGTAATCGATTTCATCTTTATTAGGTAGCATTGAGTATTCAATAAATGGACTATCACTTGTACCACCTACGAATACATTTTTACCATCTTGTCTCAGTGTGAAACCAATCATATGTGCTACAGTTGTACGACCATGTGATCCACAAACAGCAATAATAGGCTTGCGACAAAGAGTATTACCAAGTGCAAATTCAGAATAAACCTGCTTACCTTCTCTTCTTGCTAATTCAAGCTGAGGTAGGTTTGGATCTACTGCACTTGAATAAACAACAACGTCAGCATTTAAAAAGTCATCATCTAAATGTTCACCAAAAGTCATTTCAACTGCTGGCTTAATTTTACGTAGCTTTTTTACGGCCTTATTTAAATCAAAAATCGGCTTGATATCAGTAACTCTAATATTACACTCGAGACGATTAAAGAAATTGATGAGCTTGAAACCAGTTTTTCCAATACCAACGATTAGGATATTCTTGTTTCTAAATCTCTCCATTTATTACCTCATTTTTAAAGTAGCGATAGCAAGAATCGCTAAAAATATACTTATAATCCAAAATCTAACAATAACTTTCGGTTCGGCCCATCCCATCAACTCAAAATGATGATGGATCGGTGCCATCTTAAAAATTCTCTTTTTACGAGTTTTATAAGAACCAACTTGTAATATTACTGAAACAGCTTCAGCAACAAAAACACCACCAATAATGACAAAAAGTAATTCACTTCTCGTTAAAACGGCCATCGTCCCTAGTGTACCACCTAAGGCAAGGGACCCCACGTCACCCATAAATATCTGAGCTGGATATGTGTTATACCATAAAAAACCAACGCCTGCACCGACGATTGCAGCACCAATTACGGCCAATTCACCAACATTTTCAACATATGGCACAAAAAGATATGAAGCGATTTCACTGTGCCCCGTGGCATAACCAATAAATCCTAGAGTTGCAGCAGAAGTAATAATTGGACCAATTGCCAATCCATCTAGTCCATCTGTTAAATTAACAGCATTACTAGATCCAACGATAACAATTGCACCAAATAAGACAAATAACATGCCTAAGTTAAATACTGGCCCTTTTACAAATGGTACAAAAAGTTGAGTATCAATCACACCGAAGTGAACCATGGCATAGACAGCAATTAAGCCTGTCACAAATTGCCAAAGTAATTTCCCCTTAGCGGACACACCCTTTGTATTTCCTTTAGAAATTTTTGCGTAATCATCGATGAAGCCTAAAGCAAAATATGATGCTGTAACTCCGCAAGTGATTAGAACAGGAATGGAATTGAAATTCCCTGTTATCAGTAGGGTTAGAAGAATTGTTCCTAAAATAAATACTCCACCCATTGTTGGAGTACCGGCCTTTTTTAAATGAGATTCTGGCCCATCATCACGAATAACTTGTCCGAATTGTTTTCGCTGCATGAAGCCGATGAAATACTTCCCCCAAATAATTGAGATCACCGTCGCCAACAAAAACGCCACAACTGTTCTAAATGTGATGTATTTAAAAATATTAAATGCAAAGAATTCATCCCTTAAGGGATATAGGAAATGATACAACATGTAATTATCCGTGTTTTAAATTATATTACATAGTTATATCTATTAGCCTCTCTAGTTGTAAAGAACGAGAAGCTTTTAAAAAGATATAATCGTACGAATTTAATACCGATAACCACTTTGTGCAAAGATCATCAAGATTTTTATATATTTCAGCCTCACCTTTAAAGGTATTCTTATAATATTGAGAGTATTGACCAATAAAAAAAGCGTGCTTTGCGTTAACAGAATTTAATACATTTGAAATATCTTCGTGATGTTTTTGTGTTTCACTACCTAATTCATTCATATCACCCAGAACAAAAAGAACCTTCTTATCGCTAGGTACATTTTTTGCAAATTCTCTTATCGCAAGATTCATTGAGGTAGGATTTGCATTGTAGGCATCTAAATATATCTTTGTCTTATCAACATCAATCCACTGTGCTCTTTTATTCTTAGGTAGACGTACTGATTTCAATTCATGGGCCAAAGACACTGAAAAGATATTTTCTAGGATGAAAGCTGAAGCCTGAATATTCCATTGATTATATGACTCTTTAATAATATCACTTTCAAAAGGATGTACGACCTCTTTATTTACGAGCACAACTTTATCATCTTGCGCAAGAGTTGCTAGTTTAGCATCTTCACAATTCAGATAAAATTTAACACCATTTTTTAAAACCCAACGATATAAAGCAGACTTCTCTTTTAAAACGCCATCAAGATTTTCTAAAAATTCGGTATGGGCATGACCGATATTAGTTATATAACCAAAGTCAGGCTGTGCAATTTCACAGAGCGCTTCAATTTCACCAAAGTGATTTGTCCCCATCTCAATAATGGCAAACTTATGTTCGTCTTTTAGCGAGAATATTGTAAGTGGTACTCCAATATGATTATTTAAATTACCTTGAGTACAAACAACAGCATCGTTTAAGAAACTCTTGGCCAAAGAAAAAAGGATCTCTTTTGTTGTAGTCTTACCATTAGAACCAGTAAGACCAAAGACGATACCATCTTTATTTTTCCATTCTTGAATACGAAACTTTGCGGCTTCTTGGAGAAATTTAAGGCTATCATTTACAAGAAAGAAGATAAGCTCATTATCTCTTTCATATAAAGACTTAAGCTTTTCCTCTCGCCCTTCTTCATTGGTAACGACAAAAGCCTTTGCCTTATTGGAGATAGCATCCTCAATAAATTTATAAGCATCAAACCTGTCGCCCTTTAGCGCGACAAATAAGTTTTCACCATTTGGCATCTTAGAATTTGTCGATAAAGAAATTTCATCTTCACTTACCGTACCGATTATTTTTATTAAACCATTAATGTTTTTTAAATCTGTTATCTTCATAATACTTCAATTGCCTTTTTCACTATTTCAATATCACTAAAGAAAGACTTCACTCCATTTACATCCTGGTACTCTTCATGACCTTTACCTGCAATAATAACGGCAGTAGGATCTTTATATCTTTTTACATAATTTTTAATTGCATCTTCTCGGCTAACAATAACATCAACATCATTACTATTATCTTTAAGAATATCTTCAATAATTCTTTCAGGGTCTTCAAATCTAGGATTATCACTAGTGACCACGACGCTGTCACTATACTCGAGAGCCGCTTGTAACATCAGAGGCCTTTTGGTTCTATCACGATCACCACCACATCCAAAAATTGTGATTAAATGATGGTTCTTAAATAATGACTTAGTCTCACGACAAATATTTATTAATGCATCAGGAGTATGAGCGTAATCGATGATATAAATATTTTCCTGGTCTCTTATTAAATTAAAACGACCTTTAGGTAGCTCTAGTTTTATTTCTCGTTTTAATTCTTCACCAGCAGCTTCATCACAAAGGGCAAAAGCTAAATCGAGATTATCTTTATTATAACTGAGGTTAAATTCTTCACCGTATTTATTATCAACATGGGGAGCAACTTTATATTTAATTTTATCTTTAAAATATTCCGCCTGTGAACTTGGAATAATTACTTCATTTTCACAATAATTAAGAAGCTTTGCCTTAGCATTGAAATAAGCTTCCATTGTCCCATGATAGTCTAGATGGTCTTGTGTCAGGTTAGTCCAACCTATTGAGCTAAAGTCCATTCCTTTAACTCGTCCTTGCTCTAGAGCGTGAGAACTAACTTCAATACAAAAATAATCAATATCGTTTAATCGATATATTACTCGTCTCAAATCAAGATATGATGGTGTTGTCGCTGATAATGAAGGCATAATCTCTTTATCTTCACGAATGATACCAACAGTGCCAATACAACACGCTTTAAAATTATTTCGATTTAAGATTAATTGACATAAGTGAGTTACAGAAGACTTGCCATTTGTTCCAGTGACACCAATTAATGAGACTTCTCGGTCTAAAGGGTATAAAACTTCTACCAGCTCTTCTTGTAATTGATAAAAGTCTTCTAGTTCAACAACAAGACAATCAAGGCCTTCAACTTCTAAATTTGTTATTACTAAACCCGCATTTCCCTTTTCGTATCTTTGCTTGAACAGAGAAATTGATTTTTCGTTTTCATAAAGACGATAAAATGCAATATCACCTTTTTTGGCTTGATCTAGATTGACTGTTAAATCAACAAATTGATCTGTGACAATGTTGTATTTTGAAATTAGGCTATTCATATGTTGGTGGGGCATATCTTAATTTAATGATAGTGTTTTTTGTATATGCACTTCCAGGTTCCGGTAGCTGCTCATCAACAACCCCGACACCACTATGAGTAAGATCAATATCTAATTTACGAGCAAGCTTCATAGCAGATTTTTTATCAAGGCCTACGAAATTAGGAACTAGTCCACGACCAGTATACCTTTTAGCAGAATGAACTCTTTTAACAGAATCAAAGGCCATGTCATTTTCAAATAGATCGTTCTCTGCAAGACCTTCAAACTCTTTATTCTTATACAATAAATACTCTGTGACTTTCTTGAACACTGGTCCAGCGACAGAGTTTCCATAATATGATTTTCCCTTTGCTGGCTTATCCACATAGGCATAAACGACAAACTTCTTTTTAACGCCAACTGGAAAACCTAAGAAACCAGGAATGTAGCCTGTATATCGTCCCATATTATCAGCTCTTTGTGCCGTGGATGTTTTGGCCGCAATTTTAAAATATGGAATTTTTCCATTACGAGCTGTTCCGTCTTCAACCGTTTTAATCATCATATCCGTCAGTGACTTTGCAACTTTTTCTGGGATAATCTGTTTAGCTTCAGTTTTATTAGATTCATCAACTTTTAAAATTGTAGGCTTAACATATTTTCCACCATTTGAGATGGCCGCAAATGCCGCAAGCATCTGTATTCCTGTCGTTGCAACTCCCTGACCAAAACTAATATTACTTAAGGATAGAGGAGAAACATTCTTATCGTCGGTAAAGATACCACGGGACTCAGCAGGCAATTCAATTCCAGTTTTCTCACCAATTCTAAACTTAGTTAGAGTTGACTTTAGTTTTGGAAAAGTTAGGTCAAATGCAATTTTTGTCGTTCCAATATTTGAAGAGTGCATGAGTATTTCTTCAACAGATAACCATTCAAATTTCTTTCTCGACTCTGCTTCTTTAATTATATGATCTTCAACTTTCAGGCGCCCTTGTTCACAGTAGTAATTTGTATCCGGACGTACAACATTATTCTCAAGGGCCGAGGCCACTGTAATAACTTTCATTGTTGAACCTGGCTCAAATGGATCTGAAATGAAAGAGAGCTTACGGTCAATACTTCTAGATCCATCTAAATCGTTTGGATCAAAAGTAGGATAATTTGCAACAGCAATGATTTCTCCAGTTTCTGCGTCCATAACGCCAACGCCACCACGCTTCGCTTCGACTTTTTCGACGGCCTCTTTTATGGCCTTCTCTGCAACGGCCTGAACTTCTTTATCAATAGAAAGGTATATATCTTTTGATCTTTCTGTCGGAATATTTTGACTCACATAGCGAACAGGTCTTCCTTTATTGTCTTTGAAGTATTTTATAATTTGTGGCTCACCTCTAAGCTCATCATCAAAGCGGTGTTCTATTCCTGCAAGGCCATTATTGTCAAGGCCAACAAAGCCAAGTGTTTGCGCTGCTAATTCATGATTTGGATAAATACGCTTTGGGATTTCTTCAATATAGACACCCTTGAGCTTTTTAATTGCATGAACTTGTTCTTCTGTTAAGTTGATCTTTCTTGCAATCCAAGTAAAGCGATTTCGCTTCATTGCCTTTGAGCCAATATTTTCAATCTCGGCCTCTGGCATGATTTGCGTTAACTTCTTAAAGACATTCTTATCTCTAATATTTTTTGGAATGGTAAAAAGAGAGTATGTTCTTATGTTAATTGCGAGAGGATTCCCATTGCGATCATAGATATGACCACGTCTTGGGAAAACCTTGCGTTCACGGAAGAATTGTTTTTTTGATTGTGACAATAAATGACCGCGATCAACAACTTGAATGCGGAATGCCTTCACAAGAATTGCTACAAAAGCAAATGCAAAGACGACATAAACTATTTTTAATCTATTCTTTAAGTTACTCTCATTCACTTTATTTACTTCTTAGCTGGAACAACAATAATTTGATGTTGTTTTGGCTGTGCTAAATTATAACGACGGGCCATTTTCCTTAAATTTGAAACTGAAAGAAGGCGTGCCTTTTTGGCCTTTAATTCCTTTCCTTCAATTTTTACTCTCTCAACTTCTTTTTTTACAGTTGCAATCTCATAGTTTAACTCAATACCTTTCATTCTAAAAAGTACAAATAAAACTGTAATCACAACTAAGCTAAGAACAATTGGTAAACCTTGTGAGCTTAATAGAGCCCCTTTAATTTTATTCCCAATACTTTCCTTCTTAGACTTTGATCGACTCATCCTAGAGGCCATAAAACAATCTCCTATTGTTTTTAATTCTGTATTTTCGAAAACTTTTCGTATTTATTCTTTGATTTCTTCTCACTCACTCGTTTTAAAATTCGAAGCTTAGCACTTCTTGAACGTGGGTTTTCTGAAATCTCTTCTTCACTTGGTATAATTGGCTTTTTAACTTCATTTTCAAAAAGCATTTCACCAAGCCCATTTTTTTCAAACTCTTTAAACAATCTCTTAACAATTCTATCTTCAAGAGAATGAAAACTTATAATTAATATTCTACCATTAATCTTTAATAATGGTAGCACCTGAGCAATTACATCTGATACTACATCAAGCTCTTTATTTACTTGTATACGCAGTGCTTGGAAGCATTTTGTTGCAGGATGAATTCGACCAAATTGTAGTTTTTTTGGATAACAATCTTTGATGAGCTCAGCTAATTGAAAAGTTGTTTCAATCGGGCCTTCTTTTTCTCTTTTGGCCTCAATCTGCTCCGCAATGCGCCATGCAAATTTCTCTTCACCATATTCTCTAAATAGATCAGCTAATTCTTGCTTAGAATACTTATTGATAATATCTTTTGCCGTTTCTATCTCATCGTTATCATAGTCCATTCGCATATCAAGCGGTGCATCAACACGAAATGAAAACCCACGAGAACCTTCATCAAAATGATGGGAAGAAACACCCAAATCTAAAAGTACTCCGTCAAGGCCTTCGTTCTCATCAAGTAGCTCTTGATGGTTTCCAGTGACGACATCATGAAAGTGAACAAAGTTTGAGTCATGTAGAAAAAGTCGATCTTGAACACCATTTTTTTCGATAAGCTTTCGGCCATTTGCAAGAGCATCTGGATCTTGATCAAAAGAGATCAATTTTGCATTCGAATTCCTCTCTACGATGGCCATGGAGTGACCACCCGCACCAAAAGTACAGTCAGCAAATACTAAACTTTCTTTATCTTCATTATTTAAATAAAGATAATCGAGGCATTCATTCTTTAATACTGAATAGTGTTCTTTATAATCTTCCAATCTATATCCAATTTATGCATTAATCAGTTGTTTACTTAAAAGATGTTAATTTATTTATGAACGATCTTTTATTGTCTTTCATTTATTTGACTTGGACATGCACCTAATGACAAAATTTTACATCTAGCACAAGGAATTTGAAAGAACTATGAGAGATACTGATTTATTTTTAAACAAATATATAGAATCAAAAGTATTAAACTTAAAAAGTCGCTTTAATGCTTATAATGCACGTAAAAATTATTCTAAAACTTTTCTTGATTCAGCTAAAGAACTTACAAAGTCTGATATAAGACAACGTTTTTTACAGGCAAAAGAAAATCTCTCACCAAATGACACTCTTAAGTTAATGAGAAATCTTTTAAATTCTTCAGCGTGGATCAGTTTTTCAACGGCACGCTACCTACACTCTCTAACTAATTTTAAAAGCTTTGATAACAAATTTGATTACAACTTTATCAACTACCGCTTTTTTAATGATCTAAAAAATAAAAAAGAAATTGATTTAGAAGATGATGAAATTTTCAAAATCATTTACAACGAAGTTGAATATGCAAAATATCATCCAAATTATATTTCAAATTTAGAAGCTCCAACAACAAATGCAACGATCATATTAATTCCAGGAGTATTTAATGAACTATTTTCTACCCCTTCTTTTGAAAGGGCATGCCTTCATTTAAAAAAGAATTATGGTATTAAATACTTCACTCCAAGCATTAATGGTTTTGATAATTGTAATAAGAATGCAGAGTCATTAAAAATTCAAATCAATGACTACATGAAAGAGCATCCTAATGAAAAATTATGGCTCGTAGCATTTTCAAAAGGAGGTCTTGATACTCTTCACTACTTAAGTGAGTATAGCGAAGAACAAGATTCAATATTAGGTCTCTCAACAATTGCTAGTCCAATTCTTGGTTCAGATTCTTTTAATAAGAAATTAATTAAAACTCTTAATCTCATTCATAACTTCTCTGATTCAAAACTATATAAACTAATTGATAGTAGAAGAGATATACTTGCTAAAGAAATGCAAAAATCACTCTCATCTACTTATCGTAGGCCATGGCTTAGGAATAATCATGAGAAACTAAACCCAAATCTTTTTTATACATCGATTGGGTTTTCATCAAAATGGTATGACAGCCACTTATGGATGATGCTTATGAAGCTCATCATCAGAAGTAAGAATGAAAATGATGGCGTCGTTGATACTGAAAGCACCCTTTTTCCATATTACTTTCAAAAAGGAATTAGTTTAGGAATTCTAGAAGGACATCATCTTGTTGGAAGAAGATCATCCTTCTATTGTCAGGAAGCACTAATTGAAGCTCATATACATTTCTTAAAATACAAAGGACTACTCTTTTAGTCCCCCCTTAAGATTCATAAGAACTAATTTAGACATCGCCTTTAGTGTTTCAAAAACACCAACACCTTTTACAGCAACAGAGTCGAAAGCTGGTCGCTCATCTGCATTTAATGTCTGCTGTAAGTCTTCGACTGGTGTAACATTTGGTAAATCTCTTTTATTCCATTGAAACACAATTGGAATTTGATCAATATCATATCCCTGCTCCTTAAGGTTTTCCTCAAGACTTTTTAAAGATTCAATATTTGCTTCCATTCTCTCAAGTTGAGAATCTGCAACAAAAATAACACCATCAACCCCACGAAGAATTAGCTTACGTGAAGATTCATAGAAGACCTGACCTGGCACTGTATATAAGTGAAAGCGTGTACGGTAGCCACGTATTTCTCCAAGATCAAGCGGAAGAAAATCAAAGAAAATTGTTCTCTCATTCTCAGAGTCGAGACTTACCATCTCTCCTTTATTCCCACCGGCAGTTTTTTGATAAATATATTGAATGTTAGTCGTCTTTCCACCAAGGCCCGGCCCATAGTAGACGATCTTACAGTTAATTTCCTTCGTATTATAATTTACAAAAGACATAAGTCCCCCACTATCCCATTACACCTGAAAATAGATCATCTACTTCATTGTCACTAATATCATCAAAGAGGAAAACATCATTTGGGTTTAAGTCATCACTTAAATGTGCCTCTATGAACTCAGCTAGCTTTGTTTCTATAAGCCTAACACGAGATTTAAGCTTAGCAGGGTTATCTACATCAAAATAAATCAGACTGAGATAAATATCTTCAAACGGCCCCGATAATTTTGTTATATAAATTCCCTTAGAAGAAGTCGCATAATTGAATCGGAAATCATCCTCTGTTTCATCAGGAATGAACTGAGATAGAACAGAGCTAGCTTGCCATACACCAGCGATTAAGGCTCCTGCAGTATCACTATCAAATTCAGTTTGAGTACTTTTAAAAGAATATAAAGGTATACCATCTTGTCTACAAACAACAAGGCCACTATTCACAAGAGAATCGAGACCGCTATACTCTTTAAAAAATTCTTGAATAACGTATTCGATGTTATCCATATGCTTCCTTACATTTTTGTTTTATTCTCTAAAGCTTTAGAGATTGTCATTGTGTCTAAATAATCAAGATTCCCACCCATAGGAATCCCAAATCCGATTCTATCAACCATTACATTTTCAGGAAGTGTCGATTTGATATAACTACAAGTTGCATCACCTTCAACTGATGGCCCTATCGCTAAAATTATCGAAGTAACTCCAAGTTCAGTAACTCTCTTCTTTAACTTATCGATATTCAGTTCTGCTGGCCCAACTCCTAATAAAGGGTTTAGGACACCACCCAAAACATGATAAAGACCTCGATATTGGCCACTTCTTTCAATTGCCATGTAATCTGTTATTGATTCCACAACACAGATTTCAGTAGATTCTTTACGATGAATGTCACTACAAACATCACAAATGTCCTCATCTGCGAAAACGCCACACTGCTTACATTTTTTAAGTTCTGCCAAATCATTTAGAGCATTTGAAAAGTCACCTAATTCTTCAGCTGTCCATTTCGTAAGACTTAAGACATGTCTTAATGCACTCTTTTCTCCAATTCCTGGAACTTTTGAAAAGGAGTCCATTAAATTTGTGATTCTTTCAGGTAGTTTCATTCATCTTTCCTAGAAAAGGCCTGGTATATTTAAACCACCAGTTACTTTCCCCATAGCATTTGAAACCATATCTTGTGATTCTTTAACTGCTTGATTAACGGCCGTTAATACAAGGTCCTCTAATGTTTCAACATCAGATGGATCGACAGCTTCAGGATCAATTTTAATTGATTGTATTTCTTGTTTTCCAGTGATTGTAATTTTAATGGCACCACCACCTGAAGAAACTTCTAGTTCTCTTTTTTCTAGTTCTTTTTGAAGAGTGCTAATTTTTTGCTGCATTTGTTGAGCTTGCTTCATTAGCCCTTGCATACCTTTTGCCATATATACTCCGTTTATTCGTCGTTATTTAAAACGATCTTATCTATTTTTGTATTAAAAAGAGATCCTGCAACTTTGAGCATCTCATCTTCTTCAATTTGTTTTCTCATATTTGCTTTTTCAATATTTTCATTCTCAATATTGATGTCAAATTTTGATTTAAATTGAGTCTCTTGCGCTTTTTCTCTTTCAACTAACTCAAGTTTTAAATCAATTTCTTCAACAGAAAAGTAATTTCTAAGTTCTGCTTTAACCTTTTCAATTGTTTCTTGATTATTCATATGATCAAAGAAAACTTTTGCACTAACGGGATAACCAATTGCTATGGTAGCTTTATTCCCTACCACAACGAGTTCCCCTAAGAGATTCCCCTGCTCCATATTCGCACTCATTACAGGAGATGAGCTCGATAAGAACTCTAAGAAGCCATCCCACGTCTTATTCCCTTCAGGAATAATTGTTGGTGTGATTTCTTGTGGAACTACTTCTTCAGGCTCTGAAGCGGGCTCAATAGCAACTTCTTCAGGTGTATTTTCACTAGCAGAGAAATTTGCATCCTGCTCAACCTCTTGTTCATCAAAGATAATCTTAGTTGGAGCCGGTTTTTCCTCTGGTATGATTTCTTCTTGGGCCACTTCTTCAACTTCAGCGGCCCTTGGGGCCTCAGGCTTTCCCGCAGCATCCTCCACAGTAGAGGTATTTGCAGCTACTTCAGCAGTATCAGCTATTAACTGATGTCTTAAGCTTACCTTTCTCATGGCAAGTAGAGTAGCATCTGCTGGTATAATCGATTCCATTGTCCAAGCAAAGTCTTTAGCAAGAGTTTCATAAATCCAATAAAGCTCTGCTCTAGTTGTCTTATCAAAAAGATCGCCATCTACTTTAGATTGAATACGATTTTTATCGTTGAAGTCTTTTGCGATAATAATAGAAAAAAGATTCTCTAACATCGATTTAACAATATTATTTAAACCGATGTTTTGTGAAATAAGCATATTAAAAGTATTAGTTAACTCTTGAGTTTGACCTGCAATGATATTATCAATTAAAGATTTAATCGAACTCAACTTTGCAATACCTAACGCTCTTGCAAAAATATCCTCTGTTATATCTTGGCCATAAGAGAAACTTAAAACCTGATCAAAAAGAGAAAGAGTATCTCTAAACGATCCATTACCAAGTTTTGCAAGTGTTTCAATAAGCTCATCTTGACTGAAAGTAATATTCTCTAATTGAGCGATATTAATAATATGTGACTTTAGCTCTTCAACTGTTGCGTTGATGAAATCAAATCGCTGACATCGCGAAAGAACAGTTCCCAATAATTTTTCAGGCTCAGTCGTGGCCATTAAAAAGATTGCATGCTCAGGCGGCTCTTCTAGTGTTTTTAAAAGAGCATTGAAAGCGCTGTTAGAAAGCATATGTACTTCATCAATAATATAGACCTTATATTTTCCATTTGATGGAAGATAAGAAATATTACTAATTAATTCTCTAATATCATCAACACTATTATTAGATGCACCGTCAATTTCAACGACATTCATTGAAGCAGCTGAATCAAAGTCATGACAAGCACCACATTCACCACATGGATTCTGTTGTTCATCACGGTTTTCGCAACGTAGTGCCTTTGCAAAAATTCTTGCAATAGTTGTTTTTCCAATTCCACGTGTACCAGAAAAAATATAAGCATGACCAAAACGGTCTTCTCTTAAAGAATTAACTATTGTTTTTACAATATGTTCTTGCCCAACAAAGTCTTGAAACTTTGTAGGACGATACTTTCTGGCCAGAACCTGATATGACATTGAGCACCATCACTTTATATGATTTTAAATTTTTACTTATTAACTATAGGCAAAATAATAGGCATTGGAAAGGGGCAGCCGACACAAACACAACGCAGCAAAAGCTACCGTTGCTTCGTTCCCGACCTGGCGGAGTTCACCTCGTTACGCTTGTCTGGCCGGCCACCGAAATGAATATATTTTTTTCAAAGCATGATGTCAATTAAAGCTAGTATTTTATGATAATTGTATCATTTTCCAGACTCACCGAGTCAGAGCTTATGAACTTCATCACAAATTTAAGAACCATTTTTGTAGCAGTCATACCCGCAACCTTTGCCTTGGCCACTTGTACCCTAACTTCTCTTTGAGTCTCATTGATATTTAACGTACCACTAGCTCTGAAATGCAGTGTAAATAGCGCACGAAGCTTTGCATTCAACTTAAATTCACCATCAGTAACGTGAATATTTAAGTCACTAATACGATTGCTATCTTTTTCAATTTGATCTTCATTAATTTTATTTATTTTAAAGTAAGAGCTTTTTAAACAGCCAAGATAGAAAGCATCTGCTGAAATCATTCGCTTATTATTAATTGTCTTTAAACACTTTGCTTCTATATCAAAAAATGTAAAAAGACCTTTTTGCGTTTCTGCTATTAATTTATCCGCTTCAACCCCAACATGATTTTCGTTAAAATAAACAACACCATCATAGATTTCAAAAGGGCGACCTTCACGTAACAACCTTATCTCGCTTCCTGCAATTAAAGACTCCTCTAAACAACCAGCAAAAATAAGATCTAGATTAAAACTTTTAAGTTCACTATCTTTAAAACAATCAACATTTATGGCCTTAAGACCAATTTCACTATTAAGAATATTTCCACTAATACTTTGAGCATCAATATTAATTCGATCATTCGTGAATAAAACTTTCTTACCAAGTATATTTATAAAAGAAGTATCTTGGCTTTCTTGCTTTATTTCAACTTTAGCAAACTCACTTCCTTTACTAGGATTAATGAGCATATTCTTTAAACAAATTTGATCAAGCCTAAATGTAAAGCCATTGCTAGCACAATTAATTTGGACATTTCTTATATCAAACAAGAAGCTTGCAGCACCGATACTTAATTGAGGTCCATTCGCATTGAATCCTGTTTCTGTAAACTCAATTAAAGCTTGATTTGCATAAATAAAATCGAGAAAGTCGATCTCATCTATTTGCGGGATATACGTTGTTAAATTTAGATTATCTTTTCTGAAGTTGAATTTATTATTATATAAAGCTGCATCAACTAAAAATAGCTCACCGTCTTGTGCTAAATCAAACTCGACAGCATCATACTTTATATAAATATCGCGAGCGTATGCACTTCCCGCTAAAAACTCTTGCCCCACCTCTCTTTTCAAATCAAAAGAGTCTACTTCAAATAGCATAGAATTAGCGGCACATATCGTTGTGATTAGTGATAGTATTAGTAATTTGATCATATATTAATGATCTAGAATATTTTAAACAATGTAAATATAGGATAGTTAGGATTTAACTTTTCGATAGGTTTTTCGACGCAATTTAAAGAAATCTGATAATACTTTCGAGCACTTGAAATGTTCAATTCCACCAATGACAGAAAATTTATGATTGAAGCGCTTATCCTTTTGAAATGAATACCCTAGAGAGATACTTCCTGCTTTATGATCGTAAGCACCAAAAACAACATTTTTAAAACGAGCTTGTAAAATTGCATATAAACACATTGGACAAGGCTCAAGCGTAATATAAATAGTACAATTAATAAGTCGCCAATCACCTAACTTCTCACTTGCTTCTTTAATAGCAAGGATTTCTGCATGAGCTGTCGTATCTTTATTTTGTTCTTTTAAATTATGTGCCTTAGCAATAACATTATCATTTTCATCGACAACAATTGCTCCAACAGGAACCTCTCCGGCCTTAAATGCCAGTTCTGCTTCATCTAAAGCTAGTTTCATATTCCATATATGTGACTTCATTTTCATGATTTAAACTTTTTATTCTTCTTGGCCTTGCGCTCAAAGTTCCAATATTTTTCTAAGTCGTTATACTTTCTTTTTACAACATCATCTGTAATGACGAATCGTACTCCATAAGTATAAGGGCGACCTATTGAGTATTGTCTTTTTGATAGCACCTCAACCTGTAAACGTCCATCAAGTCCTGAAGATTCTATTTCAATATCAATACGCTGACCGATTTCAACTTCTTCAAACATACTTAATCCACCAGCGCGTCTTCTAAGATCAACAATCCTTGCGTCTGCTTTCTTGTCATCATCAAGATACACGCTTGCTTTTAAGTCATTGCGATAACGGAAGTCATATTCCCACCAATTAATAATCGGGAAAAAAACAGGTGAGTATAGAGAGAAACAAAGGACCCCTAAGATAAAAAAGGACATTGTATATAAAAAGAAAATTGAGAAATCATTATAATGATAAAGAGATCTTAAAATATGAAAAATGATAATAAAAAAAGATAAGGCCGTTAGCGACCAAAATGAATACTTAAGATTTTTTTGTGTACGATAATATAAGCGATAGAAAAAAATGAAGAAGATAATTCCAAATAACGCTATGAAATTAAACTGATATTTAAAGAATTCATATCCTTTCGCTAAAAAGAACAAAAAGAAATGAAGAGTAAATAAAGCCTGGGCCTTATTAAAATCTGTTTTAATTGATAATTTGTTAATTCCTATAAGCATATATTTATTTTAAGCAAATTCGGAATAAAGAACAATTAATTGAGTACAAGTGGCAGTATTTGCTTAGGCGAATCTGATCGAGTTAACTTATATTTTTTTCCTTTATAAGTTATTTCATATTCACCTGGCTCAAGATCAACTGGAAGCATATACACATGATCATAAATACCATACCAAGAACGTAGGTCAGCTAACTCAGACTCAGCAATTGCTTTATTGCCGGCAGCGTAGGCAGCACTGGCCGACAGGTAGGCGATAAATGCACCATTATTATAAAGAGATCGATAAGTTTGGTATGCAGAGGTTAATAAAGCAATATGCTTGGCTGCTAGACGAGCTCCTACTTTTGCTTCTAAAGTTTTAACATCTGTTTTTAATGATTCACTTAATACTTCTGATGTATTGGCCATAAGAATTAGATTATCCGATAGAACTTCATTTCCATCTGCATTTGTGAGAGTAACTTTTTCAGTATTCGTAATCGGTACAGAATCTATTTTTGGTAATTCAAAACTAATCTTTGGCTCTGTTCCTCTAGTGATTGAAAGCATTTTAAGAGAGAAGGTTACAAAGTCGTCCATACCCTCATCATTATATATATAAACACCGACAGGAAGACCTAGAGGAAACTCGTATACATTGGCCGTCTTTTTTATAACATGGCCATCTAAAATTATGATGTAAGTATTATAGCGCTTTTTATTCTGAAAGAACTTTTTAATATTATTTGAGGTTTGTGTTTCACTGATATAGTTTGCTAATTTCTTTTGAGAAAGAAGATGAAGCTCGTTGTAATCATCTTTATATTTCTCATGTAATTCATTATAACTTGGATAAATCCCCATCTGCTCCACTAAGTTTTTTTGTCCTAATTTTTTAAAACTTTTAATTACAGATCGGTCCTTAGAACGATCATAAACATCATGAACAATAACTCCCATTAAATCGATAAATGTCGATCCTTTATATATTGCCCTTCCGCGATTTTGCTCCTTGAAATTATCAATATATGAGCTCCAATCTCTAAGAGTCGAAACCATTGCCTGCTGATGAAATCTTTTATCTTTTGAAGACTCTGAGGATTGAATTAACATGTAGTGAGATAAGATTTCATAAAAGCGTATATTGATTTGTTCAAATTGATTTGGATAATAAATATCGGTAGCCTCTCCAATAAATAAGGACTCAACTTTATTTGAAATGCTTACCTTATATAAACTATTAGCTATTTCTTTTGCCTTATTAAGATGAAAGAGGGCCTTCTTATAATCTTTAAGATTAAAATACGCTATTCCAAGTTCGGCCTGCCTTAAAAAGCGATCCTCTTGCCTTTCGTAAACTTCTTTTTTAGTGATTCGATCAATTACATTCTGATACTTTTTTTCTTTATATAAAGAAGCAATGATATCACCTTCATCTCGAACTCTTCTTGCAGCACAACTTAAGATACTAACAAGACAAATTAAGATGAAGGTGTAACTTAGGAATTTATTTTTTGATATTTTATGCAATCTACCAACCTACTTTAGATTGCTCCGAATATTTATTTACACGAGTCCTTGTTCTCATAACCTCAACCCCTCTTGAGATATCTGTCATGCGAAGGTTCACGGTATATTCCTTTAATGTTTTCCCATTTCTCTTACGTGGGTTCATTCTTACATTTCCAAAGATCATGATATCCGCTCCAGCAGCATTACCAATCTTCTTAGCTTCTGCAGGACTTACCATTCCGTCATTTTGATACTGAATTTCTTTTAAAAGAGACTCTCTAGCAGCAGCATCAATCAGAATGAACTCACCTGTTTCACTGATCTGAGTTAGGAACTCGTCTGAAATATCATCAACTGGAAAATATGGCTCAGCCGTTTGGTTACCAAAATCTGCAATAAAAACTTTTGGTCTTCGACCTAGTTTAAGTCGATAATTCTTAAAGCCACGGTGATCATTCATTTTCTTTAAGATATCTTCAACAGCATTTTCTGTATCACGAGTTACCCATGCATCTGTAATCTCAAGAGACTTCTCATCAGACTCATCTCCAGATACTCTCTGTGCCTGAAACCCTCCACATGAAAACAGTGAAAGCATAAGTGTTATTAGAAGTAAGTTCTTCATATATCCTCCATTATTAAATTTTAAGTTCTAAAAATACATCTGGTAAATCGTCAGATAACTCTTTTTGTAAATCTAGTATTATATCCTGCTCTGTACGACCCGTTTGTGTATATCTCTTAGTTATATTTGTCTTTCCGTAAATGAAGTTAACTTCCAGAGTTCTTTTTACGAAGCCTTCAACATTTAGATATTCGTTCTTTAGCGCAATTGCGATATTTAGTTTCTTCTCAATGTCATTATTATCGTAAACATTTGCCTTATTAAGTTCACTTATCAACATTTTATCAATTGATTCAAACTTAGGCTGTGAATAAATAGCGATATTAATTTCTTTTTTCGCTCTCTTCTTATATTGAACAACATTAGACTTATACTTGTCTGATAATACCGCTAAGTAAACATCAAGCTTTTTAATAATATTATTATTTGCATTGATTTTTAATATCGATAGATTATGACCTTGTTTATAGATACTTTCGTTCTCGGCCCTAAGATTAGTGATGTCACTCTTAAGCTTTTGACGAAAACGACTTTTATTCAATCCAAGTAGAACACAATGATAATCTTCTTCATCAACAAAACTTTCAATTGTTTCTACACCGAAGAGAGTTTCGCTTACTTCTTCACTGACATAATCAGAATACTGAGATTCATCCAACTTTCCATCAGAAGACTCAATTGAAAGAAACTTTGCCTTAACCTTTACTTGAAAGTTTTTTGCAATTTCAACTCGAGCATCTTCCACAGCCTCCGCCTCACTTAAACTGCAAGCTTTTGCACACAAAAAGTCAGCTGGACATGATTTCACTTGAGCGAAACCAGAAAAGGCAAAGAATAAGAGAATGAATACTTTAGTCTTCAAACTTCTCTCTCAACTCTTCTTTCTTATCTGATGGTGCTAAGTTTATTGCACTTTCTTGTGCTGCTTTCTTAGCGCGGTCTAAAGTCTCTTCTTTTATTCCTACAACTGAGAAACAAGCATAGTATGGTGAACCCGTTAATTCCTCACCTGATTTTTTCTGACGCTTTTCCCAGTATTGCTCTTTTACACGTACTCCAGAAACTTTGGTGCGAACAGTTTGTGTAAGCTTTTCATAAAAAGTTTTAACTTCTTCTGAATCATTATCTAAACTTGTTACTTCAGTATAGTCATTTGATATTTCTTGAGAGACTTCAGCTGCGATAACTGCTGTAGACCTTGCGGTAGCTGATTTAATACAAAGTCTTCTATTTCTATTTTCAGATTGAGATAAGAAATAATGATAACCACTATCTCCTTCATATTTTTTAATATCTTCTAACCATACTGGTTCAACTTTTTGTGAAGCATTTATGACTTTATAATCTAATTCAAATTCACGCTCTTTAGGGCCAGATGAACACGAAGTAATTGTTAGTAATAATGCCAAAAGACAAGCGAGCCTGATCATAGATATCTCCATTTTTTGATTATTTAAAGTCAACTAATTTTACTTTACGACGAGATTAAATCAATGAAAAATTACTTTAAAAGCTCTTTGATAGCTAAATGAGAAAGCAAGAAACCTACTGTTCCTGTCATATAAGTGGCCGTTCCTAGTCCACCATTACAATCTAACTTTAAAGCCTTAGATGTTTGCTCAAGATCGCACTTTTTAATCTTCTTTGATGGCTCAGGCGAGTAAACACACTGAACCTTTGCTTTTGATCTGCCTAGAGGATAGAGATGTTTTTTCTTTAGTTCCTGCCTTACTTTTCGATACAGCATATCTTGCTTAGTTTTTGAGAGCTCAGCAACAGTGATCATTGTAGGATCAACTTTCCCACCGATCGCACCAGAGCTCACCACTTTGACTTCTCGCTTATAGCATTCATTAATAAGAATCGCTTTTTCACGAGGGGCATCAATCGTATCAATTATAATCGAAGGCTTCTCTGCAAAAATCTTTTCCATATTCTTTTCATTAAAGAAGCAATAATGACATGTAACCTTACAGTCTGGATTAATCTTTGCAATTCGTTCGGCCAAAGCGTCGGCCTTCATTTTGCCGTAATTTCCTTCAAGGGCATGAAGTTGTCGGTTTGTATTTGAAACACAGATATCATCAAGATCAACGAGAGTGATCTTATTCACACCTAATCGAGCAATGGACTCGACACACCACGTACCAACTCCACCCAGTCCAATGACCATAATATGAGAGTCTTTAACAATAGAGAATTCTCGCTCCCCTAATAAAGCAACAATTCCATTAAATCTTTGTTCGTGATTTGACATAGGCTTGTGATTACAAATACTTAAGACATGGCGCACTCGGCAGGAGTCGAACCTGCGACCTTCTGATCCGTAGTCAGACACTCTATCCAGCTGAGCTACGAGTGCGCATGTAGGGGTATTTATAGCCCCTAACGTCGTATATTGTCAATCTAGTATTTCGTCTATGGAAATTATTTGTCAGAGAGGCCCTATTCATTAGACAATACGTTCAACTAAAAACCCTTTAATATACGACGACTATGACTTTTCAAAGAAGCATTTATTGCGCCTTATTACTCAATTTCACGATCTCAATCTTTGCCCAGGACTCACTTGAGAAAACGATACAAAAGAGACAAAAAGAAGATGAGGCCTCTAATAATACCATTTCACTTGTAACGGCCCATCGACCAAATTATGTCCTGCCTGTGACTTATATGCATGATCCTAATGAGTCTCCGATAAATGATGACGACGAATTAAAGAACGAGGAAACAAAGTTCCAATTAAGCTTTAAATTTACTGTATTTTCAAAATTATTTAATTCAAATACAGACTTAAACTTTGCCTATACCCAAAAGTCCGTATGGCAACTATTTAACAAGAAAAACTCAGCAGCATTTAGGGATACGAATTACGAACCAGAGATATTTTTATCCATGATGCCATTTGAAGATAATTGGACGATCTTTAGAAATTATTATCACCTTGGTTTTGCACATCAATCTAATGGGAAAGATATCCCACAATCAAGAAGTTGGAATCGAATCTTCTTCACAACATTCTTTGACTACCGTGAAACACTTTTCATGTTGAAAGTGTGGTATCGAATTCCAGAGGAAAAAAAGACAAGTCCCACAGACTACACTGGTGATGATAATCCAGATATTAATGAATATATGGGTAATTTTGAATTAACTACGATTCATAAAGTTAATGGTCACACACTTTCTCTAATGTTAAGAAATAATCTTAGAAGCGATAATAAAGGTGCTGTCGAGTTATCTTGGTCATTTCCTCTGCCTGAAACCAGACTTAAAGGATATGTTCAATATTTTGATGGATATGGTGAATCGTTAATTGATTATAATTATAAGATGACACGTATTGGATTAGGTGTCGCATTTACAGATTGGTTATAGGCTTTTTAGATGAAAAATATTCTAATTGTATTTATATGTATACTCTCTTCCCAAGTACTTTCAAAAAGTAAAGAGCCTTATTACTGGGGAATTGGGTTTGGGTATAGAAATGCTAGAATTCCATACACTTCAGATGACAAATATGTTTCAGATATCATTCCTCTATTTTACTATAAAAGAGGAGACTTCGAACTAGATGGATTAAGCGCTAGAGGGAAACTAATAAAACATGAAAAATGGCGCGCCAACCTTTATACAACCTATCGTTTCTTTGATATTCCCAAAGAGTTTCAAAATGAAGTTCGTGGCTCAGCTTTTGATTACGGCCTTGAATTTCAATTTATTCACAACACATTTTGGCAATCAAATGCTCAGATCCTAGTTGATAGCTCTACTAGGCCCTATATAAATTTCGAAACAAAAGCGGGCTTCAGTTGGAAGAGTCTTTTCTTTGAACCATTTGCCTATGCCCAAATTAGAAGTACAGAATTTAATAACCGTTACTATGGTTATAACGGAACTGCTAAGCCTGGCTCTGGTTATGAAGTCGGAGCAGGTGTTGAAACGACAATACACATCCATAGAGACTTTAACCTTCTGGCCCACGCAAAAGTAAGTACTCTTGATAATCACACTGCTAGTACCGATGCTATAAACAGCCAAGTCAACACAGAAACATTTCTTGGAATCGCTTTTCTTTCAGATAGACTACATAAGAGCAATGCAATTGAATTTCCAAAAAGAAAAAAGCTTAAAAGCAAAGAGTTCATTAGGGCCGCATACACTAAAGCAACACCTTCAAACTTAAGCGACATATTATCATTTCATACTGCCACTGATGAATACAACAATGACATGGTATCACTAGCTTACGGGATCCCTCTTTCAGACACATTTATGGGTGGGGATATTCCAGTATACTTACTCCCAAATTATGTAAGACATCTAAAGAGTGAAGTACAAGGCTATAGTAATGAATACGTAATCGCTGTGAAAATATTCATTCCATTTAATTGGCCAACAAAATGGCGACTTGGATTAGCAGAAGGTATTTCATACGTTGATGAAATTACCTATATTGAAGAAATTGATATAGCTGGAAAGGGATACCGTGATAGCAAGTTTATGAACTACCTCGACTTCTCTATCGACTTCAATCTTGAAAAGTTTGGCCTCAAGCATTCTTGGGCCGGGTTATTGATTCACCATCGCTCTTCAATCTTTGAATCTTCATCTGTATTTGGAAGAATTAAAGGCGGAAGCAATTATCTTGGGCTATATATTCAACAAGAACTATAGAATAGTCGAAAATTTTCAATATTTTTCATCGAAGTTGTTGAAATTAAACAATAATTCTTAGCGAAAAGTGACGAAGGTCATTAAATTTTTTCTAACGAAAAACTGATTCTTGCCCGATATTGTTAATATGAAAACTAACAATATTATCGCCACTACATTTACCTTATCACTAACTATTACTTGTTTAATTGGTTACTTAACTAATTCAGGTGTCATTGCATCACTACCATTTGTGCTCGCAACAATACCAACATTGGTCATGTTTTACATTATGCAAAAAAAGCATCGGGATTCACTTACCGAATTAATGGGGAAACTTGATTATCTTCAAAGAAACATCATTGGGACAAACTCTCAGTTCTTTGATTCATGTGAGCAGCTTGAAGATAGTACTAATGAACAAGCAAGCGCTGTCGTAGAAACAAGTGCTACCAGTGATGAGATTAGTGCCATGATCACAAGAACAACTGAATCAATTTCATCATTTGAAAGCAATATTAAAGAGATTAACCAGCTTATTGGAAATAGTGATAAGTCCCTTGAAAGGCTTGAAGAAAATATTGAAGCCAGCCTAGACACAAGTCGTGATATTAATGCGTCACTAAGTGACATAGCAACAAATTTAAATGGTTTTCTACATACTTTTAGCGAAGTCGAAAGTAAGGCACAACTTATCAACGACATTGTTTTCCAGACTAAGCTCTTATCATTTAACGCTTCAGTAGAGGCGGCCAGAGCAGGAGAGCATGGAAAAGGATTCTCTGTTGTAGCCGAGGAGATTGGAAAGCTTGCGACAACAAGTGGTGATAGTGCGGATGCGATTAACTACACTCTTTCTGAAGCACAAACAAAACTAAATACACTTATTGAAAAGATCGAAGAAAGCAGTAAATCACTTGGAACAAGATTAGATGAAACGGCCAATTCTTGCGATCATACTCTTTTAGAGTTTAAAAATAGCTTCAATCAAACAAATGAAGAAACTTTAAAAATGAATCAGCAGATCGAAGAAATTACAGTCGCTGCTAGAGAGCAAGAAAATGGTGTTATTGAACTAAGAGATGCTATTCACTTAATCAATAACTCAACTCAAAGAAGTACACTTGTCGTTTCGCAAACACTGAAACTAGCAAGTACTATTAATGATTACCTAAAAGATTTAAGACACTCAATTCATAAAACTAAGACTGAAAAGCATATTGTAACTTCATCAGCAATCGAAGAGATTCCTTGGGATAAAAAATATGCAATTGGTATACCGAAGGTAGATAGCGAGCACGAGGAATTATTAAAAAGAATCAATACTCTTATCCGTGCGATGAACACTCAACAAGGTATCGCTAAAGCTTTTGAGGATTTAAAAGGATACGTAGTATTTCACTTTGATGAAGAAGAAGAATATATGCGTTCAATAAACTATCCATCTTATGAATCTCATAAGAGAGTACACGAGAAGCTTCTTTCAAATGTTGCAAAGTTTGAAGCACAACTCAAGAGTGGACAAGTTGAAAAAGATAAGCTTGCAAGCTTCCTTAAAAACTGGCTATTCACACATATTATGGGAATTGATACGAAGTATGCAGATCATGCTAGGCAACAAGGTATTAAACTCGTTGCCTAACTAAGAGAAATTAAAACTCTCTAAAGAACACTTTAGAGAAACGATTATAGTCTTCAAACTGAGGCATATGCCCTAAGCCTTTCAGCTCAATGAGCTTAAGCTTAGGGTTTTCTTTTTTTATTTCTCGACCTAAATTTTGATACTGTCCTAACTTTCTCTTAACACCTTTTCTTTTCCATCCTCGCCCAGGACCTGTTCGATCTCGAGTACCTAATATTAAAACCGTCTTGGCCTTAATTTTTGGAAATTTAACAACGATATTATCTTCAAATATAGGTCCATAAGTTAAGGCCGCATTCCAAGCAACAACTTCATAATCTGGTCCATTTAACTGACCTTTAAATGGAGTTAATAATGCTTCATATGAATCTGACCAAGCTCCATCATAATAATTTTTTCGCTGATAGGCGCGGGCCTTATCGACTGTTTTATTCATTTCACTTTTAAAGAAAAATTCAGGGTCTTTATATTCGACATAATCAAGATATGCTTCTAAGCCAATTGGATTTACGAGTACAACCTTTCTAATGTCTCGATACATGGCCCCCATATTCACAGCAAGCATTCCCCCCATTGAATGACCAACAACGATATACTTACGCACTCCTAGTGATTTTATTAATCCATGAGTATTCTTTGCTAACTGAGGAAAACTATAATGATAGTTGTCTGGCTTCGAGCTTTTTCCAAATCCTATTTGATCTGGAATAATAACTCGATAACCTTTTTTCACAAGATCATTTGCAATTCTCTCCCAATAAAATCCTGCAAAGTTTTTGCCGTGAAGTAGGACAGCAACTTTTGATTTTGACTTACCAATATCCATATATCTCATTTTTAACTTTTGCGTTTGAGTTGAGAATTCATATGTTTTAACTGGAAATGGATATTTAAATTGAGATAATTCTGCATCAAATGAGAGTTCGTTCTTAGATGAAGAAGCACAAGAAGATACAAAAATTAATATGATTAGAAGATTGAATATTTTCATGTTCTGTCCTTTTGTTATTTTAAAATTTTAAAAGGAAACATGTATTTGTGTAAAGCTGGCCTACACAAATATGACGAAACAGTTGTTTAAATTAGATCTTCAAAGAAGGCACCGTATTCATTCTTAGGATGGCGAATATGAATTTCTAAAATCCAAAGATTCTTCTTTGGCTTTATATCACTTGAACCAAGGCTTCCACGGAAATAGACAGCATGTGGAAAGTCCGCTAAACGATGACCACTCATTTTTAAGTTAAGTTCATAACCTAAATCTCTAGCGTATGATTGCGCAAACTCATATAACTCAACTCCAGTAAGGCCCTCATCGCGACATTTATTGGCAGTAGTATGAAAAACATCTTCACTAGCTTTTTTAATTTTTAAATATTCTGGATTATTAGATGTTACGAAGGTTTCACCATAATCACCTTCGTGGCCATCAAAGACGGGACCGATATCAATAAAGAAGAGATCATCTTCTTTTAGAGTTACACCTTCATCAGACTTCTCTCGAAAAGACTTTACTGTGTTCTTTCCAATACGAAATTTTGTTGGATGCCATTTCTTCTCTACACCCTTGCTGGCTAAAACTTCATCAATTAGCTTTTGACCATCATCTTCTGTCATACCGACACAAACCAAAGCAGAGACTTCTTTAACGGCCTCAATCGTTAGCTTTCTTGCATTTAAATATTTATCAATATCAAATGAACAACCAACATCTTGAATGGTTTTAGATTGATCTTTCATATAATTGTTTTTGATTGTTTATTAGAAATGGAAAAGATTTAAAAATGGCGGAGAAGGCGAGATTTGAACTCGCGGTACCCGTAAGGGTACGACACCTTAGCAAGGTGCTGGATTCGGCCACTCTCCCACTTCTCCACATAGAAAAAAAGTGGCGGAGGACACAGGATTCGAACCTGCGGAGCTCGCGCTCAACGGTTTTCAAAACCGCCGCTTTCGACCACTCAGCCAATCCTCCGCAAAATACAAATTTTGCATTCGTGAGATATATTATTAAGATTCTTGCATACATTTGTCAACGCTTTAATTGATTTATTAAGCTCATAATATTTCTACGATCAGGCGCGTTAGGACTTAATGTTAAATAACGATTAAATTTATCGATAGCAAGATTAGGTTGTCCAAGTTCTTTATATAGGAAACCCATCATCTTATTCAAGTCTGCATCAGTCGGATTTAAGCGGTATGCGCGCTGAAAGAACTGCAGAGAAGGCACAAACTCACGTGTTTGAAATGTAAGCTTCCCCATTGAAAATATCGCATCAAAATAGCGTTTATTAATCTGAATAGCTTTAGAAAGATTTGCCTTGGCCTCTTGAACTTTTTTAGCCCTTAAATAAATTTCGCCTAGAATATAGTACCCATATTCAGAGTTTGGATGCATTTCTATCTCTTTCTTAGCAAATGCCTCGGCCTGCTTATAATTATTTTGCTCAAAGAATATTTTTGATCGGTAGTAATTAATACGAGGATAAGTAGGAAGTCTCTTTTCTAAGATATTGATATGCTTAGTTGCATTCGCATATTGCTTTAAATGAATATAAGTAATGATAAGTTTTTCACGTATTAATAAATTTCCTGGCTCATACACAAGTAACTTTAAAGCATTTTCAACCAAGTCATTATAATCTCTTTCTATTTCAGAAACCTCTACTAGGTATGCATATAGTGCACCATCTTTTTTATTAAGACGATCAAGAACTTCTTTCATTTCTTTAAATGCTTCAAAGTCCTGATCACGGTAATAATAAACTGCAATTTGACCATATAACTTAGGGTTATCTCTATGCTCGAGAAGCTCCTGTCTTAAATAACCAATGGCAGTTCTTACACCATCTGTTTCATATAAAACCTTACTATTAAGAATTTTATAATCAATATTTGAAGGGTTTAAACTCATGGCCTCATTTAAGAATAATTTTGTTTGTTTAAACTTTTTATTCTTAAATGCAATCTTTGCCATTTCAAAGAATGCTTCATCACTTAACGGGTTAATTTGAGAAGCTGCTTTAAACTTATCAAATGCCATTTTATCATTAGCAATTAGGTTATAATAATGAGCAAGTAGCATTTGAAATTCAAATGTTTCTCTAAACTCCTCACTAGTTGAAAGTGCAGATAATAATCTCTTGGCCTCATCTTTCTTATAAGACTTCAGATTTGCCATAATTAGAGCATAATTGATTCTAGGATTAACAGGGTGAAGTGCTCTTAGCTTTGTAAGTGTCTTTATAGCAAAATCAAAGTATCCACGCTTAACTTGTAACTCAGCTAAATATAATTTTGCATCGATACTTGTTTCATCTAAAGATACTGCTCTTAGGGCCAATTCAAATGCTCGGTCCCAATTTAGAAGCATAACTTCATCTTTAGACTGTCTAATCAGAACTTTAATCTTACTTGTTGAAATAACCTTTTGTGTTAGATCACTTCCGGCAACGTCTAAAGTAGCGAGGGTGTCTCTAAGAGATTCATCATCATATATTTTTAATGATTGTTGAAAAAGCTTCGTTGCTCCCTGGATATCCTTATCATATGCTTTTACAAATCCCATAAATTTGAGACCTTGTGCAAAATTATAAGGAGAGCCACCACCATATTTTGCTGTTAAAATAGCACCAACTTTCTTTAAGGTATCCATTTTTTCAAGCTCTAAGAGAAGCTCCCCATAGACTATTAAGAATCGATAATTATTTTTAAACTTATTCTCATGTTTTTGAATAAGTTTAAGGGCATCAGTACTATTTTCATTAAGTAGTAGGTAATTAACCATTGCATCGATTGACTCTACTGTTTTCACCTTAGCGCCACTTAGTTTTTCGTAAACGATTTTTGCTTTGTCTAACTCCCCTGCTTTTAATAGGTAATTTAGATATATTGAAAATAGTTTTACAGAGGGTTTATTAGACTTTAAGTAATTATATCTCTCGATTGTAAAGATTGCTGTTTCATACTTTTTAAAAAAGGCATAAAACTGTGCTGCACCTATTACAACATCAATATCATTTAATAATTTACTTTCCTCAATACGCAAAAGCTTAGAAATAACTTGCCCAGCTTTCTTTGTTTTTTGAGTGTCTATCAACAAATCACTATAAACATGAATAAGTTTTCCTGATGCTGGGTTCTTGTTAAACTTGTAACGTAGAGACTCATAGAACTTTTGGGCCGCAGCTACGCGTGAGACATAATCATCTTTTTGAAATAGTTTAAGCCCCGCAATATAGCTTTCTTGGGCCTTCTTTGGAGCTGCTACCTCTGTTGCGACAGGAAAGACAATCTTTGGAACAACAACTGTCTCGATATCTTTCTTCTCATCAGGCATTAAAAAAATGAGGGTAACAACTAAGAAAAGGGCCATCGTAAGATTTCTTCTCTTATTACTGCCTTCTTTCTTTGTCTTTTTAGACTCAAGCTTAGGCTGCTCTTTTGGCTTCCCCTTCTTTTTAAGGTTTCTCTCTTCTTGTTTAATCTTTAATTCTAAGTCACTGTAATCTTCAGTCTTAGTTGGCAATTGTTCTTTTTTAAGCTCTTCTAGATTGAACATAGCTGTAGCTGCATCATCCTCGACAACCTCTTCTGGCTCCTCTACAACCTCTTCAGCTTTCTCTTTTTTCTCATCTTCTTCATCATCAGATTCATCAAGTACATCTTGCAGATTATTAACAACTACTGTTTTTTCTATTTCATCACTTTCTTTCTCTGGTGGCTTAAAAGCTGGCATTTTAACAACTACTGTTTTCTCAACACCTGCATTTTGTGCTTCAATTTCTTCCTGTTCTTTCTTGGCCTTAAACTTCTCTTCGATTTCATCGTAGTTAATATCGAGCTTCTTATCCTTAGAGAACTTGAATTCATTGAACTCTGTTTTATCTTCACCAATTAATGTGTGATGCTTTTGCTCACTATCAGTTTGTGCATATCTAACCTCTTCTTGAGGTTCATCTTTGTCAGTATTCTCATTTAATTTTAAAGGTTCATCTGAGTTTATTTTTTCAAAGAGATTTGAAAGCTCTGGAATTGCACCCACCGGTGCCCAGTCTCCTGTAGGAAACTTCTGAAAAAGGCAGTTTTGATCGATAGCATCTTTTTCGCCTAATTCAACTAGTTCAGAGAATATAAAAGGGCCCAAAACCTTGTTCGACTTGGTTTTGACACGAAACTTAATCATATGACTATTATCTTAAGTAATTGAAATTAAATCAAACAATCGCTTTGCGTGGACTATTTTGCACAATACCAAATAGGTTTTGACGATAAGCGAGTGTAACAATCAAGAATATCACTGAAAGTAGCTGTAAATTCGTTAAGTAAGTATTGTGTAAGTATGCGACATAGCCAATTAAAAATAAATAAAGGACATGGACAATACTCAATAACTTGGCAACGATCTCTGACTGCTTTGACTTATAAGAAAAAACAAGAAGATAAACTATTAAAAATAGTTGATAAAAACTATCAATTCCAAATACTGGTAATAAGATAATTGCACTGGCCATACAAATCGACATCAATTGAATGGCCTGGTATTTCTCATCAATTTTAATAAATGAAAATGCTACTTGTAGAAAGAGAAATAATAGATAGAAATAAGGACTTAATTCTATATTTAAAGCTATAAATCGATTTAAAACAGATAAGCAGAAAATATACTGGAGAATAGAAAGAAAAGGTGAATCTTTCTCTTTTGGAACCAATAAAAGAGTAGAAACCACTAGAAGTATTTCATAAAAGAGACTTCCAAGTTCTCCACCTTGAAACTCTTTAACAAAGAAATAAACTACAGCAATTATAATCCACGATAGGTTATAAAATAAGCTATGCTCACTTTTCTTATCAGTATCAAAAAAACAAAACATCCCAAGTAAAAGAACGATATCCGTTACACCCGTGAAGTTCCATATATTAAAAAGAGAAAACCATAATAATGTAATGGCCTTAAATAATACTCGCGAATTTCCACGACTATTTAAAAAGAATAGTGAAAATGAAACTGAACATATAGCAAAATAACTTCTATCGACAGAAGAAAAGATGAAATCTCTAAATAGAAAGTAAAATGATGATAAGAATACGAAAGCTAATACAGATGTTCTCTGTTTAGAATTAATTGAAGTAACCTTAATAAGGAAGTTATTTAAGAAATATATAACTGGATAAAGCAGAAGAAGAAAATAGAAGTTAGACTGCATGATTAACCTCCACATTATTCTTATTGTATTCAACAAACACAGTAAGTACCACAATTAGTGGTATTAACAAGGATTGCGCTGACAAAAATGACATTGAAATTATAATTGTAGCAATTGTTACATTAGAAGTTATTATCTTCTCTTCTTTTGAACGATATTTATCAAATAATATAGAAATACCTAGTAAGCTATATGCTGTTAATATCACCGATAACGTTACATCTCCCGATAGAATAATTAAGGACAAGGCCATAACATTGATAGAGTTTCTAACCTTTCCTCTTATATATAAGAAAAGAAGTAGAAGAACACAAAATGGGATCAAGAATACATGCACTGAGCTAATCGTTGAATTAATATCCAACAAGACAAAATATTGGAATAGAAATAAATTTAATAATGATATTTTTTTTGTAAATGAAAGTATTAAGAAAGCAGATACAACAAAAGTTAGATTACTAATAACAATGTCATTCTTAAAAATTAAAAGAGCTAATAAATTCAAGATTGCAAATAATAAGAATTTTACATTTTCAATTTTTAATATTGCAAAAAATGCACCTGTAAAAATAACAAAAGGCAAAATAGTTGCTGAAGAGAATGCAAACACTGAAAGAGGCAGACTAATAACTCTATCTAGAAAACTTTCTTCTCGTACAAGTACTGCGGCTATTAATGTTCCAACAATTGTTTGAAGTCCAAACTTAAAAGACATACTAAAATACGGAAACGGCGTTTCCACAGTATAGCCATTTAAGAAAAATGAAATAAGAATTGAGCCAATTAAAACAGCTAAATATATAATAAGATTCTTATACTTCATCCTGCCACCTGCACAATTAAAACTAAGAAATAAATGGCCGTAACAATTAAACTAATCGTTCTTACTGTCTTATATGGTACTGAAATATGTGACAGTATACTCTTCCCTTTAACTACTTGATCATTTTGAGCAAGAAATCTTCTCTCATTATAAAAAATATTATTCATATAAATGAGTCGTTTTTTATTAGATAAATGCAATTGTGTCGAAATAGGCTCAATCACTGCTCTAAACTTATAACAAATCACGATAAATGTAATACCTATCACTAAGTAAGATGTAATTGCATGTAGATAGAATTGGTCATTAATAGAAAATGCCTTACTTGAAAGTAGAAACAAAAGAGAGCCAAAAACGCTAAAGAAAACAAGTGAATAAAAGCTTTCATACCATTTGCCACTCATCTCAAATGAGGTCAATTCATCGCTACCTAAAATATAAACAAAGAAAGTAAGTATAATTGACAGAGCAATAAAAAATGGATTTTGAGTTGAAAATGACATTGCTAGAATTCCAATCAACCCAAGATGAGATAAAGCATTAACAAGAACATACTTATCAAAAACCGCAATTTCCCTAGCAGAAATTTTTATACATGTTTGAAAAGATCTAATCATATAATAAAAAACGATAAGACCCATTAATTGAGATTCAGAATTTAAGAAAACACTCACGATTGCAGTTAATACAAATATGATCTTAAAAATATTTTCTTTATTTAATAAGCTCAAAAAGATTAAAAAAGAGAGTCCAATTAAGAATTGGTTTAAGTTTTGTGTTACATACTGAATATCACTAGTGAGTAGGTAAGAAAGAATCACTCCATCTGTAATCGCAAAGTCCTTATTATCAGTGTCTAAAAAAGATAATAATAAATAAACAGAGAATAAATATTTAAAGGCCAAAGTTTTATCAACGAGCGTAATAAATGCGATAATCGCAAGTTTAAGAATATTAAGCGACTGTTTCTTATAGCTACCTAAATTCAGATATACACAAGAAGCAAAAGCTATAATCTTTATATTGATATCAATTGGAAAGAGTAAGATTCCAAATGGCAAAATTTCGTAAACATTTCGTTTTTTTTCATCAATAACTAAAAAAGATAAAATAAATGGGAAAATAGAATTAAGGTAATTTATCTCCATACCAGAAAAATACACGACAACAATCGAAAGTATAGGTATCAAGGAAATAAATGAGCGTCCCCAGTTATTAATCTTTGATGAGAAGTGAACCGCCAATAGAGTAAGTAAGAATAAAGAGACATTAAAATAAATCAATTTGCCCCCTGTCTTACACGAAATTCCTTAAACAGAGAATTTATCAGAAGAAAGATTGGCGCTATATAGATAAAAAGCATAACACCATCGCTTAAAGATATAGACTCCTGAACTCTAAGGTCGATTAGTAAAAGAAAGATTGCAATATTTGAAAACAAAGAAAAAAGCTTCTTTGTAAATCTCTGTGTAAATAAATAAACTCCGATATTAATAACAAAAACAATTGTTAGGAGTGTAAATGTATCGATATTATGCATTCTCTTCATCTCCATTTAGGTTCACTAGTGACAGAAATGCAGTAAATACTAATAAAACACAAAACTTTAATAGGATTGGCCAATTAATATGGGTATCAACATTGTAGTTATTGATTATGCTAATAAGATTATTATCGTTATTTAAATGATAAATATTAACTGAGAAAACACCCAGTAAGATAATGGTAAATAGTATATAAGGCGTATAAGAAAACTTTTTAAACTTTACTTGAGTTGTGGGAAAACAATATTCTATTAATGTTATAAGAAGAATAAAAACAACAAGAAATAGACCTAAAAAGTAAATAAGTACAGTTGAAGACACTCCCATCAAACTTACCAACAAAGATGAAAGGGCAACGGAGTAGAGCATCATTGTGTAGCGACCTTTTGAAAAAGCCGCAAATATGAAAAGCAATATAATGATAATATTAGAAAACATTAAAAGCCTTTAAACTACAAAAGATTACAAAAATAAAAAATGAAGTTAACACTCTCTTTTTAGAAGAAGTTATCAAACTTTGATAATCCCTTAGAGGTTGAAACTTAATATATATATTACTCAAAATAATTGATATTACCTGTAATACGATTACCAAAACAGTTAAAGCTCCATAATGGATATAGCCTGGACTAAACTTTGAAATAATTAGTTTTGAAAAGTCGCTTCCCGTAAGTATCAAACTTATGACAAAAAGGATGAATCCACATTGATATAACAATCTTATATATGAGGATTTTATTTCTAAGTATTTCTTATCTGAATAAATTGAGCCTGACTTTATCATTTGTAGCTCAGTTGAATAAAAGAGGATACACAATGGCAGTAGGAAAATAGACCTTAAAATAATTGAATCAGACTGAACTAAGAACCAAGTTAACACAATGATACTAATCAAAATTAACTGCGACAAAGTGATCTGTGTAATCTCTATAACCTCTCTTCTTATCAGTGATAATCTAAAACGATAAATCCCTAAGAAAATCGTTGAAATTATCATCATGAAATAGAACGGAAGAATATAAGAGAGCTGATTTGTTAATATAAAGAAAATTGATAATGTTTGAAAAAATAAAACAGATAAAAGTATTACAAAAAAAGAATTAAAACTTAGAGCATCTACTTCTTGTGCTTTATGAGATGCAATAAGATACTTCTTGAGACTGTATGTAGGTGCAAAGTCTTGTGAGTTTACAAGTGCACCTACAAATTGAATTAAGATCAGCCATAGTGGCAAAGTTATCATTAACTCCAAGAACTATCCCTATTTCTTAAAAGACTATAAAATTAATAATATTAAAATTGTAGCAAGGCCGGCCAATATTGAATACGCTTCTTTATAAAATTCTAGATTTCCTGCACCAGTAATAATAACTGTAATCATTGCAAGAACTAGAAATACAATCGCGTATTTAAACACAGATTTTAAAGGGACAATATTTGAGTTCGCAATATTAGTTTCGTTATGAACTTTACGAAATGGGCCGCCAGACTTCTTTGGCTTGAAAAACAAAGGGTAGCCTAAGACTACCCCAAGTAATAAAAATAAGATTGTAGTTGTCAGTAGTACTAATTCCATACTACTTAATTAGGAGCAAGGCTCCATTGGCAAGAGAAAGTAGCTTTTGCCAGAAGATACCAATAATCAGTACTGGTGCAGTGTAAACACCAATAATAAGTTGATTAACAAATCCAAGACCTGCAACCTTCTCATCTGATTCAGCATCTTTCAGTACCATCACTCTTACGACTTTCATGTAGTAGTAAAGCGAGATAACTGAGTTAACAGCAGTGATAACTGCTAGTACATAGTACTTTTGTTGAACAACTGCAGCTAAGATATTAAATTTTGCAACGAATCCCGCTAGAGGTGGAAGACCTGCTAATGAGAACATTGTAATTGTCATAGCGATTGCAGCAAATGGATGCTTTTTAATAAGACCAGCAAAACGATCGATATGATCATTACCATAGTGATCTTGGATAAATGAAGCAATATAGAATGCTACAAGAGTCATGAAAAGGTATGTTACCGCGTAAAAAAGGATAGCTGTTGCACCCATTTCACCAAGAACAATGGCCCCTAACATCATTACACCAGCGTGTGAGATAGAAGAGAAAGCTAGCATTCTCTTAATTGATCTTTGTCCAATTGCAGAGACATTACCTACTGTCATCGTCAGCGCTGCAACCATCATCAATAGGAAGATCCAAGAATGTTTAAGCATCCCAACATCCCCTGCAAAGAAGATTTGAGTTAATCTGGTAAATGCTGCGATACCTGCAAACTTCGGAACTAATGAGAAGAAAGCAGTTACTGGAAGAGGTGAACCTTCATAAACATCTGGTGACCACATATGGAATGGTACACAAGCAATTTTATATCCGATACCAACAAAGAATAATAAGAACGAAGGAATCATAATAAGTGTTTGTTCTTCCGTTAATGCTGACATCATTGGGATCATCTCAGAGAAATTAATTGTACCAAGAGTTCCAAAGATGTGACTCATACCAAATAACATCATCCCTGAAGTTGCACCACCATATAGTACATACTTAAGACCTGCTTCAGTAGAGCGCTCATCATTTTTCTTAAGAGCTGCCATTGCATAAGAAAGGATTGAAAGTGTTTCAATACCAATAAAGAAAATTAGCATATTGTTTGCAGATGCTAGAAGCATACCACCAACTAAGATTCCCATTGCTAAGATACCAAACTCAGCTTTCGTACCTTCATAAAGATCTTTAGAAACTTTAGAAAGATAAATTGCCCCTGCCGTACTTAAGATCATAACGATCTTAGCAAAACCAGAGAAATGGTCCATGACAACAGACTTTGTAAAAATATGTGTTGCATCAGTACCAAGACCTTTAACTTGATAAATCAGAGCACATAAAAGTCCAATCATCGAACTCCAGTAAAACATTTTTTTCGAGCTACCCTTATCATCATTTCCGTAAGTAGCTTCGATGAGGATTAAGGCCCCCATCGTGAAGCATACTAAAAGCTCCGGAATATAATGTGAGATACTCGCTAAATAATTTAAAGCCATCACTTCACCTATTGACTATTAAAAAGTCGCTAATAATGAAACTAGTTTACCTACAGAAGCCTTCATCATGTTCAGTAGTGGAGACGGATAAATACCGAATACAATTACTGCCACACAAAGTGGAAGCATGTAGAAGATTTCTCTAGCATTCATATCTGTGTAAGATTTATTTTCTTCAATAACTTCACCAAAGAACATTCTCTTGAACATCCATAGTAAGTAAGCTGCACCTAGTAGTAGACCAAGAACTGCAATTACAGTGATTGTTGTAAATCTATCGTAGATCCCTAGGAAAATTAAAGCTTCAGAGATGAAACCTGAAAGTCCTGGTAGACCCATTGATGCGAACATCGCGATGATGAAAACAATTGAGTATTTTGGAAGTTGTGTATAAAGACCACCAAAACCTTTTGTTCCATCTGGTCTAACGATCCATCTGTGGTGTGATCTTTCATAAAGAATACCAATAAGAAGGAACATCATTGCAGTTGAAGTACCGTGGTTGAACATCTGTAGAACAGCACCATTCATACCTTGAACAGTCATTGCTGCAAGACCTAACATTACGAATCCCATGTGAGAAACTGAAGAATATGCAACAAGTTTCTTAACATCGTTTTGTGCCATGGCACAGAATGCACCGTAAATAACATTAATAAGACCTAGCCACGCAATAGCATCTGCAAAGTAAACAGAAGCTGATGGGAAAATTGGGAACGCAATTCTTAAGAAACCATAAGTACCCATCTTAAGAAGTACACCGGCAAGGATAACTGAGATCGCTGTTGGTGCCTGTACGTGAGCGTGTGGTAGCCAAGTATGGAAAGGAAATACTGGAACTTTAATAGCAAAACCAATGAAAAGTGCTACAAAGAATACTTTTGCAAATGGTAGGGCCATTCCGAATAGTTCAACAGTTTCGTTTACAAACTTACCACCAGAAAGAGCTAGAATATTGAATGAGTCAACACCTTGACCTGTTACGAAGTATAGAGCAACCATACCAACAAGCATTAGGATTGAACCAAAGAATGTATATAAGAAGAATTTAACAGCAGCGTATTCTCTATTTTCTCCACCCCAAATTCCGATTAAGAAGAACATTGGAATAAGCATTACTTCCCAGTAAACATAGAATAGGAAGAAGTCTAATGCGAAGAAAACACCAAAGACAGTCGACTGAAGCATTAGTAGTAATGCAAAGTAACCTTTAATTTGCTTCTTAACAGTCCAAGAAGAAAGGATACAGATCGCAAATAAAAGCGCTGTCAGTAGAACCATTGGAAGTGAAATACCATCAACTCCAAGGTGATAGAAAATATTAAACTGCGGGATCCATGCTTTCTTAATGGTAAACATTTCCTGCATACCTGGAACAGTATTGTCGAATTTTAAATATAGACAACCTGATAAAACAAGTGTGATCACAGTATTTATCAATGACCATACTCTGATTGCCGTCTCTTTTGCCTTAGGTAATAAAAGTACCCCAAGAACACCGATCATAGGCATCCACAGAATCCAACTTAATAGATTAGAATGTGCGTTCACTGTAACTCCTTAATTCTCTTATAAAGCTAAAATATAACCAAATAGTACTAAAAATATAATTGCGATGTAGAACTGGATCTTTCCGTTCTGAATAGTTCTCAAGATAACGTTAAAAAGACGTACACTTGCACCTGTTCCATCAACCATAATTGTGTCGACAAATAAATTATCGAACCAAGCCGAAACTCTCATTGTAAAACGAGTTACTACGGCCCAACCATCAATTGCAAATCTGTCATAGAATCCCATGTCAAATTTAGCTAATAGGTTATTAAATGGAAGAAGTCCTTTCTTGATTAATCCATCAATATAGAACTCATCCATAAAGTATTTACCTTGAAGTGTTCTGTAGTAGCGGTTGAAAGTATTAACCCAGAATCCTGGATTCCATTTACCCCACAGATACATCATCATAGCGATGAATACACCAGTAAAAGCAATTACAATCGACATACCAGCACCAATATAGTGAACCTGGTGAATGTGATGTGCTTCTTCTTCAGAAAGACCGTAAGTAGAGTCATACTTAGACTTAGTAAATGTTCCTTTTTCACGAACATCAATTGAGCCTAGAGCTTCTCTCTTATAATTTTCAAACTGACCTTTCTTAGGCTTTTGAATTAAAGTTTGGAACCACTCATATTTACCGTTTGCCTTATCAGCAACCTTAACAAATCCTTGACCTGTTAAAGAACCTGAGAACCATACACCTAGTGTAAATACAGCAAGTAGTAATAGTGGAAGGTTTCTATTCCATGAAAACTTTTCTTCATGGCAGTGGTCGTAAACTTCTTTGTCTCTTGGCTTACCGTGGAAAGCAAGGAACATCATACGACACATATAGAATGCAGTAAGTAGTGCACCCATGAAACCAAGTACTGCCGGAGCAATCATAACTGGTGAATGAAGTGCTTCAATTAATGCATCTCCTAGGATTCTATCTTTAGATACGAAACCTGAGAAGAAAGGAATACCTGCGATTGCAAGAGTACAACACCACATTGCAAACCAAGTGAATTTCATTTTATGTCTTAGACCACCCATTCTCGGCATTTCTTGTACGTGAGCATGTGTGTGGTGATCATGAAGTGAGTGAATAACAGAACCTGCACTTAAGAATAAACAAGCCTTGAAAACAGCGTGTGTAATTAGGTGCATGAAAGCAGCATTATATGACCCAACACCAATACCTAGTACCATGTAACCAAGTTGTGAGATTGTTGAGAAAGCAAGAACCGCTTTAAAGTCTGTTTGAACAAGAGCGATAGTCGCTGCACCGAAAGCAGTGATACCACCAATATAAGCAACAAAAGTTAATAGTCCACCAGCATCAAGAAGTGGATAGATTCTTAAAGATAGATAAACACCAGCAGCAACCATTGTTGCAGCGTGAATTAGTGCTGAACATGGAGTAGGACCATTCATCGCATCCGGTAGCCAAACGTTTAAAGGGAATTGAGCTGACTTACCGATTGTCCCCATGAAGATACACATACCAGCAAAAGTTGCTAAAGGAATTCCAATAACGGCCTTGCCAACTAATCCACCAGCATCGATTGCATTATAAAGATCTACGAAACTTACTGAACCAACAACAGTCCAAAGAGCAACAATACCTAGAAGGAAGAAAACATCCCCTACTCTTGTTGTCATGAAAGCTTTTACGTTAGCTGCACCAGCAACTTCTTTTTCATAGTAGTGACCAATTAGTGAGTATGAACAGAATCCCATGATCTCCCAAAAGATAAATACTGAAAGTAAGTTATCTGAAAGTGATAGACCAAGCATTGCTGATGTAAAGAGTGACATATAAGTGAAGAAACGTCCGTTTCTACCGTAGTTCATGTCATCTTTCATATACCAAGTTGAGAAAATGTGGATCAGTGTTGCAACGGCCGTAACCATCATAACTAGAACAGCAGTCATATTATCGATGTAGAATCCCATCTTAACTGCGAACTCTTGACCACCACCATTTAGGTCAAACCAAGTGAATACTTTGTGAATGTGGTAGTTAGCTGAATACGTTCCAAAAACGAAATCGCTAAAAATTCTCCACGCATAAATTGTCGAACCTGCGATTGCTGCACAACTGATTGCAACGGCCGTTCTCGTAAAGCGTGATGCAATAAATGCATTAATTACGAAAGCAAAGAACGGTAGTAAAATAATTGGAGCAATACTAGAAATCGTATAATCCATTTTCTTCCCTTATATCTCTTAATTAACTTTGTAGTTCAGTAGCGTCATCAATGTGAATCGTATCCTTAACTTGGAAGAAACGAATCACAATCGCTAAACCAACTGCCGCTTCTGCTGCAGCAATAACAATAATGAATAATGACATTATATGACCGTCAATATTCTGGTTTGCAAATCTTGTATAAGCTGCAAAGTTTAAACCTGCAGCGTTTAGAATTAATTCAATTCCTAGCATGATTGCAATAATATTCTTTCTTGCAACCATAACCGCAACACCGGCCAAGAATAAGAAAAAAGAAATTAACAAGTATGATGTTAGTGAAATCATTTTCTAATTCTCCTTGGTCTAGAAATTACAGCTGCACCAACAAGTGCACCAAGTAGAAGAATCGATGAAATTTCGAAAGCTAAAACATGGTCTGTAATTAATTTAGTTCCAATCTCATTTACTGTTGGCTTAATACCTTCAAGCTCAACATGCTTTTGAACTTTAAGAACTGGTGCAAGTATCTTCATTAGAACAAAACTCATAACAATCATCATAAAGCCTGCTGTTGCATAAGTTTTTGTTGTTCCCATGGCTGCAACTTTCTTAAGTCCAAACTTATTAAAAGCTTGTTCAATACCACCAGTTAACATGATGGCAAATAGCATAAGAATTACAACACCACCTGCATAAACAACTAACTGAGTTGCTGCTAAGAAGTCAGCGCCTAGAGTTGCATAAAGCCCAGCTACTCCAAAAAGAGAAAGTAGAAGGAAAATACATGCATGCATTAAATTTTTAGAAACGGCGACTAGGAATGCTCCTATAATAGTTGCCGCAGCTGAAATTAAAAACATTGTGTTAATAAACATCTCAAATATCCTTAAATATTAGTGTCCGCCCGCACCAGCTGATGCAGATGCGATTACTTTTCCAAGGATTGCCCACATTGACTTACCATTAAATAGATAAAGCCATACAGCACAACCAATTAAGTTAAATAGTGCAATTGGAGTTAAATATTTCCAACAAAGTACCATTAGAGAGTCAACTCTCATTCTTGGTAGTGTCCATCTAATCCAGATTACAACGTAATAAAGTAGTAAAGTCTTAGTTACAAAAGAACCAAGTTGTAAGAAGTTTCCAACTTGCTTTCCAATCATAGGATGTGCGGCTGGAACTAGTTTGTTTACGAATTCACCTGTCCCAAGTCCAAATGGTACTTGATAACCACCAAGGAAAAGAGCAGCAACAACACCGCAAACAACAAATACTTCAATATATTCTGCAAGTGCGAAGAATGCGAACTTCATACCTGTGAATTCTGTATGGTAACCAGAAACAAGTTCTGACTCAGCTTCCGGAAGGTCAAATGGCGCTCTGTTTGTCTCAGCTAAAACACCAATGAAAAGAATAAAGAAACCGATAAAAGTAAATGGATTGTGTAGAACAAACCACTGATGAGGTAGACCACCTTGAGCTTCTGTTATTCCCTTAAATGAAAGAGAACCTGTCATTACAACAATTGCAAGAAGCGAAAGTGTTACTGGAACTTCATAAGAAATAATTTGTGAAGCACCTCTCATACCACCAAGCATTGACCACTTTGAGTTTGAAGCGTAACCACCAAGGAAGATAGCAACACCAACAAGTGAACTAACACCTACTAAGTAGAAAACACCAACGTTTAAATGTGTAAGAGTAAAGCCACTTGAAAATGGTACAACTGCTAGTGACATGAATACACCAACAAGTGCCATCATCGGTGCCAGATTAAACATAAATTTATCTGCATCACGTGGTACAACATCTTCTTTTAAAAGCATCTTCACACCATCAGCTAAAAACTGAAGGATACCAAAAGGACCAACTCTGTTTGGACCTTGTCTCATTTGTAGATCGGCAGAGATCTTTCTTTCAGCATAAGTCCCAAGACCACCTACTGCAGAAAGTGCACCAACAATCACAAGTGAAAAAACTAAGAAGATTAAAAAAGTTACAACTCCAGTTGCATCAAAACCTAATAGCTTTGATAAACCATCAACGGCCATAGAAAAGCCAGGAGCTTGTGATAAATACGATACTATCGTTTCATTCATTATTTATCCTTCCCATCTATATTTGCTTCATAAGACTTAACCCAATCAAGGTCACCCTTTTTCCAGCAATAAACTAAACCTAAACTTAGAATAATGATGAACATTAGTAGTGATCCAAGAACTGCACCACCTTGTCCAATGTCGACGAAGTTTTTATAAACTGTTGCCACCGGAAACATCAAAGCGCCCTCTACGTCAAAGATAAGAAAGACTAAGGCAATAACGTAGAAACGAACATTAAAGTTTGACCACGCTGCGCCTGTTGGCTCCTCACCACATTCATAAGGTGTTTGCTTAAGTTCCGTTGGATTATTTGGTCTTACTAAACGACCAACAAGCAATGTACCAACAAAAGCCACTACTGCCACGACTGCTAAAATTAACACCGGCATATAGACGTCAAAGTTCTGCGACATCGATAATTCTCCATGTATAAGTAAAGTAAGTTTCCAAATATTACACGATTACTAGCACTTTGGAAATAAATTGGCCCTTCTTTTTTTGAGTAATATCTTCTATTTAGTAACGCATGGGCCAATGCATAAATTCTTTTTCATGACATGAAATTATGTTAAAAAACGACATGGATTTATTTACACCACTGCGCACAAAGCTATTATCTTGGTTAGACACCAAGCAACATGACCTCACTATTGATGGTATAAACAGGGAGTACTGGGCGTTCTTCAAGTTTTTACTTAATCAAAATAAGAGCTATGACCATCCACCAAATTTATTGATTTTCGAAAATCAAGATGAAGCTGAACAGTATTATGAATTAGTAAAATCTAGTTTTTTAAAAATAAATCTTGTTTTTTATCCTGGGCTTGACGCATCACCATATTCTGGAATGTATTCATCAGAAAGTGCACAACTTGCCCGACACTCAGCATTAAAAAAAATAATATCAAGAAAAAATAGTGACCTAACAGTCATTACATCAATAGAAGCATTATCTTTAAAAGTACCTCCAAAAGAATTTTTTAATGAAACAACTTTTAAAATTGAAGAATCAGATATTATCTCTCCTGATGAATTGGCAGGAAAATTAGTATCACTTGGCTACACTTCTTCATTCACTGTTGAAGAGCAAGGTACATTTTCTAAAAAAGGTGAAATCTTTGATATCTATCCAGTAGGAATGCACCCGATACGTATTCACTACTTTGATGAAATGATTGAGGAAATTTTTGAAATCGATAAAGAGACTTTAAAAACAATTAAAGACAAAAAAGTTCAAAGCTTAACGATTACTCCAGGCCCTTCGATTTTTTGTGAATCTCATTATTCAAATAATCTTCGCGATAACCTACCAAGACCAAGGGCCAACCAAAGAGAACTTCTTGAAGCTAGAAATGAATTATTTTCAAAACTTTCAAACGGAATGCTCTTTGAAAATCACCCAGTCTACACACCATTATTTTTTAAACCAAATGAAACAGAATCATTACTCGATTATATTGATGAGAACTGGTTAACTATCGTTTTTGATCGAGATAATACAGAAGATAATCTCACAAATTATTATGATGAATTATCAACAGATTTTGAAGAAACTGAAGAACTACTTCCTTCACCAGAATATTTCTATGACTTATCAACTATCGATCGTTTACGTAAAGAGAATGTTCTTAATTTAAATCATCTAAATATTAATGCTCAAATTGATCATGATACTAATGTAGTGGATCTAGGTCTTGCACCTTTTAAGTCTTATATCTCTAAGTTTGATATTAATTATCATTCAAAAAAAGAGTTCTTATCTGGATTATTTGATCATTTAAAAAACGACTTTAAATATTCAGGTAAAATTATTTTTACTATTCAAAATGATAATTCAAAAAATGAGATCAAACATTTAATTGAAATGTTTGAATTGTCTGGTGAAATACAAAGTAGAATTGATTTTATTAATTTTAAACTGACTGAGGGATTCTATTACCCTAGCGATAAATTACTAGTTATCTCAGACAGTGATCTCTTTGCTATTCGTCGAGATAAAGCAAAAGTTTCTAAGATTAAAGATATTGATCTCTTTGCTGAACAATTAGCATCACTAAAAGAAGGCGACTATGTCATCCACTCTAAACATGGTATTGGAAAATACTTAGGTCTTGAGGCCATGGATATTGGCGGTTCAAAATCCGACTACCTTGTCATTCTATATAAAGGTAACGATAAAGTTTTTGTTCCTATCTATAAAATGAACCTTATCCAAAAGCACGCTGGTGGTGAGGTCAAGGTCAATGTCGATAGTTTAAGGACAAATAAATTCTCTGCGCTTAAAGCACGTGCTAAAGACTCTGTAAAAAAACTAGCTTTTGACCTTTTAAAGTTACAAGCTGAAAGGGCGTCAACACAAGCCTTTTCATTTTCACCACCTGACCATGATTATAAAGAGTTTGAGTTATCATTTCCATTTAATGAAACTCCTGATCAGAAAAATGCTATTGATTCAGTAATTGATAAAATGCAGGCAAAGTCTGCAATGGATTTTCTTGTTTGTGGAGATGTTGGATTTGGAAAGACGGAAGTTGCTATGCGTGCAGCTTTTAAAGCAGTACTTGATGGAAAACAAGTTGCAATACTAGTTCCAACAACAGTTCTAGCTCTTCAGCATTATAATTCATTTGTTAAAAGATTTGAGAAGTTCCCTGTTCGTATCGATTACTTATCACGTTTTAAAACTGGTAAAGATGAAAAAGAAACAAAAGAAAAACTTGAAAAGGGTGAAATTGATATTATCGTTGGAACACATAAGCTCCTCGGTAAAACGATCAAATTTAAAGACCTAGGACTTGTTGTTGTTGATGAAGAGCAACGCTTTGGGGTTGCCCATAAGAATAAATTAAAACTTTTAAAATCATCAGTTGATTTCTTAACTCTAACTGCAACACCAATTCCTAGAACACTACAACTTTCATTCTTAGGTTTAAAAGATCTTGCTTTAATTAAGACCGCCCCACCAAGAAGGCAGTCGATTAAAACTTATCTTATAAAAGAAGACGATCACACTATACAGTCGGCAATTAATCGAGAACTTAAACGAGGTGGACAAGTTTTTATTGTTCACAATCGAGTTCAAGATATTGAAAACTATACTGCATATATTAGAGAGCTAGTACCGGATGCCAAAATCGTTTACGCTCATGGACAGCTACCGGAAAAAGAGCTTGAATCACGCATCTCTGCTTTTTATAACGGTGCTTACCAGATCCTAATTTCCACAACTATCATCGAATCTGGAATTGATATTCCAAATGCAAATACTATGATTGTGGATCGTGCCGATCGATATGGCCTTGCTCAATTACACCAATTACGTGGACGCATTGGACGCTCTGATAAAAAAGCTTATTGTTACTTTGTTGTTCCAAATAATCGCAATATTACAGAGGTTGCGGCCAAACGATTAAAAGCTCTACAAACTTATGCAGACATGGGAAGTGGTTTTCAAATTGCAAATTGTGATCTTGAGATTCGCGGGGCCGGAGATATACTTGGTGCTCACCAATCAGGGCATATCGAAGCAATTGGTCTCGAACTTTATATGGAACTTTTAACTGAGGCCATTCAAGAATTGCGAGGAGAAAAGAAAATCATCAAAAAGGATATTGAAATCAATACTCCTTTTGCGGCATTCATTCCAGCTCACTTTATCAGTGAGTCGAGTGAGAGACTTAAATATTACAAGCAACTATCAAACTCCACATCAATTGATGAAATCACAGCTCTAAAAGAAACAATCTTTGATATCTACGGGCCAGGTCCTGAAGAATTTAATCAATTGATAGCAATTCTTGAAGCACGTTCATATCTAATGCCATGTGGAATAAAATCTGCTCAACTTATGGATAATTCAATCATTTTTCAATTTGATCGCGACATGGTTGAGGCCAATGAAGAGCTTAGAAATAATATTTTGAACAACTTTCTCGGTATGCCACGTAAATATCGTTTCACACCAGACTTTAAGTTGATTTTTACCAATAAAACGACGATATCTCCGAGCTCTTTAGTCGAGTTCTGTCAGGAAATTGCGGAAAAAATAGTTCCATCTTAGTGAAATTTATAAGTTTTTAATAAATTTGGTACAATTAAGATAAAGAAGGAACTAAATTTCAATAATTTGAAAAGGATATCAATATGTTCGGTAAAATCATTCTTGGTTTACTAATCACTTTAGGAGCTCAAGCTGCCCCTAAAAAGATCGTTGCAGAAGTTAATGGCGAAAAGATAACAAAAGAAGAGCTTGATCAAGCGTATCTTCTTAATAAATATGTTGTCTCTGAAGACCCAGTAACAATGAAACGTGTACTAACTGATCTTATCAATAAGAAACTAGGTTTAGAAAAAGCAAGAAAAGCAAAACTTCAAAATGATCCAGACGTTAAAAGAAAAATGAATGAAGTTTTATTTAACGCACAAGTTTCTAAAGATCTTGAAGATGAATTTAAGAAAATTAAAGTGACAGATAAGGATGTTAAAAAATTCTATGAAGAATATCCTGAATATCGTACTGCTCATATTCTTCTAAGAGTTCGCGTTGCCCCATCTCAAAATGAGATTGAAGCAGCACAAAAGAAAATTTTTGAAATTCATTCAGAAGTTACAAAAGAGCCAACTAAATTTGCTGAATTAGCTAATAAGTATTCTCAAGCGCCAAATGCTCATACAGGTGGTGACCTTGGGTACCAACCAGCATTCTTTATGGCACCTGAATACTTTGCAGCAATAAAAGGTCAAAAAGATGGATACATTACACGCCCTGTTAGAACTCAACTTGGTTACCATGTTGTAAAGGTTCTAGGAGTTAAGAAATTTGATGAGATCAATATGGGTGTTTATAAAAAGTTTGTTTACGATAGAAAGAGAGATAAAATCATTGCTAATTATTTCGAGAACTTACGTAAAAAAGCAAAAATTAAAATTTTAGACGAAAAACTAAAGTAAATAGCGCAAATAATTTGCACAAGCCTCATGGGCACGATAAATTATTGTTCTAGTAAATAATGATACTAAGAACGATAAATAGAGGTGTTCATGAGGCTTTTTTTATTACTGGCCCTTACTTTTTCAACATTAAATATCAATGCAAAACTTCTTGATAAAATAGCGGCCGTTGTTGATGATCATATCATTACAAAATCAATGATCGATCGTGTTAAAAAATCACTCCCTATTCGTCAAAACATTTCTCCTTTTATCTACAAACAAGAAAATTTCACAGATAAAGAAATTGCTGAGTTATTTATAAGAAAATTTATCATCCGCTCTACACTTGCTGAGCAAGGATATGTAATTTCAGACGCTACAGTTGAGAAAGAAATTAAAAGAAAAGAACAACGCCTTGGCCTTAGTCGTGCAGATCTAATTGCATTCTTAAAAAAGAATAATACAAATTTTGACGAATTCTTTGAACTTAACAAAGAAGCAATTGAATTTAATCATTTTAATTCAGTTGTTATTATTCCTCTCATCTCTGTAAGTGAACAAGAGATAAAGAATGAATTCTTTAAGCAAAATGTAAATAATAAGACTGTTTCATATCGTTATACACTTGTGGACTTCTCAATTGATCCTTCAATAGTACCAAAGAGTAAGTATGCGCATTTTAGAAAGTCGATGCAATCATTCCAAAAAGGTGGACCACTTCCAAATGAGTATGGTTCGATCGAAACATCAACTCTTGGAGACATTACAGCTGATGGCCTAACAGATAAGCTACAACGTCTTTTAAATAAAACACAAGAAGGTGAATTCACTCAACCAATTGAGATGATGGGTGCCACACATATTTTCTACGTAAAAACACGTGATGTTGTTGAATCATCACTTTATCAACAATCAAAACCACAAATCCGTGCCAAAATCTATGAGAGAAAGGCAAAGGAAGTTACAAAAATGTGGTTTGAAAGAGAAAAGTCGAATCACTACGTTAAAACATACTAATGATCTATGTAACAGCTGGACATGAGAAGGGAATTGGCCTTGAGGTTTTCTTAAAAGCCTACTCTCTTCTATCATCGGCACAACAAGAACAATTTCATCTCTTTGTTGGTGAAGAATTTACAAAAGAGCTTCCTTCATCTCTTAGCTATACAGCTGTGAAGGCTCCCTATTCTCACAATGCTTTAGAGCTTGCATGTAATAAATGTGGGCCAAACGATATATTAGTTACAATGCCAACCACAAAGGATGAATTATTCTTTGATGGTAAAAATGTATCAGGCCATACAGAGTACTTTAGAAAGAGATATGACAACGAGAATATCGTTATGTTCTTTAAATCATATGAGGCAAACGTCTTACTTATTACAGATCATATACCTCTTAAAGAAGTTCCTACCAAAATAAATTCTGATCTTATTCACAAAAAAATCAATATCTGCGTTGATAACTACACAAAATACTTCGGCAATTTAAATGAAATTATCATAAGTGGTATCAACCCACATGCCGGTGAAGGTGGTATACTCGGTGATGAGGAAAAAGAAGTCACAAATGCCATCAAAGGCTTAACAGTTAAACAGAAAGTCAGTGGTCCACTACCTGCTGATGGACTTTTTATTAATGACTGCTTTGCTCATGATAAATTATTTGTGTATATGTATCACGACCAAGGACTTGCACCATTTAAAACAATGTTCAAATCAAAAGGTGCAAATATCACACTAGGCTTACCATTTCTAAGACTTAGTGTTGACCATGGCACAGCCTTCGATCTTTATGGAAAAGATTGTGCTAACTATATGGGCTGTTACTACGTATTAAAACTTGCCCTAAAGGTATAGAAAATGAAAGATGAAATTAAAATTGTAAAAGCACGTGTTCATAATTTGAAAGACGTAACGATTGATATTCCAAAGAACAAATTAACAGTTATCACTGGGCCATCTGGGTCTGGTAAAAGCTCACTTGCTTTTGACACTGTCTATGCTGAAGGACAACGTCGATATATCGAATCTCTCTCATCTTATGCAAGGCAATTCTTAGGTCAGCAACAAGCTCCAGATGTAGAGTCAATAACAGGGCTATCTCCAGCAATTGCAATTGATCAAAAAACAACTAATAAGAATCCGCGCTCAACTGTTGGAACAATAACTGAAGTCTATGACTATATGAGAGTTCTCTATGCAAGAGTTGGAGATCTCTACGACCCAAATAATGGAGAAAAAGTTATAAGCTATACTCCAGGTCAAATCACTCGAGATTTAATGGAGTTACCTGAAAAAACCAAACTTCATATTACGGTAGAAATAACTGATGAAACAAAGAAAGAATTAGAGCAACAAATGGCCAAATATCTTTCGATGGGATTTTCACGATTTATAGTAAATGATGAAATCATGCTACTTGATAGTAGCGAAATAAAGTCACTCAAAGCCACCGATGAAATTCTTGTTGTAATTGATCGAATCCTTGTTAAGCCGGACATCGAAAAGCGTCTAACAGACTCTGTTGAACTTGGCCTAAAATTAGGGATGGGGATCATCCACGTTATGATTGATGATGAATTTCACACATACTCAGAAATCAATATGTCTCATGTTACAGGTGAAGTCTTTCCTGATTTAGAACCAAGACTCTTCTCATTTAATTCACCTGTTGGAGCATGCCCAAAGTGTAATGGACTAGGAGAATCAAAAGAATTTGTCTTAAGTGAGTTAATCTTTGATGACTCCTTACCTGTTCTAAAAGGAGCAATTCCCCTACTGACTAAGAAGAATAACTTTCTCTATAAAATGGTCGAGTGCATGCTAAAAGAAGAAGGCTTCGATATTAAACAGCCTCTTTCAAAAATGCCAAAGAAGATATTTAAGATTTTATCAGAGGGAACAGATAAGGTTTATACTTATAAATTTAAGTCAGAGAATTCAAACTTTGAATTTTCAAAGCCATTTCCTGGACTAATAAATTGGCTCAATAAGAAATACAAAGAATCCACATCTGAAAGAGTACGCGTTGAGCTCGAAAAGAGCATGAAAGTTCAAAAATGTTCAGAGTGTGAAGGAAAGCGTCTTAATACAATAGCCCTTAGTACGAAAATAGCTGAAAAAAATATTATAGAATTATGTGATATTCCCCTCAGTGAAACATACGACTTCTTTAAAGAACTTAAGCTTGAAGGAATCAAAGAAAAGATTGGGGCAAAGTTATTAACTGAAATCACTTCTCGACTAAAGTTCTTAAATGACGTTGGACTTGATTATCTAACCCTTAATCGTTCAGCTAGAACCCTAAGCGGTGGGGAATCACAACGTATTCGTCTTGCCACACAAATTGGTTCGGCACTATCAGGTGTTCTCTATGTTCTCGACGAGCCAAGTATCGGACTCCATCAAAGAGATAACGTTCGTTTAATACAGACCTTAAAAGAATTAAGAGATCTCGGAAATACAGTACTTGTTGTAGAACACGATGAAGACACAATGAAGGCAAGTGATTATATAATTGATATGGGTCCAGGTGCCGGTTTACACGGTGGAGAAGTTGTTGCCCATGCCACATCAAAAGCATTTCTAAAGAAGAAATCACTTACTGCTGATTATTTAAATCACAAGCAAACGATACCGATCCCACAAGAAAGAAGAAAATTAACAAAACATATTAAATTGAAAGGTGCTCAACATAATAATCTTAAAAAGATTGATGTAAACTTCCCACTAGGAGGGCTAGTTTGTGTAAGCGGTGTTTCAGGCTCAGGTAAATCAACTCTAATTCACGAAGTTTTAATACCAGCAGTAAAAAGCCACCTATCAAGAGCAAATCGTTCAATCTATGAAAAGGCAAATTACAAATCAATCACAGGCCTAGATGAAATTAAAACTGTTATTGAATTAGATCAATCTCCGATTGGAAGAACACCACATTCTAACCCAGCAACTTACTCTGGACTATTTGATGATGTAAGAAAGTTATTTGCGGCAACTAATGAGTCGCAAATTAGAGGATATAAACCGGGGCGATTTAGCTTTAATGTTAAAGGTGGACGCTGTGAAGAATGTGAAGGTAATGGTGTGCAAAAAATTGAAATGCACTTCCTGCCAGATGTCTATGTAACATGTAATGAATGTAATGGACGACGTTATAATAACGAAACACTTTCGGTTTTATATAAAGGTAAATCAGTAGCTGACATCTTAGAAATGACAATTGAAGAAGGATATGAGTTTTTTAAAAACCATAGACGATTGGGACGTATCCTAAAAACAATGAATGATGTAGGCCTTGGTTATATGACTCTTGGACAGCCTGCAACTACCCTTTCTGGTGGTGAGGCCCAAAGACTAAAGCTTGCAAGAGAATTAGCAAAGTCTACAAAAGGTCATACATTATATGTATTAGATGAACCAACCACAGGACTGCATTTCGAAGATATTAATGTTCTTTTAAAGGCCATTAACAATCTAGTTGATAGTAATAACTCCGTTATTATTATTGAACACAATCTTGACGTACTTAAGGTTGCAGATGAACTTATAGACCTTGGCCCAGAAGGTGGCCACAGAGGTGGATCAATTGTCGCCACAGGAACACCAGAGGAAGTTGCAAAGTGTAAGGAGTCACATACCGGAAGCTTTCTTAAGGGGATCTTAAAATGATTGATGAATTCTATAATCTTAAAGATAAGAATTTAATTAAAGATAACTACTGTATTGCTGAAACTGAAAAAGTCGTATGCAAAGCACTAAGATCAAAACACCAAGTTGAAAAAATTCTTGCAACTCAAGAATTTTATGAACGTAATAAAGAGCTTATTGATGATAAGTGCGATCAAGTCTTTATAAAAACAAAAGAAGAACTTCAAAATATAACGGGTATTAAATTACATCATGGGATTCTTGCAAAGGTTAGAACAAGTGGACTTCTAAATATAAAAGAGCTTGGTGATCGTATCATTATATTTAACGGTGTTACATCACCAGAAAATGTCGGCACAATGACTCGTGCAGCGATGGCCTTTGGCTTTGATAGTATTATTTATGATGCTAAAAGCGCATCGCCTTATTTAAGACGTTGCATAAGAGTATCAATGGGTAATGCTTTTGAAGCGCGTGTTGCGAAATCACTTAACCTTGTTAACGATATCTCACTGCTTCAAGAACTAGGGTATACAGTTATTGCCACGGCGAATGAAGAAGGTGCAATTTCAATTCAAGATTTTAAATATCCGCAAAAAACATGTCTAATTATTGGTAATGAGGGAAATGGAATGGATCGTGAAGTTATTGATGCTTGCGATAAAAAACTTTTTATTCCTATCACAAACTATGTTGCACATTTAAATGCAGCAAGTGCTGCATCAATTTTTCTTTATCATTCTATCTTTTAATTCAGGATTTATTAACCTGACAAGAATCATGTTTAACTATAATTTAGACCTCGAAGCTCTAACCACACACCGATAGAGTTTTTAATCATTTTTCGTTTTTCCATAAAAAAGGCCACTATTATTAGTGGCCTTATTTTTTATCTGAATGTAATTTTTCTTATTCAATTGAACCAAGTAAAGTGGCCATCTCAATTGCTGACATCGCTGCTTCCCAACCCTTATTACCGGCCTTCGTTCCTGCTCTTTCAATTGCTTGCTCAATTGTATCGACAGTAAGAACACCAAAAGTTACTGGTACATTAGTATCAAGTGAAACTTTTGAGATACCTTTTGCAACTTCATTTGAAACAAAATCAAAGTGTGGAGTTGATCCTCGAATAACAGCACCAAGAGTAATAACAGCGTCATACTTTTTAGAAGCCGCTAACTTTTGTGCTACAAGTGGGATTTCAAATGCGCCTGGAACCCAAGCAATATCCATATCTTCAACGTCTCCGTCGTGTCTTTTAATACAATCAATTGCACCACCTAATAACTTACTTGTAATTAGCTCGTTAAAACGGCCAGCAACAATAGCAAATTTTTTCCCTGATGCATTTAAGTTACCTTCTAAATTTCTAGGCATGTGTTTCTCCTAAATCTGTGACACCTTTTGAAGGCGCCTCATGTTCACGTCTATATTTTATTAAGTCTTTAATAGTTATAAATTTTAAATCGTGCTCTTTAGCAATTTTGGCCAACTCTGGTGCCATGGCCATCGTTCCATCTGCACTCATGATTTCACATATAACTCCTGCAGGATAACAACCAGCAAGTCGTGCTAAATCCACAGCTGCTTCTGTGTGGCCATCTCTTTCAAGCACTCCACCATCTTTTGCAATTAATGGAAAAATATGTCCAGGCTTCATAAAGTCTGAAGCTTTTGTATTCTTATTTGTTAAAAGATTTGTTGTTAAAGCACGATCCTGACAAGAAATACCCGTACCACCATTTGCTGCATCAATTGAAACAGTAAATGCTGTATGATGAACAGAATCATTTTGTGCAACCATAAGTGGTAGCTCTAATTCCTGTGCACGTGATTTTGTAATCGGTGTACATATTAAACCGCGTCCAATTGTTGCCATGAAGTTAATTGCTTCTGGCGTAATACGGTCTGCCGCCATGATGAAGTCTCCTTCATTCTCACGGTTTTCATCATCGATAACAATAACCATCTTACCGAGACGAATATCTTCAATGGCTTCTTCAATAGTATCAAATTCAATCATTTAAAAAGGACTCCAAATTATGTGTGCTTGCACCATTACTACGTCTAGCACCATTAAAAAGCAAGTTTTCAATATATTTTCCAAGGATATCAACTTCAATATTTACAAGACTTTGCACTCTACGATTTCGTAAGACAGTGTTCTGCCAAGTATGTGGAATAATTGAAAGTTGGAATGAACAATCGGCTTTAAAAACGTCCGCAACAGTTAGAGAGATTCCATCAATCGTAATAGATCCTTCTTTCACAATATATTTCATTTGCTTCGGACTTACTTTAATAGTCACTAAATAATTATTCCCACGACTTTGAATTTGGATAATTTGCCCAACGTCGTTAACATGGCCTTGTACAATGTGACCACCCAAGCGATCACTAGCACGAAGTGCTAATTCAAGATTAACTTCATCACCAGTACGAAGGCTTCCTAAAGTGGTCTTTTCCAGACTCGTATGAACTGTTTGAACGACAAATGTTGAGTCCGTTAGTTTCACAGCTGTTTGGCATGCTCCATTGATTGATACTGAATCATCAATAGCAATCTCTGGAAGAAGTTCTTTTGAACTTACTTCAATAAGTTTGCCTTCTGCATTTGAGCGGACACTTACGACTTTTCCTATTTCTTTTACTAGTCCTGTAAACACTATGACCTCGGGTCGATCTCAAACATTGCTTGAGAACCAATATTTTTAACTGCAACATTATTAAAGTTTAAAGCGTCGGCCATTGAATCTAATTTTTCATCATAATAACCGATTCCATCTCCAAGAATTTTTGGAGCAACAAAGATTGTCATCTTATCTGCAAGCTTTTTCTTTAAGATTGAGGAAGCAAGCATCCCTCCACCTTCGACTAAAATTGAATGAACACCAATTGCTTTTAACTGAGCAAAGGCATCTTCAATGACAACTTCATTCTCATCACTTTTAGCAAAGACTATTCTAATCTTTTTATCAGTAAAGAATTTAACTACATCATCCGCCGCGCCTTGGTAATCGGCCCCCGTAGTTATGATGATTGTCTTATGTGTATATTCGTCATTAAAGATCTTGGATAATGGATCCATTTTAGAAATTGAGCCCATCACAATTCGAAAAGGGATTTTACCGCTTTCATCTAGGCCAAAACGAATATTTAAACTCGGGTCATCATTATTTAGAGTTTTTCGGCCAACCATGACTGCATCATATTTCTTACGATAAGCGTGAACCATCTTGCGTGCATTTTCATCTGTTATCCACTTCGAATCACCAGTAATTGTTGATAACTTTCCATCTAATGTTTGAGCAAGTTTAAGGTGAATATAAGGTAGCCTTTTAGTCATAGACTTAAAGAATACTTCATTAAGTTCACGGGCCTCTTTTTCGAGTACTCCAACTTTACACTCAATACCTGCTGACTCTAGAATCTTAATTCCATTTCCTGCGACTTCAGGATTAGGATCAAGGCAGGCCACAACGACTCTTGAAAAGCCGTGTTTTAAAATTGCGTTAGTGCAAGGAGGTGTTCTTTTCTTTGTATGACAACATGGCTCTAAGGTAACGTAGATCGTTGCACCTTTTAGTTCAGCCTTATGATAGTCGCGGACATCTGAGATTGCTTCTGGCTCAGCATGAGGTAGGCCTGCTTTTTTATGCCAACCCTTACCTAAGATAATTCCATCTTTTACAATAATTGCTCCAACCATAGGGTTTGGTGACGTTTGCCCCTCACCTTTCTTGGCCAAATCAAGTGCCATACGCATATATGCAATATCTCGAGAATCCTGCTTTTCCATGTTCCTGATTTACCATACTTGGCCATAGGGTTCCAGCAGACTTTTTCGCATCCCTGACATCGCGGACTTTTTACATTTTACAGTTAATAATCATGAACACCACCAAGCTAAGTGCCCAAAAACACATTAAGTAATCACTCTTTTTACACCCTATAAATAAATTTCACTAAAGCCCATAAGCGTTCATTTTTTCGATAAATTACCAATATGAATAAGTTAATTGCACCAATCATTCTCATTCTAGCTTTTACAGTAACGTCATGTTCTGATGACGCGAAAAAAGCGATCAATAATATAGCTTCTCAAAGTGAGGAGACGCTAGGTGGAATCTCAAACGACAGAACAATTCTCAATCCAAAATTAGGAAACTTCTGCGATGGCCACGAGTGCCCAGAGGGAATTGTTGCTGTTAAAACAGAAAAGAAGAAGCTTACTTGTTCGGGAATCGTAAAATCTCAAAGCGAAGTTTTGATTTCAGAAAATTGTGCCACAGAAAATGAGGCATTTAATATTCAAACAACAGACGGCAAACTAATCAAGGTCACATCTGTCGAAGATGAGCTCTCAAATGAATTCGGAGACAAGATCTTAAAACTTAACCTCGAAAAAGAAATACCTAATACAGCAAATATTGAACTTCCAGAAATTGATAATAACGAAGTTCAACTTAACTATTTCAATGAACTAGGCGAGCTTCAATCTCAAGATTGTGAACTTACATACGCATCCCTTGCCTATGCCAACTCATTTGATAACGAATCACAACTTCTTAACATCAAAAATTGCGAAGGCGTCCGCGACGGTGCCCTAATTTCTCAAAACGGTAAATCAATTGGTTTTCTTACAAAGAAACATAACGAAATTGAGTTGTACGAAGGGATTTCGCTTCGCGGAGAGAATCAACACATTAATCTTATGACTAAAATTGAAGAGCTTAGCTATCAAATCGCAACCGATTCAATATTACAAATAGGCTACATGGCTTTTGCATATCCAATAAATGACTTCGATGCATTGAGAGAAAAAGTTACATTTGATAAAGAACAATTTATATTCACAAAGAAGTTAATATGCTTCAAACCTGGCCAAGATTCCATTCACAATGACAATGTTACTAGAATTATTTTTAATAATGAGCTACAAGAATTAACAGAGAATACACAAGATGAAACCTTTACCACTAGAAACTATATACCTCGAAAGGAAATATTCTTTGGACATAAGCTCGGACCTAAAATTCCGCTAGAGTACAATTTTATATCAACTAATGAAGACTTAATGAAAATAGAAAAGCACTATTTTAGAAATCCTCTAAATAATGAAATTTTATTAGAAAAATATAAATTCTCAGCTAATAAACACAATCTTGAAATTATAGAATATTGTAATTAAAAAGGGGTGATTATATCACCCCCTTTTATTAATATTCAAAGTCATTAATTTTATACTTCTGAAATTTTATACTTCTTTCCAACATGGTTTTGAGAAACCTATTGTTAATTCTATTATTGCGGCTTCTCATGTTATTTGAGAAATTCTTCACTTCGTTTTGTTTCGACTCAAATTTATCAACTAATTCAATATCTTTTAGACTTAATAACCTCGTTTTAGTCTTCAAAACCCATCTATCTAAACTCGATACATACTCATACTTACCAACACTCCAGTCAGTCGTAGATGTTCCTCCAATACTTTCTATTAAAAGATCTCTTTCATTAATACTTAAAGAGCCTCCATAGCCTTCCCCACTATGTAAATCGATAATATCAATATTTCTTAAAGTACCACTTCCTCCGCCTGCTCCAAGAATTTCATCTTTAGATCTATTAGATTCTGGCGCTAAAGTCCCACTTCCTCCTCCAGCTCCCCTTGATGTCAAAGGATTTGCAAATATTGAAGTAGAAAGTAATATTAATGTAACAACAGCTTTCATATTAAGCCTCTCCCATTTTTCTAACTAATGATGAGTAAAAAATAACATCTTTTCCTGCGTTATTTGGATCCATCATAATTTTACTCATTTGATAATTAAACTCATTTACAAGTTCTTTCATTAAAGGAACAACTTTTTCAGCATCAAGTGATTCAAACCAACAGCCCTCTATTGCTCCCATTGCATTTCCACTTTCATCACAGTTCTCTGCAATATCTTGATAAATCATAGAGCTCAACTTTGCACGAGTATCAATATCTAAGATCATATTCTCATTATTAGTGTAAAATCTTCCATCTTTATTTTGTAGTACTCCATTTGCAGCTAGTTCCATAAACTTCTTATGACCAACTCTACCATTTTCTTGGAGAACTGACTGTTCGCTTAGCCCGTACTTTGTTGATGCTTTCATCATCATTTTAAATGTCGAAGGCTCTTTAAAGAATCTATCAATTGATTCATTACTTTTTTGGTAACCAGCCATCTCATGAAAATGCCCATAAAGACTTTCATGCACCTCAGGGAAGTACTCGCGTACGAATTCCGCTGTGTCCTTTTTACTGGCAAGGCCATTGAGGACTGTTACACAAATGTCTAGTCCAGGATTTTTAACATCACCCATTTCAAGGCGGTGGAATGTCGAAGGTGGAAGTCCCAATCTTCGAGCGATTTGATTACTACTTAAGCGGGAATGCTCTTTCTTGTATTTTCTGATCTTATCCCGCAAAACCTCGTTAACCGAAGGTCTTTCTAAAAAAACCTTGTCCATTTTGCTTCTCCCTCATATTCGCTTTTTGGTTGATCACTGTTCATACATTGCCAATAAATTTTTTTCATTATCAATGTAAAAAGTATCAATAAGCGTTCTTGTTAAGTATTTGATAGAGCATAAATAAACTTTAGATAGTGGAAAATCTGATTTTTTTCACTAATGAAATGAAACATTCCAGATTGGAATGAAGAAATTTATAAGCACTAGTAAATACGTGAGAGCAACTATAAAATAAATACAATATATTTTATAAGTAACTATAATCACGAAGGTAGATCATTACATATGTATATACTTAGGCCCTTACTAATTCTTATTCTGACTTTTACAAGTTCAGCTATTGAGCTAGGAGAATTAGATTTAAAATTAATTCAATCCACATCTAAAGGGGATAACGTCTTAGTTCAAAAGAAGCTCACCTCTGAGCAAATTAGAGAATTGAGTTCAAAATATGAAAGAAGATTTTTGAAATCAGCAAATACACAAGAGCTTTTCACTGTAATAAAAGATATTAAAACAAAGAGAACTTTCAATATATCACTTAATTACAATATCTATCAGGCTAAATTAATCGCAGATCACTCACCATTATTAATTAAGATTAAAAATGCCATCAAGGAATTTTGGTACAAAATAATAAAGAAAAGCTTTATCCCCGAATTAACAGGTGTATTTAAACTTGAAATCATAAAAAGGTTTGAGCCCCCACATAAAGATGCATTCACAGATACTTCACGCTTCATTGCTCATGCTGGAGGTGTAATCGATGGAAGAATTTACACTAACTCACTTGAAGCAATTAACAGTAGTTACAAAAAAGGCTTTAGAAGAATTGAATTAGATCTCCAAGAGACAAGTGATGGCATAATCGTGGCCGTCCACGAATGGGATGATTGGGCCGATGAAACAAATTATAGTGGAGACCTTCCGCCTACCCATCAAGATTTTATGAGTCACAAATTATTTAATAAGTATACACCACTGGATCTAAGTACGATTCGTAATTGGTTCGAAAAACATCCTGATGCAGTTTTAGTCACGGATAAGATTAATAAGCCCAAAAAAGTATTAGAAGTATTCAAATATAAAGAACGTTTAGTAATGGAGTTATTTAACGAATCCTCATTGAATGAAGCATTAAAGCTAAATATAAAAGAGGCCATGCCAACTCATTATCTTTATTTAAATATAAAGAATAAACTCGATGAATATTTAAGAAAGGGAATTACTTCAATCGCACTAAGTCGTTACTACGCTAAGAATAATTACGATGATCTTTTGAAGTTAAGAAAACATGGGTTTAAAGTCTACGCTTATCACCTTAACCACGGAAAGGATAAGCGAGATGAGATATTTGTAGCATGTAATGAACTAGGATTATTCCATGGATTCTATGCTGACAATTGGGACTTTAAAGAAAAAGTAGAATGCTTTAATCCTCTTTAGGAGTAAATTGTGTTGCGTATTCTTCATTGGCAAAGATAAATCCAATTTCTTTTTTTAAAGCTTTAATCTCTTTATTTTCTTTTTTAATTGGACTTCTTTCTTCAGGATCAAGTTCTAAATTAAAATATTGCCAACGATTATTTCTTTTATTCCAAATTACTTTATAAGGATGTTTAACAACTGATAAGAAAGTACCATTGTACGGCTGAACCAGGTAAGAGCTTCGCTCTGATTTAGTTATTAATGTTTCACCGGCAGATTGTACTTCACCTTTATATCCGATCAAGTCTAATACTGTAGGTTTGATATCTACCTGACTACCATTAATATTTTCAATATTGCCATCTAAGTTTTGAGATTTAGAAATAATTAACATTGGTACTCTAAAGAACTCTTCGTACGCGCCAGCTGCATTACTTTTCATACCGTGCTCAGAATTTGGAAAACTATGATCACCTGTAATGATGATGATTGAATCATCAAAGATCTTTTTCTCTTTTAATTCATTAATCAATGTTCCCAAGTATTTATCACTTGCATGTAGAGAATTAATGAAGGCTTCTGTTAAATGCTTTTCATCTGGAAATATCTCTTTCTGGTCTTTTGGTACACGATCAAACCACATATGATTTGATACTGTTTGGATCATTGCAAATATAGGCTTCTTATTTGATTTAAACTCTTCAATATTCTCTACGAAATAGCGGTATGAAAAATCATCTTGGACTCCCCATCCCCACTTTAAAACACCAGGCTTACTTTCTATTTCACGAGAAGTTTTTATATATTCAAAACCAGATTTTTTTATGAAGTCATGTGTATTATCAAAGCCTGGATTACCAAAAGAGTCATGAAAATATGTCGTATATCCCATTTGACCAAGTACACGAGGCAAACAATCCAACTTACTGCTATCAACACGATATGACGCTTTTCCTCGAGGAAGCGGAACTAGCGAACAAAGAGTCGCATACTGGCCCTTAATTGTTTGAATCGAATTAGAATAAAAATGTTTAAAAGAGAGTCCCTCTTTATAAAGTTCATTCATTACGGGTGTAACATACTTGCCGTTAATCTTTTTATTTATATAAATTCCTGAATAAGATTCTAGATGAACTAGAATAATATCTTTTTTATCTTCTGGATGAGTTGATTCAAATTGATAATTTAAAATTGAATCTATGTTTTTATAAGCTTCACCAATATATTTTGAGCTACTATTTAAATAATAGTCAGACATTGTTTTAGCAAATGCAGACAGTTCTTCTTTAGAATAAGGTGCAAAGATCACCAAGAAAATATAAACAATTAAAGAAGCTAAACCGAGCAATGGTCTTCTATAACTAACTTCAAACTTTTTACTCTTAAAAAAAGTAACTATGATTATTAAATGAATAAATAAAAGAGTAACAACATCTTTTACACGATAAATTTGTCCAAATATTGCACCATTTTCAGGTATTAAAACTTCACCTATATTATCAATCAAAATTGCATAATCATAAGCAGTGTTTGTACGATGAAAGAAGATATAGCCGATATAATATAAACTGATGAAAAAAATCGAAAATGCTAACCTTGAATATTTCTTTTTACAAAAATGGAAGACTGTTTGAGCAAGACAGATAATAAATATAAAACCTAACAAAAACGTACCGTAATCAAAGGCGGTATAGTTTTTCCAAAGAGATAAGCTATTTGAATATCTTATGAAGGAAGCTAAATAAACTAACGAATAAAAGAATCCAAATATATTCATAGGTCAAGGCTCATTAAGAATTTAGTAAACCTAAGAGTTTTAAAACTCTTAATTTTACAACATTAAAAAGGGCCTCAAAAATAATTCCGCCACCCATTTTTGATTGACCGTCACGTCTTTCATAAAAGATAATTGGCACTTCTTTTACCTTAAGTCCTCTATCCCAAACCTTATAATTTAGTTCAAGTTGAAAGATATAACCATTCGAGATGATTTTATTTAAATTAATAGCTTCAAGTGCTTTACGTGTGAAACACTTAAAGCCACCTGTTGTATCAAGAACAGGGATCCCTGTCATGAATCGTGTATAAATAGATGCACAGTAAGATAATAGAAGTCTTCTAAATGGCCAATTGATAATTCGAATTCCATCAATATAGCGAGAACCAATAACAAGATCATTTTCCTGTGCTGCTGCTAGAAGGTCTTTAACCGCATCTGGATCATGTGAAAAGTCACAGTCCATCTCAAAGACAAAGTCATATTTATTTTCGAGGGCCCACTTAAATCCAGTGATATAGGCCGTACCCAGTCCAAGTTTTCCAGTACGCTCAATTATATGAAGATTTTCATTTGATTCCATCTTCTTTTTAACCACATCTGCAGTTCCATCAGGTGAACCATCTTCTATAATAAGCAATGAGACCTCTGGGTATTTTCCAAAGATCGTATCAATCATACGCTCTATGTTATCGATTTCATTGTAAGTTGGAATAATGATCAATGATCTATTCCATGGAAGTTGGCCAGTGCTCACCTTTTTCATCTCCTATGACTGAAAGAACTATAAGAAAAGATCACTATCTTTTCAACACCTTTTACAACCTGTATAATCAAGCATTGCAGACTTCAGGAATTCATATGTTTTATTTTTTCAACATCTATTTAAGTATTGTTTTATTTCTTATTGCCCTAACGATTACGCTTCGTTCCAAAAACAATAATAAAATATTATCACAAATAACAGCCTCCCTCACTTTTATCTTTTTTACGATGAGTAATATCTTTATCGTAAGTAATTACTTTACTGGTGTAGGGCTAAATGATGTTGTCCTCTATCACTTAAGACTTGATACAGTAGAAGCAGGAGTTGGTGAGTACACAAATATTATTATTGCTAGTGCTGCAATGATCATCTTATCAATTTTCTTCACTTATAAAATAACGAAAAAGAAGGTTGCATCACAATTTGCTACAGTAGTACTTCTACTGGCCATTATCTCAAGTCCATTGACACATAATCTCTATACTCTTTTAAAGCCTAATGAATTTCAAGGCGTAAAAATAGATATTCACAAAGCCGGTGACGAGATTGCAGAAATCAAAGATAAGAAAAACCTCATCATTATCTACGCTGAAGGTTTTGAAAAAACATATTTAAATGATGAGGTCTTTCCAGGAATGACACCAAATATGAGAGAGTTAGAAAAGCAATCTCTTTCATTTACTAATATGTATTCGAACTATGGTGCAACATGGACTATTGCAGGTATGGTTGCTTCACAATGTGGCGTTCCTCTTGAAGCAGCAGGTGAAGGCAATGCAATGGAAGGTATATTCAATTTCTATGGTTCTGCTGTTTGCCTTCCCGACATTCTCCATAGTAATGGCTATATTGGTGCCCACCTCAAAGGTGCCTCTGTCGTTTTCTCAGGTACGAAAAATTATTTAAAAACTCATAAGTATAGCCTTATTAAAGGTAAAGATGACTTGAAGAAGAAATACCCAACAGCAAGAACGAACTCTTGGGGATTTTATGATAAGAACTTATTTGATGAAGCAAAAATAGTTGCCGATAATTTAGCTAAAAAAGATAACCCGTTCTTTTTATCAGTAAATACATTAGATACACACCACCCAAAAGGTCATGTATTCCCATCATGTAAAATCAATCATCAAGATGGTGACAGTCGCTTAGTAAAAGCTTTTAAATGCTCTGATTATTATATTAAAGAATTTGTCGATAAAATCAGGGCCTCTGAATATAGTGACAACACTCTTATTGTTGTCATGTCAGATCATTTATCATTAAGAAATTTATTATCAGATAAATTACAGGGAATGGACCGTAAAAACCTATTTCTCATCAATTATCCAAATAATAGTAAGACTGGTGAGGTGACAAAACCCGGTACTCACCTTGATGTTGCAACAACACTCTTGGCTCAATTAGGTACTGATTATAAGGTTGGCCTTGGCGTTGATCTTTTAAAAGAAGAAAAAACTCTTTATGAACAATATGGTGCTAAAACAGACTCCTATTTAAAAGGAATGAAAGAAGAGTTTTTAAAGCTATGGTCTATTAAGAACCTAGATAAAGGTATTCGTGTAAAAGATGAATTTCTCTATGCTGGAGACAATAAGTTTAAAATTCCTCTAATCCTCTACTATGACGAGAAGGGAAAGATCACACCGACCTATTTTCTTGGAAAGAAGAAAAAAATACAATATTCAAGAGACTTAATTAGAAAGTCTCCAAACCAGGCCTTCACGTGGATTGACTACTGTGACACTTTTGAAGAGTTCTTTAAGACTGAGGCCCCAAGTAATGAGTTTTGTACTATCTCTGGAAAGCTAAGTGCGAATCTTAAAATTGAACCTTTAGATGAGGGCTTCCACTTAAGTAATGATGATATTATCGATATAACTAAGCAAAAGATCGATTCTAAAAATTTCTCAAACTATCGAAAGTTAATCGATTGGAATCTTAATGGGCCTCTTAAAAGTCTTGTGGAGAGCTCAAAAGAAGGTGAAATCATTCAATATACACATCTTCCAAAAAACTTCGAACAAGCATTCAACCGAGTAAGCTTTAAGAATACAAAAACACCTGATCACTTTTATCGCTATATTTCGGGAAAGAAACAAAAACCTGAGATAAAAATAAATGGGAAGAAGTATAAAGCAACACTCGTTAAAAATGATACTGGGCTGATTAAAAAAATCCATAACCTATTAAGGAAAACACTATACGTGTTCACTGGACGTGCATACTTCCCAACTGTAACAGGTGTTCAAAAGTTAGAGCTCATTAAATAAGTTATTAATGCTTGGGGTGGAATTTAATTTCCATCTCTAGGCCACAGGCCTTTGCATACTTATTCAATGTTGAAAGTTTTAAATCGAGACGATTTTCAATTTTAGAGACATCAGGCTGATCTATACCTATTAAGTCTGTTTGCTTAAGCCCAAGTGATTTTCTTAAAGCTTTTAGATCGATGTCGTAGTAGTCATTCTTCTTGATGGCCGTCTTGGCATACTCTAAGAACTCTAAGTCTAAGTTATCATAACTCATTAAAGTTTCTCCCCGTTTCTTCCGTAAAACAGTTGTAATGAATTTAATTGTATCATCTTTTGAGTTTTTTGCGAGCATTCACTTGAATGCATACGTAAATGATCAAGTATTCATTTGATGGCATATTTTCTCTCCAGACAACCGTGATATGCCATCAAGTGAATATTCTTTATCTTTTTCCACACAATATTCACTCAAGTGCATAACCTACTAAAATTTACGCAAAATATGTACATAAGTGCATTTTTCATATGCCGTTAAGTGAATATTTTATATTTCAGTATTCACTAAGCATCTGGTATTATTCCAGTCTATGAATTTAAAAGAATTTATCACGAATCCTATTGAACTCGAGTACTTCCAGGGGCTTCTTTCTCAACTTAATGAGAAAAAAGAACAACTAAGAATTGCTACTCCTGAAAATGACACAGGGGTTTACCCTACAGCAATTGCACCTCGAGAATTAATGCGTCGCGAACTTCCTTTTTATTCATACGAAGACATCAAGCAACGATATTCAACAAAAGAAATAGTCGACTGTACTTTATGGCTTAGAAAAATGCACGGAGGCCTTGGCTCAAGCCTTGATCGAAGTGAATATCTAAAAAAATATGGCCGCACAACTCCAGGTTCAAAATCTACAGATCTTTATATTGAAACAAAAGAATTTGGAGACATCTCACTAGCTGAAGCTCAAATCATTCAAGCTTCAAAGAAAACAAGCTCATTCAAAAAAGTGGTCCTACAGGACCTTGTTAATAATGATGTAAAGCCAATCCTAGATAAGATGTGGGAGAAGCATTCTCAACTCTTAAATGAAAACTTTTCTCGCCTTGAATCAGTGGTTCAACAAAAACTCCCAACTATCAAAGATGGCAAGCTTTCAACTGAGAGACTTGCACCTGCGGGACATGGTATCTTTGGATACGAAGTCTTTAAAGGCCCAAGGCCTTCCGGCGACAATATTGTTGCCTGTATCGGAAATGGAGAAGATCTAAGCTCCACTCCAGATCGCGCTATTGTCAATTGGATGCTAACTGAGAATATTCCAGTTGTTATGGTAACCACCACAAAAACTGACCGTGATATGAAAGGTGGCCAAATTGCTCTAAAAGTCGAAGGCGATAAGACCTACCTTACAATTGTAGAAAAAGCACAAGCTGAACAAGCTGGACAATTAGATTACTTTGAAAAGCTGGGTCTTCGCGAAGAAGATGATGACGCTTTTTTCAATACGAATTTAGTACTCGTAAACTTTAATGCTATCGATAATAGTGAAATAGCACTACCAGACTTAATAAAAAATCAAAAAGGTGACTTTGTGCAGCTTGAGGGTGCGATGGGATCAGTACTGTTAAATTCAGATAGACTAGCTAGAGAAACAGGAAAAAAGTTTGTTCATATTCTCAATGTTAATAAAGAGAACCGAAAAAAGTTTTTTAGTCCCATCAAAAACATACGTGATTTTAGAGACTTAATAAAGTCCTCTATGCTAAACAATGGTACTTTTCACTTCAAATAAACTTATTGTTCATTCATAATATATAAAATATATCTTTAATAAGTTTAATTAACTTAGGATCAAAATGGCTTACTACATACTAGTATTCTTTATTTCTTTTATTGTGTCGTACATGACAATGCCCATACTAATAAAGTTTGCAAACCATGCTACTATTTATGCAGATCCATGCGAAAGGTCTTCACATGACAAAAAAGTCCCTAATCTTGGTGGAATTGGTATTTTTCTAGGTATCGTATTCAGTATGTTACTTTTAACACCAAACAAGTTATTTTCGGGCCTGCAATATATTTTAGCAACTCAATTCATCATTTTTTTCTTGGGATTAAAAGATGATATCTTTATTCTTTCAGCTAAAAATAAACTAATAATACAAATTGCATGTGCCTTAATATTAATAGTCCTATCTGGTGCAAGAATAACAAGTTTTTATGGAACGTTAGGCATATATGAGTTAACTGACACCCAATCTTACATATTTTCGATTATAACGATTGTCGGGTTAGTAAATGCATTTAATCTTATCGATGGTATTAACTGGCTAGCGGGCCTCATTTCTATTTCGGCTGCAACATTTCTATCTATCTGGTTTATTACCAATGGATTTATAATATTTGCGGGGCTCTCACTTGCAATAATAGGCTCTGTTATTGCATTTTTAATTTATAATAAAACTCCTGCAAGAATTTTTATGGGTGATACTGGTTCATTACTTCTAGGCTTAACTCTAACATTTTTAATAATTAAGTTTATAAATCTGAATCACACTCTACCGAATCTTAAATTTCAATTAAGATCTGCCCCTTCAATGGCAGTGAGTATCTTCTTTATACCAATTCTTGATACATTAAGGGTATTTTTAATTAGAATCAAAGAAAAGAGAAGCCCTCTTAGCCCGGATAAAAATCATCTACACCACATTTTACTTGATGCAAACTTTACACACTTACAAGCGGCACTTAGTTTATTCTTTATTAACTCAGCTTGTATCATAATTTCTCTCATTCTTAATCGTTTTACGGGAAAAATTATAATACCATTATTATTTGTATTTTCATTTTCACTAATTAATGTATTTATATTTTCGAGAGTAAAAAAAAAGAGTCTTAATCTTGTAATAAATTAAATATTTTCTTATTTACTATTTCTGTGGAAAACCGGCTTACTGCGAGTTTTCTACTATTTTTAGAAAGTCTTAATAATTCCTCATCCCCAATCTCTATTGTATTTAATACTGTATTGTATAATGACTCAACATTTTTAGGCTCAAACAAGAAGCCGTTTGATTCTACAACTTGACGACATCCAGGCACATCACTAGTCAATATAACACACCCCATACTCGCAGCCTCAATCAAAACTTTTGAAAGTCCTTCACGATATGAAGGCAAGACCATAAATTTAGTTTCACTCAAGATCTTTGGTACATCACTCCTTTTACCAAGATATTCAATACCTGAATCCTCAATTAGCTCATTAAATTCTTCTTTAGAAAGACTTGTTTGATTATCAGAGTCCAGGCCACCCACAATTAAAACTCTTAGACTTGGATATTCTAATTTAAGTCTCTTCATCGCCTTTATATATTCTACAACACCTTTATCCTTAATAATCCTCCCGATGAATACAAAATCATATTCTCGTTCTAATATACTTTCGTTAGAACTAAAAACGTTCGTATTCACACCACTCCCCTCAATTAATACGAAATTTCTTGCTGAAACTTTGAAATCTTTTATAAGACTCATATCATCATTATTTTGAAAAATGATATTCTTTGCAAATGGAAAAATTACTCTATACAAGTAAATCACGATATTCTGTAGAGCCCCCCCTTTGATAAATACAGTACCCAAGCCTGTTACATTATTTATAAAGGGTATTGATAAAACAATACATACAAAAGCAGAAAAAACATTTGGCTTTATTGTAAAGTTCATTACAAAATCTGGTTTTTCATTTATATAAATCTTAAAATAACAATAAATTAAGAAAACATTTTTCATCAACCCAGTAGATTTTCTATCAAGCAATGAATTTATTATCCTAATATTAGGAAAAAATTCTCCCATTTTTTTTTCACTTCCATCGAAGCTTGTTACGATTACGACTTCACTATATTTCTCATTCAATTCTTTTATTAAATCGTATCTAAAGTTTAAAAGGTACCAAGAATCTGATGCGCACAGTATTATCTTTTTATTTGACATAAAGTTAGCCTATATTTTTCTATAAAGTTTTGTAAATTACATAAACCATAAGTTAGGATAAATATCAGAAACGGATCTCTATACCTATAATATGAACCTACATTTGGTACACTAAAGCAAATAACCTCTATCACTATAAACAAAGGTAATAAGTATATATTTCGAAATAGTGCCAATACAGAAAAGATAACTGCAGTACCAATAATTAGACTCTGTATACTTATCATTATTGATCTTAATGATGAAAACGAATAGTCTTTTGGAGATGGATAAAAGAAGCTTAAGTATGTCAATCTTGGAATATATGCGAACAAATCTCTGTAACGTTTGAAAAACAAGTCCCTATCTACGTCACTATCACCCTTCTGACGGGATAGATAATAACTTCGAGCATACAAAGGCATAGAGAATAATTTATTAAAATTAGACTTCTCATAGACAAGGTTTACACTATTTTTCTGATTCGAAACAACACTCGCTCTATCGAACACACCAACATTCTTAGCAAAATTTGCAGTAATCAATATTGTCACTAACGATACCAAAGATTTTTTTAGTAGAGTCCTATCTTTCTTAATTAATGATATGATTAAAATGGTTAATGATATGAATAACAGATAGTAACTATAGTAAAATTTTGTTACCAATATAATTGTCACACCTATCATTATAAAAAATAGATCGTATGCAATATTTCTATTTCTTGTAAAAAACAGAAAATTATAAATAAAACAAAGCCCCAAGAATATAAATGATTCCTTATTTAAAAAAAGATACCAATTAATTACAGATGGAAGTGATATAATTAATAGATAAGAAAGCAGTACTTTTTTCTTTAAATAAACAGAAAACGTATCAATTATCAAATAACCGGCTATAGATATTAACATAACGCCAAGATAACCGGATAGAGCAACATTACAAATTCCAAATAAATCATAAAAGATCTTAATTACAAATATTACTACGTTTCCGGATAGAGTTATATTTGATTCTCCATTACAAGCTAAGTTATGAAACTTACCAACATCAGGTGTAAAACTTGATACTCCGTCAGTGAACAAACCTGGTATAATAACTGGTAATACAAAGTGGACAACGCAATGCAGAACGAGTGTATATAAGAGCGTGAAAATAAATGCTTTTTTACTTTTCAATCAGTATACCTTTATAAATAGAATATTAGACACAAGAGTTAATTTTAATTAATATCATATACAAATAATTACACTTATTTAAAGGTAAAAAATGAGAAAAGTATCTGTTATCGGACTAGGCTATGTCGGCCTTCCTGTAGCAGTGAATTTTGCAAAGAATTCACGTGTTATAGGATTTGATATTAATAAATCAAGAATTAAAGAATTGAATCAAAGTAAAGATTCAACTAATGAAATTGACTTTAATGATTTTCCCAATATTGACATTATATTCACGGATAGTATTGATATTCTAAAAGAAGCAGATTTTCATATAGTTGCAGTTCCTACACCTATCGATAATTCTAAACAACCTGACCTGCGTCCAATTAAAGCTGCAAGTACAACTGTTGCTAAAGCTTTAAAAAATGGCGATATTGTCGTATATGAATCAACAGTATATCCAGGTGTTACAGAAGATATATGTGTTCCAATCCTTGAAAAAGAATCGGGACTTAAGCACGGCCAAGATTTTTGGGTTGGATACTCACCAGAAAGAATTAATCCCGGTGACAAAGAACACACATTCACAAAAATTACAAAAGTAGTTTCAGGATGTTGTGGAGAATCCTTAAAAGTGGTTTCAGAAGTGTATAAAAGTGTTGTAACAGCTGGTGTTTACGAAGCATCAAGCATCAAAGTAGCAGAGGCAGCAAAAGTAATAGAAAACACTCAAAGAGATGTAAATATTGCTCTAATAAACGAATTAGCTCTCATTTTCGATCGCATGGATATAAATACACTAGAAGTCTTAGAAGCCGCTGGTACGAAATGGAACTTCTTAAACTTCAGACCTGGCCTTGTTGGTGGACACTGTATTGGTGTTGATCCATACTATCTTACACATAAAGCGGAACAGCTAAACTATCACCCTAATGTTATTTTAAGTGGCAGGAAAATAAACGACTATATTCCTAAGTTCATTGCTGAAAAAGCCATTAAATTAATGATAAAGAATAAAGTCGATATCTCATCAGAAGTAGTCACTATTTTAGGATTAACCTTCAAAGAAAATTGTCCAGATTTACGAAACTCAAAAGTTGTCGAAATTGTTTCGGAACTACAATCTTTTGGTATAAAAGTTCAAATTCACGACCCTGAAGCCTCAAAAAATGAAGCCCTTCAAGAATATGGTCTTGAGATTGTTAAAAATATAGATGAACTTCAAAAATCAAATGTAATTATTGGAGCCGTCTCTCATAAAGTATATAATAAGCAATACCTAAATAAATTAATTACTGATGATACTATCATTCTTGATGTTAAAAACTTTTTGAAAGGTATGCATACTGGAACTTATTGGAGCTTATAGTGAAACTTGAAAAGAAATACAACTGGTTCATTACTGGAGCTGCCGGATTTGTAGCATCTCATATATGTGATTACTTAATTAGAAATAATCAAAATATAATAGCTGTAGACAACTTCCTCACAGGACTACAAAGCAATATTGACTACCTCAAAGAGGTTTCAACTAGCCACCCTGAATCATCATTTAATTTTTACAATGCTGATATTTGTGACACAGAAAAAATGATTGAACTGTCAAAAGGTTGCGAAAAGATAATTCATCAAGCCGCACTAGGCTCTGTGCCTAGAAGTATAAAACTACCAGTAGATACTCATCAAAATAATGTGAATGGATTTATCTCCATTTTAGAAGCAGCTAGAGCCAACAATATAAAACGAGTTGTATATGCATCTAGCAGCTCTGTTTATGGAGACAGTCCTAAGTTACCTAAAGTAGAGTACGAAACAGGAAAGGTTTTATCACCATACGCTGCAACAAAAGCAATAAATGAAGTATATGCCGATGCATACACAAGCGCTTATAAAATGGAGCTAATAGGGTTACGTTATTTCAATATATTCGGGCCAAGACAAAATCCAAATGGTGCATATGCTGCAGTAATACCAAAATGGATTGGTCAACTACTAGAAGGAGATACTCCAACCATAAATGGTGATGGCACAACCTCTAGAGACTTCTGCTATGTAGATAATGCTGTCCTAGCAAATATCCTCGCCTCAATAACTTCTAAAAAGGAGGCATATGGAGAAGCATTTAACATAGCATGTGAAGAGCAAACGAGCTTGAACACACTTTATGATATGATCAACAAGGGGCTAAACTCTCTTGATGAAAATATTCCAATTACCGAAGCATTATACAGAGACTTCAGACAAGGCGATATAAAGCACTCATTAGCTAATATTTCTAAAGCGAAAAAATTATTAAATTATTCCCCTATGGTCCTTGCGCACGAGGGAATATCAGCCACTGTTGAATACTTCTTCAAAGAAAAGAGGAAATTATAATGAAGGGAATTATACTTGCTGGTGGTTCAGGAACAAGACTTTACCCTGCGACCTACTCAGTATCAAAACAACTTCTACCAATATACAACAAACCAATGATTTACTATCCATTAAGTATATTGATGCTTGCGAACATAAAAGAAATACTCATTATTACAACAAAGAGAGACATGCCACTATTCAAAGACCTACTTGGAGATGGATCACAATATGGAATCAATTTAGAATATGAGATACAGAATAAACCAAATGGCCTTGCCGAAGCATTTATTATCGGCGAGAAATTCATAGGAAACTCACCAGTTTGTCTTATCCTAGGCGACAATATTTTTTACGGTCAAGGTATTAGAGAAAAACTAGAAAATGCTGCAGAACTCAATGAGGGAGCAACTATTTTTGGTTACTATGTCAATGATCCCGAACGATATGGCGTTGCCGAAATAGATAAATCCTCAAACGTACTTACAATTGAAGAAAAACCTGAAAAGCCAAAGTCTAACTATGCTGTAACAGGTTTATATTTTTATGATAACTCAGTTGTGGAGAAAGCTAAGAATGTTAAGCCCTCAAAAAGAGGCGAGTTAGAAATCACTAGCATCAACAATGCATACTTAAAAGAAAATAAAATCAAGATGGAAGTTCTAGGAAGAGGAATAGCATGGCTAGACACTGGAACACATGAATCATTTCTCGAGGCAGGAAACTTTGTATATGCCCTTGAAAAAAGACAAGGCTTACAAATTGCGTGCCTAGAAGAAATTGCATATCTTAAAAAGTGGATATCTAAAGAAGATATTAATGAAAAAATTTCCAAATTAAAAAACAATTCATATTCAGAGTATTTAAAAAGGGTCGTAAAATATGAGTAGAAACATACTTATAACTGGTGGCGCGGGCTTTATTGGCTCTAATTATATTAATTATCACCTAAAAAAATATAAAGAAGACAAAATAATCAACCTAGACTTATTAACCTATGCAGGAAACCTAGATAACACCACCGAATTTAGTAAGAATTCGAATTATACTTTTATTCATGCTGATATCTGTGACTTAAATAAGCTAAATGATTTATTTGAATCGCATCAAATTACAGATGTCATACATTTTGCAGCTGAGTCACACGTAGACAACTCAATAAATGGGCCTGAAGCCTTTATACAAACTAACATTATAGGAACGCACTGTCTTTTACAAACAGCCTATAGACATTGGTCAAAAAATAACTCGATCGAGACTTCTAGGTTCCATCATATCTCTACAGATGAAGTATATGGCTCACTTGATGAGACAGGATTATTTACAGAAAAAAGTCAATATTCACCAAATAGTCCATACTCAGCATCAAAAGCATCATCTGACATGCTTGTAAGAAGTTATAATCAAACTTTTAAACTAAACACCGTAATAACAAATTGTTCTAATAATTATGGTCCTAAACAACATAAAGAAAAACTAATACCAAAAGTTATTATCAATATTCTTAATAAGAAACCTGTACCTATTTATGGAAAAGGTACTAACATTAGAGACTGGCTATATGTAGAAGATCACTGTGAAGCTATCTACAAAGTTTTTAACGAAGGCATACCAGGAGAAGTTTACAACATTGGTGGTGATAACGAGTATAAAAATATAGATCTAGTCTTACTAATTTGTGAAAAGATTGCAAAGTTAAAGAATGTAGATGTTAATGAATATATATCTTTAATTACATATGTTGAGGATAGAAAGGGTCATGATTATAGATATGCTGTTGATATTACCAAAATTAAATCAGAGCTAGGTTGGGTACCAAAACACGAGATACATAAAAGTATTGAAAACACAATTTTATACTATATGAAACAAAATGATAGATAATCTTAAAAGACTTAAAACATTTACTGATGAACGAGGTAGTTTAATATCAATAGAAGTTGGTAACGAAATCCCTTTTATAGTAAAAAGATTGTACTATATCTTTAATACAAAAAATTTACCCAGAGGATTTCACGCTCATAAGAACCTTGAACAAATGCTAATATGCGTAAGTGGTAGTTGTGATATAAAGCTCGATGATGGTATCAATTCAAAGGTTTATAAACTCAATGATCCATCAAAGTATTTATACATAAACAAACCCTTATGGCGAGAGATATATAACTTCTCAAAAGACTGCTGCCTTATTGTGCTAGCAAATGAGCTTTATGATAAGAATGATTATATAAATAGTTATGAAGAGTATATCCAATTTTTAGAGGAAAATAATGAATACAAATCTTGATCAAATAGCAGAAAAATACGACTCTTTACATGAAGACTGGAAAAACTTAGAAACAACCGTACGACACAAAGAGTTCCAAAATTTCATAAAACATGTAAACTCATACGATTCAGTATTAGAGATTGGATTAGGTGATGGAGCATTCACAGAACTATTGAATAGTAAATTTAAAAGAACAATAGCAGTTGATGGCTCGAGTAAAGCAATCGAAATCCTAAGTAATAATGATAAACTAAAGGAAGTAGAGTTTGTACATAGCTATGCAGAGAGTATTCCTGCAAATATTAAATCAAAAAACATTGTAATGAGTCACATTCTCGAACATATTAATGAGCCAATAGAGGCCTTAAAAAACATAAAAAATAACAATATGCTAGATGAAACAGTTCTTTATATTTCAGTACCAAATGCTATGTCCCTTCATAGGCAAGTAGCTGTCAAAATGGGACTTCTAAACAAAGAAACAGATTTGAATGATAGAGACATCACCCTTGGCCACGTACGTGTGTACACACCAGAAACATTAAAAAGGGATATCATTTCTTCTGGACTAAATATAATAGAATTCGGAGGCGTTATGATCAAGCCCTTAACAAATCGACAAATTGAAAAGGACTGGAATAAAGATATTATCAATGGCTACATAGAACTTGGTAATCATTACCCTGAAATATGCGGAGATATATACATAATAGCAAAGAAGTGAACATGGCAATATATAAAAGTGATATAAAAGGCGACTTCATTACGCTACGTCCAGTAACAACTCGTTACTCAGAAGATATTATCAAACTAAGAACTGATAAAATAATATCTAAATATCTAAATAAGACAGTTCCATCAATTGAAAAACAAAATGAATGGCTGAGCTCTCAAATTAATAAAAATGGTGATTATTACTTTGCAATAATTGATAATAAAACAGATAAATTAATCGGAACAATTTCTCTGTACAATATAGATAAAGAAGACACAGCAGAGTTTGGAAGATGGATATGCATAGGAAATAGCTTACAATCAACCGAGTCAGTATTACTATTGCATGACTTTGGATTTAATGTAATAAAATTAAAAAAGATATACTCAAGAACGGTTGCTGAAAACACAAAAACCTTAAACTTTCACAAACGTTTTGGAGCTACACAAACAGAACATATGATACAACTAGAAAATTCGGATTTTACACTCATCGAAAACTATATAGATTATTTACAATACGAAAACATAAAGAAAAAAATTAAAAAAAAGATAGAGATATTTAAGTGAAAGTACATCATTACGGTTTTTTAACTCTAAATTTAGACAAGACTATTGATAAATTTTCCAAGCTAGGCTATCGAGTCACATCGGACATAATCAAAGACAATGAGAGAGGTGTAAACATTGTCTTCATGGATCATGAAAATTCAAACGGGCACACTCTAGAATTAGTTGAGCCAAGCAGAGATGATTCAGATGTAAAATCCTTAATTTCAAAGTTAAAGAGTAACCTTTATCACATTTGTTATCTGACAAATGATATAGATTCTCAGATTGAGAAACTTAACATGGAAGGCTTCATTACAATACAGGAACCTAAACCCGCAATAGCATTTAATAATAAGAATGTAGCTTTTCTTTATACAAAAGAAACTGGAATAATAGAGCTACTGGAGAGCAAATGAAAATTGCATTCACAGGAAACTACAATATTGACTTTGTAGCAAGAAAGATTAAAAAAACACTTAACTCTGAAGTATATGTCTCAGAATACAATCAATACAATCAAGAGCTACTACTAGAGAACAGCTCTCTTTTTAAATACGAACCGGAATTTATTGCAATTCTTCTTGAAGGTAATTCTTTACTGAAATTAAATAGTCTACAAAACATAAAAAATCATATTAATGACTTGATAAATTCATCATTAAAGAACTCTAAATCATACGTAATCATAAATACAATTAAGTTTGATGCAATATTTAACAAAGGTCTTTGTTATAATTCTGAAAACTCAGAAAAAAAAATACAACTATCTATAAATAGTTTATTGAATGACTTATCAATTAAACATGAAAGAGTTTTTGTAATTGATACAATGTCGCTATATGAAGAATATGGCTCAAAAAATATTGAGGATCAATCATTATGGTTCATGAGCAGAAATCCCTACAATAAACTAGGAATATCACTCATAGCAGAACAAATAGAAATAACTATCATGAATATTCTTAAAAAGAATAAAAAATGCCTTGTACTAGATCTTGATAACACCTGCTGGGGCGGAGTAATCGGAGAAGAGGGAATAGAGAATATTCAACTTAGCAAAGACGGTAGTGGTGAGCCGTATTATATCTTTCAAGAAACAGTAAAAAAAATCTCTGAAAAAGGTGTTTTATTAGCTCTTTGTTCAAAGAATAATGAAAAGGATGCAAAAGAAGTATTTGACAAGCACCCTGAATGTCCGCTCACTTGGGAAGATTTCATAATAAAAAAGGTGAATTGGACCTCTAAAGACACCAATCTACGACAGATCGCTAAAGAATTAAACATTGGCGAAGACAGTCTTGTTTTTATAGACGATAATCCAGCAGAGAGGGAGATTGCAAAAATAAATACAAATTGCACAGTTCCAGATTTTCCTAAAAATCCAGACAACCTTCCCTTGCATATAATAGAAATAGATAAAAAATACTTTACTAAATTCTCTTTAAGTAAAGAAGATCTAAATAAAAAAGAGAACTATCTTCAAAACTTTAAAAGAACACAGGTTGAAAGAAGCTTTGAAGACATTAATGACTTTATAAATTCATTAGACATTAAAATTAAAATTTTCAAAAACAATATAGAGCAAGTAAACAGAATTGCAGAGCTAACACAAAAAACAAATCAATTTAATTTTACAACAAAAAGATATTCAAAAGAACAGATAGTAGAATTTATTAACTCGGAGGTCTATCATGTTTATACAGCAGAAGTATCAGATAAGTTTGGGAACCAGGGCATCACAATACTTACTATACTTAAAGAAAATACTAATGATATAGAAATTGATACATTTCTTTTGAGCTGTAGAATTATTGGAAAAAAAATTGAAAATGTGTTCCTAGAATCAGTTCTGAAAAATCACGATAAAAAGATTAAGGCTAGCTATATACCAACAGCAAAAAATATATTAATAAAAGACAAGCTTGACGACCTTGGATTCTTATTAACTAGTGAAAATGGTAACAAAAAAGAGTATTCGCTAAGAAACAATACTCAACTAAAAACTGAAAAATTAAATATACAGGTAATATATGAAAAATAAAATCACTGAAATACTAACTGAAACACTTGAATGTGAAGTTAATGAAAACACATCTATGGAAAGCTGCGAAGAATGGGACTCGTTTAATCATATAAACATAATTATTGAACTAAAGTCTCAATTTAACATTGATATACCAACAGATGATATTTCACTTTTAAACTCATATAGCAATATAGTGAATTACATCAAAAACAAACAAAACTAGTGGAAGAAAACTTGATACCTTTTTTGGACATAAAAAAACAAAATTTAAAATATAAAGATGAGCTTATTAAAGCTTTTAATGGAGTATTAGAATCGGGATACTTTATAAATGGTGATCAGGTTAAGGAGTTTGAAGAATCATTTTCTAAAATAACTGAGACAAGATATTGTGTTGGTACATCCAATGGCTTAGATAGCTTAGTGCTATGTATTTTAGCATGGAAAGAAATAGGTTTTCTTAAAAGTGGTGATGAAGTAATTGTACCAGCGAACACGTTTATTGCAACTATTCTTGCAATTTCAAGTTGTGGATTGAAGCCTATATTAATCGAACCTTGTAGTAAAACATTTAATATTACAGCAAAAGAAATAAGAAAGCACATAAGTCAAAGAACTAAACTTGTTATCGTTGTACATTTATATGGACAAATGGCAAATATGAGTGAAATTTCTGAACTCACTAAAAATTCTTCTATCTTACTTCTTGAAGATTCAGCACAAGCACATTTGGCTACACATAGATCAAAACCAGCAGGAAGCTGGGGAGATGCTGCGGCATTTAGTTTTTATCCTGGAAAAAACCTTGGAGCACTAGGAGATGCAGGAGCAATAACTACAAACAACAAGAAGCTATATGAAGTTATTAAGGCATTAAGTAACTATGGTTCTGAGAAAAAGTACGAACATATATACAAGGGTAGAAACAATAGGCTTGATGAAATTCAAGCGGCATTCTTGAATGTAAAATTAAGATATTTAAATGACGAAACAATTACAAGACAAAATATAGCTAAAAGATATTCTACAGAAATCACCAACCCTCTGATAACTCTACCACATATCGCTCAATACAACATACATGTGTGGCACTTATACGTTATAAAAACTAATCATAGAGAAGAGCTAATTGAACATTTGAGAAGAAATAATGTTAATACTTTAATACATTACCCAATACCAATACATAAACAAAAGGCTTATAAAGAAATTAGTAATCTTCACCTACCGATAACAGAGTCACTCCATAACAAAGTACTATCTATTCCAATTGACCCTAACTTAACAGTTAAAGATATTGATCAAATTATTGAAAGTATCAACTCTTTTAAATTATGAAGCTATTAAAAGTTGCATCCTTATCCGGCTCACTAACATTAATTAAAATGGGCTGTGGCTTTTTAATAGGAAAAATCATTTCTGTTCATTTAGGCCCTACAGGAATAGCACTCATTGGTCAGATCCAGTCAATTGTAACAATGTTAACGGGAATCATCAATTCACCAACTAGTGCAGGGATCATTAAATATACTGCTAAATATAATAACAAAGAATATGAGTATTATTCGAAATGGTGGACAGCAAGCCTAAGAATAGTCTTTTTAATATATATAATAATTCTACCTATCACGCTTATTTTTTCAGAGCAAATTTCACTATACTTTCTTGATGATCAAAAATATAAAAATTTAATAATTCTTATCTGTTCAATATTGCCCATAACTAGTTTAGGAACATTAATAACATCTATCCTAAATGCTAAAGAACAGTATAGAGACTACGCAAAAGTAACTGTTATATCTACGCTTCTATCAACGACGCTGATAATTGGCATGATCTATTATTTTTCTACTCAAGGAGCCTTGATAGGTATAAGTATACAATATGCAATAATTGGGCTTATTGGTGTTCTCATCACTTACCAAAAGACTTGGTTTAAATTTAGAGTATTAACGCAAAAAATAGAAAAGGAGCATGTATTAAATATCTTAAAATATGTTGCGATGGCTATCGTTTCTAGTACTTTATTCCCTTTCGCCATAGCACTAGTGCGTAAAACAATTATAGAAAAAGAAGGGTGGGAAGCTGCAGGAATCTGGCAATCGGTTTGGCGCATATCTGAAGTATATATTAAAGTCATTACTATTTCTTTAGGAACATATTATTTACCAAAGCTTAGTAAATTAGAAAAATATTCTGAATTAAAAAGCGAAATAAATAAAGTATCTAAGATTGTTATGCCAATAATATTATCAGGTACATTAATTATATATTTAGCTCGAGACTTAGTAATAATACTACTATTTAGTGAAAAATTCCTACCTGCAAGGGACTATTTTCTAATACAATTAAGTGGAGACATAATTAAAGTATACAGTTGGTTATATGCATACCCAATGCTCTCAAAAGGAGCTGCTAGATGGTTTATATCTACAGAAATTACATACTCTTTATTATTTGTAATACTATCTAAAATACTTATAAATTATTGGGGGCTTCATGGTATAAATACTGCTTACTTAATAAACTATAGTCTTTACTTTATAACAGTTAGAATAATATTAAAAAAATATGCAAAATAGAAATAACCCATTAGTTAGTGTTGCAATTGTAACCTATAACCACGAAAAATTTATTACTGAGTGTTTGGACTCAGTATTATCTCAAGACTATAACAATGTAGAAATTGTAATCTCAGATGATAATTCCACTGATAATACTGTTGCAATTATTAATAATTTTATAAAAAATCGTAAAACCAACATATCAATTAAAATAATAACATCTAACATAAATGAAGGTGTAACTGCTAATACAAATAAAGCTCACTTCAACTGTAAAGGAAAGTATATAGCATGGCTTGGTGGTGACGATTTAATGTTACCTGGTAAGATAAGGAAACAAGTAGAGATATTAGAAAGTAATAGTGACTGTAATATTGTTTTTCATAATTTGGATGTTTTTGATTCTGAATCAGGGAAAACCCTATTTCTATTTTCAAATTTAAAAAGAAGCAATTATCAAAAAAAAGATCTAATTAAACTCGGTTGTATAAATGGAGCTTGTTCTAACATGGTTCGACGTTCTGCAACCCCGCCACATGGATTTTACAAGTACCTTCCTGTTGCTGCAGATTGGCTATACTGGATTGAGACAATAGGTAATGGAACCGCTATTTATATAAATGAAGTGCTAGGAAAATACCGTAGACACTCTAACAACGTTACACTTAAAACAAATAATATATCACAGGCAGATATAGATCATTTAAACACATGTAATTACCTAATAAAAAACTCAATTAAATATTTTAATGAGATTAGATTTAGACAATCTCAAATAATTTTCTCTCTCAGAAATAAGATGAACTACCTAGAGTGTTTAAAATACTCTCTTTCGATTAGAATAAATTTAAAAGCACTAATAGCTTTAATAGTATACTATTTAACATTCACAAAATACAAGTTCAAATAGGTGTAATTAATGTGTGGAATTAATGGCATTGTATCACTCAGTAATCCTTATTCTATGAAATCTAAAATTTCTCAAATGAATGAGCATATAAAACACAGAGGTCCTGATTCATCTAGTTATGTACAGATACAAAACGCAACGCTAGGACATACTCGATTATCTATTCATGACTTATCAGAAAATGGTTCACAACCAATGTTTACCAAAAGTAAAAGATACATAATTGTGTTTAATGGTGAAATATACAATTATCAAAAACTCAAAAGAAAATATAAAATACATACCTTATCAACTAGTGACACTGAAGTACTTATAGAGTTAATTGAACTAATCGGAATAAAAAGAGCATGTGAAGAAATTATTGGTATGTTTGCTTTTTCAGTATATGACACAAAGAAACAAGTCATATATTTGTGCAGAGATCGAATCGGAGAAAAACCGCTATATAAATACAATGATTCTCAAACTATTTATTTTTCATCAGAATTAAAGTCATTTGAACCATTTATAAAAAAAGAAGTAAGTGAGAAGGGTTTAGAAAGTTTCTTTTCCAGTAGCTATATTAATGAAAAATCCTCTATATTTGAAAACGTATCTAAAGTTGAACCAGGTCAAATAGTTGAAATAAATACTTTAAATCTTAAAGAAAAATCATTCTACTATTGGTCGTTAGATGAAGAATATAATAAATCAAAATGTAGCTACAGAAAAACATTTAATTCTGCCATAAAAGATTTAGATGAAATTTTGAAAGAAGTCATAGATGAGCAATTAGACTCAGATGTTCCAATTGGAAGTTTCTTATCAGGGGGAGTGGACTCATCTCTCGTGTCAGCTATTGCACAAAATATTTCCACAAAGCCTATTAACACATTTAGTATTGGCTTTAGGGATCCAAAATATAATGAAGCAGTCTATGCTAAAGAAGTTGCTAACTATTTAAAAACAAATCACACAGAGCTATACACAAAGCCTGAGGATTGTATTTCATTAGTTCATGATATCAAAAAAATTTACGATGAACCGTTTGCGGACTCTTCTCAGTTACCAACACTACTATTATCGAGACTTACAAAAGAGCATGTTACTGTATGTTTAAGTGGAGATGGTGGTGATGAAGTTTTTTGTGGTTATGAAAGATATTTAATGACCAATAAACTTAAAAAATATAATAAAAATATACCCTATGTGTTAAAGAAAGCACTAAAATTACTTACTCCAACATTAAATATACCTCTAATAAAAGATCTATCTCCTATTTCCTATCATAAAGCAGAAAAGCTTAATGACTTATTTGAAAGTAAGTCTGATATTGAGATATATAAATACTTCCTTAATCATTGGAATAACATTAACCCACTAATAAAAGGCAATAATCAATTAACTCACTATCGTTTCGACAATGGTGTAAACCTTTATGACCAAATGTGTTTATTCGATATGAAAACTTACCTTCCTAGCGATATCTTCACGAAAGTCGATAGAGCCTCTATGAGCACAAGTTTGGAAACACGAGCACCTTTAGTAGATAAACGTATAATTGAATTCTCACTAAAGCTTCCAATAGATTACAAGGTACATGAGGGTCAAGGAAAGTATATTTTAAGGGAAATACTTTATAAGTATGTAGATAAAAAACTTATTGAAAGACCAAAGAAAGGATTCTCTGTTCCGATTGAAAAGTGGCTCCGTAATGAACTAAAAGAATGGGCGACTCCAATTATTTTAAAAGATAATTCATATTTAGATAAATCAGTAGTTAAAAAATTATATAATGAGCATATGAATGGTATTAGAAATTGGTCAAGACCACTTTGGGATATAATTATTTTCAATGAATGGTATCAAGAATATGTAGAATCTAAGTAATAAGTAGTCGCCACTTATTCATAATACTTCTTAGCTCATAGTCCTCAGCTCTCTCTAACGACAACTTGCTAAATTCAGCATAATTTTTACTGGTCTCTAATATCTTGATTGCCCATTGATCAAATTCCTTAGAACTAATAGGAATTGGTAACAAGACACCATATTTGTCAGCTATAATTTCTCTAGGACCAGTTTTACAATCACTAGAAATGACAGGTAGACCACATGCTAACGCTTCAATTAAAACATTTGGTAAACCTTCATTAAATGATGTTAATAAGAGAATAGATCCAGGATTGAAGTATTTAAAAGGGTTTTTCTGCAAACCTACTAAAGTAATATTACCTGATAGCCCATTTTCATATATAAAATCTTCTATATTAGATCTTAATGGACCATCACCAATCATGTATAATTTAAATTCAGAATCCTTTCTTATCAAAGCTTTAAACACATTTAATAAGCCACTGATATTTTTAATTTTATTAAATCGACCACAGAATATTATTCTCTTACTAACTTTTTCCTTAGATTGAAGATTAACAACAGAGCTTAAATCAAGTGCATTTGGTAAAACCTTTATTTTTTTATCTGATAGGCCCAGGTCTATTAAAATCCTTTTTCCTTCTTCAGAATTAATTACAACTAAATCTGCATATCTATATAAAAATAAAATTAACTTTAAAAAAAATGATCTAACAAAACCCCTATTAAACCTATTTAAGTTCGTTCGAATGCTAATCACAGCCTTATGCTTTTTGAAAATTTTCGTTAAAATATTAATTATATTACTCATTTCCATAAATGAGATTATCGTGTCACCTTTTCTAATTATTCTAGCTATAAATAGTGGAGCTAAAAGTAGTAAGGCAAACTTATTCATGTGAAGCTTTGACAATATAGTTTTATGTTTAGGTATTTGATAAAAATTTGAATTAGAGAAAGAGAACACAGAATCAATAAAGTCCTCCCTAGATAAATAGGAGACCTGCCTTTCAGCTCCTCCCTGCTCAAGAGTTCCGATCAAAATATGATTCATAGCTATAAACACCCTTATTCTTAATGCAATAGTTCATCTATAAATTAAATAATTATATTAGAAAGACTAATAACTTACAAACACCTAAGCCTATACAGATTGAAAGATTGATAAAGTAATACTAGAAAAACAAAAAAGGCAGTCTTACGACTGCCTTCCTTTTAAAATCGAATTTGTGTTTCGAAATTATCCAGCAAGGAATACTGAGATAAGTACGAAAATTACAAGTGATTCCATAAGTGCTAGACCAAGGATCATTGGTGTTTGAATCTTGTCAGCAGCAGATGGGTTTCTTGCGATACCTTCTAGAGCAACAGATGCAGCTCTTGATTGTGCAGCAGTACCACCGTATGCAGCGATAGCCATTGCTAAGAAATACGCGATGTACTTAATTGCTTGAGTGTTTTCCATAATAGTCTCCTAAAACGTTAGTTACTTTGATCAAGTAACAGTTAAATTAATAAGTTTAAGTTTTTATTAGTGCGCGTGGTGCTCATCATGATCGTGGTGAGCAGTTGCTAAGCTAATATAAACCATTGATAACATTGTAAATACGTAAGCTTGGATAAAACAAACTAGAAGTCCAAGTAAATAGAATGGGATAGCAGCACCAAACATACCAACATTTACACCAAGAATTTCAAGGTTAAGGAATGTTGTAAGTACGTGGTGGTCACCCATCATATTACCTCTAAGACGTAGTGCTAGAGATAGAGGACGAATAAAGTTTGAAAGAATCTCAATTGGGAAAATTAAGATTGCCATATACCATAAAGGCCCAGCAAAGTGAGCAAGGTAGTTCATAGTTCCAAGTTCTTTACAACCTTTGATGTTGTAGTAAACAAATGAAAGAACACCAAGAGCTAACGTTGTATTGATATATTCTGTTGGAGGTAAGAAACCTGGAATAAGACCAATAACGTTTGCTAGGAAAATTGTGATAAATAGGAATGCGATGAATTTAAAATACTTAGGTGCATCTTCTTCACCAAGAACAGCACGACATTGAGTGTAGATGAATGAACCATACATCTCAACTAAGTTTCTAAGAGTAATTCCTTTGTCAGGGACTACTGTTTCATCAAGAGTCATTTTTGATACTCTTAATCTATAAGCTAGAGCAATTAAAAGAATTAAAATTGCAACGAATGACTTTGTGAAGATGTGATCCACATAGCTAGCTCCTAGAGCCTGTGATAGTTCACCTAACCAAAGGAATCCACCTGCTGCATGTGCATTTGTCGCTAATAGAGTCGATAAAAGAAGGGCCATTTTTTTCATTAACTAGTCCTTTCTGATGCTGGCGCCCAGCACAAATATATTTAAGAAATAATTTATTACCGGTATAATTATCTTACTTTCCAGAATTTGTACACTAAATAATAAGGCACCAATTAAAATTGCAGTCTTCCCTATAAATAAAAACGCTAGATACTTCTTATTGGCCTTATAACCTTCAACGCGATGTGGCTTTATCAGCTCATCTACGGCCATCCAAAACATGACTAAATATATTACAGTGGCCGCATAAATGATCCCGAACGCTAACCATTCTTTTCCAAATGTAAGAAAAAAGAGACAAATTGCAGCTGATGGAAGAGATAAAATAAAATAGCGACTAAAGCTAATCTTATTAATTAATTCTTTAAACATGAACGCATAGTTACTATAATTTCTCTTAATTTCAAATACTTTTGACGGGAATAAAATATGACAGAGACTAAGAAGGCAAATCTACTTGCTTGGGCGATCTTCTTCTACTTAACAATGACAATTTTCTATAAGGCATTTTCAACAATAGGAATGCTGCTCTTTGTTGTTTTAGCATTTTACGTATCAAAAGATTCTTATAAAGAAGTTTTTAAGAACAAATTACAGATTTTCTTTTCTGCATTTATTTTTATTCTGATTCTCTCAGTTCTTGTAAATGGAGCAGGTAGTTATTCAAAAATTAAGTATTATTTTATCCCACTTATTTTTACCGGTGGATTCTATCAATATGGCCATATGCTTAGTGAAAAATGGATTAAGCGTTTAATTTTTTGGACGTTAACTCTAAGTGCATTTAGTTCATTCGTAGGTGTTATCCAAGTTCTCTTTCACTACAATATTGTGAAATTTACTGTCGATACTTACGGAAGAAATCAAGGTGCTCTAATGGGTGGAGCTATGTACTACTCTTACCCGATAGCCATGATCTCTGCCATGACACTTGCTGCATTAGTACACCGCTCTAAATTCAAAAGGTACGTCGATACTAAAGTTCTTATCATTACTTTGATTATTAACCTTATCGGACTTTATTATTCTTATACACGTGGAGCAATTCTCTCGTTTATCGCTTGTCTGCCGTTTATTTTTTATTACACAAATAAAAAGATCTTCTCAGCTGGTCTAATCTTAGGTGCAATACTCGCTGGAGCTGTTGGGTATGTAGTCATCAATCAAGTTGATTTGGGTATTTATCGCTTTAAGAAAAATAATAATAGTGACTCTTATCGAATCGCACTTTTTAAAACAGCACTACGTATGTACGAAGATAAACCTGTTCTTGGATATGGCCTAAGAAATTATGAAGCCGTATGTCCTGACATCCAAAATGAAAACGATATTAAGCCACGCTTTTGCAAGGAACACTCTCATAATCAATTCCTAGATGCTATGGCCATGACTGGTTCTATGGGAACAATTGCCTATGTACTTTTCTTTGGAGGTTGGCTTCTAACATATTTACTTAGCTTCAGAGAAAGCTTTCTCATTACCTTACCAGGTTTTGCGACCTATTTATCCATTACTATGACTGATGCTCCACTTTACATAGGTCCGGTGACTTCAATATTATTTGTCATGTATGGAATGTTATTTATTAGGAAAAAAGCGTAAAAGGTACGTCGATACTTTTACAAGTATCGACTTGCTATACTTCTATTTTTCTCCGATATTTGGAATCTATTTCGACGAAGTCCTAAGCGTATTATTCTTTCCATATCGCTAGAAAATCTTTTTTCAATATTTGCCTTTTCTTTTGCGAAGTGAAAATGCGGTTTAAAGTTGAATAGCTTTGCTTCATATGAGGAAAAATGCAAAGAAGAATAAGGATAACTAAAAATATCATCAGTAATCTTGGCCCTAATTGGATTTTGATAAATATATCGATAAACTGAACGTAAGTATCTTTGATCATCAACAATTGTCGCTTTATATTCGTTAGCAAAACAATGATTCTCTCTTTTACTACGTCTATTTATTTCTCGTGATATTCTTCGATTAAAATACATCATGAAATGGTGCAGATTACACTTAGGAGTTGAGATTAATAAATGATAATGATTATCCATTAAAACAAAAGCGTGAATAACTACAGGTGCATTGTCTTGAGCATATTTAAATGAATCTTTAATAAGATCCCACACTTCAAATAATGGAAGATTAAACCAATCACGATTATTTGTTCGTCGTGTAACGTGATATGGATAATGATTTTGGAAAACTCTCTTTTTTCTAGGCATGCAAAGCTTATCCACTAAACATAAAATAAAATGAATTAAAGAATACTCAATTGATAATATATTTCATTTTTGTTAATCGGTACGTCGATACTTTTGACATTATCAATAAGTTACAAATCTTTTAGTACGAAAGAATGTCATAAGAGATACTAATTGAATTAATCTACAAGAAAATAACATGAATATTTTAATTTATAGCCAAATTAAGCTTTAAACTTTGAATTAATGAATTACAAAAACAGTTAAGTGCTCAAAACTTCGAAAAGTATCGACGTACCTACCTACTTTTTCTTTTTATAAGCAAAGACCACCATAGATATGAGGATATTTCCAATGGCTGCAAGAAATAAGAAAACAGCCCAGCCCTCTGTGATATAGCCAGTATCAACCATTTGCCATAGGCCCCACGCAACGATCAAGGCAGTTGATGGAAGCGACATTGCAAGGGCCATGGGTTTAATCCACTTTGGATCGAAAAGTGCCATCGTTATCTCTTCCTTGCTACACGTCGTTCATAAACAGAGTTAAGTCGTTCTTGAATAACTTTATTATTTGGGTACTCACCTAAAATTGAATAATAGAGATCATAGGCCGTTTGTAAGCGTTCAATAGTTTCATAGCAATTTGCCATTAGAAATATTGCACGGACTTTCAAATCACGGCGGTCTTCACGTTTTATGTATTCACGAAAATATTGGATAGCGCGGTTCCATTCTTGCTTATCAAAATAGAGAACACCAGATTGATAAAAGCTATCCACAAAGTATTTATGGTTACCATTATTATGCATCGTAACCAAATGCTTTGTGGCCATATCATATTTTTTTAACTTGATATAAGAAATTGCTAAGCGATATTCATAAAGATCATGATTAGAAAGCTTAGGTCTAAAGTCTGAAAGCTTACTGTAAACATCAGCGGCTTTCTCATAGTCATTGATATATAAAAAAGCAATCTCACCAATTCGCTCTTGTGTTTTTACAAGCCAAACTGGATCTGTTGTAAGCTTTGGAATTTTTTCGTAGAAAGCAATACCCTTATAGTACTGTCCTAGAGAAACTGAATAAAGTTCTGCTATTTGGTAATTAACTTTAATTTTAATTTCATCATTTGGCGCCATCTCAAGTATCTTATGATACTGCTTCACCGCCAGGGCATATTCTTGATTAGTAATATAATTTTGAGCAATTAAAATATCCTTGTGAATTCTTGGTGTGAAGTCACAAGCAGACATGAAAAGTCCTAAAACTAAAAAGGCCAGCACATGGCCGGCCCTTTTAAGTATGTGAAAATTATTCTTCAGTATTTTCATCAATTCCGTCGTTTTCTGGCTCAACAATCTTAGCGATTGAAACAACCTTCTCACCTTCTTTTGGCTTAATAAGACGTACACCTTGTGTTGCACGACCCATTAGAGAAATTCCAGAAACCTTAGTTCTAACAACCTGACCACGGTCTGTAATGATCATTAAATCATCAGATTCAATAACAGGCTTAATCTGAACAATCTCACCATTCTTATCAGTAAGTCTCATCGCTAGAATCCCTTTCCCACCACGAGTTTGCTTACGATATTGTGAAGATTCAGTACGTTTACCGTACCCATTTTCAGTTACCGATAGAATTTCCATATTATCATCAATTAATTCCATTCCGATAATACGCTCTTCTTCAGCATTGATATTAATCCCTTTTACACCTTGAGAAACACGTCCCATAGCACGAGCATCTGAAGTGTCGAAACGGATAATTTTACCAGCTGATGAACAAAGAAGGATATCTTTTGAACCATCATTGATTCTAACATTTACAATATGATCACCATCTTGAAGCTTAATTGCAATTAGACCTGACTGCTTAACATTAGAGTATTCAGAAAGGGCCGTCTTCTTAACAAGACCTTTATTAGTTGCAAAAATTAAGTACTTCTCTTCCATATCCATATCGTGTGGAATTCTAATAATTTCTGTTACACGATCTCCACTTGGGATTTGGATTAGGTTAGCGATATTTCTACCTTTAGAAGTTCTAGTTCCTTCTGGCATCTCATAAACTTTCTTAGAGAAAACTTGTCCACGAGATGTGAAGAATAGAAGCTTATCATGTGTATTAGCTGTAAAAATATTTGTGAAGAAATCATCTTCATTAGCAGCACCCTTAACACCTTTTCCACCACGCTTTTGCGCTTTGTAAGTATCAAGTGGCATACGTTTTACGTATCCTTTATGAGTGATTGTTACAATCATCTCTTCTTTTGCAACTAAATCTTCAATTTGAATTTCGTCTGCTTTTGCAACGATTTCAGTTCTTCTTTCATCTCCAAATTTTTCGATGATTTCTGTGAACTCTTCTTTGATGATATTTTTAATTTTTTCTTCAGAACCTAAGATTCCTTCTAAACGTGCAATCTCTTTCATAATTGCTTCATAGTCTGCAATGATCTTATCTCTTTCAAGACCAGTTAGACGTTGAAGTCTCATATCAAGAATAGCTTGAGCTTGAATTTCACTTAATGAGAATGTTGACATTAATTTCTCACGAGCATCTGTTGGCCCGTCAGACTTTTTAATCATCTCAACAACTTCATCAATATTTTCAACAGCTACTTTTAAACCTTCTAAGATATGCGCTCTTTCACGTGCTTTCTTCAGTTCATAAACTGTACGACGAATAATAATTTCACGTCTGTGATCAATGAAACACTCAAGTTGTTCTTTAATATTAAGAACTTTTGGAGAAGAGTTAACGATTGAAAGGAAGATAATACCAAAAGAAGACTGAAGAGCAGTCTGCTTATAAAGCTTATTCATGATTACTGTAGCAATCTCACCTTTTTTAAGATCAATTACAACACGAATACCTTCACGTGAAGATTCATCACGAAGATCAGAGATCCCAACAAGTGACTTAGAATTTACTAGGTCAGCAATCTTTTCAATTAGTTTTGCTTTATTAACTTGGTATGGAAGTTCAGTAATAACAATTCTTTCACGATCTTGTTTCTTACCATGTGTTTCCACATCCATTTTTGCACGCATTTGAACAACACCCTTACCTGTTTTATAGGCAGAGCGGATACCTTCAGTTCCATGGATCGTTCCTGCAGTTGGAAAGTCAGGACCTGGAATAACTTGCATGATTTCATCAATCGTCATATCGCGATTATCAACAAGTTGAGTAAGTGCTGTCATAACTTCTGTTAAGTTATGTGGTGGAATGTTTGTGGCCATACCTACGGCAATACCAGCAGATCCATTAACTAGAAGATTAGGAATCTTTGATGGAAGAACTGTTGGCTCTTTTAAAGAGTCATCGTAGTTAGGTTGCCAATCAACTGTTTCCTTATCTAAGTCTTTTAGCATCTCCTCAGAAAGCTTTTGCATTCTGATCTCTGTATACCTCATGGCCGCAGCGTTATCACCGTCAATTGAACCGAAGTTACCTTGACCTTGAACCATTGGATATCTCATTGAGAAATCTTGGGCCATACGAACGATTGTATTATAAACCGCAGAGTCACCGTGTGGGTGATACTTACCAATAACATCCCCGACAACACGGGCAGATTTTAGAAATGGTTTATTGTGATAGTTACCAAGTGAGTGCATCGCGTACAGACAACGACGGTGAACTGGCTTCATTCCGTCACGTACGTCTGGAAGTGCACGCCCAACGATTACAGACATAGCGTAATCGAGGTAACAATTTTTCATTTCATCGCGAATACCGATTTGTTGAATATTTCCGTGATTGTGGCTTCCACCATCACCGTTATCATTTTCTGTAATATTTGTTTCATCAGTCATGTTTATTTCCTCTTAATCAACGTAAACGTTTATACGTCTAGGTTCCTTACATTAAGTGCATTTTCTTCAACAAATTGTCTTCTTGGCTCTACCTGGTCACCCATTAGAACAGAGAATACAGAGTCTGCTTCAATCGTATCTTCAATCTTAACCTGTAGAAGTGTACGGTTTTCAGGATTCATTGTTGTTTCCCAAAGTTGTTCAGGGTTCATTTCACCTAGACCCTTATAACGTTGGATATATGCACCTTGTTTTGCATCATCGATAACAAAACTTGCAAATTCACGAAGAGCTTCAAATTCTCTCGAGTTACCTTTTTCAGGTTGATATAAGAACTTCCCTATTTTGTATTTTTGAATTCCATCGTAGAGATTAATTAAATCTGCATACTCTGAAGATTCAAGGAAGTAAGAAGAAAGCTTAAATTTCTTTGTACGAGCTGTCGTTTTAACAGTAATACGAAGTTGAAAACTCTCATGCTCTTTATCTTCTTCGATAGTAAAAGCATAATTTCTTAATGTTTCAGCTTCATTTGCTTTGAAGTGTGTATCTAAGTCAGTAACAATTTTTTCTAATTTTGCTTTATCTTTTAAGTCAGCAGCTCTAATTCCAATTTCTTCAATTAAATGTCTTAGAAGAAGAGTATCAAAGTGAATATCGTAAGACTTAAGTGTCTTATCGTATTGAGAAAACTTATTAACTAAGCCTTTGGCCGTGTCTTCTTCAATCATTTCACCATTGAAGTTAATTGCTGTTCCTTCAATTGCGTTTGCAACAAGGAAAGTCTCAAGAGCTTTTTCATCTTTAAGATAAATCTCTTTCTTACCTTTCTTGTATTTATATAATGGTGGTTGTGCAATATACACATAACCTTGCTCAATAAGTTCTGGGAACTGACGGTAAAGAAGAGTCAGAATTAGAGTTCTAATGTGAGACCCATCGACGTCGGCATCTGTCATAATAACAAGTTTATGGTAACGAAGTTTTGAGATATCAAAATTCCCTTTACCAATTCCTGTTCCCATTGCTTGAACAATCATTTTAATTTCGGCATTACCAAGCATTTTGTCATAACGTGCTTTTTCAACGTTTAGAATCTTCCCTTTTAGTGGAAGTACAGCTTGATACTTTCTATCACGTCCCTGCTTTGCAGAACCACCGGCAGAGTCACCCTCAACGATATAAATTTCAGAAAGTGCTGGATCTTTTTCCTGACAATCTGCCATCTTACCTGGAAGGCCACCCATATCAAGAACTGATTTTCTTCTCGTTAATTCACGAGCACGACGTGCAGCTTCTCTTGCCGCCGCAGCATCAACTGATTTTCTAATAATCGTTTTTGCAGTTGATGGATTCTCCTCTAAATAGCGCTTAAGAGCATCACCAACTAGAGAGTTAACAATCCCTTCGACTTCAGAGTTACCAAGCTTATCTTTTGTCTGACCTTCAAATTGAAGTTCTGGAAGCTTTACAGAGATAATGGCCGTAAGACCTTCTCTCATATCATCTCCAGTAAGATTTGCTTTAATTCCCTTTAAAAGATTATTTTCTTTAGCATATTGATTTACAACTCTTGTTAGTGCAGTTTTAAATCCAGAGATATGTGTTCCACCACCAGGAGTTGTAATTGCGTTTGCATAACCTGAAAGAACTTCTGAATATGAGTCTGTCCATTGCATTGCGATTTCAACTTCATAGTCTTCACGAGATTCAGATATATAAATCGGAGCCTTATGAACGACAGTCTTTGCTCTATTTAAGTACTGAACAAATTCAATTAAACCACCTTCATAATGAAATACTTCTTTTTTATCATTTCTCTCATCTTTAACAACAATCTTTAATCCTCTATTAAGAAAAGCCATCTCTCTAAAACGACTTGTTAAAGTATCGTAATTAAATTCATGTACTTCAAAAATTTCATTATCAGGCTTGAAAGTTACAGATGTCCCAGTTTGCTCTGGATCTTCTAATTCTCCAACTATGCTAAGAGGTGCCTTAGTAACGCCATGATTAAATTCTACCTGATGGATTTTTCCATGCTTTTTAATTTCAATCTTAACCCACTTGGAAAGCGCGTTTACAACAGATGCACCTACACCATGTAGACCACCAGAAACTTTATAAGCTCCACCATCTTCATTAAATTTCCCACCTGCATGAAGTTTTGTGTAAACAAGTTCAGCGGCAGAAACACCTTCTTTTGGATGGATATCAACAGGTATTCCTCGGCCATCATCGATAACTGTTACAGAGTTATCAACGTGGATAATAACTTTAATTTCACTACAGTAGCCTGCCAGTGCTTCATCAACTGCATTATCAACAATTTCATATACACAGTGATGTAGTCCACGATTAGCAGTATCCCCAATATACATCCCCGGTCTTTTTCTAACGGCCTCAAGTCCTTCAAGAACACTAATTTGGCTCGCACCATATTCTTGTCCGACCTTACCAATACTTCCTGCTTGATTTTCTTGATTTTCCAAAAGGAACCTCTCTTCCAATTTCTTGTGTCAGTGTGTTGTTGTTTTAAAAATATATTTTTGGAAGATAGATTAGTGAATGGATCCATTAGAGATATAGATCTTATTTGCTCCATCAATTTTTTCTAATTCTTCCTTAAATTTTTCATTTGCCGTTGTAATTAATACTTGGAACTCTCGTTGTTCCAAAAAATTTACAAGCCTACCCCATCTCGCTTTGTCTAATTCCCCTGAGACATCGTCGATAAGTACAATTGGATAGGTGTATAAGTTATACCTAAATAGCTCTATATAGGCAAATATGAGGCTCAAATAAGACATTTTTTGTTGGCCTAGAGAGCAGAATTCATAGGCATTCATTCCATCAAAAAGAAGCACGTAGTCATCTTTATGGACTTGATACGTCGTATGCCCCACAACTAGGTCTTTTTCAAGTCTTTGTTGCATGTAATCATAGATCATATCTGGTGAAAAGCCGTGAAAACGTGAATCGACTTGGATATTAAGCTCGTGTTCTTCTGAAAAAATGTCGCGATAAGTTTTTTCACAATATGGAATTAACTCGGCCACAAATTGATTTCTCATGGCAACTAGCTCGTAAGCGTAATCTGCCATTTGACGATCGATAACTTGTAGCTGCTCTCTAAATTGTGGTGGCTTTTTAGAAAGAAGTACGTTTCTAAATCTAAGAGAAGAATTGTACTGATTTAATACTTTCTTATAATCGCGACTAAGTAGTGATAAGTGATCATCAAACCACTTTCTTCTAAAGCTTGGAATATTAGAAAATGAATATGAATCAAATGGATTAATAAATACTAATTTTGCATCAAGCTTTTTCTTGGTGTTCTTTCCATTTAGAGTCCACGAAGAACCATTAGGATTCATCTTTCCAGTAAAAGTGATTTGATCACCTTCATTTTCAAAAAGAGATGAAAATAATATTTCAGGATTATCCCCATCAATACTTAATAACTGTGGAAAAGTTGTATTTTTACGAAAAGATTTTCGAGTTACTAACACATGAAGCGCTTCTAATATATTTGTCTTACCATTTCCATTCTCTCCCAAGATACAATTTATATTCTTATTGAAAGATATAATATCTGGCTGGAGGTTACGGAAGTTTGTAATCTGTAACTTAGATAGCTTCAAAATAATATAATCTCTTAGATTCTAAGTGGCATAATGATTCCAAGATAGTTTTGGATATCATTTGATCTTACAATCACAGCCGAGAATTCATTATTGAATTCAAAAGTAATATTTTCTGAATTTAAAATTGCAATTGAATCTAATAAGAATCGTGCATTAAATCCAATTTCAAGCTCCTTACCATTGTAATCAACAGCGATCGTCTCTTTCGCATCTCCAAGTGAAGGATGGTTAGCAGAGATTGTCATATGATTTTCAGTAAGCTTGATCTTAACTGCATTTGATTTCTCATTAGACATAATTTTAATACGTCTAATAGCATGCTGAAGAGTTTCTTTATCAGCTGTTAGTGAATAAGTCGTCTTAGCTGGAATTACAGCTTGATACTTTGGATATTCTCTAGCAATTAAACGAATACCTAATTGGTATTGCTCATTAGCTGTTACATATAAATAAGAATCATCAACAGAAATAAACAGATTAGCACCCGGATAAGTTTCTGCAACTTTTCTAAGTTCTGATACACCTTTCTTTGGAATGATAATTCCATTAATAAGTGCTTCATTATTTTGTTCTGCTATGTCGTGTTCAATTAGTGATAATCGATGACCATCTGTTGAGACAGCTCTTAACTTCCCTTCTACTTCTTGAAAATATATTCCGTTAAAGTGAAGTCTCGTTTCATCATTTGAAATAGCATATGAAGTTTTTGTGATTAGATTTAATAGATCATCTGAATTTAGATTGAATGTATTTTCGTTTCCAAAATGTAGGTTTGGAAATTCATCTGATTCATAAATTAAAAGTGAATAATGGATATCTTCACAATTTATTTTTAGAAGATTTTCACCTTCTTCCAACTCCATGTTGATATCTGTGTTAGGAAGTTCTTTTAATATATCAAATAGATTCTTAGCGTTTATACAAAATGAAGCTGAACCTTCAGTTGATGCATTAATTGAATACTTTGCTGATACTTCTAAATCTGTAGCTGATAAATATATTTTCTCATTGCTAACAGTTAGTAACGTATAAGTTAAGATTGGTCTTGAATTCTTCTTATCAATTACAGTTAAAATTTTATTTAGTGCATCTCTTAAGTTATCTGTATCTACCCTAAGCTTCATTTTTAATCCTATCAGAAATAATTGTGCTATTGTTGTATAATGGAAAACACCAGTTAGCAAGCTAGCATAGGCGTTTTAAGTGTTTCTCTTTTTATATATATTTATATTAATATAATATATAATCCTGTGGAAAAGTGTATAAGCTTCTACTTCCCTATTAGATCTTCATTCTCTCGATTTCCCATTTGTGAGCAATAGTTGATTAGTTTTTTTAACTCAATGCACACATTCGTATATTATCATTTGGGTAACAATATATTGACGTTATTAGATTTTTACTCACGGCCAAATGTTGATAATTTTAGGGCGAGTTAAATTGCTTAACTTTTTATTAATTTGGCCATTCATTTACTCACATTTTGCAAACATGTTGATAACTTTTTTATCCACGGCCTACGTTTTTGTCGATTATATTATTAACGGCCGTGAATAAATTCTAAAATATGTTCTAAGTTATTAATTTTAATGGATTTATTAATCAACAATTAAGTTTGTTGGCCGTGAATTGGCCGCTAATGGCCGTGGATAACTGTGATCTCGTCGGACCAAAGTTGACTAGTCAAATACTACTGTGAATTTGTCGGCCATTTGACTAGTCATATAATCAACATTTCACAGATTTCATGTGGATTAAATTGTGTGTTTGTCAGTGTTGGCCAATCATTTACTCACGGCCGAGTAGTCATCAAGGTCGACTTCGGCTCCTGCCTCTCGTCGACATACCGTCCATCCTGGACATAAAAAAGACCACTCATTGAGTGGCCTATTTTTGGATAGTCATTTGACTAGTCAGAATTTGATTTGGATTTAGTAGTGATTAAAGTTGATTTTCAATCGTCATAATAGTCTTAGAAAGTAGGGGATCTTGCGATAGTCTTTCTGAGATTTTCTGTTCTGCGTGTACAACAGAGCTATGATCACGACCACCAAAGAAGCGACCAATTTCCTCATGAGTTGCATTTGCAAGCTTACGACATAAGTACATGGCCACAAAACGAGCGTTAGCAATATCTTTCGTACGTGATTTTGACTTTAAATCAGCAACAGGTATTTTAAAATATTGAGATGTTTGCTTAGCAATACCTTCGATTGTAATTTTCTTCTCATCTTCAAAATCTCGAAGAGCAAGAACTTCTTTAACCATCTCTAATTCAATATCAACCTTCATGATATCAGAGTAGGCTGAAAGCTTAATTAGAGCACCTTCAAGCTCTCTAATTGAGTTTTTAACATTACATGCAATTAGATTAACAATATCTTCAGAAAGGAATAGGTCGAGATCATCTGCCTTAGCATTAATGATAGCAACTCTTGTTTCGATATCTGGCTTTTGAATATCAACAACAAGACCCCATTGTAGGCGAGTCTTGATTCTCTCTTCTAGACCATTAATCTCTTGAGGTGTCTTATCAGAAGTGAAGATTAACTGTTTTCCTTTTTGATAAAGCTCATTAAAGATATGGAAGAATTCGCGTTGAGTTCCTTCTTTGCCTTTAAGTTCATGAACATCATCAATCATAAGAACATCAACTTTCTCTGAATACTTTTGACGAAATTCTGGAAGTTGTTTGTTACGAATCGATTCAATCATTTCCTTCATAAAGTCACGTGCTGTAATTAAGCAGATAACAAAGTGAGGGTATTGATTTTGAATTCCGTTGGCCATGGCATGTAAGAGGTGAGTCTTACCAAGTCCAGAATTCGAATGAATATAAAGAGAAGGGTATTTACCTGCTTTACCAGGGCTTTTAGCAATTGCTAGTGAAGCAGCGTAGGCCATATTATTAGATGGTCCGATTACGAAGTTCTTAAACGTCTTACTCTTATCGATTACAATATTATTATAATCATCACTTACGTGATCGATATATTTCGATTCTACTTTTGATAGAAGATCTTCCTGTACAGGCTCTAGATC